>DAOUAC010000070.1:0-24321 GCA_034434155.1 Anaerolineaceae bacterium
ACCAGCTACACGGTCAGCGGGCTGCTGCAGAACACGCGCTACAACTGGCAGGTGCGGGCCTACAACGGCACTCTGCTGACCTCAGCCGACGGCGGCGTGTGGTGGAACTTCATAACCATGCCGTAATCCTTTGCGGGGTAGTATTTTAAATTGTGCGTCAATTGCGGAACACAACACGCAATTGACGCACAATTCAGTAAATGACCTTTGAGGCCCCATTGGTATGAGCCAACCGGCCTTCCCTTAAAATTTCTGTAAACTTGCTCTTCTCCTATTGACTTAGCGCGGCCCGTTCATGCACAATAAACACAATGGCTCCATTCACACTCACTCCCTCGCAAATTGAGCTTTTGAAACGCCCATTAGACCGCAAGATTTTCCTCGAAGGCCCGGCCGGCAGCGGCAAAACCACGGTGGGCGTGTACCGCGTGCTGTCTTTGTTGAACGCTGGCGTTCCAGCCAGTACGATCCTGTTGTTAGTTCCGCAACGCACCCTGGCCGGTCCCTACCACGAGGCCCTCAGCGACCCCGCCATGCCCCCCGGCGGCAAACTGCAAGCTGTGACGGTCGGCGGTCTTGCCCGCCGCATGGTGGAACTGTTCTGGCCGCTGGTGGCCGAAGAGGCCGGCTTTGCGCGCCCCGATCACCCTCCCTCGTTTCTGACGCTCGAAACGGCCCTGTATTATATGGCTTATCTGGTGCGCCCGCTGTTAGAAGGGGGTGCTTTTGATTCTGTCACCATTGACCGCAACCGCATTTATTCGCAGATTCTCGATAACCTCAACAAAGCCGCCTTTGTCGGCTTCCCTCACACTGAGATCGGCGAACGCCTGCGTGAAGCATGGATTGACAGCACGGCCCAGGCGAACGTGCTGGCCGATGCACAGCGCTGTGCCAATCTTTTCCGCGAATACTGCCTGCAAAATAACCTGCTGGACTTCTCGCTCCAGATGGAGATATTCTTCCATTACCTGTGGCCTGCTGACCTGTGCCGCGCGTACCTGCGCAGGACGTATCATCATCTGGTCGTTGATAATCTGGAAGAGGATACCCCCGTTGCCCACGATATTTTGCGAGAATGGCTGCCAGATTTTCAATCGGCCCTGTTGATCTACGACCAGGAGGCCGGGTTCCGCCGTTTCTTGGGGGCCGACCCCGACAGCGCCATCACCCTGGGGAACGGCTGTGACGAGCACCACATTTTTACCGGTACGCTGGTGACCTCTCCGGCTCTGGCCGGGTTCGCAGAGCAGTTATGCCGGGTGTTGGAGCGTGATCCGGTGGCGGAGGATTCGCCCCAGGAAGATGGGCGGCGCAAGCCCCTGCTGCGCGAAACCCTCGCCCGCCGCGACCCTCAGACAGGCCCAAACGAGGGCGGCCCACCCCTGACCGCACAGCCAATTAAAGCGGCCATTGACTACCCCGAAAAAAATCTGCGCTTTTTCCCGCAGATGCTCGATTGGGTTGTTGAACGGGTGACGGACCTGCTGGATGCGGGCGTTCCGCCGCATGAAATCGTGCTGTTGGCCCCGTTTTTGCCGGATGCATTACGCTTTGCCCTCGCCAACCGGCTGGAAGGGCGCGGAATTCCCTACCGCTCGCACCGCCCATCGCGCAGTCTGCGCGAAGAGCCGGCCGCTCAGGCGCTGTTGACGCTGGCGGCCCTGGCGCACCCTCATTGGGGGCTGAAGCCATCGAGCTTTGAGGTGGCTTACGCCTTTATTCAGGCGATCGAGGGGTTAGACCTGGTGCGCGCCCAACTGCTGACGGAGGCGGTCTATACCAGCCGCACCGGGATGCCTTACCTGACGCCCTTTGAGCGCGTGGGCGCTGAAATTCGCGAGCGCGTCTCTTATGGGGTGGGCAATCGCTACGAGCGCCTGCGCGTCTGGCTGACTGCCTATGCCCAAGACCCTGACCGCCCCCCCGATACGCAGGAAACCGAGTTGGACTTTTTCTTCAGCCGCCTGTTCGGCGAGGTTTTATCACAGCCGGGGTTTGGCTTTCACGCCAACCTGGATGCCGGGCGGATCTCGGCCAATCTGATCGAGTCGGCTCAGAAGTTCCGCTGGGCGGTGCAGGGGCGTCTGCCGGCCTCTAGTCGGTTAGATTGGAATGAGGCTTTATTGGGGCAGGAGTACGTTCAGATGATCGAGGAAGGCGTGCTGGCGGCGCAGTACGTGCAGTCGTGGCAGGCCGCGCCGGGCGAGGGCGTACTGCTGGCCCCGGCGTATACTTTTTTGCTTTCCAACCAGCCGGTTGATCATCAGTTTTGGTTAGATGTAGGCAGTACGAACTGGTCGGCGCGCCTGCTGCAGCCGCTGACCCATCCGGTCGTGCTTTCGCGCCGCTGGCGGCGCGGGCAGGTCTGGACGGATGCCAACGAGGTAGAATACGCGCGCGACACCCTCTACCGGCTGACGCTGGGATTACTGCGCCGCTGCCGGGTGCGCGTTCATCTGGCCTACTGCGAGTTAAACGAGGGCGGGTTTGAATCCAGGGGGATGCTGCTGCGGGCCGTGCAGCAGGTCTTACAGCAATCCAGGGAGGGGCGGGCATGACCGAGTCGGCTTCATACCTGAACAGCCTGCGCGAAAGCCAGCTTGAGATCATCCGTGACTACGTGGGTGGGCGGATGGGGGTTTCGGCAGTGCCGGGCAGCGGCAAGACCTTCACCCTGTCGGTGCTGGCGGCTGATATTATCCTGTCGCAGGACCTCAATTTGGATCAGGAAGTGTTAATCGTCACGATGACGACTTCGGCGGTGAAGAATTTTGCCGAACGCATTGGGGCCATTCTGAATAAAGAAGGACTGATGCCTCACATGGGCTACCGCGTGCGCACCCTGCACGGCCTGGCGCATGACATCGTCCGCGAGCGGCCTGGGCTGGTGAACCTGGCGAGCGATTTTGCCATTGTGGACGAGCGCGATGCCGCCGCTATCCGCGAGGGGGCGGTGCTGGCGTGGCTGAGGGCGCATCCAACGGCGCTGGATGATTACCTCAACCCTGATCTGAATGACAGCCAGCGAGATCATATCCGCGAGAAATACCTGCCGAGCCTGGCGAACAGCATGGCGCTGGCGATGATCCGCTACGCCAAAGATCATGAACTGACGCCTGAAGCCCTGCGCAAACAACTGGAATCTGTACCGATGCCGCTGCCGCTGGCCGTGATGGGCTGTGATATCTACCAGGAGTACCAACACTCTCTGGCCTACCGCGGCGCAGTGGATTTTGACGACCTCATCCGTCTGGCGCTGGCGGCCCTGCGCGCAGATCCAAACCTGACACGCCGCCTGCGCCAGCAGTGGCCTTTTATCCTCGAAGATGAGGCCCAGGATTCGTCACACTTACAGCAGTGCATTTTAGAGCTGTTGGTGGGTGAGGGCGGCAACTGGGTGCGCGTGGGCGACCCCAACCAGGCCATTTATGAGACGTTCACCACTGCCGACCCGCGCTTTTTAATGGAGTTTATCCACGCGCCGCAGACGGTTTACAAAACTCTGCCGGTTTCGGGGCGCTCGACCGCCAGCATTATCGCTCTGGCAAACCATCTGATCGAGTGGACCCGCCAGGCTCACCCTTTGCCCGAAGCGCGCGATGCCCTTTACCCTCCCCTGATCCGGCCCACCGGCCCCGATGACCCCCAGCCCAACCCGCCGGACGATCCGCGCAAAATCCATCTCTCCACGGCCAGGCAAACGCCAGAGCAGGAAATGGAAACGGTTGTTAAAAACCTGGAACGCTGGCACGCCGCCCAACAGGAACTGCCAGAGGAACAGCGCGAAACCCTGGTGGTGTTGGACCTGCGTAATGATCGCGGCGCGGCCCTGGCGGAACTTCTGCGCAAGCGCAACCTGGAGCCGGTGGAACTGTTAGATACCACCGCTCCCACGCGCCAGTCTGCCGGGGCGCTGACGCACATCCTGCGTTGCCTGGCCGATCCGAAGTCGGTAACGCTGTTGACCCGCGCCTTCAAGGTGTGGCGCAAGCGCGGGCGGCGGCCAGAAGGCGAGGATGAGAACAGCGCGAGCGTCACGCAGAGGGCCATTGAGCAGTTGAAGTCGCTGAAGAAGGTGGAAGATTACCTTTACCCCCTGGCTGGTGAGGACTGGTTGGAAAAGAGCGGCCTGATGGACAGCGACCCGCAGGTCTTTGGCCTGCTGTTAGATTTTAAGGCGGTCATGCGCCGCTGGCACGGCGCGGCCCTGCTGCCGGTGGATCAGGTGGTGCTGACGGTCTCGCAAGATTTATTCTACGAACCGGCTGACCTGGCGATTGCCTATAAGCTGGCGCTGACGCTGCGCCAGACGGCAGACAATCACCCGGACTGGCGGCTTCCCGATTGGAGCGGCGAACTGGAGGCAATCGCCCGCAACCAGCGGCGTTTTTTGGGCTTTAGCGATGACGATTCTGGCTTTAACCCAGAGAACTACCGGGGCAGAGTGGTGATCACTACCATGCACAAGGCGAAGGGGTTAGAATGGGACCGGGTCTATTTGCTCTCGGTCAATAACTTCAACTTCCCGTCCGGTGACCCAGAGGATGCGTATTACGGCGAAAAGTGGTATATCCGCGAGCGGCTGAACCTGGAGGCCGAGGGCTTAGAACAGATGCGCATGGCCCTCTCGCGCGATGAATATGAGTGGTACGAGGAAGGCCGGGCTACCCGTGAGGATCGGGCCGCGTGCATCCGCGAGCGGCTGAGACTGCTCTATGTGGGCATTACGCGGGCCAAACGCGCGTTGATCGTCACCTGGAATACCGGGAAGAATGGCCGGATGAAGCCGGCCCTGGCGCTGGATGAACTGCAAGATTTTTGGGCGCGCGAAATCGCGTAAAGGATGGCAATGGACCCTCTGAACCGCTTCGAGTTTAGCCAGAGCAGTTTGCAGGATTTTGTGGACTGCCCGCGCCGCTTTCAACTGCGCTTTATCCAGCGCCTTGCGTGGCCGGCGCTCCAGGCCGAGCCGGTGCGTGAATATGAGGCTCACATGCGGCGCGGAGAGCGCTTTCACCGCCTGGTGCAGCAGTTTTTGTTGGGCGTTCCACCAGAGCGCCTGGCGCGCATGGCCGAGGCCGACGAAGATGAAAACCTGCTGCGCTGGTGGCAGAATTTCTTCGAGACGATGGCCCCGCAGTTGAATGGGATGCGCCATATCGAAGTGACCCTGGCGGCCCCGCTCGATTGGTTCCGCCTGGTCGCCAAGTATGACCTGGTGCTGGTGGCGGCGGATGGGGCGATTACGATCTACGACTGGAAAACCTCCACCCGCCGCCCCAAGTCGCAAACCATGCGCGACCGCCTGCAAACCCGCATCTACCTGTACCTGATGGTCAAAGCAGGCGCGGTTTTAAACGATGGCCGCGCCGTGACCCCTGAACAGGTGCAGATGATCTACTGGTATGCCGAACCCGGCAACCCGCCGGAACGCCTGGCTTATGACCGCCAGCGAATGGCAGTGGATGAGCAGTTCTTGTTGAACTTAGTGCGCGCCGTCCGTATGTTGGGGGGGGATGAGTTCAAGATGAATGATGACGGCGCGGCCTGCCGCTTCTGCGAGTACCGATCACTGTGCGACCGGGGCATTACGGCGGGCAGTCTGGAGGATGAAGTGGAAAGCGAACCGCCGGAGCATGTGGACAAACTGCTCGATTTTGACCTGGATCAGATCTCGGAAATTGAGTTTTAATACATTGAACGAGTAGATTTCTGTTGATATTCGTGCTATAGTAAAAAACACCAATTAAATCATTACAGTTCTCGCGCATTGCGTGGGGGCGACATAATTTCATGCCGCGCATAACAGCCTTATTCCGGTTGTGCGCGGTTTTTTTTGATCTGAGCGTTTCTGGAAGGAGGGAACCATGGACGCAAAGGCAAGGTTACAACGTCTGGGGGCGGCGGCGTTGATTTTTGCGTTAATTTTTGCCGTGTTGGGGTCTCCGGGCCGCGTACAGGCCGAGGGGAAGGCCATCATCGTGAGAACAAGCGTGGATGATGCCATCGTTAACGGCAACTGTACTCTGCGCGAGGCGATTATTGCGGCCAATACTAACCGGCCAGTAGACAAATGCCCGGCTGGGGTGTCAGCCGACGTGATTATTCTCACCGAATCTAACTACTACCTTTCTGTGGGTGGGCCAGGGGAAGACAGCAGTTGGATGGGCGATTTGGATGTGACTGCACCGCTGACGATCAAAGGCCCGGCTTCGGGTGCAACGATCTGGGGGTTTGGCGACCAGGTTGAATATGCAGTGCGCGACCGCACGCTGCATATTTTGCCCAGCGCCAGAGCCGTAAAATTGATGCGCGTGTCTTTGCAGGGTGGGCGGGCAGAAGTGGATGGCGTGGGGATTTTCAATGAAGCCATCCTGGAGATGAGCGATGGGTCGGTGAGCGATCATCGAATGGGGGAGTATGTCGGATACCGGGGAGGGGGTATCTTCAATGCCGGCACACTGCGCCTGACCCGCGTGCAGGTGAACGACAACCAGGGTTCGCGGGGGGCAGGAATCTATAATCAAAATGTGCTTTACCTCACCGATAGTCAGGTGAATGGGAATCTCGCCGATTATGACAATGTGGGCGGCGGGATCTATAACGAATATCAGGCGACGATTGCGGAGAGCGAAGTCAGCGAGAACATCGCCGCTTACGCCGGAGGGAT
The DNA here is from genome assembly GCA_034434155.1 of Anaerolineaceae bacterium. Classification (GTDB taxonomy): domain Bacteria; phylum Chloroflexota; class Anaerolineae; order Anaerolineales; family Anaerolineaceae; genus DSYU01. Next base: position 6,674 of record DAOUAC010000070.1, read on the forward strand.
CTACAACCATAACTATCTGCACGTCAGCAACTCGCGCCTGGAGCGGAACTTTGCCCGCTTCTACAACGGCGCGCTGGAAAACCAGGGGGAGGCCATCCTGCTGAATGTGGACATTCATCAGAATTATTCAGGCCATGCTGTCGGGGCCATCCTCAATGGCAAAAGGTTGACCATCCGCTACAGCCGTCTCGACGGGAATTTCAGCTATGGTGATGTGGGGGCGGTTATATCGTGGGGCAGCCTGAATCTGTTTGATGTAACTTTTTCGAATAACCATGCTGGCGGCAAGGGCGGGGCCATGAGCCTGGGCGGCAAGGCAGAACTGGTGAACGTGCGCTTCGACGATAATTTCAGCGAGGCAGGCGAGGGCGGGGCCCTGTATATCTACAGCGATATGGTTTTGGAGCAGTGTTCACTGACCGGCAACCAGGCTGACCGGGGCGGCGCGATCTACCAATCTGGCGGCACTGTGGTGGTGCGGGCTTCAACCCTCGAAAACAACCGGGCCAACCAAAGCGGCGGGGCCATTTTTCAAGAAGGCGGCACGCTGACCCTGGATAGCACGCAGATCACCAACAACACTGCGTTGGGTAACGGCGGCGGCCTGTACAGCGCTGGGCAAACGACCATCGAGAGCAGTGCGGTCGTCGGGAACCAGGCCGGGGCCGATGGAGCGGGTATCTATACGACCGGCCAGATGACTATTCACCAGTCGCAGGTAAACGGTAACACTTCTGAAGATGACGGCGGCGCAGTGTATAACAGTGGTACGCTCTCTCTGGCGGCCAGCCAGGTGGCTGGCAATTGGGCCTGGTCGTGGACGGACTGGTTCGGCGGGGGTGGGATTGCCAATACCGGCGATCTTGTTATTGAGCAGAGCAGTATTGAAGGGAACTGGACGATCGCCCCAGGCGGCGGGATCAGCAACACGGGGAACGTGGAGGTGCGCGACAGCAGTTTTGCGGGCAACGTGGCGCGTGATTGGGCCGGGGGAATCTGGCATGGCGGTGGTCACCTGACCGCTGTGAACGTGACCTTTACCGAAAACCGGGGCGATGGCGCCGGCAGCGGCCTGGGCATGGATGGGGGCAGTGCCAACCTGCTCAACCTGACGTTTAGCAAGAATATTATTCCGATAGGGTGGTCCAAAGTTGGCGGCGGTGGCATTGCCATTTTTCACGGCGAAGCGACCATCCAGAACACCATCCTGGCTGGGAATGTAAGTTATTACGACCCCAATGCTGTGCTGTCCGGCCTGGATTGTTATCTATCGTCAGAGGCGGTGATCTATAACCTGGGCAATAACCTGGTAGGAATCACCGATGGCTGTAACTGGCCGACTGCTGTTGGCGATCAGACTGGCACGGTAGCGCAGCCCCTGGACCCACGCCTGCTGCCTTACCAGGAAGCGGGCGGCCTGACGCGGGTGATGCCGCCGGCGTTTGACAGTCCGACCCTGGATGCCGGCGCGGCGGATGCCTGTCCGCCTGCTGACCAGCGCGGAGCGGCTCGCCCGCAGGGGGGTGGGTGTGATGTGGGCGCAGTGGAAGCGCTGGTGAGTCATCCAGTGATGGATATCAAACCAGGTTCTCCGTTGAACCAGATCAATCTTGCGGCTGAAGACCAGGTTGCGGCTGTGATTTTCTCCACGCCGGATTTCTCAGCGCCGGAGCGCGTTGAAGTGGATACGGTGACGTTTGGCCGCTCGGGCAATGAGGCTTCGTTGGCCTCTCAGGATGGTAAATTGCTGTGTGCCAGGCTAGACGTGAACGCCGACAGCTTGACCGATCTGGTTTGCACCTTCTATGTGGCTCAAACGGGTCTACAGTGCGGCGATACGGTGGCTGTTTTCCATGCCTATGGGCCTGATAGAGAGCTGATTGAAGCCCAGGACAGCGTCCAGGTGCTTCCCTGTCCGTAGCGTGCAGGTGTAACCCATAGCCCATTTCGGGGGAAGCTTTTGGGCGGCATAGGGTGTAACGCTGGCGGTGATGCGTCAGCGCTTTGGCCTGGGCGTGACGACCAGAATTCTGCCGGATGGGCTGTTAGATTGGATAGCTCAGGTGGTTGGGTTTCGCCACCCGATGAGCGGTATAATGGTTGAAATCCCTGGATGAATAGGAAATTTAAATGACAACCGCTTTAGAAAAAATCTATGCAAAAATTACCCGGCGCAAACGGCGCTGGCTGGATTTATATGACGCCCATCGGCCGGGGACGCGCCTTGTGCTGGTACGCTGGATGCCCGACCTGCCAGAGCGCCCCTGGCCGCACCTGGAAAACGCCGCCGAGCGGGTGGAGTGGGCCTGGCTGAAGTACCAGATGCAGTTGGAGCAGTTGGAATGGCTGGAGGACGATAGCCTGCCCTTCCTCGATGTGTACACCGGCACAGAGATCTTCGCGGCGGCGTTTGGCTGTCGTACTTATTATCCTGAAAACGATATGCCCTTTGCCATGCCGCGCATTCACTCGGCGGAAGAGGTGGCGGGCATTTCCATCCCTGCGCTGGATGCGCCGCCGGTGCGGATTTTATTTGAAATGGCCGAAGAACTGCGGCGGCGGGCCGGGCCAGAGGCGCTGCTTCACATGGTGGATTTGCAAAGTCCCATGGATATCTGCGCATTGATCTGGGATAAAACCACCTTCTACCCTGCGCTGATCCAGGAACCGGAGGCGGTGCAAGAGCTGGCCCGCAAGGTGCAAACCTTTCTGGTGATGTTCTTAGATGAATGGTTCGCGCGCTTTGGGCGCGAGTTCATCGCCCACTATCCAGATTACTACATGCCGTATGGCATTACCCTTTCGGAAGATGAGGTTGGGGCCGTCAGCGGGCGGATGTTTAACCGCCTGTTCCTGCCGGAACTGGCGGCTTTATCGGAGCGGTACGGGGCGATGGGGATGCACTGCTGCGCGAATGCCCGCCATCAGTGGGAAAACTGGAAGAAAATCCCCAACCTCAAGCTCTTGAACCTGGTTCAGCCGCCGGAAGTTACCCGCGAGGCCTGGACGTTCTTTGCGGATCACGTGGCGCAGTATCACAGTTACCAGGGAGAGGGGCCGGCGGAAAGCTGGCGCGCCCAGCACCCCCCCCAAGCGCGCATGGTTTACGAGGTCAACGCCGCTTCGAAAGAGGAAGCGATGGAGCTTGCCAGGCGCTTAAAGGTGGAATAAGTTACCGGGGGAGTGCGTAGGGAGCGGAAGCAGAGAAGACGCTCCCTACGCATGCGCAGGAATTTTTTAAGTTCTGGGGATGGTTGCCTCAATACAGGTCCCCTTGGCGTGGTCAGAATGGATGCGCACGGTTCCCCCCAGTGACTGAATGCGTTCGGAGATGCCAGCCAGACCGTAATGGCCTTCGCGCACCAGCTCAACCATCTTGAGAGGGGCCTGAAAGCCTACGCCGTTATCACAGACGCGCAGCACTACCGCCTCTCCTTGAAGCCTCAGTTCGACCATTGCTTTGGTGGCCCTGGCATGACGAATGACGTTCAAGATGGCCTGCTGGTAAGCGCGGAAGAGCGCCAGGCGGATGGCCGATGATAGGCTTTGCTCGTCGGCGTCGAGGCGCAGTTCAATCTCAAGGTCGGGGTTTTGGTGGTTCAGGCGCTCGGCGTGCGAGCGGATGGCGCGCTCAACGCCCAGGTTCGAGAGGGTGGGGGGGCGCAGTTCGCCGCAGATCGAGCGCAGTGTGCTGGCCACGCCCTTGAGCATTTCCTGAACTTCTTTAAGGCTGGCGGTTAGTTCGGCGGGCTGGCCTTCAGTTTGCACGGAATTCAGAGCGAAGATGGCTCCATAGAGGTCTTGTATCGGGCCGTCGTGCAGTTCCTGGGCCAGGCGCAGGCGCTCGATCTCGCTGCTTTCGCGCAGGCGGCGGTTCAGTTCGGCCAGCTCGAGGGCGGCTTCTTTTTCGGCGGTGATGTTTTCGAGGATAAAGAGCAAGTGGGCCGGCTGGTGTTGAGAGTCACGCAGAAGTGAGGCGGCCAGGCGCGCCCAAATGGTCTTGCCGGCTTTGGTGCGGAAGCTCTGCTCGGTCCAGTAGTTACTGCGCCTACCCTGAAGAATCTCGGCAACAGCGGTTTCCAGCGCGGCGGTATCGGCAGGTGGGGCGGCCAGTTCGTAGAAGATTTTACCGTTCAGTTCCTGCGCCGGATATCCGGTTAATTCTATAAAAGCGCGGTTGCATTCTTCCAACCGGCCGCGTGGGTCCATCAGACACATGCCTACCTGAGCTTCCTCGAACATCGTGCGGAAGCGGAGTTCGCTGGCTTCCAGGCGGGCCAACGTGTCTTTCTGTGCGGTGATATCACGGAAAAGCCAGCGCAGCCGGGCTGTTTCTGGCCTGTGTACCTCATTGGCCGATACGCGCACCCAGGTAGTCAGCAGGTGGGTGCTGTCGCGCGGGCGCAGGCGGATTTCTTCCTCAACCTCTGGCTGTGGGCTGTGGATCAACCGGGTGAGGGTGTGCTGATCTTCCGAGGCGATAAAGACGCTCAGCGGCTTGCGAACCAGAAAATCTTGCCGCATGCCCAGCAGGTGCGCGGCGGCGCGGTTGGCTGTGGTGATGTTGCCGTTGGTATCGGTGACGATATACGCATCAGGGGCGTACTCGAACAACTCCTGGTAGCGCTTGCGCTCTTCTTCAAGCAGTTGGCGCGTGTGCAGTAGTTCGTCAAACTGCACACGTTGTTCTTCGTTGGCCTGGTGCAGTTCTTCCAGGATTACGGAAAATTCCTCGAACAGCTCTGGCATAGTCTCTTTTGGCAGTGTGGGCGATTGGCTGATTCTTTCGTACATAATCTCCAATCGGTGGCGCGCATGTGCAACTGGGTCGTCCATAGGCCTTCCTTTACTCGGTTATCACCCCTTTTTGCTCAATCATCATAATCACTCCCTGGACGTGCCGGGCATGGTCGAGGAGCGGCGTACAGATCACCTCACAGCGGATGGCGCGCCCCCGGCGGTTGGTAGCGGCGACCTCAATTTCACTCGATGGTACTTCGCCAGACATCACCGAGCGGATATTTTTTCTCATCTGGTCAACCGGCAGACCGAAGTCTATGTTAAACAGGTTCATGCCCAAGACCTCATCTTCGCGCAAGCCCCACAGGTCTTCGGCTTTTTTATTCCAGGTTTGCACGTTCATTTCCTGATCTACTACGATCACCCCGCCGCGCAGGCTGGTAAGAATTGATTCGAGGAACGAGTTGATGCGGTTTAGCTCCAGCGTGCCTTGCGTCATCTCGTCGTTCATCGTTTCCAATTCTTCGTTGGTGGACTGCAGTTCTTCGTTCATCGTCTCCAGTTCTTCGTTGGTAGATTGAAGCTCTTCATTGGTGGTTTCCAGTTCTTCGATGGTAGATTGAAGCTCTTCGTTGGTAGTCTCTAACTCCTCATTGGTGGATTGCAGTTCTTCCATGGCGGTTTCCAGTTCCTGGTTAGAGTGTTCCAACTGGCGCTGCAAGCGTTTGTATTCGGTGATGTCGAAAAATGAGATACAGACGCCAATAGCTTCAACGTTATTTTGCTGTAAAGGGGTCAGGACGATCTTGAGGAAAACCGGCTCGGCTGAATTGAAGTGGGCTTCTACTTCGTCAATAGTCATGGTGGCACGGCGAGCATAGGCCTGGTCAATGGAAGAGCGCAGTTCAATTGGGCGATAGGACAGTTCCAGGTCTTGAAAGAGCCTGCCGAGGTCTTTCAGGCTCAGGCCAAAGAGGGCGCGGGCGCGTTCATTCGCCAGAATGAGGTAGCCGTTGCTGTCAATCACAACCTGGGCGACGGGGCCGCTGTCGAAGGCGGCATCGCGGATGCGCACATAGCCATGAAAATCACTGCCGATTTCGTTGTTAGACTGGGTCACCGCCAGCAAGCGCTCGCGCATATTCATTCCATGCACTTTGGTGAAGATGCGGTTCTTTAGTTCGACCGGCGTGAAGAGGTTATCGCGCGAGAGCAGCATTTCGGCCTTGCCGAGGAAGAGAATTCCGCCTTCAGCCAGGGCATAGTTCAGCCGGGTAAGGATGCGGCCCTGGGTTTCGCTGTTAAAGTACATGAGAACGTTGCGGCAGATCAGCAGGTCAATGCGCGAAATGGGAGCATCTTGAATGAGGTCGTGGCGGCCAAAGATGATACAGCGGCGCAGTTCTTTGTGGAATGCGTAGCGCCCGTTGGTGCGCTCAAAATACTTCTCGCGCAAATCGGCAGGCATTTCAGCCAGCTCTTGTTCGGCGTACACCGCCGCGCGCGCCTTAGCGAGGGCCTCTTCGTCTATATCGGTGGCGTAGACTTTTACCTTTTCTTTAAAGCCTTCGATGCCCAGGTGTTCAGCCATGAGAATGGCAATGGTATAGGCTTCTTCGCCTGAAGCGCAGCCTGCCGACCAGATGCGAATCTGCTCGCCGGGTTTTTTACTGCCGATCAGGCGGGGGATGATGTACTGGTCAATATACTCCCAGGCTTTGGTGTCGCGGAAAAAGGCAGTGACGTTAATGAGGATGGTGTTAAAGAGATGATTAAATTCTTCAGGATGGACTTCAAGGTAATCCATGTAGTCGCCGTACTCGCTGACGCCCACTTCGGTCATGCGCTTGTGAAAGCGACGCATCAGGCTGGAGCGCTTATAGCCGGTAAAATCAAACCCACGGTTATGCTTGATAAATTCGAGGAGCATTTCGAAATCTTTGGATGTGGTTAGGGGTTCTGCTGCGCTCATAGATGCAATCCTTTCGGAAGGGGGATGATAGGCACTTTATGCTGAGGGCGTATTAATCGAGGGTTTCCGTCGCTTCCGCGTCTGGACTGTAGACGACTTTGGAATGAGAGACGATCTCGCGGATGACGGTGGCGCTTTTTTCTGCTTCTTCGGCGCGGCGCAGGAGCTGATCGCGCGTGAGGGGGTGGCCGTGTTCCCCGGCACGGTGTGCCAGGCGGCGCGACAAGGTAGCGCGTTCATCCAGCGTGCGGACGGCCATCCATAGGGCTTCTTCGAGCGTTTCTCCCTGGCTGTTATAGAGGCTGTGTTCTGAGAAGGTATGCCCAATCTGGCAGGCATACTGTACCAGCTTTCCCTGCGTGGTTTCCCACAGTACTCCGCCGCACTCAGGGCAGGTTAACAGGGTGCGCGGCGTGCTGTCTTTGCCATCCTGGTTGAAGGTTTCTTTATCCTGGCGCAGGTTTCTTGTATCCGTTGAAGAAGCGGATCTCACGTTGTCTGTTCCCTGTTCTTTGGTTATTCTAGTTTCTGACTGGGAGCGGTCGCGGTTGGGCGACAGGTCGCCAGAGACAAGCTGCTCAAACAGCGGAATCATGTTGCTAACCGGGGTGACGTAATCTACCGTAATTTGCTCAAGCGCGCTGGAAGGCATCCCTGTAAACAGGGCTTCTTCGGGATCCTGGACGATAGTAATGCCGCCGCTTTCTTTAATGGTTTGCAGACCATAGGTTCCATCGCTGCCGGTCCCAGAGAGGATGACGCCAATCACGCGCGAACCAAAGGCCCTGGCGGCAGAACAAAAGAGCGTATCCACTGAGGGGCGCATCCGGTTGACTTTGGGCCCGTGCGAAAGGTGAACGCTTGTGGGCGAGAGGACAAGGTGGTGATCGGGTGAGGCGATATACATGGTGCCAGGGACGACGGGTTCTTGATCTTGGGGGAATTTCACCTTAAAGGACGAGCGGCGCTGTAAGATTTTCGGCAGAAGGCCGGGAGCATCTGGGCTAATGTGCAGTACAACAAAGATGGCGGCAGGTAAACCCGGCGGCAGGCGCCTGGACAGCCTGATGAGCTCTTCCACTCCGCCGGCCGAAGCTCCGATTACAATAATATCGCGCATCTCATATCCTTTATCAAGGGCTTTTTGTGTACCCCGTCTTGTGCGCAACTCTGGAAAAAGCCTTGACTCGCCAATTTTAATTCATACGCATCCCCCACCTGAAATGATTATATCACACGCGCGAAACAATTCGTTGAAAGGTTTTCACCAAAAACGTTTGCAAGCCCCGTGAATCGCGCTGGGCCAGGAATGCAAACCCCTGCGGGGTGATCCTTTCGAACCCCCACAGGGGTTTGCACATTCTGAGCAGGGGCTTCAGCTCTGTATCTGCCAGGCCGCCCGTTAGACTGCCACTTTTACGACGATCTTTTTCACCGGGGCGGGGTTGCCGGCGGCCAGCTTGGGCGCGTGGGCGTCTTCGGGGAAGAAGATGGCGGCCTGCCCGGCGGCGACTTTAACCAGAGTGGAGACGGCCAGGGGGCAGACGCCGTTGGCAACGTCTTTTTCGGGGTTATAGGGTTTGGTGACGACCATCTCGGCCAGTGGAGCCCAGCCCATGACCTCAACGCCCGATTGGATGAACTGTACGTCAATATACTTGCGGTGCGCTTCGTATTTCGACTGCTCGTCTACCGGCAGGGTTTCGTAAGACTGCACCAGGGCGTAAACGGCGTCGCCGTCTATCTCATAGCGGCCGTCGGCCAGGTCTTGCGTGCGCGCGGTCGTCAGGTAATCGAGCGCCTTTTCTAAACGAGGTGAGGCCGGAATCTGGCCTTTGAGTTCTTCCAGTTTCCCTACGATCATGCTGTATTCTCCTATGGGGATAATATTTTATTCTTTCTGCACATCTTGATGTACAGAAAAATCAATACCTGAGAGGGTGTAAGGCTATGCGGCTTCAGCGTTGACCCGCTCAAGCAGGGCTTTCATGTAGCCGATGGTGAAAGCCGTTCCCACGCGGCGGTCATCGGCCATGGCGGGGATGTGATCGGGGATCAGCACGCCGTCGAAGTCAACCTGGCGCAGGGCCTTCATCACCTTATACATATCCATATAGCCGTTGTCGAGGAAGGTTTCGACGAAGTGGGGCAGGGGCCGGTCTACATTGCGGAAGTGAACTTTGAAGATCTTTTTCTGATCGCCAAAGTAGCGGATGGTTTCAAAAACATCTTTGCCCATGCCGCTGCCGCCTTCTAACCAACAGCCCACGCACAAGCAGATGCCCACGTTGGGGCTGTTGGCAATTTCCAGCGCCTTGCGATAGCCCTCGAAACTGCTGAAGATACAGCGGGGAATGCCGCCCAGTTCAGGCACGGGCGGGTCATCGGGGTGGATGCCAATGCGGACGCCGGCCTCTTCGGCCACCGGGACGACCTGCTGGATGAAATAGCGGTAATTCTCCCAGATTTCTTCCTGGGTATAGACGCGCCCGTGCGTTAACGGTCCCCGGTATTCGCGCCCGCCCCACCAGCCGACCTCGGCCTTTTCAAGGTCAAAAGCGCGGGCGCGGGCCTGGCCGCGGGTGAACTCTGGCTCGGTGCTCCAGATGCCGTTCGCCATATGCGCGTAGGTGGTGTAGTGGATGCCGGCTTTGCCCAGGTTGCGCAGGTGGGTTTTGTATTCTTCGATTTTCGCGTCGCGCTCTGGCAGGCCCAGCACAATTGCATCCTGGTTGTGGACGCCGGAATTGCCAAAGCCATAGACCTTCAACCCATGCTCGGCGAAAAGCCGTTTGCGGCTGGCGTAATATTCGGCGGAGGCTTTGTCGGGGCCGGTCCACAGGACGACATACTCGATGCCCATCTGGTTGATAAAGCGCAGTTCCGTCTCGTCTGGCTCAGGGTTCACCTGGGCTGCGATTTTCAATCCGGGGGGAAAATCAAAAGAAGGTTGAGCCATAGGGAGTTCCTTTGAGGGTCATTCACCGAATAACGGGTATACGGGGCCGTGCCCGCCGTGTACGTACCAGTTGAAATACTATCCTTTGATGAAAGTGGGTCTGCACGGGCAGGGCCGTCGGGATGATTATATACCCGTCTGGATGGATTGAACAAACGGCATCCGCGCGCCAACTGCGCGGCGAAGCGGGGAGTCATCAGTTTTGTAAGTTGTGCTGGAACCTGGGATGGCTATAATCAGATCAGCTTGACGAGACAGGCATTCACCATCGTACGGAAAGACCGCGGGTTCAACCAGGCCGCGTACCTGGCGGTCAGCGCAGGTCTGCGAGCATCGCACCCCAGATCGACACCAAAGAAATCTACATGAACTATCGTTTGCTTCTTTTCACCAGGGGGGCCCTGATTCTCAGCCTGGCGCTGGCGGTTTGGCCGGCGCGCCCGGCGATTATGCGGACGGTCACCCCACTGGGTGATCTGCAAGCATTGACCGGGCCAACGATCCGCGATGTTACCACCAACCAGAGCGAGTACCCCGGCGGGCAGGTTCCGCGCTACGCGAAGTTTGAAATCACTTTCCAGGTGGATACAGACGCGGAGAACCCGCAAATGCCCTACGACCCGGCCCCTCCGCCCGGCATTGCGCCGGGCCAGGGCGTAAGCGTAGACGCGCTGTTCACGCCCGATAACTGGGCGACGACCTACCGCCAGCCGGCTTTTTACTTTCAGGAATATGATCATCAATTGAAGAACGGCCAGGAATGGTTTTACCCGACCGGCGCTTATTCCTGGAAGGTACGTTTTGCGCCCAACCAGGTCGGGAACTGGCAGTATAAGCTGGTGGCCGAAGATGCTTCTGGGCGCACCGAGACGGCCCCGGCCGCTTTTACCGTGACCCCCTCAGACAGCCACGGTTTTGTGCGCGTCAGCCAGAGGGACCGCCGCTATTTTGAGTTTGAGGACGGCACGTACTTCCCTGCCCTGGGCTACAACATGAATTACGATCATATTTCCTGGGTCAACCCGGTAGAAGCCAACCGCGCCCATTTTCAGATCATGGGGCAGAACGGCATTCAACTGGTGCGGATGTGGCTTTCGGAGTGGGGCATTTACGGCTCGGCCTGGAACCCCTGGAACTCCACCGACCCGGCGCTGAACGGGCGCTACATCCCCTATGAAGGGCTGACCACCGAAATTACCTATCCGGGCAGTACGGCCTCTATGCGGGTTTCGGCCACGCGCCCGTGCATGTTTATCGGGTGGAAGTCTGGCCGCCCGGCGGTGAAGCGCGGGGTAGATTACCGCATTCGCATCCGCTACCGCACCGGCGAGATCAGCGGGCCGCGCGTGGGTGGGCAGTCTTATGGGCTGGTCGCCAAAGTGGGCGGCTGGCTGACGAACTGCGGCGAACCCGGCAGTGGGACGGCCGTCACCCCATATGTCTCCACGGCTACCAACGACTGGCAGATTTTAGAAGGCCGTTGGAACAGCGGCAGTGCGGATTTCTTGCCTTATTTCTACCTTGTAATGGAAAATGCGTCGGGCGGGTCCGCCTGGATTGACCGGGTATGGATCGAAGAAGACCTGGGCAACGGCAGTTTTGGGGCCAATATCGTCTCGAAGCCGTGGATGTCGCAAGATTTGTACATGGAACAGCGCAATTCCTTTGCGTTTGACCAGGTTTTGAAGCTGGCCGAGCAGAACGGGGTCTACCTGCGCCCGGTGGTGCATGAAAAGAACGAATTTTTGGGCCAGCGGTTTGATTTTAACGGCCAGCGCATTCCCGATGACCCGGCCTGTTTTGACGCTGACCCCGGCAATGACCCCGTTCAATGCCCTGGTAACGATTGGTTCTATGGCAACTGGCGGCAGGTGACGCGCACGCGCTGGTTACAGCAGGCCTGGTGGCGCTATTTGCAGGCGCGTTGGGGCTACTCGACCGCCATTCACTCGTGGGAACTGCTCAACGAGGGCGACCCGGCCAGCGGGCGGCATTTTACGATGGCCGATGAGTTTGGGCGGTATATGCACCAGTTCGCGCCCAACGATCATTTGGTATCCACCTCGAACTGGCATTCTTTCCCCCGTGATGCATTTTGGGCTAATGCCGGGTTCCCCTACGTGGATTTCGCCGATATTCACCTGTATGTGGAAGAATCCTCGCCGGATTTTGCCGACCCGGCGGCGGTGACGGTGAACCTGAGCATGCAGCGCGGCGCATATCAGCCCGGTGGGGCCGGCAAACCCGTGATCCGTGGTGAAACTGGCTTTACCGTGAGCGGTACTGAACCCGGAACGGCCCAATTGGACGCCGATACGCGGGGCGTGTGGCTGCACCAGTTCATTTGGGGGGGGATCAACCCCGGCGGGCTGATTGAGTCGTATTGGTACGAGAACTACCACATCTACCGCCAGGGGCAGAACGGTAGTTACATCTTCGATCACCGCGACGAGTTTGGCGCGTATTACAACTTTATTCGGACGATCCCGCTGAACAACGGCCTGTACCAAGACGCGGCGGCGCAGGTATCTGACACGCGCCTGCGCGCCCTGGGCCAGAAAGACCTGACCAACCGCCGCGCGCATTTGTGGATCCAGAATACAGAACACACCTGGCAGCGCGCCGCCGCAGGGATCAGCGCGCCGGAGATTACCGGCACGGTGACGGTGGGCGGCCTGCGCGCGGGCGAAGAGTACGTGGTCGAATGGTGGAACCCGTATCCATCTACGACGCCGATTCTCAGCACGCAGCGGGTGACCGCCTCTGCCGCCGGAGATCTGGTATTGACGGTGACGGCCTTACGGACGGATGTGGCCGTGAAGATCTACCCCGCCGAGAGCCAGCCGGGGCTAACAGCCACTCCCACCGTCCGACCTACCCATACGCCAACCGTCCAGCTTTCGAGCACGCCCACGCCGCGCCGGTTTACGCCTTCGCCGACGCCCCGCTCTACCAGCACTCCATACACCGCGCCGACCGGCGCGCCGACCATCCGGCCAACCTCTACGCCGGCAGCGGGGCAGGTCACGTTGTTTTTACCGATGATCGGAGGAAATTTATAGCGCGGGGTTCATTGCGCAAAATGTTTTCTGAGCCAGCCATCAACCGCCGCGCGGTAGGCCGCCTCTGCCGCATAGAATGGCATGTGACCCACCCCTCCGCGCAGGACGACCAGTTCTGCGCGGGGGATGGCGGCGGCGATGCGCTCGGACTGCACAGGCGGGACGGCCGGGTCGGCATCTCCGCATAAGGCCAGCACCGGCACGCGAATGGCAGGCAACTGCGGCAGGATGTTGATGTCGGACATGGCGGCAAAATATATCTGCATGGCGCGCGCGTCGAAGCCGCGAAAGGCCTGAAAATTGGCTTCGATGAGGTCTTCCAGTTCGCGGGGCGTGCGGCGACCGCGTGGAATGGGGGTGTGATAGGCCGCTGAGGCGCGGAAGAGCGGGCGCAGGCTGCCCAGGAAAAGGAGCGCACTGAACGCGGCCCGGCCCAGCCGTTCACGGCGGGCCAGCCATTGAAAGAGCCTTAACCAGCCGCTCCAGCGGCCTTGGGCAAACCCGGCGATGCTGATGACCCCGGCGACGGCCTGCGGGCAGTACACAGCCAGGGCCAGGGCGGCAAAACCGCCGGTAGAGTGGCCGACGATTAGAGCAGGCCGGTTGTCTGCCATGCCCTGCTGCCGGCTGTGCGTCTGAAAGGCGGCGTGGAGCAGTGCGGCGATGCATCCGGCTGTCAGGTCAGAGGGGCCAAAATGGGGTGGAAATGCCGCCGGAAAATGGCCGGGCAGGGTGATGGCGGTGCAGGGGCCATAGGGGAGGAACGGCTCGACCAACTGCGGCTCCCAAAACGGCAGGGAGGACATCACACCGTGGAGCAAAAGGATGGGCAGGCCGGGCGCGCCGGGGTTGTACGTGCGTGCCACCAGTGTATGCCCGTCCATGGTGATGACGCTCTGGAACGGCACAGCCGGGCAGATTCCTTCAGGCTGAGGCGCGCGCGACATGCTCTACACAGGCCGCCAGGGCTTCAACTGCCTGGCCTTCCTCGCCTAACGCCTGTTCGAGCGCCCGGGCCTGTTCCAGCCGCATGGCATTCGTCCAGGGGATTTCATTCAACTGGTATTCCCAGGGGGCACAGGCGCGGACGTTCTCCAACAGCGCTTCAACCCGGCAGTAATGCCCGGCGGCCTCCATCAGCAGGGCGGCGGGTTCGCCTGTAAAGTCGGCGGCGATGGCTTGCAGGTAGTGGGCCGCTGACCGGCGCGCGTCGATCAGACTGGTCAGCCGCCAGGCGTTGACGTGGGCGCGCTCCAGGTAAGGACTGCTGTAGCGCCGGTCCAGGCGGTAGTTTTCGCTGTCGGCTCCGCGCAGCAGGCTGATCCAATACGAATACTCGCGCCCGCCCCGCTCTTCCAGGCGGGCAAAGGTCTTTTCGTCGCGCAGGCCGGCGATCCAATAGAGGTAAGCCGCCCTGCCGCTGTAGAGCGGGCCGTACTGCTCGGCTTCGAATAGATCTACGGCGACGCGCAGAGATTGTAAAATCCTGGATTTGCGATCTGTGAGGCGGCTGGTGGTTGAAGGATGGAATTCCAGGATCATAGTCGGCCAGTTTTTGTTTTCGACCAGGCGGGGGGAATTGTCGTCGTGAGGGGTGCGGCAGAGCAGAGTCTGCGCGCCGCGCGTGTAGCCAGCGATCACGCCCCAGTCATCGCGGTCCATCAAGTGCAGGCCGAGCATAGGCCGCCCGGCGCGCAGGTTTGCGATGATGGTCATGCGCGATTTCTGCACTGCCTCAGCGTCATCAGGGGGGATATGGGCGGCGATGGGTTTGAACCCCAGGCATCCAAAGGCCAGGTGAGAGTGGTCGTAACCTTCCAGCGCATCGGGTGAATACCGACACCAATCTTGATGGAACAGGAGCCGGAAAGCCAGTGCTGAGAACCCTTTGAGCATAGGATAAGATATATAATGCCCCATTGCCGCGGCCGCAGATTGCAGCGCCAGGACCAGCGAATCGCACCCGGCGGCGTAAGAAAAAGGAGGCACGGCTTCAATATAGACTCCAGTGGGGTCTTCAATTCTCCTGCCAGGCATAGCCCATCTCCTAAAAGAAATTCCTTCCCCATTATTGTACAGTGAAACGTCCCGAATTCCATCTAGAATTGCGGCGTGCTATACTGTTGCTATCGCTTTAGCGTTTCACAAATTAAGGAGTGGAGCAATGGACTCCAGGCAAATCCGGTTGGTGCAAGAGAGTTTTGAAAAGATGGCCCCCAGGGCTGACGCGATCAGCCTGCGGTTTTACGAGCATCTTTTTCGCATTGACCCGACGATGCGGCCGTTGTTCCGCGCGGATATGGAATCGCAGAGCCGTAAATTTATGGCGATGGTGCGCGTGACGGTGCGCGGCCTGGACCGCCTGGAAAAGCTCCACCCGGCCCTGGTGGAGATGGGCGCCCGGCATATTGCTTACGGCGTGGAGGCCAGCCATTACGAGCCGATGAAACAGGCCCTGCTGCTGGCGTTCCGCGAGGAAATGGGCGCGGAGTTTACCGCTGAGATCGAACAGGCCTGGAGCGCCGCCTACGATGTGATGGCCGAGGCGATGCTGTCGGCAGAACGGGCGCGCAAACGGGGCTGAGGTGGAAGGATTAAGTTAACCAAATTGTAGGAAGAAGCTCTGTTTTCTCGCGCCCTCGCGTATGAGATAATAGAGGGGATTAACTGCTCAGTCTGGCAGATGTCCTTTTGGCTGAGTAGTTACGGGGATTTTTTTCATCGGGAAAAAGGAGCATAAGAAGATGAACGAATCCCAGATCGCCTTCTGCGGCCTGGACTGCTATGCCTGCCCGGCGCGGGTGGCAACGCTGCGAGATGATTGGTTTGCGCGGCGCGAACTGGCGGCCCAATGGACGACCCCCGATTACCCGGTGCTGGCGGAGGATATTAACTGTGAAGGGTGCAAGACGGGCGGCGAACGGATCTTTATCTTCTGCCGTGACTGTCTGATTCGCCGCTGCGGGATGCAGCGCGGCGTGAATACCTGCGCTGAATGCGGCGATTTTCCCTGCGCCATTATCCAGCGCGCCCCGGCGGAAGTGCGCGGGCGCCTGTCGTCCATGCGATCATCATAGGGGTAAAGGGCGGCGCAGTCGCGGGAGATTGAAATCCACGAGGTAAGGTGTTGAATTGGGTGTAAATTACGGGGCGTGCCCCGCAGTTTACACCCAATTCAATAAACGCCCCCTGAGACGAGAGCCGGGCCGGTGATTAAAAAATGTTTTGTTGAACGTTCCAGGCTTTGCAAATAGCGCGGATCTCTTCAGCCGAGAGGCCATCGGCCAGGTTGTTGTTGACGAGGTTCAGATATTCGTAATGAGCGCCGGCTTCGGCATAT
The DNA here is from genome assembly GCA_034434155.1 of Anaerolineaceae bacterium. Classification (GTDB taxonomy): domain Bacteria; phylum Chloroflexota; class Anaerolineae; order Anaerolineales; family Anaerolineaceae; genus DSYU01. The sequence goes on from DAOUAC010000070.1 coordinate 22,747, forward strand.
TCAATGCGGTCAATAGCGCGCTTGATCGAAACGTCTGAACGAGCCACCACGCCATGCTTGGCCCACACCACAATGCGGTGATCGCGCAGGCATTCCACGGTGCGGGCCATCAGCTCTGGCGAGCCGGGGACTTCAAAGGGGGCCAGGCCAATCCCTTCCGGGAGGTTGACGATCAGTTCGGGCTGCCAGCGCAGTAAATGGCGGTTGAGATAGGCTTCATCGCGGTAGGCGGGGATGTGGCTGAGGTAGGTGAGGTAGCGGGGCTGGGCGTGGACGACGGCGCTGAAGTTGAGTTTGCCGCGTTCGACCTGATCGTTATGGATGGACAGGTGCGAGTTATATTCGCTGGAGAGGCGCTCGAAGCGTTTGATGGGCGAGGTATAGAGTTGAGCCGTCTCGCCGCCGGGGTTGATGACGAGGAAGCCGAGGTTGAGGATGGGCTCGTCGCGGATCTCGCGCAGGCGGCGGCCTGAGCCAGACATAATCACCGCGCCGCCGGCCAGGGCCGGGACTTTGACCGGCAGTTGGATCACTTCCATGACGGGGAAGGTGCGGCGGGGGTCAATAGGCCAGTTGACGAAGATGGATAGGTTGCCGGCGGCGCCTTCAGAAGCCTGGATTTCGGAGATGCGCTGGCCGGCCTCGCCCATGATGACGAGCAGTTCATCGAGATTGGGGAAAGGGGGTTCGAGAGGCATGGCAATCACCCGATGATTTTCAAGAGCTTCGCATAGGCATCATCCCACGCAGTACAGGTGTCTGGGTTGGGGGTAAAATGCAGTACATCGAAAGAACGGCGCACCACTTCGCGGGCCTCGGCAATCGAACCGATCTCGCCGAGGGCTACGGCCTGAACCAGCAGGTTGCCGGTGGCAGTCGCTTCGACTGGGCCGGTGATGACCAGGCGGCCGGTAGCATCGGCGGTGAACTGCGAGAGGAGCTTGTTCTGCGTGCCGCCGCCGACAATGTGAATGGGGTCAATGCGCCGGCCTTGCAGGGCTTCGAGGCGCTCTAACACCCAGCGGTACTTGAGGGCCACGCCTTCGAGAGCGCAGCGCACGACTTCGCCGGGCGTTTCGGGGACGGGCTGGCCGGTGCGCTGGCAGTAAGCGCGGATGCGGGCGGGCATGTCGCCGGGTTTCAGGAAGTCGTTGTCGTCGGGGTCAATGACGGCGCGCAGGGGCACAGCCTCGGCGGCCAGGCGCGTAAGGTCGTCGTAGGAATATTGGGTCCCCTGGCGCGCCCAGGTGCGGCGGCATTCCTGCACCAGCCACAATCCCATGATGTTTTTCGAGAGGCGGTAGGTTCCGTTGACGCCGCCCTCATTGGTGAGCGACCCGGCCAGTGACTGTTCATTGACCACCGCTTCGGGTGTTTCGACTCCCATAATGGACCAGGTTCCTGAACTGATCCAGGCAAAATCCTGGCCGGAGGCCGGTACGGCGGCCACCGCCGAGCCGGTATCGTGGCAGGCGGGCGCGATGACGGGCAGAGGGCGACTGCCGGCTTCTTCGGCCACGGCGGCGCGCAGGTCGCCCAGCACTGTGCCGGGCGGAACGACTTCGGGGAAGATGT
>DAOUAC010000071.1:0-22502 GCA_034434155.1 Anaerolineaceae bacterium
CGGATTAGGACCGAACCGCTCAATCCCTTCAATCCGCTCTCGGCCCATTCCGATGGGCCGGGAACGGATTGAACGGATTAGGACCAGATTCGTAATCACCGGCCCATCCGTTCACTCCGCCGATGCATACCACAGCCCGCTCTTATTCAGCAGACTGCACCCGACCTCGCCGGTGAGGGGGAAGTTGATGAAGGTGAACGTACCGTAAGCCTCACTGCCGTTGATGGTGCCGGTTACCCGAAAGACCGTGCCGTCTTCGATGACAAACTGGCCGTTGGTGATCGGCCCAGAAGAAAGCAGGCTGAAGCGCACGTTGCCCGTGTAGCACGGGTCGCTGACAAACGCCACCAGGATAAAATCGCGCCACTCACTGCGGTCTGCGTTGGTCTTGAAAGACATGGGCAGTGCCTCAGAGGTGTAGCCTGTGTATTCATATTCGCTCTTGACCGGGTTGACAGCCGCCAGGTAGAGCTTTGTGGCCCCGCTGACGACGGTAATCTCGACCGTTTCCTGGTCCGACAAGCCGGCGTGATCGGTGACGGTAAAGACGAAGGTATAAGGCGTGGGCGATACCTGATCGTCAGTGGGGGTCCACTGGAAGACGCGGGCAGAAGGGTCAAATACAGCGCCGGCGGGCAGGGGGGCGGCGGCAGGGGGATCACCGGCCAGGTGCGTGACGGAAAGGGTGAGCGTCTCACCGGCGTCGGGGTCTAAGGCGCTGACGGTGAACTGGAGCGGCAGGCCGCTGGGGGCCTGGAAATCTCCAATGGCGGCGATGACGGGCGGGTCGGCCTGGTCATCGGTGACGGTGACGGTGATTGTAGCAGAGGTAGGGCTGGAGCCGTTCAGGACGGAGTAGGTGAAGGTATCTACCCCGGTGAAGTTGGGGTTGGGCTGGTAGATGATCTGCCCAGATTGGAGCGTCACCTGCCCGTTGGCCGCCGGACTGACCGAATGGATGACCGCGCCGGTCTCTGCCGCGCCCAGGTCGTTAGCCAGCGGGTCTACCAGGGGGGCGGCGGGGCTGTCTTCGGCCACGGTGAAAGCGTCATCACGCGGCAGTACGCCAAACAGCACCCCGCGCGGCACGGTATAGGTAATGCCGTCGCGGGTGACGCCCAGGTCGTAGTACCCGGCGGCGGGCGGAGAGAGGTAAATTTCAGCGGTGATGACTTCCTGCCCGGTGGAAGTATCCACGTTGGTAATGACGGCGTTCTGCCCGCCAACGGTGAGGGCGGTGACGGCCATGTTGGGATGAAAGGCGGGGGTGGTGGACAGGCTGAGGACGGCCTGGATGACGTTGGGCGGGGCCGGGGCCGCGGCTGGCACTCCGGCATAGTACGGCTCGGCCTCGGTGGGGCTGAGGACGATTTGCAGGCTTTCGGCGGCCTGCACCGCGCGCCCGGCGTGGGCAACCCCCGCCTGCCCACAGAGGGTTCCGCATTCCTGCGTGGGGCTGTAGCCCTGCATGGGGGTAGCGGTGGTCTGAAGCAGGTTGACGATCTGATCACGGGTGAGGCCGGGGTTCGCGGAGAGCATCAGCGAGACGATGCCGGCGACATGCGGGGCGGCCATGCTGGTTCCCTGGTAGGGGTAATAAATCATCTCGCCGAGGTCCGAGGTGGTATCGCTGTCGTTGATGGTCGAGAGGATTTGCGGGTCGCGGAAGCGGTCGCCGCCGGGGGCGTTGATCTCCAGGCTGGGGCCAAAGTTGCTGTAGTAGGCCATGTAGCCGCTCTGCTCGCTGGCCCCTACGGTGATGACGCCGGTACAGTTGGCGGGGGTGAAGTTCGCGGCATCTTGCGTGCTGTTGCCGGCGGCCGCGACGACGATGGTCCCGGCGGCCATGGCGTCGTTGATGGCCTGCTGCATGAGAGTCGGACAGCCCTCGGTAGACGGCCCGCCCAGGCTCATGTTAATGATTTTGGCCGGGGTGGGGTTATTGGGAACGCCAATCACCGGCAGTCCGGCGGCCCAGCGGATGGCCTCGGCAATGTCCGAGTAAGACCCGCCGCATTTGCCCAAGACCCGCACCGGCAGGATTTTGGAATTCCAGTTCACGCCAGCGATGCCCTGACCGTTGTTGGCGGCGGCGGCGATGGTCCCGGCCACGTGCGAGCCGTGCCACGAACTGGGGCGCGCGAAAGATCCACAGTCTGAATGCAGGTTAATGTCGGCCTGCGTCACCCAGTCTCCGGCGTCGGCGGCATCGGCATCGCGCCCGTCGCCGTCGTTGGCGGTGAAGGTGTTAGAAATAAAGTCATACCCGGCCACAAAGCGCCCGATCAGGTCGGGGTGGAGCTTGAGGATGCCGGTATCCAGCACGGCGATCATCATATCGGGGTCGCCGGTGGTGATATCCCAGGCGGCGGGGGCGTCTATGCCGTAATTGGCGGCGGTAGCGGGGGCCAGGTTCCACATCTGGCTGTAGAGCGAGTCGTTGGGGGCCAGGGCGATGTGAAAGCGCCAGTCGGGTTCTACTGCGGCAACGCCGGGCGCGGCGCGCAGGCGGGCGGCGGCGGCGCGGGCGGCTCCGGCGGTTAAGACGCGCTCGAACCGGTAAACGTAAGCCCCGCCCGTCATGGGGCGCTGGAAGGCCAGCTTCACCCCGGCCGCGCGGCTCAACGCGGGGGCCAGATCAGCGGCGGCGCGCGGGCCATCTGCCGCCGAGGGCGCAAAAGTAACGATCAGCCCGCCGGCGGCGCCTTCTTCGGCGGCCTCTGCCTGCGTGATGGGACGGTCAGCGGTTTGCGCCAGGGCAGGCCCCCAGGGCAGCAGCGCGCTGATCACCAATACGATTAAGATCGAAAAACTACGGTATAACATGCCAGGCCCCCTCTCTTTCTGAACAAATAGGTGGATTTTTCTCATTATAGCGGCGGGTGAGATTCTCTTCAATCGTTAAAAATGTCAGGTGGTTTCCTCTTCCCTGCGCTTCTCCGCCGCCATCCCCCCTGGGGGGGAGCGGCTCACCGCAAGGGGCTAGCCCATCTTTCACCCTTGTTTGGACAGAAAAAATGTTCTATTTTATCTTTATGACGAGAATCTTGCTCTTTATAGACCAACCCGAACCCGGCTGTGCCTGGTACGAAGACCCGCGCTCATCGCGCGAGTTGATGTACCTGGTCAATACCGGCCAGTTGTGCATTGGCGGCGAACTGCCCGAACTGGACGCCCGCGAGCGGCCTCAAAACGCCTTCTCCATGCCCGACCAAGACATGGTCTCGGTGGCTTTCAGCCCGCACTACGTGGACCTCACCGCCGAGATGTACCAGCTTCTCTTTCGCCTCTTAGACGGCCAGACGGCCGCGCAGGCCGCCGCGCAGATGGGGCATGATGATGCCTGGGTGGCGCATTTACTGGCGGTGATGTATCAGCGCTTTGGCGTTCACAGCACGCCCGACATGCTCATCGCCGCCGAGACGGTCGGGATGATCTGACCGCCATCAGCCGCCCTGCTCGATGATGCGAATCGCGGCGCGCATGAACCCCAACGCGTAGGCCATGCCGGCGTGCCAGGGGGCGGCGCACTTCATGGCGGGGGTATGGTCGGGGATAAGCACGCCCTGATAGTGATTCTTGTGCAAAATGCGCAGGACGCGGATCATGTCGCTGTCGCCCTCGTCAATAAAGACCTCGTAGTAGCGCGGGACCTTGCCGCGCACGTTGCGGAAGTGGACGTAAGCCACCTTGCCCTGCGCGGAATACTTTTCCACCGTTTCGTATAAATCACATTCGGTCATTTCCTGGAGCGTCCCCAGGCAGAACTCGGCCTGATTGTTGGGGGAAGGGACCAGGTCGAAGACCTTTTGGTAGAGGTGCGGCTGATAGACCAGGCGGGCCGTGCCGCGCAGTTCGGGCAGGGGCGGGTCATCGGGGTGCAGGGCCATCACCACGCCCGCTTCTTCGGCCACGGGGATGATCTCACGCAGGAAATATTCAAAGCGCTCCCACAGCTCTTGCTGTGAGACGGGAGCAAGCACCCCCTGCGGCGCGGCGGGGTCTACTACGGTGTTCCAAACCATGCCCAGGGGGATAGGCGGCTGTTGAGGGTCGAGATAAGCGACGGTTTCGGCTTCGCCGCGCGCCCAGGGGCCGTGTTCACGCCCCCACACGCCTGCCAGCGAGAAGTTATAGCCAAAAATAGGGATGCCCGCCCGCCCAACATTGCGGATGAGGGTTTTGAGGTTTTCCATCTGCTGATGCTTGCGCGGACCGTCGAGCAGGACGTCGGACCAGAAAACAGGCAGGAAGTTTTCGATGGCTTCCAGTTCAAGGCCCTCGTCGTTAATCATCTTGCGCAGGCCGACCAACTCTTCGTAGGTCCAAATGGCGTCAAAATCGCCGGGCTTGCGCGAGTCAGAGAAGGGGGTGTGCGCCACAATATGCGTAGCCCCGGCCTGTTTGGCGAATAAGAGGTTATCACGGTTGAGGATGTGGGCATACAGCCCAAGACCAAGCTTCATGGGTTAACTCCTTGGATGGGTTGGGTGCTTTGAGGACGATTGTACACCAGGCCGCGGGTTTTTACTGCAAACCATGAACTGCCAGCCAGCCAGTCTAGAGTCTAGTCTAGTCTAGAGTAGTCTTTCTAGGTAGTTAAAAGAGTAGTTAATAGAATCACGTGCAAATTTTGCACTCAGGAGAAGTGCAGAATTTGCACTCAGGAGAGGTGCAAAAAATGCACGCAGGGGGCCAGGGTGCAGAATTCTCCTGCTGGCCTCCATGCAGAAATTGCACGCTGGCCTGAATGCAAATTCTGCACGCTGGCGGAAGGGAATAATTGAACCAACGCCAGGATGCAAATTTTGCACCCTGGCCTGAGTGCAAATTCTGCACGCAGGGCGCGGATTGAACGGATGATGGGGGGAGGGGCGGGGTTTCCCCGCCCGCGCGGGTTGGGGGGAGCTGTCAACGGATCAAGCCCATTCTTATGGGCCAGGAGCGGATTGAACGGATTATAGAACGGATTGCAATCGGACGTAGGGGCGGGGTTTCCCCGTCCGCGCGGGTTGGACGCGGGGCTAAAGCCCCTGCTCAGGACGTGGAAGTCCCTGCGGGTTAGGGGGAGCTGTCAACGGATTTCGGGAGCGGATTGAACGGATTATAGAACGGATTGCAACTAGACGTAGGAGCGGGGTTTCCCCGCCCGCGTGGGTTGGGGGGGCGAAAACGCGGGGCTAAAGCCCCTGCTCAGGACGTGAAAGCCCCTGCGGGGCTGAAGATGAGAACCCCGCCGGGGGTTTGCATGAACTGAGGCGGGGGTTGAAACCCCCGCCGATCCGCCCCGCGCCCTGAACCCGACCTGCAAGAAATCCGTTCAATCCGCTCCCGGCCCATAAGAATGGGCTTGATCCGTTGACAGCTCTCCCCCGCCCCGCGCGGGTTGGACGCGGGGCTGAAGCCCCTGCTCAGGACGTGGAAGCCCCTGCGGGGCTGAGGATGAGAACCCCGTCAGGGGTTTCCAGGTACTGAGGCGGGGGTTTCCAACCCCCGCCGATCCCCGCCGGGCGGTACTTGCCTGCCGCCCCGAACCCGACCTGCAAGAAATCCGTTCAATCCGTTCCCGAAATCCGCTGACAGCTCTCCCCCCGCCCCGCGCGGGCGGATGAACGCGGGGCTGAAGCCCCTGCTTGGAACGTAAAAACCCCTGCGGGTTCTATCTTCAACCCGCAGGGGTTTCTATGCCGGCAGGCTTCAGCCTGCGCTTAGGGTTTATTCGTACAACAGCGGCTTGATCTCCGGCGAGTCGATATTGGTCTTATCGTACCAGTGGAAGCCGGTATCAATATTCTTCTCGACCTTCTCGCCCTTGATGGCCTTGACGGCCGCTTCGACGCACTTGTAGCCGATGCCAATGGGGTCCTGCGTAATAGCCCCGGCCTCGATGCCCGCGCGGATGGCATCCATCTGCTGTTTGCCCGAATCGTAGCCGATGACGACGATCTGGCCCTCTTTCTTCAGTTCCTTGACCGCATTCAGCACGCCGATGATCGAGCCTTCATTGGCGCCAAAGAAGCCCTTGAGGTTGGGATGGGCCTGGATGATGGCCTTCGCCAGATCCGTAGATTTGAGGTGATCCCCGCCGCCGTACTGCACATCCACCACGGTGATGTTGGGGTATTTTTCCTTAATGCGGTTCAAGAACCCATCGCGGCGGTCAATGCCGGTGCGGCTGGTCTGGTCGTGGACGATCACGGCCACTTCGCCAGAACCGCCGATCAGTTCGGCCATCTTATCCGCGGCCAGGCCGGCGGCGGCGATGTTGTTGGTGGCCGCAGTGGCGACCGGAATGTCACTGTCTACGCCCGAGTCAAACCCGATCACCGGGATATTGGCGGCTTTGGCCTTTTCGAGCTGTGGAATCAGGGCCTTCGAGTCCAGCGCGGCCAGGCACAGGGCGGCAGGTTTCTTATCGAGCGCGGCCTGCACCATCTCCACCTGTTTATCCACCATGGATTCACTTTCGGGACCTTCAAACGTGATCTCGACATTGAAATCTTTGGCGGCCTTTTCCGCGCCAGACTTCACCGCCTGCCAGAACTGATGCTGGAAGCCCTTGGAGATCACTGCAATGTAGGGTTTGCCAGACGACCCGCCCGATTTCTGCCCCGGAGTACAGCCAGCCACCAGGGTGAAGACCAAAATCAGGCTTACGACGACAGTTACGATCTTGTGTAGTTTCATATCTTGGTTCTCCTTGCCTTCTCCAAAAGATATGCAGCAACGGGCAGTCTCCTGCATCTGCCCGCAACTACCCGGTTATGACTTCCGGCGCCGGATGATGTCGGCATAGACCGCCAGCACCACAATGACACCGGTGACGACCGTCTGCCATTCCTGCGGAACCGAGAGGATGCGCAGTCCGTTGGTGAGGGTGCTGATCACAAACGCACCGATGATGGTTCCCAGCATGGTCCCCTCGCCGCCGGAGAGCGAGGTTCCGCCGATCACGGCGGCGGCGATGGCGTCCAGCTCATAGCCCTGCCCCAGCGAGGGCTGGGCCGAGTTCAGGCGGGCCGCCATGATGACCCCGGCGATGCCGGCAAAGGCCCCGCACAGGGTGTAGATGGCCGTCTTCCAGGCCGCTACGTTCACGCCCGAAAGCCGCGCCGCCTCTTCGTTGCTCCCCAGGGCGAAGGTGTAGCGCCCCAAGACGGTCTTGTTTAGAATCAGGCTGGCGAGGATGGCAAGCCCGAATAAAATCAGCACCGCGTTGGGGATGTCAAAGCCGGGGATGACCGCGCCGATCACCGACCCCATGGAAATCTGGTTGAAGACGGGGTCATCGTTGAAGTAAATCGGCTTCAGCCCAGAGATCACCAGTGCCAGGCCCTTGGCGATGTTGAGCATGCCCAGCGTGGCGATGAAGGGCGGCAGTTTCATACGCGAGATCATCACCCCGTTTGCCAAACCGCACAGCGCGCCGGTTGTCACCCCGGCCAGCACCCCCAGCCACACCGGCAGGTCCCAAAAGGTGATAAACACCCCCGTCATCACTGCCGAGAGGGTCATCACCGTGCCGATGGATAGATCAATGCCCGCCGTGATGATTACATAGGTAACGCCCAAAGCCAGCACGCCGTTGACGGCCGTAGCGATGAGGATGCCGATGACGTTAGAGAGCGTCAGGAAGTTGGGCGAGGCCAGCGAGAACACGATGAACAGTACAATCAGCCCGGCAAAGGCCAAAATGCGCTGTAGGGCATCGGATTGAAAGATCGAGGCTTTGGGAGAGGTGATTTGGGTTGTTTCCATAAAAAACCTGGTTCCTCAGCAGTTCACTAGCCGCTGTTCTGGCGGAGGATCTCGCCGCGCATCGTGGCGTAGCGCATAATGCTTTCCTGGGTGGCTTCGGCGGCGCTTAGTTCTCCCGTGATGCGCCCTTCGCACATCACCACCACGCGGTGACTCATGCGCAAGATTTCCGGCAGTTCCGAAGAGATCATGATAATCGCCTTGCCCTGCTGGGCCAGGCTGTTGAGCAGGTGGTAGATTTCGCTTTTGGCCCCCACGTCAATGCCGCGCGTGGGTTCGTCGAAGATGAGGATATCGGTATCGGCCGTCAACCACTTGCCGATGATGACCTTCTGCTGGTTGCCGCCCGACAGGTTCTTAACGCGCTGTTGGATGCTGGGGGTCTTGATAGCAAGGGCCCGCACCATCTCTTGCGTGCATGCGGCGGTGCGGTCGCTCTGCACCCACCCCAACGGGCCCAAGAAGCGGTTAAAGGCGGCCAGCACCACGTTCGATTCGACATCCATCCCCAGCGTCAGGCCGTAGCGTTTGCGGTCTTCCGAAAGATAGCCAATGCCCAGGCGGACGGCATCTTGCGGGGAACGGATGCGCACCGGGCGGCCCCGCACCCAAATTTCGCCCCCGTCAATCGGGTCGGCCCCAAAGATGGCGCGCGCCACCTCGGTACGCCCGGCCCCCACCAGCCCGGCGAAGCCCAAAATCTCGCCGCGCCGCAGTTGAAAGCTCACGTCCTTAATCACGTTCCCGCGCCGCAGGTTGCGCACCTCCAACACGACTTCGGGGTTGGCCTGTTCGGGCAGTTCGGGCGAAGATTCGTAGATCGTGCGGCCCACCATCATCTGAATGATCTGGTCAATGCTGGTTTCGGCGGTCGGCACGGTGTTCACGTAGCGCCCATCGCGCATGACGGTAACGCGGTCAGAGATTTTCTTCAGCTCTTCCAGCCGGTGCGAGATGTGCACCACCCCCACCCCCTGATCGCGCAGATCGCGGATAATGCGGAACAGCTCGTCAATCTCCGTATCGGTCAGAGCGGCGGTAGGCTCATCCATAATCAGCACTTCGGCGTTATACGAGAGGGCCTTGGCGATCTCCACCATTTGCTGGCGGGCCACCGTCAGGTCATTCACGCGGGTGCGCGGGTCTAACTTAAGGTGCATGGAGCGGAACAGCTCGGCGGCCTGCTCGTTGATGCGGTCCTCGTCCAGCAAAAAGGGCAGGCCGGCCCTGGCTTCGCGCCCGATGAAGATGTTCTGGGCCACCGTCAGGTGGGGCATCAGGTTTAATTCCTGGTGGATGATGCTGATGCCGAGCAGTTGGGCGGCGCGCGGGTTGGGGATATTCACCTCGACGCCCTTATAGAGAATCCGTCCGGCGTCTTTGGGGTAAATGCCCGTCAGCACTTTCATCAGGGTAGATTTACCCGCGCCGTTCTCGCCCACCAGTGCATGGACTTCGCCGGGGTACAGATCAAACCGCGCCTGACTCAGCGCATGAACGCCAGGGAAGCTCTTTTCGATCCCTTCCATCACGATGATCGGTTCGGCCATGCTGGTTTTCCTCAAAGAGACACGGCATCAATACGTCTTTATAGCATAAACAATGGATGTGACTTTACCCCTTTTCCGCGGCCAGGGCGCGGGCCTGCGCCAGCAGATTTTCTTCGTCTGCCAGGCGCCGCACCCGGTCGCCGAGGATGTCGCGGAGCTGGTCAGCGGTCAGCGCGCCTAAATCCGCGAAGGTAAAGATACAGGCATTATATAATATTCTGGCAATCACCGGCCCGATTCCGTCAATACGTTCCAGGTCATCGCAGGGCAGGCCGGCGGCGGCGCGTGCCGCGCGGACGATCTTAACGCCGTCAACGGAGCCGCCACCCAGTTCTTCCACCTTCTGAGGGGGCAGGGTTCCCAGATGGGTTAACGTCCACACCCCGGCGCGGTTAAGGCGGTAGGCCAGGGCCTCATCCACGCCCGGCACGACGCGCAGATCGGCCTGGAGAGCGGCTTCCGCTTCGGCCGCCCGCGCGCGCAGTTTCTCATTTTCATAGCGGGCGCGGTCCAGGTCGGCGCTGAGAGAGGCCTTCTCCACCTGAAGGCGCGAGACGGTCCCTTCCAACTGGGCGAGCTCCGTCTTGTTGCGGAACAGAGCCGCCTCAGAAGCGGCCCGGTCGCTTTCCGCACGGCTTTTTTCGGCCGCCAGGGCCGCTTTGGCCTGCTCCAGTTGGGCAACGCTGGCCTTTAGGCGGTCCACCTCGCCTTGCAGTTCGCGCGCCTGGCTCTGGCAGGCCGCCAGCGCGCCGGCTTTACGTCCCCACACCCACCAGGCCACCACCAAAACAACGACCGCCCCCGCCAGGGCCCCAATCCAAAACTCCGTTGTCGTGATCATGGCTCCTTCTCCTTCGCACTCCCAGGAATCACAGATGAAAGACAGAATAAATGTATCATAGAAATGAAAAATCACTCCCATCCAAAGCCGCTGAAATTTTCCATCCCTGGCGCACTGTGATGATCGTGACTGCTTTAATTTTAAATAATTTGGCGTCTTTTTGTAAGAGGGGGCTGTCAGCGGATTACGCCCATTCTGATGGGCCGCCCATTCCGATGGGCCGCCCATTCTGATGGGCCGGGAACCGATTGAGCGGATGATGGGCGTAGGGGCGGGGTTTCCCCGCCCGCGCGGGTTGGGGGCGATAACGCGGGGCCGCAAGCTGTAGGGGCAGGGGGAGCTGTCAACGGATTAAGCCCATTCTGATGGGCCGCCCATTCCGATGGGCCGCCCATTCCGATGGGCCGGGAACCGATTGAGCGGATGATGGGCGTAGGGGCGGGGTTTCCCCGCCCGCGCGGACGGGGCGATAACGCGGGGCCGCAAGCTGTAGGGGCAGGGGGAGCTGTCAACGGATTAAGCCCATTCCGATGGGCCGGGAACCGATTGAGCGGATGATGGGCGTAGGGGCGGGGTTTCCCCGCCCGCGCAGGTGGGGGGCGATAACGCGGGGCCGCAAGCTGTAGGGGCAGGGGGAGCTGTCAACGGATTACGCCCATTCCGATGGGCCGCCCATTCCGATGGGCCGCCCATTCTGATGGGCCGGGAACCGATTGAGCGGATGATGGGCGTAGGGGCGGGGTTTCCCCGCCCGCGCAGGTGGGGGGGCGATAACGCTCAGAACGTGGAAACCCGGCGGGTTGGAGAACCGCGGCCCCGCCGGGTGAGAATACTGCTATAACAGCGTCTGCACAATCACGCTGACGAGCAGTACCGCGATCAGAATCGCTCCCACCCTGCCGATGCGCGGAATCAAAACCCCTTCCTGGCGGCCCAGGCGGAAGTAATATTCAAAGAAGAGCGACAGCCCCACGGCCGACAGCCCGCCGACGATCAGAATGACGCGGTCAACCATTTCAGCCACAAAACCGGCCTGAATGCGCTCCACGTTGCCTTCGCCCGGCGCGGCGTTTTCGATCCGCTGAGCCTGCACTGCGGTCATCACGTCGCGCATGGCCTCGCGGAAGACCAGCACGTCGGCGATCACCAGCAGGGAGCATAAGATCCAGGCTATAAGATAGACGATGGCACTGGGAACGGGATGTTTAATGTTCATAGATGCAACTCTTTCGCTGTTCAGAAACTATAATACTTTATTATTATAGCACTGAACCAATCCGCCGCCGCCGGGCGTAAAAAAAGGAAAAATCCATGAAATTCACCCTGGTTTTCGCCACCCAAGAAGCAACCGACCTTTCCTACGGCCTGCTCTTCACCCCAACGCCGGGCTGGTTCCGCGGCAGTCAACTAATCCTCTCGCTCAGCGCCAACAGCGCCGCCTACCCGCCCGGCGGCCTTGCCAAACTGCTCGATCACGAGCGCATCCTGCCCAACCTGCTCAGCCCACTGCGCGCCTGTACCGTTATCATCCACCCCACCGGGCGCGGGACGCTGAAAGACCTGCACGCCCTGCTCAAAGACCTGCGCGACGAGGGCTTTACCCCGACCGTAGTGGCCTACAACGGCTTTGAGCCGTATGACCTGAGCGTGTCGTTTTAATGGTGGTCTTGCTGGCAGTATCGTGAACGACCGTTACGCTGGGACCAACAGCGCCAGAATGCCTTCCCACTGTTTCAGGGCGCGAAAGGCCATGTCGCGGGTGGCAGTGTCGTGGGCCATGCTCGAAGCGGAGCGGTGGGCCATCGTGCCAGTCTGCGATAGATGCTCTGAGATTTGTACCAAATATTGTTCAAGCAAGTTATAGTCGCTGACGATTTCCTTCGTCCGCTCGTTGTTATACGTCTGCCGGGCAAAGTAACGGATGCGCTGGCGCAGCGTTGGCTCGGCATGATCGGTTTCGAGCTTGAACCCCTGAGAGGCCATCACCTGGTCGTTGGGGGCGTACTGATCCACCAGGGATTCCAGCACGCCGCGCAGTTCCACCAACACGCCCGAATAGTTGGGAACCTGCGCCTTGTAGATGCCCCACGCGCTGAGATACTTTCCAGCGACTTTTTCTCCAATTTCCTCAATCCGGCGCAGGCGGGCATAGATTTCGGGGTCGTGTTCGGCGTCATCCGCAAGCTGTCCATACCGGCGGTACCAGCACCGGAACATCTCGCCGGAGTACCGAAAACAGAAATCATCCTCATCGCCCATCACAATCCCCACGTGCTTGAGGATTTGCAGGGCTTCGTCGCTGTCATCCAGGCCAAATTCACGGACGATCTCGCGCCTTTCCAGGTACGAACCATCATCGGGCAGGCGGCTGTAAACGCGCTGAGCGGTGGGCGTGCAGTAGCGCACCCACCACTCTTTCATCTGGAACTGTCGGTCCTTTAAAAACTTTTTAACCGCCCGATTCAATTCCTCGGTTAATTCGGGTTCTGCTGGGTAGGGGTCTACGCCGCAAATTTGCTGCATCAGGTATTGCAGCAGCATGGGGTGGCCGCCGGTTTCCACGTACATCCGCCGCAGGAAGGACTCTGGCCAGAAATGCTCGATGGGCTTTTGCATCAGGTCGCAGGCCGATTCATAATCCAACACCTGCAAGTTGCGCCACTCCAAAATATCTCTCAAGGGCGAACCCAAATCAATCTGCAGGGCCTTCATCTCATGAGCGCCCGCAAACGCGGCGGTGAAAAATTCGTGGAGGCCAGGGGAATTACTCAACAGCGCTCGGCAGTTATCCAGGAAGCCATTGCCCCATTCATTCACCAGAATCGGCTCGATCTCATCAAACAACAAGACTACGCGTACGTTTAACGGATACTCTGGCAAGACCTCTTTCAACAGTTTGCGGAAGACGGCAAAATCCACCGGAGAAACCCGGGGAAAATCAACCGACAGCGCCGCCTGGATTTCTGTCAGGATGTATTCCCAAATATGCGCTGCTTTCAAGGGTTGGGGCAGGCTTAAACCATCCACATAGACCGGGACGACCACCAGGCCGTTGGCCTTCCATTGTTCAATGCCGGCGCGCATGTCTTTTTCTAAACGCCGCAAGAGGGTGGTCTTTCCCATGCGGCGGCCCCCGGCCAGGCCAAAGGAATCTTTGCGGTTTCCAGACAGGCCCGCCAGCATTTCACTTAATAACCATTCACGGCCAAAAAACAAATCGGGGTTGACGGCATTCCAGGAATACGGATTGTTCATTCTCTCACTCCGGCGCGCCGCCGCAGCCAGCGGCGCAGTAAATTCAATGCAACCTGATAGCTCTGCCCATCGTATTGAATCAACTTATATCCATTTAAATGCCGGATGGCTTCGTCATCTAAGTCCACTGGCGATTCGTCCAGCGCAATTTGTTCCAGCAGGCGGCCCTCATCTGGAAAATGGGTGCGCAGGAGTTCGGTGATCTGTTCCAACGGCGCGCTTTCATCGCGAATGAACAGCGGAATTTGCGCGTTGACCATCTCCAGCGTCACTTCTAAGGGCCGGACAGGATAGGCTTTGGTCATGCGGCTGCAAAACAAGCGGGTTAAGAAAGGATGCCCGCCGGTTTCGGCAAACACGGCCGCGATGGCTTCATCGGTCCAATAAACGCTCATGCCTTTGCCCAGCGTGCGGATCATTTTTTCGCATTCTTCATTTTCCAGCGGCGGCAGGAATTCGGGCTTATACAGGGCGAAGACCGGGTTTTCGCGCCCGTTCCAAAAGCCGCGCTCGCTGATCGAAGCGTTGGCCGCCACCACCACACTGCACAACAGCCCGCGGTAACGCTCGGTTTGGGCCAGACCGCGCAGCAGACCAAAGAATTCGATATATCCGTCAATTCCCGGAGAAGAGCCGACCGGCAGGATTTTTTCTAACTCATCCAGCACGATGATCAGATGTTTGATCTTCCCCGTTCGGCCCTCGCGGATCAATTCCAACAGCTTGCGCACATCCTCCGAGAAGATGACCGGCAGGTCTTCTTCCTTTACAGCTAAATCGCTGTAAAACTCCACTTTTCCCAGGCGCAGTAATTCGGCCAGTTCCGCATTAGATTTTTGCAGTCTCTGGTACAGGTCTCGTTCCAGTTCCCAATACAGCGGCAGGATTTTCCTGGCTGCCAGAGCGTGGCTGGAGAGTAAATCTACGTAAGCGACAGCCTCATCATTCAATTTTTCATCGCGGAGCTGGTAGATGAGCGAGGTCTTGCCCATTTTGCGCAGTCCATAAATGCCGATGAACTGTCCACGATGAACTTCATCTGTTAATTTTCTCAACAACTTTTCGCGGCCAAAGAAGCGCCGTCCGTACACCGGCAGTGTACTGCTGTACAGGTCGCGCATTCCCAGGTACGTGCCCAACACGTCGCGCAGGTCTTTTTGGGGAACTTCAGAGCTTTGGAATAAGAGATCATCCAGGGGGACTATGGCTTCATTATTTTCGCTCGCCAGGCTCATCACCTGATCGCGCACGGCGTCGCTGTTGGGGACGGCAATAAAGGCCAGGGAGGGGTTAATCACCACCTCGCGGTCGGTCAGCCCGATGACGCCCTGCTGGCCCTGCTGGCCGAGGCTGCGTAAATATTTGCTGAGGTTGACGATGTCAATCTGGCTTGGCTGGCGCTGGAAACAGCGCACCAAAAAAGCCCCCGACAGGCCAAACGATTCCATCAATTCCTGGTTGGTGGTTTCCATCACAATATCGGTGATGTGAGGGGGCAGTTCGCGCCGCCCGGCCACGCCGACTTTCATGCCGGCCATGCCAAAAAAGTCGTAGGCGCGGTTGGCGCGCGGGCTTTGCTGTAATGCCTTAAAGCGTTGATACAGCCCATCGTGGCGGTGCAGTTTGCCTTCGCGGTCTAACTGCTCGAATAACTCGCCCGCTTCGCGCAGGCTGTTTTCGGTGCCAAGCTGTACCAGGGTTTGACCCAGGCCCCAGCGCAGGCTGACGTGTTTGGGGGCATAACTGAGGCCCTGGCGGAAGATCTTTTCGGCCTGTTTGAAGTGGCGGGCGCGCCGTTCCATCTGGCCGTACATCTCATATAAAACACTCTGGGTGGGGAATTTTTCGATGGCCTGTTGGATAATCCGCTGAGCGTCGCGCAGGTTGCTGCGTTCCTGTTCCATCTTGAAAAAGGCCGAATACACGTCCATGTCTGCGCCGGCCTCAATGGCCTGACGGAAGAGCGAGCGAGCTTCATCGTAGCGGCCCTCGGTGCGTGCCAGAGCCGCTTTTTGGTAGAGCTGACGTGATTTGGCCGTGATGCGCGACCTGGTCACCGCGTCCACCCCCAGGGTCTGACGATCCGCCGGTTTCTCCGCCGCTGCTGTCGGCTTAGCGGCAGGGGGGGCTTTGCCCTCAGCCGCCGGCCTGGGCAGGGCGGCTTCAACAACTTCCGCTCGCGGCGGGGGAACTGCCGCCGCATTCCGGCGGTTCCATTCCTCCGCCGTGATGAGGTAGATGGTAAACGCCTCCCACCCCTTTTTGGTGCGCCGCAGTTCAAACTCCACGTAATCGCCGGCGGTAGGCGTGGGCAGACGCTCGACCAACCGGGTGGCATCGAGCCACACCACGCGGTTATCAGGCAGTCTGGCCCAACCGTAGCCCTGCCGGGCGTTATACACAAACACCCGCCCGCGCGTGAACCCCGCCCGGGGTTCATCAATCACCCGCATTGGAGCAGGCGCTTCGGCAGGTTCGGCCGGGGTAACATCTGGCACAGATGGGGGAGAAGCCGGAGCTTCTGTATCAGCCATGGGATTTGCCGGTTCGGACGTGAGGACCGCCGCGCCGTTGGTTGGCGGTGCGCCTGGCTCGCTCCCGCCGGACAGACCTTCAAGCAGTTTATCGAGAACGGTTTTCTTAATACGCCATTTGCCGGCCAGTTTTAAGGCCGGGATCGTCCCATTTTGCAGTTCTTTCAGCAGTTCATCGGGTGTAACGCGCAGGTATTGAGCGGCCTCTTCCAGGGTGAGGATCCCATTATGCTCTTCATTATTCATTTTATTTTGCGCACCCCCTTGGGTTTTTGGATGGCATCAGTATAGCATAATCTGTAACAGGCCCACTACTGATAAACTTCCTAAAAATGGAGATTTGCCCGCTAACCGCCCCACACGAAAGATTAGTTTTTGATTAGAAAATGCAAAAAATGTTGACTTGCCCCTCTGCGTTGTTGTATATTGTATAGCGGTCTGCAAGGTGGAGTTTCAAAAGATGGGTTTATCGCGGGTTCTATCCGTGATTCACAAAGCAACGGCCCCACCCGCGCGTATTACACCTGGCTCAGGAGACACGGATGATACGTGTTTTTGGTTTAACCAAGGATTATGGTTCGCGGCGCGCCATTGACGACCTGACCTTCGACGCCGAGAAGGGCGAAATCCTCGGCTTTTTAGGCCCCAACGGCGCCGGTAAAACCACGACCATGCGCATCCTTACCGGTTACATGCCCCCTTCGACGGGCAAGGCGACTATCGGCGGGTTCGATGTGGTGGATCAATCGCTCGAAGTCCGGCGGATTGTCGGCTACCTGCCCGAAACCGTGCCGCTCTATAACGATATGAGCGTGTTCGATTATTTAAAATACATGGCCGACCTGCGCCGCATTAAAAACGCCAAAGCCCGCGTTGGCGAGGCCCTGGAGATGGTCGAACTGACCGACCGCGCCAATGGGTACATCGGCAAGCTCTCAAAGGGGATGCGCCAGCGCGTGGGGTTGGCTCAGGCCCTTCTGCATCAGCCCGAAGTGTTGATCCTCGATGAACCCACCATCGGGCTGGACCCCAAGCAGGTGGCTCACTTCCGCGAGCTGATCCGCTCTATTGGTCAAGACCGCACGGTACTGCTCTCTACCCACATTCTTTCTGAAGTACAGCAGTTGTGCGACCGCGTGCTGATTATTAACAAGGGCAAGATCGTCGCTGAAGACTCGCCCGAACAGCTCCAGGCCCGTCTGCGCGGCGCGCAGCGCGTGGCGGTGCGTGTCCGCGGCGATGCCGCCGAACTGAGCGGCAAAGTGGCCCAGATCGAAGGGGTCATCCAAACCACCCTGTTGGGTGACGACCGCTTTGAATTTGAAACCGAACCCGCCCTCGACGTGCGCCCAGACGTGGCCCGCCTGATCGTCCAATCGGGCTATGACCTGCTGGAGTTCCGCCCCATCGCCATGAGCCTGGAAGAAATTTTCTTACAGCTCACCCGCGAAGAGGAAAGCGCCCAAGACGAGGCCGACACAGCGACCTTTTTAGAAGTAGAAGAAATGGCCCCCTCCACTGGCGCGGAGGCCGAAAAGCCCTCGTAACACTCCCGACACAACGGAAGGAAACGATCCATGCGCAATGTTTGGGTCATTGCCGAAAGAGAATATAAGCATTACTTCATCAGCCCGGTGGCCTATGCCGTGGCGTTTATGATCCTGCTGATTATTGGGATCATCTTTTACGCCAGCATTGCGTCGCTGATGGTCTCTGGGCAGGGGCAGGCGCCGGGGATTGACGTGGTATTAGCGCCGCTCACCACCCTGCTGTTGTTCACCACGCCGGGTATTACCATGCGGACGCTGTCGGAAGAACAGCGCAGCGGCACGCTCGAACTGCTGTTGACCGCCCCCGTGCGCGATTGGGAAGTGGTGGTCGGAAAATGGCTGGGCGCGATGCTCTTCATCCTCACCCTGCTGGCCGTCACCTGGTTTTACCCGATTGTCCTGCATCAGATCGTCCGGCCGGGTATTGATCAGGGTGTGCTGGTGAGCGGCTACCTGGGGATTGTGCTGTTTTCCTCGGCCACCGTCGCCATCGGCGTGATGACCTCGTCCTTTTTTAGCAATCAGATCGCCGCGTTCTTCGCCACCCTGGGCATTCTGCTGGCTTTGTGGATGATCAGCTACCCGGCTCAGATGATGGGCAACACCGGCGGCGAGGTACTGCGCTACCTGGACATGGCCGAACACTTTTACTCTACCTTCATGCGCGGGATCATTGACTTGAAAGACATTGTTTACTTCGTCAGCGTCACGGCGGTGGCCCTGTTTTTGGGTTCCGTCACCGTTGAGACCCGGAGGTGGCGCTAATGCTCAACCAGGATTTACGCCGTTTTGCTCCCTTCGGGTTGATTCTCGCCCTCGTTGCGCTCATCGCCGCGGCGGTTCTGTACATCATCCAGCAGAGCTTCGCTCTGCCGGTACAGATCAGCCTGGCGCTGGTGGTGCTGGGGCTGGCGCTGGCCGTGCTGTTGAACCCGCAGAAGGCCCGCGAGGTGCTTACCGGGCGGCAGGCCCGCTACGGCTCTAACGCGCTGGTGCTTACCCTGGCCTTTGTGGGCATCGTGGTGGTGATTAACTACATCATCTTCCACAACAGCAAACAGTGGGACCTGACGGAAGACCAGACCAACACCCTGGCGCCGGAATCGCTCCAGGTTTTAGCGAGCTTAAAGACCCCGGTGGTGGCCGAGGCGTATTACAGCCCCAACTATCCTATCGGAACCACCCGCGACCTGCTGGACAATTACAAGCGCAGCAGTCAGGGCAAGTTCGATTACGAAGTGATTGACCCCATTCAGAACCCGGTGCGTGCCAATGAAGCCAATGTCACGCGCGACGGCACGATTGTGCTGAAATCGGAAGGGCGGAGCGAGCAGGTCAGCTATGCCAGCGAGCAAGAGATCAGCGCGGCCCTGGTGCGCCTGGCGAACCCCGGCGAGCGCGTGGTGTACTTCCTCACCGGCCACGGCGAGTTCGATATTAATGGAACGGACCGGCAGTCGGCCTACAGCTTCGTGAAGAGGTCGCTGACGGCCAAAAATTACACCGTCAACACCCTCAACCTGCTGGCCGACCCGAAGGTTCCCGAAGATGCGCTGGCCGTCATTGCCGCCGGCCCGCAGAAGCCGCTGGGCGAAGCAGAAGTAACGGCCATCCAGACGTACCTGGATCAGGGCGGTTCGCTCGTCTACCTGGCCGACCCGCGCCCCATCACCCAGTTTGGCGACCAGCCCGACCCGATGGCCGCCTACCTCGAAAAGTCCTGGGGCATTCAACTCCACGAGGATATGATCGTGGACCTGAACAACGCCCAACAGCCCCTGGTGGCAATCGGCGCGCAGTTCGGTCAGCACCCCATCACGCAGAAAATGGTCACGTCGGCCATCTTCCTGCCCTACGCCCGCAGTCTGGCAGACGCAGGCGCGCCCGAAGGCGTAACCCTCACCGCCCTGGCGATGACCACCCAGCAGTCGTGGGGCGAGACGGACTACGCCAGCCTTAACCAACAGCAGGTTTCGCCGGACCAGAGCAAAGACTTGATGGGACCGCTGACCCTGGCCTTCGCCGGCGTCAACAACAACACCCAGGGCCGCGTCGTCGTCATCGGCAACGCCGGTTTTGCCAGCGATCAGAACTTCGCGGCTTACGGCAACGGCGATTTTCTGCTCAACAGCATTGATTGGGCCGCCGAGCAGGAAAATCTGATTAACCTGACCCCCAAGCAGACCACCCAACGGATGCTGGTCATCACCGACCGGCTGACCAGCGGGTTGATCTTGTTTGGCTCGATCTTCTTACTGCCCGGGCTGATTGTTCTCACCGGCATCAGCGTGTGGATTCAGCGGCGGCGGCGCGGTTAGTGGAACGCAAGGGGACGGGAAGCATGATCCGCAGAGAAACCTGGATCGTCGTAGGGATCTTCGTGCTGGTACTGGCGGTGGCCATGTACCTGAATCAGAACCCACTGCCCGGCGGGGCCAGCGCCACCCCCAGCGCCACCGAAACGCCCGCTCTGCTGGCGGGCTGGAGCGATGCCGACATCGTCTGGATGGAATACCGCGGCGCGCCTGGCACGCTCTCGCTGGCGCAGAACCCCGATGGCAGTTGGACGCTGGGGCCAGACGACCCCGCGCCCGCCTCGATTGGGCAGGTGGAATACCTGCGCTCGCAGTTAACGGCCCTGCGCGTCACCTCGGTGCTGAACACCACCGATCCGCTGGATGCGGTGGGCCTGACGGCCCCCGAAAAGGTGCTGGCCGTGCGCAACAGCGAAGGTCGGCAGGTAGAAATTCGGATTGGGAACGCGACCCCCACCGGTTCGGGCTATTACATTCAATTGGATAGCCAGACCCCCGTGGTGGTCAGTAAGTTTGCAGTGGATGGACTGCTCGAAGCACTGACGCGCGAGAAACTGTTGGCGCCCACCGCCACCCCCCCGGTGACGCTGACGCCCAACGGAACGCCCGCGCCTGAACCAACTCCAGGCCTGACGAATACACCCCAAAAGTGATATTAATCACACCTGGAAAGTATTGATTTTAACCTTAAAAAAGTGTATTCTCAAGAGACAAGTGTCTTAAACCTGTCTTACCAGAACAGGCTTCCTTTATTGTTGATCTGGTTAGAAGGCGATAAACCATCTCAGAATGAGGTGTTAGAAGAAGGCGAAATATGGAAGATGTACTGATTAATGTGGTAGATGAGGACGAAGAATATCCTGCCATTGCCCGGCTGATTGACCTGGGGCGGCAAAAGTCTTATGTGACGATTGACGACATCCTGCACTTTTTCCCGGAAGCGGAGCAGGATGTTGAGCAGTTGGAAGAGGCTTTTGCGGCACTGCTCAGCGCGGGTATCCCTTATATGGAAGACGAGACGGTCGAAGAACCGCCCGAAGATGAGCTGGACCTTACTGGTATCGGTATACGGCCGGCAGGGGCCGAAGAAGAGGATGAAGCGGAAGAAGCGGCCAAGGCCCTGTTTTTGGATGACCTGGCGAATATTGACACCGATGATACCATCGGTCTCTACCTTAAAGAAGTCTCTAGAGTGCCGCTGTTGACGGCTGAAGAGGAAGTAGATCTGGCACAGCGCATCGAGCGGGGCCGCATGGCGCGCGAAGAACTGGCGCGCGGCAACGTCAACACGCGCCGGCGGCAGGAACTGCGCCGCCTGATCGAAGACGGCTGGGCCGCGCGTGAACATCTGATCACGGCCAACTCGCGCCTGGTCATCAGCGTGGCGAAGAAGTACATGGGCCGGGGCGTCCCCTTCCTGGATCTGATCCAAGAGGGCAACATCGGCCTGATCCGCGCGACCAAGAAGTTCGACTACCGGCGCGGGCATAAATTCTCCACCTATGCTACCTGGTGGATTCGTCAGGCCGTCACCCGCGCAATTGCCGACCAGGGGCGCACGATCCGCGTGCCGGTGCATATGGGCGACCAGATTAATAAGTTACTGCGCGTTCAGCATCAGTTGACTCAGCGGCTGGGGCGCGAACCGAGCGTGGAAGAACTGGCCGAAGCTCTGGACGTGCCGCCCAAGAAGGTGGAAAACATGATCCAGGTGGCCCGCCGCCCGCTTTCTTTGGAGACGCCTACCGATGATGAAGAAGATTCGGTATTGGGGGACTTTATCGAAGACGATGAGGCCCCGCCGCCCGATGAGACGGCCACGTACAACTTACTGCGCGAACACCTGGAAGAAGTGCTCAACACCCTGCCGCCGCGCGAAGTGCGCATCTTGCAGTTGCGCTATGGGCTGCTGGATGGGCAGGCTTATACGCTGGAAGAAGTGGGGCGCAAGATGGGCGTCACCCGCGAGCGCGTCCGGCAGATCGAAGCGCAGGCCCTCAGCCGGCTGCGCCATCCTTCGATCCGGCGCAAACTGCGCGATTACCTGGGCGAATAAGCTCCAATCTGTTCCGTTAACCTCACCGTGGGACCGGCCTTACGCCGGTCCCGCTTTTTTTATGGCGCAGGGGGAGCTGTCAACGGATTAAGCCCATTCTGATGGGCCGCCCATTCTGATGGGCCGCCCATTCTGATGGGCCGGGAACGGATTGAGCGGATTACGGGCTGTAGGGGCGGGGTTTCCCCGCCCGCGCGGGTTGGGGGGAGCTGTCAACGGATTAAGTCCATTCCGATGGGCCGCCCATCAGAATGGGCCGGGAACGGATTGAGCGGATTACGGGCGTAGGGGTGGGGTTTGGGGCGAGCAGATACGGGGCTTTAGCCCCGCGTTATCGCCCGGCGGCGCGTGTGGGGGAAGAGCTGTCAACGGATTAAGCCCATTCCGATGGGCCGGGAACGGATTGAACGGATTTCTTGCAGGTCGGGTTTGGGGAGCGGCGGGGGTTGAACCCCCCGCCTCAGCACATGCAAACCCCTGACGGAGTTCTCATCCTCAGCCCCGCAGGGGCTTCCATGTTCTGAGCAGGGGCTTCAGCCCCGCGTTATCGCCCGGCGGCGCGTGTGGGGGAAGAGCTGTCAACGGATTAAGCCCATTCCGATGGGCCGGGAACGGATTGAACGGATTTCTTGCAGGTCGGGTT
>DAOUAC010000072.1:0-16912 GCA_034434155.1 Anaerolineaceae bacterium
ATGAGGCGGGGCAAAATCGGCAAAATGTAGCCGTGGGTTAATCTGCGCCCGCGTAATCTGCGCCCGCGCCGGGCCCGCCCGCCAAAAGCAGGTGCAGTACCAGCAGAGCCGCCGTAGCCGCTACCAGAAACAGCGGGATAGCCTCTAACCCCCAACTGCGGGCCAGCACCCCGGCGAAGCCCGGCAGTGCCGCGGCCCCCAAACCGGCGGCGCTGATTTGCATTCCAATGGTATTGGCGGCATGGCGCGCGCCCACCCGCTCGCGCGTGCCCGAGACCAGCGCGGGGAAAATCGGCGCAATGGCAAAACCCGTCAGCGCCACGCCCAACAGGCTCACGCCGGGCAGTGGGTTCCACCAGACCAGCAGGTTGCCGGCCAGGGCCGCCAGGATGCTGGCCGTCAGCAGGGTTTTTATCCCCACGCGGTGCGTGTACAGGCCCGCCAGCGCCCGCCCCAGGGTAAAGGTTCCCCAATAACTGCCGGCCCACAGCCCGGCCAGAGCCGGCGCAACGCCGCGGCTTTCGGTCAGCAGGGTGTAGGCCCACAGGCCCAACGTCAGTTCGATGCCGGTATAGAGGAAAAATAACAGGATGCTGAACCAGGTGCGCGGGCGGCGCAGTGTGGCCGAGAGGGGCGTCTGATAATCGAGGATGCGGCGGTCTTGCTCTGCGTTGTTGGCCGGGCGTTTCCACAGCCCGGCGGTGAGGGCAAAGCAGGTCGCCAGAAGCAACTGCGCCACGCCCACCACCCCATAGCCCACCCGCCAGGCCCCAAATGTGTTTAGCCCGGCGGTCATAATCATCGGCCCCAGGGTGATGCCTACGCCGAATGAGGCATGCAGCCACTGCATGAGGCCCTCGCTGTGTTCCGAGGCGATGTACGTGTTAATCCCCGCGTCAATGGCCCCCGCCCCAAAGCCAGCCGTCACGCCAAAGAGCAAGATCACCCACCAGGCCGGGGCCAGGATGTACCCCCATAGGCTGCTGCCCGTCAGAGCGCAACTGGCGGCCAACAGCCCGCCCACCCCCAGGCGGGCCATCAGCCGCCCGCTGAAGAAACTGGACGTGTTATAGCCGATCATGCTGGCGAACAGCAGCAGGCCCAGCGCATCCAGCGGCAGGCCAAAATCCGCGCGGATGGACGGCCAGGCTACCCCCAAAAGGCCATCTGGCAGGCCCAGCGAAATGAACGCAACGTAAGCGAGGACGATCAGGCCCACCCGCGAGCGAGCAGGCGCGGCTTCGACAGCAGACATAGAGGGGTCTCCTGGCAGTGGATGGAGTGATGGCGCATCGCGCGGGAGAATTATACCCGATGAAGCGCGCAGGGCATGATATGATTAACGCCAGCTTGTAAACTTTATGACCGTTTGAGGTTTCATCATGCCGGGCAAACTCAACAAAATCCTCGCGGGCGCTGTGCTGGGGCTGGCATTGGCGGCCCTGCTGGTACAGTTCAGCGGCTCTCTGTTCGACTACTTCACCCAGGCCGTTGCGGCCATTCGCTACCCTTATTCGCTCGACTACGGCGAAGGCCCCTTGCTCGATCAGACCCTGCGCCTGGCGCGCTTTGAGAATATCTACCGGCCCAGCTTCGATGAACCGCCCTATACCATCTCCAACTACCCGCCGCTTTTCCCCCTGGTACAGGTTCCTTTTGCCTGGGCATTTGGGCCGGCCTTCTGGTACGGGCGGGCCATTGCCATCGCTGGCGTGGTGGCGACAGCCCTGTTCATCTTCCTCACCCTGCGCGCCCTCACCCATCAGTGGATCGGCCCGCTGATCGGGGGGCTGTTGGTGATGGCCTTCCCTTACGTCCAGCACTGGTCTATGTTCAACCGCGTTGATGAACTGGCGCTGGCGCTTAGTTGGGCGGCGCTGTACGTCACCGTGCGGTGGGTGGGCCTGCCGGATGGAGAAAGCACGGCCCTGCGGCGGCGCGGCTTCTGGCTGGCAGTAGTGCTGTTCACCGGCTCGATCTACACCCGCCAGACCTACGCCCTGGCCGCCCCGCTGGCGGCGTTTGTCTGGCTGTTGTTCATGCGCCGCTACCGCCGCGCGCTCGAACTGGGCGCGGCGGCAGGCGGCCTGGCGCTGGCGCTGTTTATCCTCCTCAACCTGCTCACGGCAGGCGGGTTCTACCTGAATATCGTCGTCGCCAACGTGAACACCTTCTTCTGGCGGACGGTGGAGAACTACGCCAAAGAAATCCGCGACCGGCTGTATATTTTATGGGGCGCGGCGGCCCTCTTCCTGCTCCTCGAACGCTTCATCGCGCGGGGACGCACCCGCACCTGGCCGCTGGCGGGGGTGTACCTGCTGGCCGCGGCGGGCGGGGCGATCACCATTGGCAAGGACGGCTCCAACGTCAACTACCTGCTGGAACTGTCGGCGGCGCTCTCTTTTGCGGTGGGGGCGGCCTTCACCTGGCTGGGCAGTCTGGGATGGTCGGGCCGGCGCTGGCTTCAGGCAGGGCTGGCGGCGGCGCTGGCTTTTCAGGTCTACAACATGGCCGAGTGGACGCGCGACCGCTTTATCACATACATGATTGACCGCACCTCCAAACTAAACAGCGTGGCCGGGGCCTTTCAAGAAGTCGCCGCCGCGGATGGCATTGTGCTGGCGGATGAGTATATGGGCCTGGTTCCGCTGGCCGGCAAGCGCCTCTATTTTCAGCCCTTTGAATATAAGCAGATGTACGACGCCGGCCTTTGGGATGAGAACCCCTTCTTGCTCGACATCGCCAATCAGAAGTTCGACGTGATCTTATGGTATACGCCTGCCACCTGGCGGGCGGTCGAAGCCCGCTGGACGAAGGGCCAGCGCGACGCGATTACCTCGTATTATCAGATTACTGCCCGCTACGGAGATATTCTGGTGTACACGCCGCGCCGGTGAGCGGAAAGCGGTCAATCGCTGTTTGCTTCCTTCAGCCCGGCGCGCAAAAGATTCTCGCGCGCGTTGGGGCTGAACTTTTGGGCCAGGCGGATCAGCTCGCGCACGGCCTGCCGCCGCGACCGCCCCGCCTGCGGGCAGGGGTCCGGCGGGGGTGGGAAGGCGCACAGGCGGGCCAGTCGGCGCGTGTCGCTTTCGGGCGTGTAGCACAGCGGGCGCACCAGGCGGATGGCTCCGCCAAAATACTCGCGGCGCGGGGCCATGGTCTCCACCCGCCCTAAAAATAAAAGGTTGAGCAGCGTGGTTTGGGCCAGGTCGTCGGCGGTGTGACCCAGCGCCACCACCTTACAGCCCAGGCGTCCGGCGGCCTCAAAGAGCGCCCGGCGGCGGTTCCAGGTACAGCGCTGGCACTCCATCGGCAGTGTTTCACCGGCGGGCAGAGCCGGGCGGACGATTTCATATTCATACCCGCTGGCCGCCAGCCAATCGAGCAGTGCGGTGGGCGGCGGCGTGGCAGGACCGCGCGCGTCTGCCAGCACGTGGATGACAGCCAGCTCATAGCGTTCTGGCACGGCTGCGCGGCGCAGATCTAACAGGCGCAGCAGGCTTAAGCTGTCTTTGCCGCCCGAAACGGCTACTGCCACCCGGTCGCCATCTGCGATCATGTTCCACTCGCGAATGGCCCGGTTGACGTTCTTTAAAATCCAATACGCGGCCCGTTGTTCAGGGGAAGTATCCACGCGAGAAATTATACCGAAAACTGCCGGTCAAAGCGCCCGCACTTCCTGCTTTTCGTTGAATGCCAACAAGCCCTTCAGGTTGGCGGCCAAAGCCTCATCTATCCCAAACCTGTACCACAGTGATATCATTAATGAGAATTTAATTTATAATTATGATATACTATCTAAGAATAGTATAGATTTCATCTACCAACCGAATATCCTTCCAAGGGGGAAGGCGCAGAGGGTGCATCTATGCCAAAACCGGCAATTTTGATCGTGGACGATGAGCCGCAAGTGCTCAACGCGGTCGAGCGCGACCTGCGGTCGCACTACCGCAGTGATTTTCGCATTATCAAGGCGACCTCTGGCGTCGAGGCCCTCGCCACCCTGCCAGAGCTTCAGCGCCGCGCCGTTCCGGTGGCGTTGTTCCTCGTGGATCAACGCATGCCCCAGATGACCGGGGTGGAATTTCTTCTCCAGGCCAGAACCTACTTTCCAGAGGCTAAAAAGGCCCTTCTCACCGCCTACGCCGATACCTCCGCCGCCATTGACAGCATCAACAAGGTCGGCCTGGATTTCTATCTGATGAAGCCTTGGGACCCCCCCGAAGACAACCT
The DNA here is from genome assembly GCA_034434155.1 of Anaerolineaceae bacterium. Taxonomy (GTDB): domain Bacteria; phylum Chloroflexota; class Anaerolineae; order Anaerolineales; family Anaerolineaceae; genus DSYU01. Next base: position 4,234 of record DAOUAC010000072.1, read on the forward strand.
ATACCCCGTGTTAGATGACCTGCTCGGCGACTGGAAGGCCACCGCCAGCCTGCCTTACGAGGGCATTCAGGTTGCCGGGACGTTATGGTCGCCCAGCAGTCACACCGTAAAGGATTTTCTGGCCCGCAACCAGATTCCCTACAAATGGCTAGACATCGAGAAAGACCCTCAGGCCCGCCGCATGGTGGAAGACGCCCAGCCCGGCAGTTTTAACCTGCCGGTGGTGTTCTTCCCCGACGGCACGGTGCTGGTACAGCCGGGCATCCGCAACCTGGCGGAACGGGTCGGCTTGCAAACGCGCGCGGCCAGCCCGTTTTATGACCTTGCCATTGTGGGGGCCGGGCCAGCAGGGCTGGCCGCGGCGGTTTATGGCGCTTCGGAAGGACTGCGCACCATTATGGTGGAGCGCGAGGCTCCCGGCGGCCAGGCGGGGACGAGCTCGCGCATCGAAAACTACCTCGGCTTCCCTAACGGGCTAAGCGGGGCCGACCTGGCGCGCCGGGCCGTCACCCAGGCCCGCCGCTTTGGGGTGGAAATCCTCACCGCCGAGGAAGTGACCGGCGTGCGCGCCCAAGATTCGTACCGCTTTATACAGCTCGCAGGCGGCGGCGAAATCTCTTGCCATGCCCTGCTGATCACTTCAGGCGTCTCCGTCCGCCGCTTAGAAGCCCCCGGCGTGGAACAGTTCACCGGCGCGGGGGTTTACTACGGCGCGGCGCTCTTCGAGGCCGCCCACTACCGCGACCAGGATGTGTTTATCGTCGGCGGGGCCAATTCAGCGGGGCAGGCCGCGGTGTTCTTCGCCCGCTACGCCCGCACCGTCACCATGCTCGTACGCAGTTCGGACCTGGAATCGAGCATGTCGCAGTATCTGATTGACCAGATCCGCGCCATTCCCAATGTCCATGTTCTGTTTAATGTAGAGGTGGTCGAGGCACGCGGCTCGGACCGCCTGGAAACCATTTGCATCCTCAACCGCCTGACCGGTGAAACGACCGTCTCTTCCGCCGCCGCCATGTTCATCTTTATCGGGGCCGTCCCCCGTACCGAGATGGTCAAAGACCTGGTCGAGCGCGATTCGTCGGGCTTCATCCTCACCGGCCCAGACCTGCGGCGCGATGGGCGCTGGCCCTCTGCCTGGACGGAAAAGCGCGACCCCCTCTTGCTGGAAACTTCCTGCCCCGGCATCTTTGCCGCCGGAGATGTACGCCACCGCTCGGTAAAGCGCGTGGCGACCGCCGTCGGCGAAGGGGCCGTGGCAGTTGCCCTCATCCACCAATATCTGAAAACCGTCTGATCAGGCCCATGGATTACACCGATTTCCTCCGTCGAGTTCCTATGTTCGCCGATCTGCCCGCCGCAGACCTGGTGGAAATCTGCCGTCAGGTGCAGGAAATTCACATGAAGCCGGGCGATGTCCTCTTTCACCAGGGCGAGACCGGCCAGCACGCTTACGTCATTATTGATGGCCGGATCGAAATTTACAAAATCGCCGGGGGCCAGCGCGTCCAGCTTGCCATCCGCGGGCCGGGCGACGTGATCGGCGAAATGTCGCTGGTGGATGACATCCCCCGCAACGCCAGCGGCGTAGCCCTGACCGACTGCGTTATCGTTACCATCCCGCGCGCGCAGATTGACTATATGCTCCGCACCAACCCCACCGCCGCGCGCATCATGCTCCACACCATCATCGCGCGCCTGCACGCCAACGAAGCCACCCTGTTACAGAAAGAAAAAATGGCCCAATTGGGGTCTTTCGTGGCGGGCATTGCCCACGAGATCAACAACCCCACCGCCGCCGCCCAGCGCGGGGCTGAGCAGTTGAAAAGCGGGCTGGAAGATTACATCGCCTTGAACCTTGAACTGTACGGCTGGCTGTCCACACCTGCCGCCATCAATACTTATCGCAACTTGCGCCTTCAGATTCACGCCCGCGTGCAGGCCCACCCTCAGATTGACGCCGCCGCGCGCATTGACCGCGAAGAAGCCCTCGAAGCCTGGTTGAATGAGCAGAACGTCCCCGATGGCTGGGCGCTGGCCGGCCACCTGGTGGAACTGGACTATTCCCCCGCCAACCTGAGCGCCGCCACCGCTCCTTTCCCCCGTGAGGCCCTGCCTCTCCTCCTGCGCTGGATGACTGCCGAAGCCGACATCCAACAGCTTGTAGATGAAATTCACATGGCGACCGGGCGCATCGCCGACATTGTGCGCGCTCTGAAGAACTACATCCATCTCGACCAGGCCCCCCAGCAGGAAATTGACGTTCACGAAGGGCTGGAAAACACTCTGGTAATTCTGCGCCATAAGCTCAAGCGCGGCATCGAGGTCGTGCGCCAGTACGACCGGGCCGTCTCGCGCATCTCGGCTTATGCCAGCGAGTTAAACCAGGTGTGGACCAACCTGATTGACAACGCCATTGACGCCATCGAAGAGAGCACCAGCCAGAATGACGGTCACAAGGGGCGCATTACCCTGCGCACCGGGCAAGAAGGCGAGCGCGTGTTTGTAGAAGTGGAAGACACCGGCGTGGGCATTGATCCCGAAAACCTGCCCAGGCTGTTCTACCCCTTCTTCTCCACCAAGCCGGTCGGTCAGGGCACCGGGTTAGGGCTGAACATCTCGAACCGGATTGTGCAGAAGCACGGCGGCGAGATTGTGGTGACATCACAGCCCGGCCAGACGCGCTTTAAAGTACTCCTGCCGGTGAAGGCTCCGCCCCCTCCACCAATCTTTTGAGTTTTCAAATGGACAGCTTCCCATCCGCCCCTCGCCCACATCCGGCCCGCTCCCTTCCCTGGCTGTTGGGCAAAATCCGCGCAATTGGGGCCGACCCAGGCGATTCGGAAGAGCTGTGCCTGCGCAAGCAGATGTTCGCCACCACCCTGGCGTTGGTGATGCCCGCCGCCTTGTTTTGGGGCGGGATTTATTTACGCTACAACGAGCGGCCCGCCGCATTGATTTCCTTTGGCTATACGCTGCTGGCCGCCTTTTCCCTCGCGGTTATCGCCATCCGCCGCCGCATCGGTTTCTTCATCCCCCTCCACATCACCGCCGGACTGCTCCTGCCCTTCGCTCAGGCCCTGGTTTTGGGCGGCTTCGCCCCTTCGGGCGGCGTGGTCTTGTGGTCTCTGCTCTGCCCCCTGGCTGCCGTCTTCCATTACCGCATCCGCGAATTGGTGGCCTGCTCCGCCGCCTACGGCCTCCTCCTGGTCGCCATCCTGGCGCTGGAGCCGCTGCTCCGCCCTGCCAATCACCTGCCGCCCATGCTGATTAACATCCTGTTCGCGCTCAACTCCGGCGGCGTTTCGATCATCGTGCTGTTGACCCTCAACTACTTCGTCCACCAACGCAATGAGGCTTACCGCCTGTTAGCGCTGGAGCAGGAAAAAACCGAAGCCCTGCTCCTCAACGTACTGCCCAAAGAGGTGGCTCAGGTCTTGAAGAACGAGAACCGCACCATCGCCCAGCACTACCCCCAGGCCAGCGTTTTGTTCGCCGATCTGGTGGGCTTTACCCCGCTGACGGCACAGATGGCCCCTATTGACGTAGTGAACCTCCTGAATGAGATTTTCTCGTACTTCGACAGCCTGGCCGCCAAATATGACGTGGAAAAAATCCGCACAATCGGCGATTCGTATATGGCGGCGGCGGGCGTGCCCCGCCCCCGCCCCGATCACGCTCACGCCCTGGCCTGCATGGCCCTGGAGATGCGCGCTTACCTCCTGCGCCTGCCCCCGGTGGACGGACGGCCCATCCAGTTCCGCATCGGGCTTAACTCGGGGCCGATGGTGGGCGGGGTAATCGGGCGCAAAAAGTTCGTCTTTGACCTGTGGGGCGACGCGGTGAATATTGCCAGCCGCTTAGAGTCGCACGGCGAGCCGAATCAGATTCAGATCGGCCCAACCACCGCCGCCCTGTTAGAACGCGATTTTATCTGCCAGCCGCGCGGGCCCGTGACGCTGAAAGGCCGTGGGGAGGTGGCCGCCTGGTTCCTGATCGCCGCCCGCTGACCGCCCCTGCCGGTCCTTGCACGCATTTAAAGACAGCCCCTTTTCTCGGTCAGGCTTTTGTAATAAAATCTGATTATCAACGGTACACTTCGCGCGGCCAACCGCGTGCGGCCTGCGTTATTTTGGTGTGGTTGCCCGAAGCGCAGTCTATAACCGATAGAATCAATACAGTTGGCGGCGGCTGTAGCCAGCTATCCTCTTCCCCGCGCCGCCTCTTTGTGAAAGGTCAAACCGTGTTTGAAACTGGCAGTTCCTTGCAGCTCAACGAGCTTTACGAGCGGCTTCACGCTTTTCGCGCGCGCCTCGAAAGCCTGCCCCAACCTCACCGCGACCGCCTGATCCCTGAATTCCAGGCCATTTTGGCAGATGCCCAACAACTGGCTCTGGTGTGCCAGCAGTGCGAGGTCCACCGTGACGTAGTCACCAGCGAACGGCGCCTGCTGACCCTGCTGGAAAACCTGCCGGTGGGCATTGTCTTCACCGACCCGCAGGGGCAGTTTACCGTCGCTAATGCCGCCGTTCAGGACCTGTTTGGCAGTTCCGGCGTCACCGGAGATGCCGCCGGACCCTCCGGCGGCTACACCCTGCACCGCCCTGATGGTTCGCCTTTCCCACCGGACGAACTGCCCCTGCTGCGCTCTTTGCGCGAAGGGACCCAATCGAAGGATGTAGAAATGATGATCCGCCGCGAGACCGGCGAAGAGGTGATCCTTTTGGTTAACACCAGCCCGGTGCGCGCCCCCGATGGCACGATCTTGGGCGCAGTGGCGGTGATGCAGGACATCACCGAGCGCAAGCAGGTGGAAGCCAGCCTGCGCCAGAGTGAAGCCCGCGAGCGCGAAAAGGCCGCTGAACTGCAAGCCATTATGGACGCTGTTCCGGCGTTTGTTTGGGTTGCCCGCGACCCCGCCAGCCTGCGCATTGATGGCAACCGCGCGGCCGCCGAAGTCCTGCGCATGAAAACAGGCGATAACCTCTCCAAAACGGCCCCAGAAGAAGAACGTCCGCGCCATTTTCGCGTCATGCGGCACGGGCAAGAGATTCCCCTGCACGAACTGCCCGTGCAAATCGCCGCGTCGCAGGGGGTGTACGTTCAAAACTACGAGTGTGACATCGTCTTTGATGACGGCGAAATCATCCACGAGATCGGCAACGCCGCGCCCCTCTTCGATGATGAGGGCCGCCCGCGTGGAGCCGTTTCGGCCTTCATTGACATCACCGCCCGCAAGCTGGCCGAGCAGGCCCTGTATGAGAGCGAACTGCGCTTCCGCATCGCCCTTGCCAGCGCCCCCATTATGGTCTACACCATGGACCGCAACCTGCGCTACACCTGGGTCTATAACCCCTCCGGCCAGGTCCCGGCCGGTGAGATGGTGGGCCGCCTGCAAGAAGAGATCGAGCCGGCCCCCGAAGCCGCCGAAACCATCGCCCTGAAGCGCCTGGTGATCGAAACCGGCGAGGGCATCCAGCAGGAAATCAAGAGCGAAAGCCAGGGCGAAACCCGCTACTACATCCTCAACCTGGAGCCAATCCGCGATTCGTCCGGCCAGGTGATGGGTTTGACGGGCGCAGTGCTAGACGTTACCCGCCAGCGCCGCCTGGAAGCCGAGCGCCAGGAATTTCTCGCCAATCTCGAAGTCCAGCGCCGCCTGATGGAACACCGCGAAAGAGAGCGCCAGCAGATCGCCCGCGACATCCACGATGGCCCAATTCAGACCCTCGTCAGCACCCTCTTTAACCTGCAAATCTCCAAAGACGCCCTGCACGACCCAATGCTTCAGGTAGAACTGGAGCAGATCAGCAACAGCCTGAAGAGCGCCGTGCGCGAACTGCGCGAAGTGGTCAACGAACTGCGCCCGCCCTCACTCTTGCGCTTTGGCCTGGCCCGCGCCATCCGCATTCACATCGAAGATCTGCGTGAAAAACACCCCGATGTACGCTTCGAGCTGGATCTATTTGAAGACGGCGAGCACCTGCCCGAAAATTTATGCCTGACCCTCTTCCGCATCTATCAGGAAAGCATCAATAACGTCATCCGGCACGCCCAGGCCACCCGCGCCTGGGTAAGCCTGGAACGCCAAGACGGTCACCTTGTTTTAGAAATACGCGACAACGGCAAAGGCTTTACCGCCCCCGAAGACCTGACGGAGCAGACCCTGCGGGGTCACTTTGGGCTGGCCGGCATGCGTGAGCGCGCCCAGGCCGCCGGCGGCTCGCTGACGATTACCTCACAGCCGGGGGGCGGCACGGTCATTCGCGTCTTCGCGCCGTGGGAAGAGAACACGGGCGGGCATTCCCCCAGTTAACAGAGCGCCCTGCCCCTAAAATTTAACGAAAAACGCCGTGAAATACATCACAGCCAGGCCCACCAGGAACCCGGCCAGGTTCACCCACGAGACCAGCGGGGCGCTTTCTCTTTCGGCGTAGCGCTGGAGCAGGCGGGTGACCTCAACAATGACCTGCCAGATGGCCCCCAGGCCGATCCCCAGAAAAAGCGTTCCCAACAGGGGCGAGAAGGCAAATCCCCCAACCCACGTTCCCAAAACCGCCGGAAACCCGGCGATCAACGCCAGCCCGGCAAACGTCCAAAAAGATGGGCCGGCCTGCGCTGGCTCGCCCTCGCCTTTTCGACCGGGAACCAGCGGCGCGGCGATTCCAATCCCTTCCGTGATATTGTGGAGAATAAACCCGATCACCAGGAACGAGCCCAGGGCGGCCTCTCCAAGCGCAAAGGCCGCGCCCACCGCCAGCCCCTCGCCAAAATTATGCAGGCCAATGGACAGCGCGATCAGGGTTGCCAGAAAGACCCCTCTGGCGCGCGTTCCGCCCAGGGCCGCGTGCCGCCGTTCCTGCACTGCACTGAGCGCCGTAATCGCCAGCCAGGTCAGCAGCGCGGCAAACAGCGCCAGCGGCACGCCCTGAAACACGCCCGGCAGTTCCGCCCCCACCTCCAGCACTTCCAAAAAGGTATCAACCAGCAGGAATACCAGCAGTCCAACGGTCAGCGCCAGGATGAAGCCCAGCCATTTGCGCCCCATCCGCTTCATCGTTGGGTACCACAACAGCCCCAGCGTCACCGGAATCACCCCTACATAGAGGCCCAACAGGCCATATCCGGCAAATTCGCGCGCGCCGGGGCGCGGAGTCAGGGTGGCGACGGGCGCTTCGGCTTCAAAAGTCAGCCCACTTTGGGTGACAATCAAGATGCGGTGAGGTTCAGAATAAATCCAGGGGTAAGGGATGCGCAGTGTGGCTCGCCCGAAACGCGGCAGCTCGCCGGCAGGCTCACTGCTGTACTGCCAGTAAGCGTCGTCAACCATCACCTGAGCAATGCGCACCGGGTTCGGCCCGCTGTTCAACACCGCCACCTCAAAACCGCCTTCGACCACTCGCACCCGATCAATCGCCAGGCTTTCAATCGGTGGCAGGTTGTTTTGGAACAACGCCAGCGGGTTCACCACGCCAAAGAGCAGAACGAGCAGCCCAATTGCCAGCAGTGGGATCAGTCCGGTCAGCCAGGCCGGCAGCCGGGAAGAAGCTCCTTGCACTTCTTTTTCCACAAACATTTGCGCCTCCTACGCCGACGCCTCCAGGAAACCCGTCCAGCCCAATTCGGCAAATTCGCTCTGATGGGCGTGGAACATATATTTTCCGGGTTCGTCCAGGGTGAACTCCAGCACCGCGCGCTCGCCTTGCCCCATTGTCACCGTATCGGTCAATTCGTAATGGTCCAGGCTGGTGCCGGTGCGGTACAGGTGGAACATACCGGCGTGCAGGTGGAAAGAATTGACCAGATCGAACTCGGTCATATTGGTCAGATAAATGCGGATTAACTCGCCCACCTTCACTTGAATGGGATGCTTCATATAATGAAACGCCACCGTATTCACCGCGTACACTTCGTTCTCGTTGTCAAACGTGGTGTCGAAAGCGTTCATCACCATCACCATCTCGCGCGCCGGCGCCCGCCCTTGAGGGGGGTCAATGATCAGAGTCCCGTACAGCCCTTTGTGAATGTGTTTCTTCAAGGACATCACATGGCAGTGATAGGGATGCACGCCAAAGGGCCTGGCCTTAAATTCGTATGTAAACGACTCGCCTGGCCCGATGAGCGGTTCGATCCCATCCATGGCCGGCGGATGAAAGCCGTGAAAGTGAATGGTATGCGGATGGGTGGAAGTGTTGGTAAAGTGGATGCGCAGCCAATCGCCCTCGCGGCAGCGCAGGGTTGGGCCCGGAACCTGACCGTTATACGTCCAGGCCGGGAAGAAAACCCCAGGGGCAATTTCGATCTCTTTTTCCAGCGCCGTAATTTCCCAGGCGCGCACCGAGAGACCGTCTTCGCCGTTGGTTTCCTGCCCCCAATCAAAATGGGTTAGAAATTGAGTGGGATCGAACTGCGCGAGATCAACATCGCCCACCGTCCCGCTGAAGTCGCCGTGCCCGTTTTCGTCCCCGTGCCGCATGGGCGCGCTGGCGGCGGGCTGATCGTGAGCTGTGCCTGCCAACAGCGGCCTGCCGGCAATAAGGGCCGTCACCGCACCGGCGGCCACGCCTAACTTCAACACGTCGCGCCGGTTCACCCGCTTCCTCTCCGGAGTCCTCGGCTCATTCATATTCTCGCCCTCCCCCAGGCAAAGCGCCGAAAGTCACCCGGGCCATCCGGGTGGGCTGGCAGGCGTTTGAGTTAAAAATGTTCGGTTTTCGGCGGATTACCCAGATAATTAGGGTAAACTAAATTATATTTTATTATAGACAACCTTATAAAAAAGTCAATATAGATTATTTTTATCGTTTTATCAAAGGGAGAGACAACTGCTCTAACGTCTCTAAAAACCCGTCCACATCTTCCCCGGTGGTATCAAACGAACAAACCCAGCGGGCGCTTCCGTCTGACCCATAGAAGAAATACTGCTCATGCAGTTTCTCCAAAACCTCTGCCGGCCCCTCGGCAAAGACCATGTTAGCCTGCACCGGGAACAAGACGCGAAAACCGGGCAGCTTCTGCACCCCTTCCGCCAGCCGCCGGGCCATGGCGTTGGCGTGGCGGGCACTGCGCAGCCACAGGTCATCTTCCAGCAGAGCCTCAAACTGCGCGGCGATAAAGCGCATTTTTGAGGCCAACTGCGTCCCCTGCATACGGCAGAAGGTAAACCGCTCCACCAGCCGCGCGAATTCCTGCGCGCTCTCTTGCCGGAAGAACACCACCGCCTCGCCGAACATCAGGCCGTTTTTCGTCCCCCCGAAAGATAGAATATCCACCCCTGCCTCAGCGGTGATGGCGCTCAGAGGCACGTCTAAAAAGGCGGCGGCGTTAGCGATGCGCGCCCCATCCATGTGCAAGAGCATGTGATGGGCGTGCGCAAAGTCGGCCAGGGCGCGCACCTCGGCGGGGGTGTAGACCGTCCCCAATTCGGTAGGTTGGGTGATCGAAACCACGCGCGGCTGTGAAACGTGAACGTCTCCGCCCCCACCCAGGCACTGCGCAACCTGCTCCACAGTCAGTTTACCGTCCGGCGCGGGCCGGTCAATCAGTTTGGCCCCGCTCAGGCGCTCGGTAGCCCCGCACTCCGCATCGTAAATATGCGCGATGTTGGTGCAGATCACCGCGTGGTAGGGTTCGAGCGCCGCGGCCAGCCCGGTCACATTGGCGCCCGTGCCGCCGAACACAAAGAACACCTCGCACGCCCCGCCCAGCGCCGCGGCCAGTTTCGCCGCCGCCGAGGCGGTATAGGGGTCATCGCCATAACCGGGGACATGCCCCCTGTTAACTGCCGCCAACGCCGCCATCACCTGCGGGTGAACGCCAGAGTTATTATCGCTGCCAAACCCGCGCATCATTTTCATTGTGATTTCCTCCGCGGAAGGAATTTTAATCCAATAGTTCGTTTTTAGTTCACGGTCATTAGTTCTAAAATAGATCGCTGTGCGGTAATGAGTTTCTCAGGCAGGCGTTTTCTATATTAGACTTTACGATATTAGACTTTACGATCGCACCGTTTAATGCTCTCGCCATGCAGCAGGGGGGCAGCCAACAACCTCACAAGGAGTGTGAACATGCGCAAACTTTGGATCGCTCTTTTAATCGCCACCGTCGTTTTAAGCGGCATTTTAGGCGTCCGCTCGACTGCCGCCAACCCCGGCAGTCTGGCGGCGGCCGCTACCATCAATTTCCACTGGAAGGTCGTATACGATTGGACCATCCAAAAAAGCGTCTCTCCGGCGGCGTGGAACCTCTTCCGCGGCGACAGCGGAACCTCGCTGTACACCATCAGCGTCAATAAAAGCGTTAAATTGACGCGCTACCTGATAGACGGCTCCATCTGCGTCACCAACAAAGGCACACAGCCCACCAAAGACCTGAATATCACCGTGTCGCTCTACCAGGCTCCCAACGGCACGCCCATCGCCGCGCTGACGCTCGACGTCTCCAAAAAACCCGTTCTCAACCCCGGCGAAACCTACTGCTACAAGTATTCCTTTACCCTCGACAACGCCACCCCCGGCGCGCGCTATAAAGTCGGCGGCATGGTGAAGACCTCGAACCTTGCGGCTGTCCTGGCCGCCGCCGCCGGTAACTTCCCTACCGCCCCCACGAACACCCAGTTCGATTCCATCAACGTGGAAGACACCAACGGGATGAGCTGGTCCTTCAGCGCCTCCGGTTCGGTCAGCTACCCGCGCACCTTCACCTGTGGTGACGAGGGCATCGCCGAAAACACTGCCTGGATCAAGGAATACAACAACCGCAAAGCCACCGCCAGTGTGGCGGTGAAATGCTACGACTTAAGTGTCTCCAAGACGGCTGAAACCCACATGGGCGGCGGCTGGAACTGGCAGATCCTGAAAAGCGCCAGCGCCGATCACCTGACCCTTCAGCCCGGCGAGACGGCCCAGGTGAGCTACACCGTCACCCTCTCCGCCAGCCTATCGGCCGCCAGCCAGGGTGTTGCCGGTCAGATTGTCATCAGCAACCCGGCGCCCATGGATGCGCCCCTCACCGCCGTCAGCGACGTGATTTCTGATGGCATCCCGGCGGATGTAGACTGCCCCGCGCTGACCGTGCCGGCCGGCGGAAGCCTCACCTGCGCCTACAGCGCCGCTCTGCCCGATACCACCGACCGCGTGAATACGGCCACAGCCACCTTGCAGAACTTCAACTACGACAGCAACCTGGCCGCTACGCCCGCCGGTACGACGGATTTCTCTGGCAGTGCCGCCGTCAGCTTTGCCAACGCCTCAACCGACCTGCTCGATGAGTGCGTCTCCGTCACCGATGACCGGTTCGGCGCGCTGGGGACCGTCTGCGCAGACGACGCCAGTAAAACCTTTACGTACACCCTCACCATCGGCGGCTACGGCACATGCGGACTGTATGAGTTCACCAACACCGCCGCGTTCACAGCCCAAGACAGCGGCGCCGCCGGAAGCAGCAGAGTCACCATCCCGGTGAAGGTTCCCTGCACGGCTACCGGATGCACCTACACTCAGGGCTACTGGAAGACCCACTCGCGGTACGGCCCGGCGGCTCACCCTAACCCCACCTGGGACCTCATCGCCCCCGCCGGCCCCGATTCGCCCTTCTTCCTGAGCGGCATGAGCTGGATTGCGGTCTTTGACGTCAACCCGCGCGGCAATGCCTACTTCATCCTGGCGCACCAGTACATGGCCGCCCGCCTGAACGTCTTACAGGGCGCTTCCACAACCGCCGAGGTAGACGCCGCCCTGGCCTCTGCCGAAGCCTTCTTTAACGCCTACGCCCCCGATGCCGACCTCAGCTCCGCCGCGCGCGCCCAGGCCCTTGCCGATGCGTCCGTGCTGGACCTGTACAATAACGGCGCAATCGGCCCCGGCCACTGCTCTGAATAATTTCACCACAGCCGCCGATCCCTACCGCGGCTCTCCCCCGGCGATGGAAACTCTTCGCCGGGGGTTCATTTAAGTAAGAACTAGTTCTTTATTTGAAAATCAAATTCGATAATGTAGTATAAAAATGGTTATAAATATCCGATATATTGATCTCGCGTTTTGGGACGCTTTAATGTATTCTAGACCAACAGGGCTTCATCTATCCGATTAGCAACTGAACACATTTGGGAGAAAAGCTATGCGCAAGATTTTCAGCGTCCTCTTGTTAGCCACCATGCTCATCCTGACTCTGGGAGCGGTTCGCCCCGCCCTCGCCAGCCCCGGCGGAACGATGAGCGGCTCCATTTTCATCAAGAACTTCGCCGTCACCACTACCTTCAACCGCGCCTGGGATTGGAGCATCGCGAAAACCGGTTCGGCCTCTGATCTGACGCTCTCGCCCGGTCAGACTCACCTGGTGAATTACAATGTCACCGTCACAGGCACGGCGGTTGACAGCGGCTGGTACGCCTCCGGCAGTTTAGCCTTCCGCAACATCGGCTCAACCGCCTTCGACGTCGTGTCTGTGACCGTTGACTTCGGCGATGGCATCGTCGTCAACGCCAACTGCCCGGCCACATCTGGCTTCCCGCCCACCGTTGGAGCGGGTGAAACCGTGAACTGCACCTACGCCACCGCCCTGCCCGATGGCTCGAACCGCACCGCGGTTGCCACCGTCGCCACCACGGCCGGCTCTGCCTCCGACTCTTCTGCGGTGACGTTTGGCGCGCCCGCCAGTGAAACCGGCCAGTGCATCAACG
>DAOUAC010000073.1:0-165249 GCA_034434155.1 Anaerolineaceae bacterium
CAGAATGCCCGCGCAAAGGGGATCAGGGCAGTGAGGGGCGGACTTCGCTAAGGGGATTGACGCGAAGCTGCGGCAGAGAAGAGCCATTGCAGCAAAACCATCCGTTTGCTTGCATAGGAGAACCGATGGGAAAAACACGAGTGGTTATTGCCGATGACCACGCTATTATGCGGGTTGGTATTCGCAACATTCTGGCTCGTTCTAGCGATATTCACGTGATCGGTGAGGCCAGTAACGGGGTCGAGGCGATTGAGTTGGTGAAAGAGCTGAATCCGGATGTGTTGATTCTAGATATGGAAATGCCGGTGATGGATGGAGTTGAGGTAGCGCGCCGTTTGAAGGCCAACCATTCTCCGGTGCGCATCCTGGTGTTAAGCGCGTACGATGACCGGCAGTATATCCTGGAAATGCTGGAGATGGGCGCTTCTGGCTACCTGATTAAAGACGAAGCGCCGGAGGTGATTGTGGATGCGGTGCAGAGCATCGCGGCGGGGCAAAAGGGATGGATTTCTCGGAAGGCGGCGGTGCGCGTGCAGCGCCGTGATCTGCTGAAAGCTGACGAGGAACCGCCCAATGCCAGCGGCGGTGGCGAAGCGGAGGACGACGAGAAGAAGAAAAATAAATAGCGGTCCTTTTCCATAAGGCCTGGCGCGCAAAACCCAACCCTATGAAAAGGCACGTTTTTTTATTCCGTCAGAATTTGAGCGGCGATTTCCGTTTCGAAGGCCAATTCGGTTTGCTCAATCAGGACAATGGTGACCGGGCGCTGAGCCAAAACGAGGATCGAGCGGCCGGGCAGTAACCCATACGCCTGTAAGTGCTGGCGCTGAGCGGGAGAGAGCCTGCCGAACCCCCTTACCCTGACGGCCCGGCCAGGAGGAACCTGTGAAAGAGCCGTTGCGTGAGCGTCCACGTGAGCTTGAGGGGGATTTTTGACTACAGGAGTGCGCCAGAAAGTTAAATTGAGCATAGGGTAATCTCCAGAGCGTAGGGTTTACAGTAAAACGGCTCACCTGCCGATGAGTTTTTTGATCCAGCCAGCCAGTTTGGAACTGGCGGGGTTGATGTTCGTCGTCCCACAGTTGGGGCAGCAGGCCAGGCTGCAGCCGGAATGGAGCGGGCAGGCGCTGCAGGAGGGATGCTGTGCCGGGTCAAAGGCATGGCCGCACAGGCTGCAGATAATCATGACGGGGGTGGGTTCGCGTAATTCCATGGCGGCTATCCGTTCCAACCAATCCACAGCAGCAGGCGGTAGAGCAGTCCGCCTACCAGCAGGGCGAAGGGGAAGATGAAGGCGATCATGGCGGCGGCCATTTTGGCGCCGCGTTCTTTGACCATCATAAACATGCTGGCGATGCAGGGGATGAAGAGCGTAATGGTGACAATCGAAACGACCACCTGAACAGGGGTGAGCAAACCCTGCGACTGCATGGCAAACAGACCGGTGGCGGCGAAATCGCGGCGCATCAGGCCCAATAAGAAGGCGGCGGCGGCCTGGGGGGGCAAACCAAGCCACCCACTGATGAGCGGCTCGGCGGCGCGGATGATTCCAGGCAAGATGTGGAACCAGTCTAACAGGAACAGCAGCAGCGTCCCGTACAGGAACAGAGGCACGGCTTCTTTGATGTACCATTCCAGGCGGGCGGCGGTTTTCATCAGCACGTTTGACAGCACCGGCAGGCGCAGGGGAGGGAGTTCCACTACCAGGGGGGCGCGCTCGCCGGGCATTAAGCGGGCGGCCAGCCAGCCGATCAGCAGCAGGACCAACAGGACGACGCCGCTCCAAATCAGGGCGGCCCCCAGTGAGATGCCCGCCAGCAGGCCCATGACTACGCCCAACTGGGCCGAGCAAGGCACGGCCAGGGCCAGAAGCAGTGTCACCAGAATGCGGTCGCGGCGCGAATTGAGGATGCGCGTGGTCATGGTCGCCATGGTCACACAGCCCAGGCCCAGCACCATCGGCAGTACGGCCTGGCCGTTCAGGCCCATGAGGGTAAAGATGCGGTTGGTCAGCACCGCCAGGCGCGGCAGGTAGCCAGAGTCTTCGAGGATGCCAAAGGTGATGAAGAACGTGACGACAATGGGCAGCAGCAGGGCCAGGGCATAGGTCGCGCCCATCGTCCACAGGCCGTATTCACCGACCAGTAACTGGCTCAGGAAGGGGATGGGGATGAGCCGTTCGACCTGCGCCGTAAGCCAGGGGTTGATGATCTGACCAAAAAGGTTTTCTTCGAGCAGACCCACCAGCGTGCCGGCTCCAAAGACGCCCACAAACCAAAACATAGCATAGAGGACCACCATCAGGATGGGCAGTCCCCAAATGGGGTGAGCCGCCCAGCGGCCCAACTGGACTGCCAGGCTGGGGCGGCCCGGGTGCTGTTCGGTGATGGCCCGGGCGGCCAGGGCTTCCACGTAGCTTTCACGGGCGCGCTGGATGGCCGCGGCGGGCGCTTCGCCTAACTGCTGTTCGAGGGCGGCGCGCGCGGCCTCGATGGCCTGCCGGCCTTCTGGCGCGAGGCTGGCGTTCAGCCAGGCAGCGGCGGCGGCATCGTCGCTGAGGAGCAGCAGCGCCAGGGCGCGCGCGGCAACGCGGGCCTCGGGCAGCCAGGGGCGGATGGCCTCAATGGCGGCCTCGATGGCGGCCGGGTAGGCGATTTGCAGCTCAGGACGCTCTGAGCGAGAGATGAGGTCTACGAGCGCATCAATGCCCTGCCCGCGCGTGGCAACAGTCGGAACGACGGGGATCTTCAGGGCGGAGGAGATCACTTCTGGCTTTAGGGCAAGTCCCCGCGAGTGGGCTTCGTCCATCATGTTCAAAGCTAACACCAGGGGCAGGCCCATCTCAGCCAGTTGCACGGCCAGGTGCAGAGTACGGCGCAGGTTTTTAGCGTCGCCGACCTGCACGACGGCGCGCAGGTCTTCCTGCAGCAGCACGCGCGCGGTGACGGCCTCATCTTCGCTGCGGGGTGGAAAGGCCACAATGCCGGGGGTATCTACCACGATTACATCGGGCCGCCCGCGCGACTTGAGCGTGCCTTGGGCAATCTCCACTGTGGTGCCGGGGTAGTTCGAAACCGTGACGTATTGGCCTGTGAGACGGTGGAACAACATGGATTTGCCCACGTTGGGGTTGCCAACCAGGGCAATGCGGCTGCCGGAGAGCAGTTTGGGTTCAGACAGGGTGTGGCAGGATTCCATAATGGCGATACCTCTATTCGCGTTCCAGGCAGTGCTCACAGACGCCGTAGAAAGTCAGCGTGGCGCTCTCGACGCGCCCGCCAAACCGCCGCTGGTAAGCGGATTTGATCTCATCCATTAAAGGCTCAGAAAATTCGATAATGGTATTGCAGATGCGGCAGCGGAAGTGATCGTGATCGCGGTTGGCGGCGCTGAGGGTGTCGAAGCGTTCCTGGCGGCGCTCGTCTTCAAACCAGCGCGGACTGACGAAGCCTTCTTCTTCCAGCCAGCGCAGGGTGCGGTAAACCGTGGAAAGGTGCAGATCGCTGTCTTTGCGCCGGGCCAGTTCGAAGATTTCTTCGGCAGTAGGGTGATCGGGGCATTCTTGCAGGGTAGCGAGGATCAGGCGGCGCTGTGAGGTCATGCGCCCGCCCTCAGAGCGGAGCCGATTAACGACTTGTTCAACCAGAGAAAGATCACTCATCACGCCGGCCTTATTCGTTGCGAATGATTTGCAATAAGTTACTGCGAATTGTTTGCAATAAGATTGCGCTTTAATTGTATCCCCTCACTAAGGGATGACGAAGTGACGACTCTCATGCCATAGGCCGATAAATGTCATATTGTTAGCATATACTAAGTTAAAAAATGAGCCGCCTCAAAGGTGAAAAGTTTTTCAGCGGCTGGCGGAGGGTGGAGGCGGGCATATTTAAAACTGTATCACGAGCGTTCGCGATTATTGGTATGTGTGATATGATTCAAAACCATGTACCGGCGACCCTTCCGTAATTCCTCTGGGCTGTTGGCAGTCCGAAGCTCTCTGAACCGCCATGATCGAGGTTGAGTTTGCCGATCCGCGTTCGCTGGCTGCTGCGGCGCTGATTGCGGCCCTGGCGGCGGAGATTCGGGCGCGCTACCCTGGCGATGACGGTTGGAGCGACTTTGCTCCTGAGCAGGTGCTGGGGCCGGGCGGGGCTTTTGTGATTGCCTGGGACGGCCAGCGCCCGGTCGGCTGTGGGGCGCTGCGCCCGGCGGAGGCAGGGGTGGGCGAGATTAAGCGCATGTTTGTCGCTTCAACCTACCGCGGGCAGCGCATCGGCCAGCGCGTGCTGGAAAAGCTGGAAGAGGCCGCGCGAGCGGCTGGCTACCGCTCGCTGAAGCTCGAAACCGGCTGGAAACAGCCGGAGGCCATGCGCCTGTATGAACGCTGTGGTTTCCGGCGCATCCCATGTTACCCGCCTTATAGCGATGAAGACGAAAGCGTGTGTTACGCCAAGGATTTAACCTGAAGGCTCATGGCAAAAGCTAAGAAAAAGAATTTTTACGCCGTCGTGAAAGGCCGCAAACCGGGCATTTACCTGGAATGGTACGGCCCGCAGGGGGCAGAAGCGCAGGTCAGCGGGTTTGAGGGGTCGGTGTACCGGGGCTTTGCCACGCGCCGCGAGGCGGAGGAATTTCTGGCCTCGGAGGGGCGCGTCGTGCCTGCGCCGACAGAATCGGCGGATGGAGAACCTGCCGAGCCTATCCCCGATTACCGGGCTGAGCTGGCCGCCGGGCGGGTGGTGATCTTCTGTGATGGGGCCAGTTCCGGCAACCCCGGCCCGGGCGGGTACGGCGTGGTGCTGTTGTATCAGAAGGCGCGGCGCGAACTATCAGGCGGATTCCGCTGTACAACGAACAACCGAATGGAGCTTTGGGGGTGCATTGCTGGGCTGGAGGCATTGGAGCGCCCATCAACGGTGTCGCTCTACAGCGATTCACGCTACGTGGTCAATGCGGTACGGCAGGGCTGGGCGCGGCGCTGGCAAAAAAACGGCTGGCTGCGCTCTCCCAACGCGCAGGGTGAGGTTCAGCGGGCCGAGAACGTGGATTTGTGGGAGCGCCTGCTCGCCCTGCTGGATCGGCACGACGTGACCTTTTACTGGGTGCGCGGTCATGCCAGCCATCCTGAAAATGAACGCTGTGACCGCCTGGCAGTGGCCGCGGCGCGCCAACCCAACCTGCCAGCAGACCCGGGCTTTCCAGCAGAGTTGTGCCGGGGCGCAGGGCCTCAGGGGGCCCCTTCGAGGGAGATGTCGTCGCAGTAGACGGGGGAGAGGCCGCCGGCAGAGTCGCGGTACTGGACGTTGAGGTAAAACCCAACCCAGTTGAGGGCCAGAGTCGTACGGTAGATTTTGGTGGGAGAAAAGGGCTCCCAGGGGGCATCGAGGGCGGGGGTGTCGCGCTGGCAGCCGCCGCCGGTTTGTACGCGCATCTCGGTTACAGACCCGGCAGGGCTGTGCGCTTCAAAACGGACGTGAAGATCAATCTCCGTGTTGGCCTGGCCGCCCATGCAGCATCGCCCTTCTTCGATCTCCACAGCGCCGGTGACAGGAAAAGCCGTGCGGGTGGCGGCCTGGGCGGTCTGGATGGCAGGGGATAGGGTTTCTATCGGAACATCCGCAGTCTGGCGGCTGATGACGGTTAAAGAGACCGGATAGCGTTCTTCTGGCTGGGCGGCAGAGGGGTCTCCGGTGGGGATGGGCCGGCCGGCATGGTCGCGGAACTCGACGGCGGCGTGAATTTCATGGGGGCCGAGCCAGTCTACCGGGGTCTGGTATTCCAGGCTGGGAGCGTAGGACTGCCAGTCTCCATCGGGCTGGCAGGGGCCGCTCAGCGAAAAACAAGCGCGCATTTCCACCGCCGGGTGATCTTCCCAGGGCTGCCAGATGGTCGCCAGAACTCTACCGCCCGCATCTCGCTGTACGGTGACCTGGGAGGGGCGAAAGTCCAGCACGACGGTGATTTGCGTGCCGGTTTCAACTTCGGGCGCGGTGCTGGCATCGTCCTTCAGGTGCATCGAGACCCCCATCAGGTGAATGGGGGGCGGCGCGGCGGCGAGCGCCGTCTCGGTGGGTGGGGCGGTGGTTGGCGTAAGGGCGCGCCAGACGAAGGCCGGCGCGGAACAGGCCGCCAGCAGCACCAGCAGTACCAGGGTGATCCCAAGGGCGATGGAGAGACCGGCAAACTGCTTCATGTTGAAACCAGAGCATTTCACGCGGCGTGGTTGAGGGCATCCTCTAGCCCGGCGCGCACTTCTACCAGGGATGGATAAATCCCAAAGCAGGCGGCGAATTTTTCGCGCCGGTCCTGGCGCGCCGGAACGGCCAGCACGCGCATCCCGGCGGCGAGGGCGGCCTGGCTGCCTACATACGAATCTTCGATTGCCAGACAGCGCTCAGGCGCAACCCCCAGGTGGCAGGCCGCCCGCAGGTAGACATCGGGCGCGGGCTTGCCCTGGGCTACCTGGTCAATGCCGGCAATGGCGCGGAAGAAAGAGCGCAGTCTCAACCCGCGCAGCGCATTTTCGATATACCCGGTCGGGCTGTTGGAGGCAATTGCCAGGGGGTAGCCGCGCCCGGCGAGGGTCTCTAATAACGGCACAGCGCCGGGCATGGGTTCGATCCCGGCGTTAATCCGCTCGGTGACGGTTTTCCAGACGCGGGCCACGGTGGCATCCAGGTCAAAGGAAACCTGCGCGACGCGCATCACATATTCGCCGGTTTCTTCGGCGGTCAGGCCGATCATGCCGGGGTAGCTTTCGGCGGGCAAGCGGCCGCCGTAGGCCGCCGCGATTTGCGCCCACACCTGAAAGGAGATCCATTCGGTGTCCATCAAGACGCCGTCCAGGTCAAAGATCACCGCCTGGATGTTTTGCGGCCGAGAGGGGGCGGACTGGTGCGTGGGGAGAAGGGAGGTTTTCAAAGTTCAATCACCTGTAAAGAAATGATATTCAGGGCATGCATTATTGGTGCGCCAGGCGCAAAAAACAGCTCTGCCGTCTGGCTGTTAACTGAACGCATTATACGGTACTCTGGCAAAAAAATAAATCATCCGTAATAAGCCTGGGCTGAAGGCAGGGATTTGCAACGCCGCATTGAAAAAAATAGAATCGGGTACAATGGAAATGTTTCCACCAACGGAGGAATAATAAGTTTCCCATGGGCATCTTATACGAACCCTTCCGCTTAGGCCAGATTGAGCTGCGCAACCGCATTGTGTTTGCCCCGATGAACACGGGATATGAAGAAAACGGCCTGATTACGAGCAAATCACTGGCGTTTTACCGGCGGCTGGCGCGCGGCGGAGTTGGGTTGATTATCCTGGGAGACTGCGCCGTCCACCCCCCGATGACGCCGGCCCCGGCGATTTATGACGACCGCGGCCTGCCGGGTTTGCGTCAGTTGGTGGATGAAGTTCACGCGGAAGGCGCGCGCATTGGGGCGCAGTTAACCCATCATGAGTATGACGCTGTCGAAATCTTAACGACTGCGAAAACCCAGGGGCGCGAGGCGGCTTTAAAGAAACTGCGCGATGATTATTTTAATTTTGTCAACCATGCGTCGCTGGAGCAGATTCGCCGGATACAGGAATTATTCGTGCGGGCGGCGCTGCGAGCGCAGGCGGCCGGTTTTGACCTGGTGCAGATCCAGGGGGACCGGCTGATCGGGATGTTCTGTTCGCCGGTGTTGAACCGCCGCCACGATGGGTACGGCGGCTCGCTGGAAAACCGCGCGCGCTTTGCTCTGGAGGTGATTGCCAAAATCCGGGCGGCGGCCCCGCAACTGCATATAGATTACCGCCTGGCGCTTATCCGCGCCAACCCGGCCACGGGCGGCCTGACCATGCTGGGCAAGGGCGGACCTTCGCTGGAGGAAGCACAGCAATTGGCCCCTTGGCTGGTGAAGGCGGGGGTTGATTCTCTGCTGGTGTGCCAGGCAAACCATAACGATGTCACTCACGCCATTCCACCGGCGGGGACGGCCCCCTATGGCTGTTTTGTGGAACTGGCGTCCATTGTCCGCCAGGCCGCGGGCGTGCCGGTGACAGCGGTGGGGCGGATAATCCGCCCGGCGATGGCCGAAAGCATTGTGGCGCAGGGCAAGGCCGATCTGGTGGCGCTGGGAAGGGCGCTGTTGTGTGACCCGGAATGGGCGCTGAAAGCGGAAGAAGGCCGCTTTGCCGAGATCCGCGAGTGCATCATGTGCAACGACTGCGTGGAGTCTTTGCAAAGCCAGAAGCTGGTGGTTTGCTCCACCAATGGGCAAACCGGCCCTGGGGTGGAACTGGAGATCCGCCCGGCGGCTCAACAGCGCCGGGTGGTGGTGGTGGGCGGCGGGCCAGCGGGGATGGAAGCGGCGCGGGTGGCTGCGGCGCGGGGGCATACGGTGATCCTGCTGGAACGCCAGCGCAGTTTGGGCGGGCAGGTGCGGCTGGCCGCGCTGGCCCCCAACAAAGATGAGATGAAGCGCATCATCGCTTACCAGATGCGCGAACTGCCGCGCCTGTGGGTGGATGTGCGCCTGGGGACTGAGGCCACGGTGGAATTGATCCGCAGTTTGGCCCCTGACATCGTCATTGTGGCGACGGGCGCGGCTCCGCCTCCGGTCGCGCGCGGGTTAGAGGAAGAAACCATCCCAACGAACCAGGTGAACGCCTGGGAGGTGCTGCAGGGCGGCGTGCCGGTCGGCCAGAACGTGGTGATCGTGGGCGGTGGGATGGTTGGCTTAAACACGGCCCACTTGCTGGCGGCGCAGGGCAAAAAGGTGACGGTGCTGGAAGCGCGGGAACGGGCCGGTGCAGGCACAGCCCCGGCGGCGTTGGGGATGACTCTGGCAAGCCTGCGCGAGGCGGGGGTAGAGATTCTCACTGGCGTAAAGGCGGCGGCGCTGCTTTCGGATGGCGTGGTGGTGGAACCGGCTGGCGGCGAAAAACGGGTGATCACCGCGGATACGGTGGTGAAAGCGGTGGGAATGCGCCGTCCGGAGCGCGCGCTGATTACGGGCCTGCAAGCCGCGGGGATACCCTTCCGGGCCGTCGGCGACTGCGCCGGAGAGCATGCCCGCCTGCTGCGCGACGCTATCCATGAAGGGTTCCGGGTGGGATTAGAGATCGAATAAAGCCGGGGGCTAGTGCGTAATGATCCCCATGTGTTTGAGCGTTTCCAGCAAGACGATCTTGGCAAACACATCTTTGGGGATAAAGTCAACGATGCCGTATTCCAGGCCCATTTCCATTACATCGGGCGAATCGTGGCGGGTAAACAGGATGATCGGGATGTCGCGCGTGCGGGGGTTGGCTTTGAGCGACTTGGCAACCTCAATCCCGCTCATCCCCGGCAGTTCCAGGTCCAGGACGACCAGGTCGGGCAGGGTTCCTTCGGCCAGGCGCAGGCCCTCGAGGCCGTCCGCCGCAGTTTGAACGGTAAGGTTATTCGCCATCAGCAGCGCGCGCAGTTGCGCCGCCTGGGTGGGGCTGTCCTCAACGATCAGAACGCGCTTCCGTAAGATACCTGTCTGAAACATGATTAGCTTTCCTTATCGTTAGGCTGCTTTTCGGGCTTCACCCATTTGATTAAGGTTACCCGCAGCGCGTTATTGGGCAGTTCTTCGATTTGCTGAGAGTCAAAAATTTCGCGGACTTTTGCCAGCTCTTCTTCGAGGCGGGCGCGCTGATTGGAATGCCGGGTGATGAATACCAGACGAATGCCGGTTTGCTCGTTCTGAGTCAGCGCATTGATTAAAACCTGATCGGGCAGGGCAGAGCTCCCACCCATTTTCAGGCAGTTCGCCAGCGACGAGGTTGCCAGCGAGATGCGCGCCTGGTCAATCAGGTTCATGCCAATCTCAATGGCTACCTGGCGCGTGGTCATCCGGGCGGCGTAAATATCCGCCTGACTCATAATGGGGATGGTTCTTACGCGATCCATTCAGTCTCCTTCCGTGGTAGTCAGTTGCAGCAGCGCAGAGGCGATCTGGTCTGGGGTAAAAACATAGTGTACCGCATTGCGCATGACTGCCTCGCGGGGCATCCCATAGACAACGCAACTGGCCTCGTTCTGCGCCAGGATCAGCCCGCCGCTTTGATGCAGGTTGGAGAGACCTTCGACGCCGTCATCCCCCATTCCCGTCAGGATAATCCCGACAGCCTGGCGGCCATACTGCTTTGCCAGAGAATGAAAGAGAAAATTAGCCGAAGGCCGCAGCCCTTTATAGGGTTCTTCTTGCGTAAGCACCATCATACCACGATTATTCACAGTAAGGTGATAGTCATCGGGGGCCAGCCAGACCACGCCGGGTTCGAGGGCGGCCTGGTGGACGGCTGTCTTGACCCGGATCTGCACCTGATGGGCGAGCCATTCGGCCAGGCTCGCGCCAAACCCTTTGGTGATGTGCTGTACCACCAGAATGGGCAGTGGGAAGCGCGCCGGCAGGGGCTTGAGGACTGCAACCAGCGCCGATGGTCCCCCGGTGGAGGCGGCAATGCCGATAATTTTGCGATCCAGGCAGTCTTTGGCCGCCAGAGATTGATCCAGACAAGGTTCTGCCGGAGCAGGCGCGGCGGGCTGGCGGGCGCGGGTCCGCTCGGTCCGCCAGCGCGTGACCACCGGCACATCGGCCATCAGGCGGAGGGTTTGCAGTAACTGCTCACAGCCGTTGGGGTCGGCGGCGCCCGGTTTGTGGACGACGGTTAGCGCGCCGGCCTTGAGCGACTCGAAGGTGAGGTCGGTATCGGCGCGTGCCGGGCCGGCAGTTACCAGCACAATACGGGTAGGGGCCTCACGCATGATGCGGCGGGTGGCTTCCAGGCCGTCTAAGCGGGGCATGTGGATATCCATGGCGATCACGTCGGGGCGCAGGCGCGCCGCGCGCCGCACGGCCTCTTCGCCGTCAGACGCCGTACCCACGACGCTTAGATCACTGGAGCGGTTGATTAACGCGACCAGAAAGTCGCGCGCGGTCGGCGAGTCTTCGACCACTAACACCCGGATTGGCCCGCTCCTGTTTGCCATCCCCCATCCACCTTTAGATTAACTGCTCGATGGTTTCGAGCAGGTTGACCTGGTCGAAACTGCTTTTGACAATATACGCATCAGCCTTGACTTCAAGGCCCTTTTCTTTATCCTCAGCGGAATCCAGCGACGTAACCAGAATCACCGGCAGGTTGGCAGTCTGAGGATCATCTTTAATGCTGCGCGTCAGTTCAAAGCCGTTCATGCGCGGCATCACGATATCGGTGACGACCAGGTCGGGCCGGTCTGGCGAGCGCACAATGGCGAGGGCCTCGTAGCCATCCATAGCGATTTTGACGGTATAACCGGCGGCTTCGAGGATGTTCTTTTCGAGCGTGCGGGTGGTGATCGAGTCATCCACCACCAGGATACAGCGGGAAGAACGGACGGCGGTAGGGTTAGGCTCCTGCTGGAAGGTTTCGAGAAGCGAAGCCTGGCGGCGGCCGGCGGCCAGCTTCATCAGATCGGCGGCGTTTAAGATCAGCACCACTTCGCCGTTGCCCAGCACCGTTGCTCCGGCAATGCCGGCCACGCGCGCCAGTTGCTTGCCCAGGTCTTTGATGACCACCTCTTGCTCGCCGGCCAGTTCGTCCACCAGGAAGGCCATGCGGCGCTCGGCGGCCACCATAATCACCGCCGGGTAGCTCTGTTCTGGAGAGGCTGGGCCGGTCGGCAGTTCTAAGAGATCACTCAGGCGCGCCAGCGTAACGGGGCGGCCGTTGTATTCGATGGTATCACGGCCTTCCAGGGTGAAAATATCTTCCGGGCGCACTGAGAGGGTGCGCTCCACGCTGGTGATTGGGGCAACGAACAACTGGCCCGCCGAGCGCACCAACAGCCCGCGCGTGCCGGTGAGCGCCAGAGGCAGGGTGAGGGTAAAAGTGGTTCCCGCGCCGGGCTTAAAATCCACCTGGATGCGGCCTTGCAGGCTTTCGATGTTATTGCGCACCACGTTCAGGCCCACCCCGCGCCCCGAAATATCGGTAATCATGCGGCTGGTGGAGACTCCCAGCGAGAAGATGGCATCAACCAGTTCGGCGTCTGTCAGGGTAGGGGCGTCTTTGCGTCCGTGCCGGGCGACGGCGTGGCGGATGGCTTCGAGGTCCAGGCCGGAACCATCGTCGGAAACGCGGATGACCACCTCTTTCCCTGCCTGTTCCGCGCTGAGGGTGATTTTGCCAGCACGGGGCTTGCCCAGGGCGCGGCGGCGGTCGGGCGTTTCGATGCCGTGATCAACGGCGTTGCGCAGCAGGTGGACGAGCGGATCTTTGATCCCTTCCAGGATGCGGCGGTCGAGTTCCGTCTCGCCGCCGATGACAGTCAGCACCGCTTCTTTGCGCGACTGCTTCGCCAGGTCACGCACCATGCGCGGAAAGGCTGAGGTAATGGTGCTGAGCGGCAGCATGCGCAGTCGTTTGATTTCCTGCTCCAGGTTATCAATTACCAGCGCGAGGTGGGTGGCATCGGCGGTGTACTGGCGGTGCAGTTCGGCTACCATGGCATGGGCTTCGCGCAGGCGTTCCTGGCTGGCAGAAGCATAGCGCAGCAAGAGGGCAGTATCTTTGCCGATTTCCAGCAGTTCTTTCAGGTCGCCGTTGCCATTCTCGACGGGTTTATGGCCCGACCGGTGAAACGCATCAACGGAGCGGGGCCGGTGCAGGCTGAGGATCCCGTGCTCCTGGTGGTGGACCAGGCGGTTATAGGCACTGCGCACCGAGCTCCACCCGCGCTGCCAGTCGTTTAGCAGAATCTGCACCTGGCGGAGCTGGGTGCGGCGCTGATCCAGCCGGATTTTGCCGACCAGCAGTTCGCTCAGGTGGGCCATGAGGGTATCGAGCTTTTGCACGTCCACGCGCACGGTTTCATCAATCGCGGCCTCATTGGGGGCTTCAGCCGGCGCGGGCACGGCTTCAGGCGGGGGTGCCTGGGTGGGCGGCTGTGCGGCGGGCGGGACGGTTTGGGTAGGGGGAGCGTCTGGTTCAGCGGCTTTGGGAGGGGGTGATACAACCGCCGTGGGGGGCTGTGGGGCGGCAGGCGCGGCTGTAGAGGCCCCTGCGCCGGTTTTCAGGCGCTCCAGGGCGGCCAGAGAGATCAACGCCTGACTGGGGGGCGTAGTTTCGCCGGCTTCATAGGCCGCCTGGACGGCCTGGATGGCGTCCAGCGCCTGGTAGCAGGCCGTGAAGAGGTCTGAGGAAGTTTGCAGGGTATCGCGCCGCAGCCCATCGAGGATATTTTCGAGCGCGTGGGCCAGTTGCTCGATAGCCGTCACCCCCAGGGCGCGGGCGGCGCCTTTCAGGCTGTGGGCGGCGCGAAAGGTATGATCCAGCACTTCGCGCCGGCCCGGCCCGGCAGGCGGGTCGGCGCGTCCCTGTTCCAGCGCCAGCAGACCGTCCGTCATGGTGCGGATGTGTTCGGCCAGTTCGGCCCGGAAGCTTTTGAGAAGTTGATCGCGGATACTGCCGGCCAGAGACATGGCTTGGCTCCCTTACAGCGTATAACGCTTGACCATTTCAGCCAGGTTATGGGCCAACTGGTTGAGGTCTTGCGCGGCTTTTTCGGCCTGTCGGGTGCTGGCGAGGCTCTGCACCATGGCCTGGTTGATGTTCTGCATGGCAACGGCAATCTGATCAACGCCCGAAGTCTGCTGGCGCCCGCCTACTACGACCTGCGTGGCGCGTTGGGCGGCCTCTTCGATGGCAGACGATAACTGCTCAATTGCCGCGCGGCTGCGGTCTGCCAGGCGCACGCCCTGTTCGACCACTTTAGCGCCTTCTTCGGTTGCCATAACGGTAGTGTTGGTAGCTTTCTGAATGTCCTGCAAGATTGCCTTGATCTGAACGGTGGCCTGGCGCGACTGCTCGGCCAGCGAGCGAACCTCTGCCGCGACCACCGCGAAGCCCTTGCCGTGTTCCCCGGCACGCGCGGCTTCGACCGAGGCGTTGAGGGCCAGCATGTTGGATTGCGAGGCAATATCGCTGACGGTTGCAATAATTTCGCCGATTTGCTGGGTCTGTTCAGAAAGCGCCAGAATGTTCTCGGCGATGCCTTCAACGCGGGCTTTGATCTGTGCCATGCTTTCGATGGTATCGCGCACCGACTGCTGTCCGGTCTGCGAGACTTCAACGGTGCGGTTGGCCGATACCACCACTTCCTGAGCGCGCAAGACGGCCTGTTCGCCGATTGCCTTGACCTCGTCCACGGTAGTGGTGGTTTGGGCAATAGCCGCCGACTGCTCGCTGGCGCCCGAAGCCTGCTGGGTGGTGGCGGCCAGAATTTCGGCGGAGGCTGTGCTGAGGCTGGTCACCGCCTCGCTGATCTGGCGGATCATATTTTGCAGACTGCTGGCCAGCGTATTCAGGTTGTTGCCGAGCAGGATGAGGGGGTCATCGCCGTGTCCGTTGGGGCTGACGGTTACCCGCGCCGCCAGGTTGCCGCGGCTGAGCTCGTCCATAAACTCCACGTAGCGCCTGACGGTGCTTTCGAGCGCGGCGCGCTGTTCGTGTTCCGCCGCGAGCATGGTCTTCAACTGCGCCACCATTTGGTTAAAAGCGTTTGCCAGGACGCCGGTCTCATCATTGGCGTTGCCGCGCGCCGTCAGATCCAGTTCACCGGCCGTGATGCGCTCGGCGGTTTGGGTGAGCCGCTGTACCGGCAGGGCAATCTGGCGGGCCAGGAACCAGACAAGCAGCAGGCCCAGGCCAGCCAGCAGTGAGCCAATGATAATTTGCCGCCACAGCAGGGCCTCGGCGGGGCGCGCAATTTCGGCCTCCGGCGCAGTGATGCTGACGGACCAGGGGGCAGTGGTGCGGCCGACTTCAACCGGGAGAAAGATTTCGAGGTTGTGCGTATCCATCCGGTATTCGTGAACGAATTCGCCATTCCTTACGCGCGGCAGTTCGCTTTCAAAATCAGCATGGATGGTTTGGGCTGGCTGACCGATCAAGTCTGGCTGGTGGGTCGCGGCGACGAGTTTGCCATCGTTGCTGATCAGCGCCAGTTGGAAGTCACTTTCCTGCTCGGCCCATTCCTGAAAAACCTCGGTGGTCAAGTCAATTCCAACGATGCCGGCAAAGCGGCCGTTCTTTTCAATGGGGGCGACCAATGAAATCATTAAGGTCTTTTTGCCGAACAGGGTATATTCATAAGGGCCTACCAGACATTCCCGGCCGGTGCGTTGAGGACACAGATACCACTCGGCGTTTTCATAATCAATGAGCGCTTCGCGAGCCACGGTTCCATTCTCTTTGCGCGCCCAATACACCATAAAGCGGCCGGTGGCATCGTGACCGGGGCTGTAGATAAAGGCCGAGTCTTTCCCGTCGAAGGCATTGGGTTCCCAAAGGGTCGAAATGCCCAGGAAAGCCGGGTTGCGCATGACCGTCTGGCGGATTATGGAACTGACGGATTCGCGATCCAGCGGTTCGGAGAGGTTGTCTGGGCTGGTGCTGAGGGCATTAGCCAGCGCGTGGGCCATGTTGAGAGGGGCTTCCAGCTCTGATTTCACCCGGCTGCCGAAGGTGCGGGCCTTCTCTATGGCGGCATTCTCTGAACTTTCTCTAGCCATTTGGTACATCGAATAAGTGGAGATGCTGATAATGGCGGCCATAGTGACGACCAGGCAGAGCACAGTCCAGAAGACCATCTTGGTTTGAATGGAGCGGATCTTGAAGAAAGCCAACATGCTTTACCTTACCTTTGGGGCTGTGAATAAAATGGATCTCAGGCTAATTCGTCGTGGATAATCAGACGCCGATCTGAAAGCAGCGCCTCGATGTTGAGCATAATCACCGGGTCGGCCCGCTCTTCTCCATCCTGGAAGGGGCGGCGCTCGATAATGCCGCGCACATATTCCGGCCGCAGGCCGCGCAGGGTGTCGGTTTCGGTGCGAATGTCGCGGACGCGCACGGCCTCCACGCCGGGAACGTCGTTAACCCGCAGTACCACCTGCATATCGCGCGTTTCCGTCACGACCAGCATATCGCCGTTGAGGTCGGCGCTCTCAGGGCGGCTCTCGCCGGCGGGCAGACCGAGGAACAGGCGCAGGTCAATGACTGAGAGGATCGTTCCGCGCAGGTTGATTACGCCAGTCACCCAAGCCGGGACGCGCGGCACGCGCGTGACCGGCTCATTCTGCCGAATGGCGCTGACGTAAGCGACTTCGACGCCAAGCAGTTCACGGCCTACCCGCAGCAGCACAATCTCCATCTGGTCGCCGGCGTCCTCTTCTGCCTGAGCCTGGGCCATCTGCTCGGAGCGCTGGGCCCAAACCTGTTCGACCTCTTCAGCCGAAAGGGTTTCACCCGCCTGTTCCGGGCTGGCCTCCAGCGCCGCCAGGCGCGTCCGCAGGCGTTCCCAATCTACGTTTTTGATCTCTGAATCGCGCATTGAAACCTCTTACGGTTGCGGGTGTTTTTCTGCTTCGCCGCTGACGGCGGCGGTCCACTGCTGTTGCTGCTGGATCACGGCCTGTTTTAAGCGGCCTGCGGTGATTCCATCGGAACGGGGGATGACTTCGTCATCGCGGCGGTTTTCGAGCAGCCGCCGGGCATTGTCTAAAGACTTTAGCGCCTGGGGGAATTGCAGCCGGTCGTGGTAAAGGTTTGCCAGACTGTAATGTCCAAGGATGTCGTTGCGGTCAATGTAGACCACTGTTTTCATGTTCTCCAGAGCCTTTTCAGAGTCGCCCAGGTGTTGGTAAATCAACGCGAGGGTATAGTAGGCATCAAGGTTCAGGCGGTCGGCCTGAATGGCGCGCCGGCACCAGGGTTCTGCTTCGCTCAGGTTGCCCAAATCGGCGCAGATTTTAGCCAGCAGTGCACAGCCCGGCGCGTGGCGCGGATGGGCCTTGAGCCAGCGGTGGAGAAGTTCGCTGGCTTCTTCCAGTTTGCCAAAGCCGAACATGGCCTGGGCCTGCTCGAAATCGTTCGATTGGCCGCTGTGCGGCTCGTTGTCTGGATGAGCCGCCGCCGGGGCGGGATCTGGCAGGGGCGCTAAGGTAAGGGGAGGGTTATCCAGGGCTGGCCGGGCCGGCGCGGGAGCCGCCGCCGGGATGGGGGTGGGGGCGCGCTGGTAGAGGATGGCCTCTGGAAACGAGCGCGCCTGGAATTTTTGATAGGTATCGAGCGAGTGTTCCGAATGCCCCACGACCAGCCAGCCATAGTCGCTGAGAGCGTTATAGAACCGGTCAATCACTGCGCGGGTGACGGATTCGGGGAAGTAGATGGTCACGTTGCGGCACAGGATCAGGTCCATATACATGGTGTTATTGTCAAAAGATGGATACTGGCTGCTGGCCAGGTTAAGCTGGGCAAAAGAGACCATGCGCCGGATGGCCGGGTCGAGGTGATAAAGGTTGCCCTGTTGGGTGAAAAAGCGGCCGCGCAGTTGGCGCGCCCGCTCTTCGCGAAAGGCCCATTCTGAATAGACGCCCTGGCGCGCGCGTTCCAGGTTTTGGGAGTTAATATCGGTGGCGAGGATGGTGATGGTCCAGTCTTTGAGGTCGGGGAGCAGGTCCACCAGGGCCATGGCGATGGAGTAGGGTTCTTCGCCGCTGGCACAGCCCGCCGACCAGATGCGCAGGGTGCGCACCATGCGGCGGCGCGCGATTATTTCCGGCAGAACGTGGGTGATCAGGGCGTTGAACTGCCCGGCGTCGCGGAAGAAGTAGGTTTCGCCGACCGTCAGGGCATTGACCAGGCGCTCCAGTTCGGGAGCGCCCCGGACCGGGTCGCACAGCAGTTCGTAGTAGGCGTTCAGGTCAGGGCAGGTAGAGGCCGCAAAGGCGCGGCGCACGCCGATTTCCAGCTCCATCCGGCGTTTTTCGGGGAAGGCCAGCCCGAAGCGTTCCTGCATGAGCTGGCTGTAGCGCAGGTAGTCGCCGTAGCCGAGGCTGGGCAGAGGTTTGGGGCTGAACGGGCTGTTTTCGGACATGCCGTTTACGCCTGCGTTTCAGAAGAAGCAGGTTCGGTTAGAGCGGCGGCGCTGTCGCGCGCGCTGTCTACCGCGGCGTTGATAGCCTCTAAGCCGCCGCGCAGTGCCTGGGCGGCGGGCGACACCAGGGCGCAGGGGTCGAGCAGAAGGATGTTGTGATTGGCGAGGAAGATCACGCCCGCAATGATCCGGGCAAATTCTAACCCTTCCGGTAAGATTTCTGCGGGATGGACCACCTGATCGGCGGGCAGGCTGAGGATGTCAATGACTTCATCCACAAGCAGGCCGGCCATGCGGTTTCCCAGGCGGACGAGGATGATGGGGGTGTGCAGGCGGGCCGGCAGAGGGGGCAGTTCTAACCGGCGGCGCAGGTTGATGATGGGGGTAACCTTGCCGTGAATGTTGGCGACGCCCTCGATGGCGGCGTCAGATTGGGGCAGGGGCGCGAGCTTCATCATCGGGATAACTTGTACAATGGCCTCAATCGAAAGCGCAAAAGCCTGCGCGCCCAGCCGGAAAACCAGCAGGTTTTGCAGGGGTGTTTCGGACAGATTCTCAACCGCTTGCAGATCAGGGTTCATCGTAAGCCTGGATCGAGTATGTAAAATGTCCAATACAGGGGTATTGGCGGCTTGCTGGCTTGATTATACGAGATGGGTCAGTAAAATTTCCATATAAACCAGCTTACAAGCATTTAACAGAAAAACGCAGGCAGTGATTGTAACCATTCGCGCCGGAATCCGGCATTAACGTCACTACACGGCGAGGCGAAATTCTCTTACCCTTAGAGAGACAGGGCCGGGTGAACCGGCAATTTTAACCACTGATCAGGGCTTTCTACTTGAGGTCAAGCCTATGCCTGATTTCCGGATTCAAAAACATCCTATTTTGCCCATTCCAGAGCGCGAAGAGATCACCTTTTTCTGGGAGGGGCGGGCCATCCGGGCGTACCGCGGCGAAACGATCGCTTCGGCGCTCTACGCCAACGGCGTGCGCGTTTTTGGCCGCCATCATAAAGATGGCGCGCCGCAAGGGATCTTCTGCGCGAATGGGCAGTGCGCGCAGTGCATGGTGCTGGCGGATGGTCTGCCGGTGAAGTCTTGCGCGGAACTGGTAGCTCCAGGCATGCAGGTACAGCCGGCTGTTGGCCTGCCGGTCCTGCCGCCGGTAGCCGCGCCGCCGCCGATGGCGGCCATTGAAGAGATCGAAGTTCCGGTGTTAATTATCGGCGGTGGGCCGGCGGGCATGTCTGCGGCCATTGAATTGGGCCGCTACGGCATTCACGCCCTGCTGGTAGATGACAAGCACCGCCTGGGCGGCAAACTGGTACTGCAAACGCACCGCTTTTTTGGTTCGACCGACGCCGTGTATGCCGGCACGCGCGGGATTAACATTGCCACCCGGCTGGAAAAAGAAGTGCGCCAGGCTCAGACGGTGGAAATCTGGCTGCATTCCACCGCGCTGGCGGTGTTCAGCGATAAGAAAGTGGGCATTCTCAAAAACGGGACCACTTACGTGCTGGTGAAGCCCCAGGTGATCTTATGCGCCAGCGGGGCGCGCGAGCGTTTTTTGGCCTTTCGAGGCAATACCCTGCCGGGGGTATACGGGGCCGGGGCTTTTCAGACTCTGGTTAACCGCGATCTGATCCGCCCGGCGGAAAAGCTCTTTATTGTGGGCGGCGGCAACGTGGGGTTGATCGCGGGCTATCACGCTTTACAGGCCGGAATTGAGGTGGTGGGCCTGGTAGAAGCGATGCGGGAGTGCGGCGGCTATAAAGTTCACAAAGATAAGCTGGTGCGCATGGGCGTGCCGATCTATACCGGGCATACTATCTTGAGCGCTAACGGCAGTGACAAAGTGGAATCGGTGACGATTGCCCAGGTGGATGCCGCCTTCCAACCCATTGCCGGCACGGAAAAATCCTTCGCCTGCGACTGCGTGCTGATTGCCGTCGGGCTGGAGCCAGTAGACGAGTTTTACCGTAAGGCCCTGGATTTTGGGGTGAAGGCCTTTGCGGCGGGCGATGCTGAAGAAATCGCCGAGGCTTCGGCGGCGATGTTTTCGGGCAAAATCAAAGGGCATGAGATCGCCCGCGAATTAGGGTACGACGTGGGGCCAGCTCCGCAGGAGTGGTACCGCACCGGCGAGATTCTCAAGTCGCGGCCTGGCCCGGTGGTGGAAGAAGCCCATCCTGAGCCGCAAAAGGGGATGCTGCCGGTGTTTCACTGCACCCAGGAGATTCCCTGCAACCCGTGCGCGTCCACCTGCCCCAAAGGACTGATTTTTATTGACCCCAAAGACATCCGCCGCGCGCCGAAATTTGTGGGTGATGAACTGGTGTGCATTGGGTGCGAGAAGTGCATCTCGTTCTGCCCAGGGCTGGCGATCACCCTGGTGGATTACCGCAAGGACGCTGAAAACCCGATCGTTGCCATACCGTTTGAGTTTAATTACGAGATGATCAAGGAACGCGAGACGGTCACCGTGTTAGATACCGAAGGCGCGGTGTTAGGGAACCTGGAAGTGGTGAAAGTGGAGCAGGTTGCCAGCCGCGACCATACGATCATCGTGAAGGTGCGGGCCCCCCGCGCGATCGCGGCGCGTATTGCGGGTATCCGCGTGCAGGAAGAACACGTCACCCAGCCGATGAACAGCTACGTTCAACACATCACCGACGATACGATTATCTGCCGCTGTGAGCGGGTGACAGCCGGCGAAATCCGCGCCCTGATCCGCCAGGGCTACCGCGACCTGAATGAGATCAAAGCCATCACACGCGCGGCGATGGGGGCGTGCGGCGCGAAAACCTGCCACTCGCTGATCTTCCGCCTGTTCCGCGACGAGGGGATTGTGCTTTCTGAAGTAACCGACACTACCCGCCGCCCGATCTTTATCGAAGTGCCGCTCAAGGTGTTCGCGGGTGTTGGCAAGGAGGACAGTGACCATGCCTAACAACGGCCGCCTTCCACATTACGATGTGATCGTCATCGGTTCCGGCTCGGTGGGCGCTCCGTCGGCCCTGTACCTGGCCCAAGCGGGCTATAAAACCCTAGTGGTGGATGGCTGTGCCAGCGTGGGGCAGGGTTCGAACAAGCGCGCCATCGGCGGGGTGCGCGCCACTCACTCCGACCCGGCTAAAATCCGCCTGTGCCTGCGCTCGATTGAGATTTTCCGCACCTGGCAGGAGGTCTACGGAGACGATATTGAATGGGTGACGGGCGGCTACAGCTTTGTGGCATACCGCGAAACGGAAGAACAGACCCTTAAGGCCCTGCTGGAAAGGCAAAAAGCCTTGGGGCTGAATATTGACTGGTATGACCATGATGATCTGCTGAAAATTGTGCCGGACCTGAACCGTCAGGACCTGCGGGGGGGGACGTTTTCGCCGGAGGACGGCAACTGCTCGCCGCTGTTGGCACTGCATGCCTTTTACACCCATGCCTGCCGGGCGGGGGCCGCGTTCCATTATAACGAGCCAGTGACCGGGCTGGTGATCGAAGGGGGGCGCATTAAAGGGGTCAAGACGGAGCGCGGGGCATACAGCGCAGATGTGGTCATCAACGCCGCCGGGGCATGGGCACGCCAGGTGGGGCAGATGGCCGGGCTGGATCTTCCGGTCAACCCCGACTGCCACGAGGCGGGCATTACCGAGTCGGTCGCGCCGTTTTTGAAGCCGATGATTGTAGACATCCGCCCGGCGCCGGGCAGCGCCAATTTTTACTTTTACCAGCACAAAACCGGGCAGATTATCTTCTGCATTACGCCGTCACCCAATATTTGGGGCTTCGACGTGGACGAGACCAGCGTATTTCTGCCGCAGGCGGCCCAACGCATGATCGAGGTCATGCCCAAACTGGCGAACATCCGCGTGCGGCGCACCTGGCGCGGCCTGTACCCGATGACGCCTGACGGGGCGCCGCTGGTGGGCTGGTCGAGGGAAGTAGAAGGGCTGTTGAACGCGGTGGGCATGTGCGGCCAGGGCTTTATGCTTGGCCCCGGTCTGGGCGAACTGCTGGCCCGCATGGTTGGAAATAACCTGCTGCCGGAAGATCACGAAGTGCTGGCGATCTTGTCGCCGTACCGCGAATTTAAGGGGCAGGAGAAGTTGAAGTAGCACTGCTGGCCGGCGCGCGCCCTCCGGCATGGATGGATAAAACTACCAGCCCGGCGGCGATCAGCGCGATGCCGGCCCCCGCCGAGAAGGTCAACTGCTCGCGCAGCAGGAGAACGCCCAAAACTCCGGCGGTGAGCGGCTCGGCCAGGCTGATGGTCACAGCAGTGGCGAGGGGCAGCCGGCGGAGGCCCTGCCCGTAGAGGGTGTAGGCCAGGGCCGTCGCCAGCAGGCCCAGGTGGAGCATGACCAGCAGGCCGCGCGCGCTCGCCAGCCAGGTAAGGTCTTGCGCCAGCAGGGCCGGGGCCAGCAGAAGCGCGCCCAGGCTGAAGGCCGCCGCCATGACCACTTCGACCGGCTGGCTCGCCAGCAGTCCTTTGCCGACCAGCGAGAAGGTGGCGTAAGCGCCGCCGGCCCCCACGGCCAGGAGCAGTCCCCACCCATCCACGCGGATTTCACCGCCCGCCAGCCCCAGCAGGGCGCACCCGGCTACGGCCAGGGCGGTAGCCGCCGCCCAGCGCCAGCCGGGGCGCTCGCCGCGCAGCAGCCATCCGAGCAGGCCCGCCAGCACGGGCGAACTGCCGATCCCAACCATGGTGCCAACGGCTACCCCGGTGCGGGCCACCCCGGCGAAAAACAGCACCTGGTACAGCGCCATGCAAATGGCCGCCGCCAGCACCGGGCCGGGCGCTAAAGGGCGAATAGGCAAAGCGCCAGACCGCCTGGAAGAGATAAGCGCCACTGCCAGCAGGGCCGCGCCGCCGATCACCAAGCGCAGTGCGCCAATCGCCAGGGGTTGAGCGCCCGCCGGGGCCAATGCCTGCGACGTGCCGGTCGTCCCCCATAAGATTGAGGCCAATAAAACCAGGAAGAAACCGCGTCTGTTCATCCGCCCAGGTAGGCTTTCTTTACCTCTGGGTTTTGAGCCACTTCCTGGGCCGAGCCAGAAAGCACGATGCGTCCGGTCTCCAACACATATGCGCGCGCGGCGGTGCGCAGTGCCATCAGAGCGTTTTGTTCCACCAGCAGAATGGTAGTCCCTTCCTGCTGGTTCAGGCGGCTGATGATGTCAAAAATCGCATCTACCAGCACGGGGGCCAGGCCCATAGAGGGTTCATCCATCAACAGAATCTGAGGTTTGAGCATCAGGCCGCGCCCGGTCGCCAGCATTTGCTGTTCGCCGCCCGAAAGCGTGCCGCCCTTCTGGTTGATGCGCTCTCGCAGGCGGGGGAAGATGGTAAAAACTTCATCCATGCGCCGCCGGACTTCCGCCGGGCTGTGGATGGTGTACGCGCCCATCTCCAGGTTCTCGCGGACGGTTAAGCGCGGGAAGATGCCGCGCCCTTCAGGGACGTGACCTACCCCGGCAGAAACGATGTCGTGGGCTTCCATGCGGGTGATGTCTTTGCCTTTCAGGCGGATATGCCCGCCGCGGGCGCGCACCAGGCCAGAGATGGTGCGCAGGGTGGTGCTTTTTCCAGCTCCGTTGGCCCCGATTAAGGTGACAATCTCTCCCTCTTCGACCCGCAGTGAGATGCCCTTGAGCGCGTGGATATGCCCATAGTACGTGTGAACGTGGTCCAGTTCAAGCAGTGACATGGCGGCGGTTCCCTATAGGGTTAGTTGGGCGGCGGCGCCGCGCCCCAGGTAGGCTTCGATGACGCGGGCGTCCGAGCGGATCTCCGCCGGAAGCCCTTCGGCGATCTTGCGCCCGTAATCCATCACGGTAATGTGTTCGGAGATTTCCATGACCACGTGCATATCATGTTCGATCAGCAAGATGGTAATGCCCAGTTCGTCGCGGATGCGGCGGAACAGGGCGATGGCGTCGGAGGTTTCCTGCGGGTTCATGCCGGCGGTGGGTTCATCCAGCAGAAGCAGGCGCGGCTGTGACGCCAGGGCCCGCGCGATTTCAATGCGGCGCTGCCCGCCATACGGCAGGTTCGAGGCCAGTTCGTCGCTCATGCCCGTCAAGCCCACGTAGTTGATCAACTCTTGGGCACGCTGATACGAAGCCTGTTCTTCTTCCTGAAAGGCTTTGGTGCGTAACAGGGCGCTGATGCCGTTCTGCTTGAGGCGGTGGTGCATTCCAATCTGGATGTTTTCGGATACCGTCATACTGCCAAACAGACGGATGTTCTGGAAGGTGCGGGAGATGCCCAGCGCCGCGATCTGGTCGGGCCGCCGGCCAATCAGGTTGTGGCCGTCAAACTGAATCGTCCCTTCCTCTGGCCGGTAAATGCCGGTGAGGGTGTTGAAGAAAGTGGTTTTGCCCGCGCCGTTCGGCCCGATGATGGAGTAAATGGTCCCCTGTTCGAGGGTCAGGTCAATCTGATCAACGGCGGTCAGGCCGCCGAAGCGCTTGGTAACGCCTTTAGCTTCAAGCAGCGCCATGTTTCACCTCCGGGGCGGGGTTGAGGGGCGCTGTTTCGTCTTCATCCAGGTCGGAGGGCGGCGCGTCCTTCTCGCGCTTGCGCCGCTTGGCCGGGATCAGCCCTTCCTGCCGGTAGATCATCATCACAATCAGGATCAAGCCGAACAACATGCGCTGATATTTGGAGGGGTCTAGCTGACTGGAAAGATCGCGCAGTGCAAAGTTGAACAGCGGGATGACGATATCGCTCTGGCGCAGTGAGTTGAGCCACAGCGATAGGCCCTGGAGGACCTGGAGGTTGAGGATCACCACCACCGAAGCGCCTAGCACCACGCCGGGGATGCTTCCCAAGCCGCCCAGGATGACCATAGAAAGCACGCCGATGGACTGCATGAAGTTGAACGACTCTGGGCTGACAAAGGTGCGGCTGGACGCCATCAGCACCCCCATGATGCCAGCGAAAGACGCTCCCACCGCAAAAGCCGCCAGTTTGTATTTGACCACCGGAATGCCCATAGCCGCGGCGGCCAGTTCGTCTTCGCGGATTGCCATCCAGGCGCGGCCCATTTTCGAGTCGTCCAGCCGCAGTACGGTGATGATGACCAGAATAATCACAGCCAGGGCCAGCACGTAGAAGAACAGGTTGTAGAACTGCCCTTCGCTGACGCGCTGACCGACCAGCGGGCTGAAAATGGCGTTCCAGCCATCTAACAGCCATGCCGGGATGGTGGGCCGCTGAATAGGGGTGATGCCCTGCGGGCCGTTGGTCAGATTGATGGGCTTGTCGAGGTTGTTTGCCAGCACGCGGATCACCTCGCCAAAGCCCAGGGTAACGATTGCCAGATAATCGCCGCGCACGCGCAGTACCGGCAGTCCCAATAGGATGCCGACGAGCGCCGCCAGGCCCATCCCCAGGAAGAGGAAGAGGTAAAAACTGTTGGGCGGCAGGAAGAAGTCGCTGGTAGGCGGCGCGGTGCCGGGGATGGAGTTGAGCAGGAACATCTGCTGTGAGCCAAAGATCCCCCACAGATAAGCGCCCACCGCGTAAAAGGCCACGTACCCCAGATTCAGCAAACCGGCAAACCCGACTACGATGTTCAGCCCCAACGCCAGCGCCGCAAAGACGCTGATTTGGAAGATTACGTCGAGGTAAAAGATGTTGCGCACGCCGATGATCGGAACGATGATGAGAGCAATGACGAGGCCGAGGATCAACTTGAAGCGCGGGTTGAGGGGCAGTACATAAATCCACCCGACTGAAGCCAGGAACAGCAGAAAGGCGGGCACCGAGCGCGGGGAGAAATAAACCATCAGCGTGGCTGCCAGAACGTATAGTGAGACGAAGATGTAGGGCCGGTTGCCCTGCTTAAGCCACTGCCACAATTGCCGAAGGTTGGATGAAGAATTTTTGAGGAAGTCTGCCAGCATGGTCTGCCTCGCTACGCTTTCTGCCCGACCTGCTCGCCCAAGAGGCCTGAGGGGCGGAAGATCAGAACCAGGATCAGGATGGCAAAGGCCAGAATGTCTTTATATTCGGCCCCGGCGGCGCCCATCGTAAAGATGGAGAGATACGCTCCGGCAAAGGTTTCGAGCATTCCCAGCACAATACCGCCCAGCAGTGCGCCCGTCAGGTTGCCGATGCCGCCCATGACCGCCGCGGTGAAGGCTTTGAGGCCGGGAAAGAAACCGACAAACGGGTCGATGCGGGTAAATTTGAGAGCGTACAGCACCCCGGCGGCCCCGCCCAGCGCCCCGCCAATCAGGAAGGTCAGCGAGATGATGCGGTTGACGTTAATGCCCATCAGGCTGGCCGAAGATTGGCTTTGAGCCACCGCGCGGATGGCTTTTCCAAGCTTGGTGACGTTGACCAGGTAGTTCAGCCCGACCAGCATCAGCACCGCCGCGACCATAACCCACACAGATTTGACTTCGACATCCAGCTTGAGGGTGAGCGACCCAAAAGCGGCGCTGAAAATGGGAATACGGTCGTCGAAATTGCCGAAAGAGGGGATAATGCGGTGGAACTGGCCGGTGGTGACGCTTTCCACCATGCGGATGAGATCCTGGAGGAAAAAGGAAACGCCAATGGCCGAGATCAACGGGACCAGGCGCGGCGCGTGGCGGAGCGGCCGGTAGGCGATGCGTTCCACCACCACCGCCGCCGTGCCAGAAGCGGCCATGCCGGCCAAAATCGCCACTACCAGCCAGCCATAGGCCGCTAAGAGGGGCAGAGAGGCCAGCCGCTCTCCGGCGTTGAGGGCAATCAGCAGTTCTACGCCGATAAACGCGCCAATGGCGAAAATCTCACTGTGAGCGAAATTAATGAACTCGAGTACGCCGTAAACCATCGTGTATCCCAGGGCGATGGCGGCGTATACAAACCCTAA
This sequence comes from Anaerolineaceae bacterium, assembly GCA_034434155.1. Lineage (GTDB taxonomy): Bacteria > Chloroflexota > Anaerolineae > Anaerolineales > Anaerolineaceae > DSYU01. Next base: position 26,811 of record DAOUAC010000073.1, read on the forward strand.
GACAATGCCATCCACCAACACCTGGGGAAGGTTGAGGACGGTATAACTCATCAGGTCAATGCCGTTTTTTTCGATGGCTTTCAGGTCTACGGCAGAGCCGCGGAAAATCAGGGCCAGGAGCAGCATCACGATGGAAAGTGCCAACCCGCTGCCCAGGATGAAGATGAAGATTTGCCCCAACGGGCGCAGAACCCCCTGTACGATGCCCTGGAAAGCCGGTAAAGACGAAGTGGGTTTGGGAATCGCGGAAGTTGAAGTTTGCTCCATGAGCATTCCTTATAAGGCGGGCCCCTGGCTTTGGAGCCCGCCCTGTTAGGTCAGGAAAAGGAAGGTATCGTTCAGACGCCCGGCTTATTCAGGGGGGGCGAAGGTCAGCGTTTCGGTGATGGTGTTATCGGCCCATTTGGCGGGGTCGGACGAAGTCACCTGGATGATGAAGTACTTGGCTTCCAGCAGGTCGCCCTTGCTGTTAAAGGTAATCTTGCCGGTGATGCCTTCATAATCCTTGAGGGCGCGGATGGCCTTGGCGACCTGTTCGCGGGTGGGGATCTTGTTGCCGTTGGCTTTGGCGGCGTTTTCGATGGCCTTCAGGCAGATGCCCATGGCGTCGTAGCCCTGGGCGGCGAAGGGCTGTGGATCGGCTTTGTATTTCTCTTTAAAATCGGCCTGGAATTTGGCGGTTCCGGGGTAAACCTTGGCGGGGCCGGCGACGGTAGAGTAGTAAGTCCCTTTGCCCTGCAAGAGCGCGTCCCCGGCGATTTTGGCCGCCTCAGAAGAGTCAAAGCCGTCGTCGCTGATAAACATGCCCATGTACCCCTTTTGGCGGGCCTGTTTGATGAACACGCCGATCTGGTCGAACATGCCGCCGAAGTAGACGGCGTCTGGGTTGGCGGTGATGATGGGGGTCAGAAGCGCATCAAAGTTGGCTTTTTCCTCGGTTCCTTCAAACCCAAGCACCTTAATGCCCTGGGCTTCAGCTTCTTTGCGGAAAAACTCGGCGATGCCCTGACCGTAGGCCGTTTTGTCGTGCAGAACGTAAGCAGTAGTGACGCCCTGAGACTTGGCAAACTGCGCGCCGACGGCTCCCTGGGTGTCATCGCGGCCTACAATGCGGTTGACTTCGAGATAGCCGCGGTCGGTGACTTTGGGGTTGGTGTTGGCGGGCGAAACGTTGGCAAGCCCGGCGGTGTGATACTCTTCGGAAGAGGGAATCTGCACGCCGGAGTTGTAGTGGCCTACCACGCACAGCACAGCCGGGTCGGCGACGATTTGTTTGGCGTTGGCAACGCCCTTGTCGGGGTTGGCTTCGTCATCGTAGGCCGCCAGTTCGACCTTGAACCCCATTTCCTTGAGGGGGCCGCTCAATTGTTCCAGCGCCAGTTCGGCGCCGTTCTTGATGTCGCCGCCGACTGCGGACTGCCCGCCGGAGAGGGGGCTTTGCGTAGCGATTTTAATCGTCCCGCCCGCAGCGCCGCCGGGTCCACCGGGAGCGCAGGCCGCCAGCAGCAGGCCGGCGACGATCACGAACGTCAACATGCGCGAGATCTGCTTGGTCATCTGAATTTCTCCTCCAAAAGGATGGTGGCTTGCTTTTGAAAAAGCGCGGACAACGATCCGGTTGAATCTTCTGATAACTTGCGGGTATGACGCAAAACGACGGAACGACCTCCTTTACAAAAAAGGTTGTAGTGAACAGCGGCAAACGCTTGTTGCCCCTTATGATTGCCTGTTCCGTCACTACGAATAAAAAACGGTTGTGCGGAAAACTGGTAGAAAATAATTGAAAAAATCGTAGCAAATGATCTGAGGATTGTCAAGTACCTAAAATGGTACTTGCTGAAGATCGGTTTTTGTGGTAAAAGCCTGAAAGTGTTTTACGTTCCTGGGGCCTCACGCGCGTCTGAAACGGAAGCGGCGCTGTCTTCCGCCGTGCGTTTCTGCCCCATCTCACGCTCTGGGCTGTCTCGGTCAAAGTTGATTTCCAGGCGGTCTGCGCGCGAAAAATCCTGATTGTTGTAAAAAGCCCAATCGCGGCTGGTCTTGACGGCGGCGCTGCGGGTCCAACCGCGGTTGGCGTAATATTCATCGTTCTCAAAGGCATCGTAAGGGCCGCGCGCGCGGCGGTCGTGATGCAGTTCTTCATCTTTATATTCGCGGGCGCGCTGGCGGGCTTTTTGAAAGGCCGGCTCGTTGGTCCAGTATCCGGTGTCAATCTGGTTTTGGCCGCGCTCGTCGTCGGGGCGTTCTCGTCTCCGATCCTGATCCATCCTTAAAGCGTTCCTTTCTTCCCCTATAGGCGCCAGGGGAATCTATGGCATGAATCAGTGATACGTTATTCGGAGAAGCAGAACAAGGGATGAATTTCCCTGAGCAGTTAAGGAATCTCCCGCCGGCCCGAAACGGCGTGCTAGTCCTCGATCTCGTCCTCGTCGCCGTCTCTGGGGGGCAAGAGGACTTCGCGTTCCTTGCCGCCGCCCTGCGAGGGCCCGACCACGCCGAGTTCTTCCAGTTCATCCATCAGGCGGGCGGCGCGCGGGTAGCCCACCCGCAGGCGGCGCTGTAACAGCGAGGCGCTGGCCCGCTGGGTCTGGCGCACAATTTGGATGGCCTGCTGAACCAGTTTATCGCTGTCTTCGTCCTCTTTGCCGGCCTGCACCAGGGCTTCCCAGGGGGCCGCTTCGGCGGGGGCATCGGGCACGGATGATTTCTGCCAGTAGGCGATGATACTGCTGATTTCATCATCGCCCACCCAGGCTCCCTGAGCGCGCACCGGCGTCCCCACTTCGGGGTTGAGTAAGAGCATGTCGCCCTTGCCCAAGAGCGTTTCTGCGCCGGTGGTGTCGAGGATGACGCGCGAATCGACCGAAGAAGCCACGGTGAAAGCCAGGCGCGCCGGAAAGTTGGCCTTGATCAGCCCGGTGATTACGTCGGTGGAAGGGCGTTGAGTGGCAACGACCAGGTGGATGCCGGTGGCACGGGCCATCTGCGCCAGGCGGATGAGGCTGTGTTCGGTCTGGTCGGGGGCAGTCATCATCAGATCGGCCAGTTCGTCAATCAGCACCACAATGCGCGGCAGACCAGGCTGATTCTTCTTAGCCTGTTTGTGGTTATAAGAGAAGATGTCGCGGGCGTGGGCTTCTTCCAGCAGGCGGTAGCGGCGGTCCATTTCCATCAGGGCCCACTGCAAGACGCCCAACATGCGGTCCAGCGCGGTCTCCACGCGGCCAAAGATGTGCGGCAGGCCGTTGAAGCGCGCCAGTTCGACCATCTTGGGGTCGAGCAGGGCCATGCGCAGTTCGGAGGGGGTATTGTTCATCACCAGGCAGGTGACAATCGAGGCGATGCACACCGATTTGCCAGAACCGGTTGTGCCGGCAATCAACAGGTGCGGCATGCGCGCAAGGTCGGCCACCACCGGTTGACCCGATACGTCGCGCCCAAAGGCCACTGCCAGCGGAGAAGAAAGCTTTTGGAACGCTTCAGAAGCCAGCAGTGAGCGCAGACGCACAATGCTGACGCGCTGGTTGGGGACTTCAATTCCTATGTAAGACTGGCCCGGTACGGGGGCTTCGATGCGCAGGCGCTCGGCAGAGAGAGCCAGGGCCAGGTCGCGCGCCAGGCTGGAAATCTGCGCCACGCGCACCTTCTGGTGGACCGGCTGGCCGTCGGGACCGGGTTTTTCGATAAACCCCGGTTCCACCGCAAACTGCGTGACGGTTGGGCCGATGCGGTGGCCGAGGACGCGGGCCGGAACGCCAAATTCTGCCAGGGTATGCTCAATCAGTCCGGCGGTCTCTCGAATTTTCTCTTCGTCCGGGCGGTGTTCCTGGTCGTCTTTTAAGAGCGTGAGGGGGGGCAGGTCGGGCCGCCGCCCTGCCGGTGAAGTAGAGGGAGAGGGCACGGCGACGGGCGGGGCAGCGGCGCTGCTAACCGGAGCCGGGGCTGCCGCGGCTGGCGCGGCTGGCGGGGGGGAGACTGTATCCAGCCACTTTACCAGCTTGCGCAAGGCCCACTGCCAGGCTCCCAGACCGTAACCGAGCAGGAAGAACATCAGCACCAGGACGGTCAGGGTGCTCCACGGCAGGGGCATGGCCTGGTCGAGCAGGCGCGCTAACCCCCAACCGATGACGCCGCCGTCGCGCCCGGCTTCGGCGTTCTCTACCGAGAAGCCGCCGTTAATTGCCAGCAGGGTTAACAGCCCAAAAGCAGAGCCTTCCAGGGCCAATACCCTGCTCAGGCGAAAGGACGGCCAGCCCGCTAACCGCCGGCGAAAGCACAACAAGCCGAGAATGCCGATGGCGAGAACAGCCAGCGGCCAGCCCCAGCCAAACGCCTGCGCTAACAGGGAAACCCACCACGAAATGACCACCCCCTGCGCCCAGGGCATGGATAGGGCCCGGTTGGCAAAGCCGATCAGCGTGACCAGCGCCCCAGCCAGCAGTCCAACCCCGGCAATATCCCAAACAAAGCGGCCAAACCGGAGCCAGATGACGGTCAGCAGGTCGCCTTTTTCGCCTTCGATGGTTTGAAGTCCCGGCTGTGCAGGCGCCGGGGGAGCGGAGGCTGAAGGCGGAACCGGCGCCGTGTGCGCTTTGGGCCTGCGCCCGGCTTCTGAGCCGCGGGCTTCTGAGCCGCGGGCCGCCGTCTTTTTGGCAACCTTAGGCGGTTCCGCAGCCGGGCTCATTCGACACTGACCAGACGTAATCCCAGCCGGCGTTTATCGGCGTCGATATGTAAGATGCTCACTTTTACATTTTGCCCGACGGATAAATAGCTTTCAAGGTCCTTGCGGTTGCCGGGGATGTGAATGGCGGAGATGTGGATCAGTCCTTCAACGCCCTCTTGCAGACGCGCAAAAGCGCCGTACCGCATAATGGACGTGATCGTGGCCGGCACAACGTCACCGGGCTGGTAATTCTGCTGTAAAATCTCCCAGGGGTTGGGCGTCAGACGTTTCAGACTCAGGGCCACCCGTCCGTTTTCTTCTGAGATCATCAGTACCAGGGCTTCTACCGGCTGATCCACTTGGAGGATGCAAGAGGGGTGCTGCACGCGCCCCCAGGAAAGCTCGGAAACGTGAATGAGGCCCTCTAACCCGCCCAGGTCTACAAACACACCAAAATCGGTGACGTTCGTCACCGTGCCATGTACCAGTTCGCCGGGCTTGAGGGTATTGAACAACTGGCGGCGGCGGCCTTCGCCGGCCTGGGCGGCCCGCTCCGAAAGCACCACGCGTTCCTGCGTCGGCTCGCACTCAATGACTTTTAGATCCAGACTGCGGCCCACATATTCACCCAGGATTTGCCGCCGCTCTTCTTCGGGGATGCCGCAGGGCATCTCCACCAGGTGCGACACCGGGACAAACCCCTGGATGCCGTCTCCCTGCACCAGCAGGCCGCCGCGGTTATAGCCGTAGACGTGCAGTGAGACGATCTCATCTCTTTCAAATAAGTCTTGAACGCGTTTCCAGTCAACGGTTCCTGGTCCAGGCGCATTGACTTTAGGCGATGAAGCTTTGACCGGTGCGGCATAGGCCTCTTCATCTGCCAAAACCGATGCCCACCAGCCTTCGTCAATATCGGGTACGCCATCTCCGCCACCAGTTGATGCGACACGCTTAGAAAGCATTCACCCACCTCCCCAACCTGCTGATTCTTACCGTTGTTTGAACATCCACCTTATAGAGCATTATTAACCTCAACTTCGCTTTCCTTTCTGGCCTGCACCTCCATTTCAGCAATGACTCGCGCCACCGCCTCCACCGCGATCCGCTGCTTGCGGTAGAGGTCTGCCTCAGACATTGCCAGCCGCAGTGCGACTTCGCGCACTTTCTTCCCCTCCAAAAATTTCATTTCTAATATATTATACAGTATCCACTCGCCTGTAAAGCGCCGCTCTCCTTCTGGGCGGACACGATCAATCGCTTCGCGCAAGATGGAGCGGAGCGCGTTGGCACGGTTGCCCTCGTGCCGGTTGAGCGCGTCTTGCACGATCTTGAGGTTCATGAGAGGGTTGCGGGTCAGCTTGGGGCCGCCCCAATAATGGGTGAGGGCATCTTTCACCCAATTCGCCAGATTCGCCTCATGGGGCAGAAGGTCTTCGGTCATCAGCGCCCCCGAGCGGTCATACTGCCCGGCGGCCCGCAGACGCTGGATCAGATCCACGTGCGGAGATAAATCTTCTAAAGAGCGGAACACTTTTTGCTGGATACGCCAGTCGCGCAGGGCCATCGAAGCCCGTTCGACCAGCACCTGCATGGCCTGCTGGTGTTCCCGGTCGAGGGCCTCCAGCGCGGCAGGCAGGTCCTGGCCGGTGAAAGCGTTCCACCCGTTTTTGCGGGGCTTGGCTTTGTGAATGTGACCGGGGGCATGAACGCCCAACAGCCCCAAAAGATCGGGCTTGTCGGGCGAGCCGTTCAGCAGGGGGAAGAGTTCATCTTCGCCCCAGCGGAAATAGCTGGGGAGCACGCCTTCTCCTGAAACGCGCTCCAGCAGTTCAACCGGCACGTCTTCATCAACTTTCTGGCCGGCAAAGCGGGTTCTGCCGGTGGAGACCAGCAGTTCCATGCCGTTGGGATTGAGCGCCACCACGTAAGCGCCCAGGGCCTGACGCCGGTCACAGACGGCCGCCAGGATGGTTTCAAGAAACTGGCGCAGGTCATTTTGGGTCAGTAGTTGGTTTTCGAGGTTACGGATCACTTCGAGTTCGGCTTTATCTCCGGCTGGAGAGAGCCAGCGCTGGGCCAGGGGAGCCAGCAGGGTGATCAGGTATTCGCTGGTGAGGATGACGCCCACCATGACAATCGGAACCAGGGCGGTGTAGCTGGAGCCAAACAATTCTCCGGCGCGGCGCACCAGGGTGACGGCCGCCAGGGTGAGGCTGGCGGTAAACGGCCCGCGCATGATCCACTTGATGAGGCGCAGTTTCACCACCCGGTCCGGCCAGGTGACGCCAAAAAAGGCCACGCTGTAGGCCATGACGACCAACAGCACGCCAATGGCGGTATTGACCAGGAAGGAAACCGACCAGAAGGTCAGCAAATGCTGGGCGGAAAAATTGGGACTGTAGGGCAGGAATGGAAAAGCACCTAGAGCCGGGGCCACCGAACCGCCCAGCAGGTACATCATGCGCCGCCGGCTGGTGGCGGTGGTGGTGCGGTGATAGGCGCGCACGAAATTCAACCACGAGGCCGCCAGGGCCGTAAGATAGGCCAGCATGAAGATATCGGTGAAGAAGGTGGGCTGTAGGTGAGGGGCAGGCGGTCGGTCGTAGACCACCGGGCCGACCAGGTAAGAGAACGGCAGGCCCAACACGAACATCACCCCGCCCAGGTAGGCCAATCGCACCGCCCAGCGCCGCCGCCCGCGGCTGGGCCGCCCGGTGGTTGCCAGCACCGCGTCTGAAAAATGCAGGTAAGCGGCCGGCAGAAAGACGATACCGACCCACTGCAAGCGCAGCCAGAATTCGGCCACGGTTGGGGTAGCTGATGAACTGCCGATGGCCTCGCCGGTAAAGACGGCCACCACGCACACCATAATAAAGGCAAACGACCGCGCTACGCGGTCGCGCAAATTAAAGGCCAGGGCGTACAACAGCAAAGAAAAAGCCGTGATGGCATTCCCCGCCGTCAAGATTTGATTGAGCGTTTTCAAAATCTCAACCAGGTTGTTTTGCCAACCGCTTCCCATAATTGTACCGGCTCTACCTCTCAAGTGCTGCGGCGCAGAGCGCCGCACGAACTGCGCCTCAGGCGCTTATCTTAGAGAGCGCGCAAAGAACAAAATAATGTCCTGGCTGCCAGCATAATGATCATTGTAACCGCTAAATTCAAAATTTAGTTTGCGCGCCAGTTGAATTGCGGGGTGATTCTTGGGGTGGATTTCGATCACGATGCGGCGGAAGCCGTTTTCGATGCCCCAATCCTGAGCGGCCAGCAAGAGGGCCGTTCCAATACCCTGACGGCGGTGCGCTTCACGCACGGCGCAGTCTGTTACCCACACGGTTTGGGGAACGACCTGGTCCGACAGGCCTACATACCCTACCGGGATGCCGCCTAAGAGGGCTACCAGCAGGGCCTGGTAGCGTGACCAGTTGGCTTCGTTTAACAGGGGGTGCGGGCCGGGTTCTTCCACCCGCTGAGGCCGCGGCAGGCGCATCTGGCGGAAGTTGATGACGATCTGACCTTCTTCCATAACGCGGTCCATCTGCCAGACGTATTGGCTCTGATAACCGTGTTCAATCTGCACCAGGTGGACCAGGTCTTCTTTGACTGCGGGCCGGATGGCTACTTCAGGCATTCCACCTCGATCGCTGAGTTGTTGGGGCGCGCGGGGCAGGCGGCCCTACGGGGTATGCACCACGCGCACATTGATCACACACACCGGGAGCGTCTGATTCTGGTTATCCACGACCACCAGGCGCAGTAAGTATTCTTTGGCCTCTAACTGGCTGGTGTTCCAGAATCCGATCTCTCCGTTCACTTTTGGCTCATTGTTGGCGGCGATGGTGTTCCATACATCGCTGCCCGGTTCCGAATACTCATACTTAAAAAACCCCAGGTTCGGCACGTTCACCGTTCCCACCAGGCGGACAGTATCACTGATCTCTTGCCCGGCCGCTGGCTCGATCCACTCGATCTGCCCGGGGACGCACCCTTCGACCTGAACGGTGGGCTGAGGGGTGGGGGTAGACGTGACCTGTCCCGTTGCCAGCGCGTCAATCCTGGAAGCCAGGGTGACGGTGGGCGTAGCCAGTACGTCCAGGGTGGGGGTTGCCAGCGCCGCACTGCCGCTTGGGTAGGCGGGAATCACAAACGAGACGATAAAAAATTCCGCAAAGGCGAACAGCATCAGCAGCACCAGAATCGTCAGAGTTGCCCGGAAGCGCCGGAGGGCAAGATCGCGCTCGATGCCAAAAACGGTCCCGCGCCATTCTTTCCAAGCCACCCCTAATTTTTGGAGGTAGATCAGCGCCACCATCCCCAAAAGAGCATAGATTCCGAACTCGTACTGCTGCAATGCAGGGAGGATGCGTTCCATGTGTACTTCTCATTCCAGCAAACCTACGCCGTAAAATGGCCGGCGCTTTCCATCTGACGCAGTACGCGCTGAATTACCGCCGTCAGCTTGGGGACGATCACCTGGCCGGCCTGCAAAACCTCTTCGTGGGTAGTCTGCGTGCTTCCATCGAGATTGGCCTTGTTGCTGATGCCAGAGAACCCCAACACGCGCGTGCCGCCATGATGGGCGGCGATCACCTCTGGCACGGTGGACATACCCACGGCATCTGCCCCGATGGCGCGCAGGAAGCGCAGATCGGCGGGAGTTTCAAAGGATGGCCCAGACAGACCCACGTAAACGCCTTCGCGCAGTGCCACGCCCTCGGCCTGGGCCGCTGAGCGCGCCAGAGCTTGCAGTTTACGGTCATAGGCTTGGCTCATGTCTGGGAAGCGCGGTCCTAACTCATCCAGGTTGGGGCCGCGCAGTGGGTTAAAGCCGGTCATCGTCATCAGCGCAATGTGGTCGGTAATCAGCATCACATCGCCGGGTTGAAAATCGGGGTTAATGGCCCCGGCGGCGTTGGTGACAATCAGCGTTTCGATCTTCAGGCGCTGCATCACCCGCACGGGCAGGGCGACCTCTTGCATCGAATACCCCTCATAAAAGTGAACGCGGCCTTGCAGTACCATCACCGTCACCCCGGCCAGGTCGCCGATCACCAGACGGCCAGAGTGACCCATCACAGTGGACATCGGCCAGTAGGGAATATCTTGGTAAGCGATCACGTCGGGCTGTTGAACCAGGTCCGCCAGCCCACCCAGGCCAGACCCCAAAATCAACCCTACGCGGGGCTGGTAGTGGGTGCGGCTGCGCACTGCGGCGGCGGCTTCATTAATTTCTTGCAAAGTAAAGTAATCTTTTGCCATAGCGTTTCTTCATCGTGGGCCGGGAGAGGATGCGGCTGGCGTTTCGATTTTTCTATAAACGGCGGGGCAAATCCCTCGATTGACAGAAAAAACAATGCGCAGTCGGTGTACGGCGACGGAAGGCAGTACAAGCGCGTGCCTGTATTTCCTTCAGAATCAAACCTCGATCCTGGCGTGAATTATATCAGAATTTCATGCCAGTGTAATTTCGGCTGTGAGGGCGCGCGGATGCGGGTTCGCAGATCACACGGCTGACCTGTAATGAATCACTTCAACAAACGTTATACACGTGAGACAAAACGCCTTTAAAGTCAGGCTCCCGAGATGGATTGCCAAAAATTACAGTATAATCACGGAATAAGGGGGGGGCTGATCTATATGCCTGTTATGAAAGCAAAGAAGGATTCTATTGACGCATTCCCCGCGTCATCCAGGTCTAGCCTGCCAGTTTTGGCAGTTCAGCTTGAGGATCTTCACAATGTATCCTTATCTCCCCAGGATATGGTGATGCCGCATGGCTTATCGCTGCACGAGCATGACGCAATGGCCGAAATCGTCCGCTCTACGGCCCTGCTTTCTCCGGCTCAGGGCAGCGAGAATATCGCCGGGATGGTAGCCGCCATAGCCCGGCGGGTCTTGAATGCCCGTTACACACTGGTGGCGTTGTGCGAACAGCAAGAATGGCGTCTGACCGGCGCGGGCGAAGCTCCGCTGCTGCTGGCCTCGCTGCAGCAGTCGGGTTTCTCTTTCCTAGAAAATGCCAGCCGCGCGGCCTATACGTTTCGTCAGAGAGACCCGGCCAGCGATCCGCGCACGGCGTTTATGCGGCCCGATACGCCAGAATTGCGCTCTATGCTGGGCTGTCCCATTCGGATGAAGGATGAGACAGGGGGGATTTTGCTGGCGTTTGGCAAAGTTGGTGCGGATGGGTTTTGCCAGGCAGACGTTTTTCTGGCTGAACTGCTGGTATTGCAGGCCGCCGGGTTGTTTGAGAGCAGTTGGCTGTACCAGGAACTGCAAAGCAACCTGCGAACTACCCAGATTCTTTATGATTTAACCCAGCACATCTCGCAGGCCGAGGATTTGCCCGCCGCTGTGCGTGCGGTGGCTCTAACGGCCCAACGTTTGTTCCAACCCCAGGCCTGCGGGCTGTTGTTGTTTGCTCAGGATGGTAACAAAGAAGCCGAAATTACCCTGCCCTCCAGGCTGGAGCATCCTTACGACCTGGTACGCCAGGTGATGACGGACCGCCAGATGGTGTATATGGCGCAGGATGAAAGCTCTTCCATCATCTGCGTGCCGGTGCAGACCACGCGGCGGTGCTACGGGGCGTTGTGGCTGCAATTAAAAGAAACGTCGCTCTCGTACCAGATGCCGGAAAAAATCTTACATCTGATGAATCAGGCCGTGGTGGCTTTGGAACGTTCAATCTTACTGGCCGAGACTCAGCAAAAGACCATTGCCATCCAAAAAGCCTACCGCGAACAAGAAGAAGCTCATCACAACTTTTTAGAAGCCCTGATGAAGCTGTTGGAAGCGCGTGACGGCGAGACCAAAGAACATTCGACGCGGGTTCGGCGGCTTTCCAGGCGGCTGGGAACTGCGATGGGGTTGAGCAAAGGGCAGTTAGAGGCTCTGGACCGCGGCGCGCTACTGCACGACATCGGCAAAATTAAGATCCGCGATGATGTACTGCTGAAAAAAGGCCCGTTGACCGAAGAAGAATGGTTGCACATGCGCACCCATCCCACGGTAGGGGCGTCGGTCGTTCAGCTTTTACCGGCCTGGCGAGACGCTCTGCCGGTGATTACTTATCACCAGGAACGTTGGGATGGCAGCGGCTACCCTCTTGGCCTGGTGGGGACGGATATTCCCCTGCTGGCGCGCATTTTCGCGGTGGTGGATGTTTACGATGCCCTCACCTCTGACCGGCCTTACCGCACGGCGATGAAGCCCATCGAGGCCCTGGAATACCTGGAAAGCCAGGCTGGTATTCACTTTGACCCGCAGATTGTCGAAAAAATGGCCGTCATCATTCGAGAGATGACGGCTGGAGAAGTTAACGGTCAATAGCAGGCAGTTAGTGGTCTTATCCAATCACTTCACGATAGGCCTGTACGGCGCGCTCCACGCCGGCATCATCAACCCAATAATGCAGTACCATGCGGATGCGGCGCGGGCCGGCGACCATGACTTTCACGCCGCGCTCCAGCAGGCGGGCGGCAATCTGGCGGGCATCGAGGGGGTTGTCATCCGTTGGGCGGACGTAAACCATGTTGCTGGGGGGGATGGGGTCTTCCAGCAGAAGGCCGGGAATGTCTGCCAGCCCTCTGGCGAGCTTCTGGGCCCGGCAGTGATCTTCTGGTAAGCGATCCACCATTTTCTCCAGGGCAATGATCCCGGCGGCGGCCAGCACGCCGGCCTGGCGCATGCCCCCACCCAACTGCTTGCGGATGCGCCTGGCTTTTTCGATGAACGCCCTGGAGCCGCACAGCACCGACCCTACCGGGGCGCATAACGCCTTGCTCAGACAGAAAGTGACCGAATCGGCGGCAGAGACCAGGCGGGCGGCTGGCACGCCGAGGGCGGCGGCGGCGTTAAAAATCCGCGCTCCATCCACGTGCAGTTTTAGATGATGTTCCTGGACCAGGCGGCCCAAGGCGTCCATATATTCCACGGTCAGGGGGCGGCCGTTGCAGCGGTTGTGAGTGTTCTCCACCGTTACCAGGCGGGTGATCGGATGGTGGGGGTCATCTGGGCGGATGGCGGCGCGGATGTCGTCGAGCTTGAGGGTTCCATCGGGCTGGTTGGGCAGTACGTAAGAATGAACGCCGCCCAGCGCGGCAATCCCACCACCCTCGAATAAGAAGGTATGCCCCAGGTTGCCCAGGATCACTTCATCGCCGCGCCCGCAGTGTGTTAGTACCGCCGCCAGGTTGCCCATTGTGCCAGAGGGTACGAACAGGCCGGCTTCTTTGCCCATGCGCTCGGCGGCCATCTCTTGCAGGCGGTTGACGGTGGGGTCTTCGCGGAAAACATCGTCGCCGACTTCGGCGGCGCTCATGGCGGCGCGCATTTCGGGAGTCGGCTGGGTGACTGTATCGGAGCGTAAATCCACAAAGTTCATAAGTCCTCGAAATTCAAGGGAATATGGGTATATTCTACATTAAACAAGGAAAAGAGCCGAGATGCGGAAATTGAACGCATCGCGGCTGAACGCGTAGGATGAATGAGGCGAGGTTGAAAGCGCGCCGTTAAGCTGTGCGCGGAGATCAGGCCGTCCAGGTGACGGCCAGCACCAGAATAGCCGCGGCGGTAGATACGGTCAGGTCTGTTAGAATGGCGCGGACGCGCGTACTGCTTTCACCGTAGGGGAGCAGAAGCGTGAGGGCGAGCAGGGGCAGGGCCGGCGCGGCAGTCAGGACCGGGCGCAGCAGGCCGCCGCCCGCCAGCAGGAAGGTGAGCAAGAGGGCGCGTACCAACATCCGCGGCCAGGCCTGTTCGACGACCTGCTGCTGGTAGCGTGGGGTTGAGTTGGTCAACAGCCACTCGCTGATGTAACAGGTGTACGTTACAACCAGGTAGGCCATGAGGTAAACGGCCAACGCAGGCGAAAAGGGCAGGTCGAGTGGAACCTGATCCTGGGCGATCCACCTGGCGGTGAGGAAGATCGTCAGGTAGTGGCAAAGCTGGTCAATGATATATGGCCCGGCGACCCATTGGGGGCGCAGGGCGTTGACCTTGTTCTTGGCCGCGTCAATCAGCAGGTGGGCGGCGGCCAGCGCCAGGAGATAAGGCCACAGCCGCCCAGCCGAGCGTCCGACGATGACCAGCATGGCCGCCAGGTGGATGGCGACGTGGAGAAGTAAGACGCCAAACCGCTTTTTATTCCTGACAATCCAGTTGGTTTGTAAGGGGTAATCGGCGAGAAAGTGGGCGAGCAATAAAAACCAAACCATAATGATCTTATTTTATGATATTTTAAGGGGCGCGCAAAGGTTCATCCACCGCACACCTTGCACGCCCCTGACGTTTATTCGTAGCGGAACCGCCAGATCCCTACCGCGAAGAATACCAGGGCAAAGCCCAGCAGCACCCCGGCTTCGGGCAGGATGGCATTGAGGCCCTGGCCGCGCAGGACGATGTCGAGCATCCCCTGCATAGCCCAGGTGGTGGGCAAGACTTTTACCGCCTCGCGGACAAACTGAGGGAAAAGTTCAATGGGGTACCAGCAGCCGCCCAGCAGGGCCATGACCATCCCCAGCATGATGCTCAGGCCGTTGGCCTGGCCGGCGGTTTTGATGAAGGTTCCCAGCATGGTTCCCAGGGCCGCCGCCGCGAGGGCCGAGGCCACCAGCATCAGAGCGAGAGCCGCGGGGTCGTGGCCCCAATTCAGCTTCATCACCAGGATGCCAACAACGACCAGCAAGGTCATCTGTACCAGCGCCATAAGCACCTGCCCGGCGATGGTTCCAAACAGAAAGGTGGCTTTTGGGGTAGGTGTAATCATCAGCCGCCGCAGTGTGCCAGCCTGGCGCTCGCCAGCAAATAAGGCGGAAATGCCGATGAGCGGGATAAAGACCCAGGTGATTAGCTGGCCCGCCGATGAGTTGGCGTACGGATCGAAAGAAATGGAGTCCTGCGTGTTACCCAGCACCGTTTCTACGCGGCGTGGCGCGGCGCTGAGCATGGTTTGGGCTTCGTTCAGGGCTGAATCGAAGTAAGCCTGGCGGTCGGCGGCTGATTCAAAGGTGCGGATGCGCTCGGCTTCTGCCAGACTGCGGCTGGCGATGGCGACACCGGCACTGATGCGCCCGATGACGGTTTGCACCGAGCGCGCGGCGATCAGGGCGTTGGTGTTGTTGGGCAACTGGCGCAGTTCGATCTCCAAGTTGCCCTGCTGAAGATGTTCCAGGTCGAATCCCGGCGGGATGACCAGCATGGCGGCGGTACTGCGCCGCGAGAACTCGGACTCGGCCTGCTGGAGCGGCAGTACATTGGGGCGGATGGTGTCGGACTGCGCTAATGCGGCCAATAATTCCTGCGAGAGCGATGAACCGGCCTGATCCACAACGATCAGGCGGATGCGGTTATCGCCGGATGGCCCGGCCCCGCCCGAAAGCACCACTGTAAACACAATGGGCAAGATAAGGAAGAAGAGCCATTCTGATTTGCTGGAAAAGCGCAGCAGCACATCTTTAAAGATAATTGCCAGAATTTTATTCATGATTTCTGCCTTCTAAGCCTCGGTCAACCCCCGGCGGTTCATCAACAGCGCGGCCACGCCAAATAAGATGATTCCCATGAGCAGCAGGGCCAGCAGCGGCTCGCGGATATCGGCCAGGCGACCGCCCATTGCCAGGGTGGTGAAGCCATCTAATCCCCACGAATTGGGGGTTATTTTGGCGACCAGGCGGAACCAGGGGGGCATGCGTTCCAGGTTGATAAATGAGCCGCCCAGGACGCCGAACACGAGCATTACCGCCGAGCCGACCGCTCCCACCTGGCCGGGCGACTTCGCCAGCGCGGTGATCACCAAACCCCAACCCGCAGCGCCGACGACGGCCGCCAGCACCAGCGCCAACACGCCGGCGGCATCTCCCCAATTTAACTGGAAGAGCAGGGTGCTGGCGAGGACGAGGATGAGCATTTGGGCGGCGCCGGTGAGGTAGATGCCAAAGACCTTGCCGCCTAACACCTGGGCCGCGGAAGTGGGCGAAACCAGCAGTCGGGGCAGAGTCCCCTGGGCGCGCTCGGCCAGCAGCGTGCGCCCGCCGTTGCTGACGGTGAACATCAGGAACATCAGGGCCATGCCAGGGGCCAGCAGGGCCATCGGGTCGAAGCGGACGGCTTCGCTCTGGCCGGTGACGTTTTTGATGGTAATGCCCGCGCCGGACGCGCCGTTCTGGCGGGCGACGACCTCTTTGGCGAAGCGAGAGGCGTCTTGCGGTTGGATGAACCCGCCGGCGATTAATGCCCGCACGGTCACTTCGCCGCTGACGCGCAGAACTTCAACGCGGTTGACGAACTCTTCTACAATGGTTTTGACCACCCCAGAACTGGTGGGGCTGGTGGGGTTGGTGTAGACCTGAATGGTCACAGTTTCTGTCGGGGGGGCGCTGCCCTCTGGGATGATGGAGCGGGTAAACCCGGCGGGGATGACGACGGCGGCGGCCGCGCGGTCTTCATCAACGGACCGGCGCGCCCGGTCGGGGTCATCGGTTTCGTAAACGTTGATGAGCGTATCTAGCTCTTCCGATTGAAACACCTTCACCAGTTCATCGCCCAGACTGCCGTCATCCTGATTGACGATGATGACGGGGATGTCGCGCAGGCCGGTGTTGGTGGAACCGGAAAACCGCCCGGTGACGAAGCCCAGCCCCAGGGTGAGGAGAAAGGGCGCGGCCAGCATGAGGATGAGGGCGGCGCGGTCGCGAAAGGCCAGGGTGACGTCTTTCCAGCCGATCAGGAAGATCTTTTTCATGGTGGTTCCTTTCAGGCGTCGCGCAGGGCGCGCCCGGTGAGGCTTAAAAAGACGGCTTCGAGGTTGGGTTCCTCGATCTCTACCGAGCGGATTTTGACTCCGGCGGTATTGGCCTGAAGGATGACCTGGGCCAGAATATCCTCAGCCTGGGGGGTGATGATGGCGACGGCATGGTCGCTGATATCTGCCTGGATGACGCCGGGGATGGCCTGCACGGCGGCGGCCAGGGCGGCGGCGTTTTCGCCCTCGCCAACGTGCAGGATCAGGCTCTCGTTTTCGCCCACCTGGCGGGTCAGTTCGGCCTGCGTTCCCAGGGCGATCAGCTCGCCGTGGTCAATGATTCCCACGCGGTGCGAGAGTTCTTGGGCTTCTTCCATATAATGCGTGGTGTAGAGGACCGTCATGCCCTGGCGGTTGAGTTCTTTGACCGAGTCGAGGATGGCGCGGCGCGACTGTGGGTCAATGCCAACAGTGGGTTCATCCATAAACAGCAGTACCGGCTTGTGGAGCAGTCCCACGCCGATGTTCAGACGGCGCTTCATGCCGCCCGAATAGGTGCGGACGCGCTGATCGGCGCGGTCGGTCAGGCCGATTTGGGCCAGCACTTCTGCGATGCGCTCTTTTAGCTGTCTGCCGCTGAGGTTGTACATCTGACCCCAGAAGGCGAGGTTCTCGCGGGCGGTCAGATCATCGTAGACGGCCAGCTCTTGGGGAACCACGCCGATCAACTGCCGCACGGCCAGCGGCTCGCGCGAGACGGAGCGCCCGCAGATGTACGCGTCGCCGCTGGTGGCGGCGTAGAGGGTGGAAAGCACCGAAATGGTGGTGGTTTTGCCCGCGCCGTTGGGTCCGAGCAGGCTGAAGATCTCGCCTTCTTGAATGTCGAAGGAGATGCCTTTGACGGCGGTAAAATTTCCGTATTTTTTAACCAGTTGGTTAACTTCCAGGATAGATGCCATAGTCACTCCCTTTGGGCCGGTTCCGGCTTAATTTAATCTGTTATGGGTATGATACTGCTCAATCCGCGCCGGGGGGAGCGCCAAAAGATGGATTTTGAGGGGAAAACCCCGTTGTGGAGTATGACTTGAGTAAGGGACCGGGAAGAGAACCTACTCTCGATCTAGTAGGGGGAACAACCCACCCTGGGGTTTGCGGCGGGCGAGGCGTGCGTCGGGGACGCGCAGGATGCTGAACTCGGCCAGGGTGAGGACTTCACAGCCCTCTTCCAGGTGGCCGCCGTAGAGCTTGCCGGCGGCATCCATGAAGGTGATGTGGACGTGGGGCTGATAGGCGGCGATGATGCCGGTGTAATTGGAGACCTCCAGCGGGCCGGGAACATCGAGGTAAAGTTCCTGGGGGGGAAGTTCGTTGGTGATGACGGTGTGGATGCGGCCTTTTTGCAAACTGCCGATGCCGGAGGTCAGCACGCCGGTGTGGATATTGGCCTGTTGGGCGGCGGCGCGGATGCTGGCGAGGAGGTCGCTGCCGTTTTCCAGCACGACAAAGACGATGCCCGCAGCTTGGCTTTCAAAGATTTTCATGGGGAAATCCTATTGCTTTATCACGCGAGGATCAAACCAGATGGCCCGGCTGGCGTCGGGCGTGCCGCTGACGTAGACGTAGAGGTTAAAAGCCACCGGCTTGCCGGCGAGGGTGTCTAAATCGGCGGCAATGCGGTTGACATTGCCGTCTTGCCCCTCATTCCATTCGCCCAGGGTCTGTTCGGGGCCGTTATCAATCTGGTAGGTGACTTTAAAACGCACGTAACAGCCGCTGACTCCCGACCGGCAGCCGATGGTGGCGCGGAAATCGGCCTCGGATGGGACCATAATAGGCGGATACCGCCCAACGATGTAGCCGCCGGGGGTGGGCTGAGGCAGTACCAGCAGGCCCAGGCCCTGTTCCTGCGCGCCGGTTTCGAGGGTGGGGTCTTCCACCTGGACGACAAAGCCCTGGGCGTCGGTCTCTTTGCCGGGGCAGGGGAGGGCGGCGGCGGCGGTGCTCCAGGCGGCGCTGCACAGGTGCTCGGCGAAGGAGTACGTATCGGCCACGTGAATCTGGACGAAGATGGAGCCGTTGCCGGTGGGGCCGACGCCAAAGGTTTTGCCATCGGGCGAGCGCAGCAGCCAGCTTCCGCGGTAATCGCCCGCCTCAGCGGGGGCGCGCATTGAAACGGAAACCCGCGCGGTTTGCCCGGGTTTGACTTCGCCAGAGGTTAGCAGCGGAGAAGACGCCGGCCCGCTCATCGCATCGCCGCTGCCGGCAAAGACCACGCTGTATTCCGGCGTCCAGGCGCACGAACCGGCGTTGCGGACTTCCCAAACCTTCACAAAGGGCGTACCAGGGGGCAGGGTGGAGTCATCGGGGATGGTTACATCACTGATGAACTCGGCCTGGTTGCAGGGCAGGTTAGGGTCCACCGTAGGGCCGGTATCGCCGCCGGAAGGCGTGGGCGTGGAGGCGCTGCCGCCAGAGCCGGGCGGCGGGGTGGGAGTATTCTGCCCGGTGGACGGGCCGCCCAGGGTGGGACTGCGGCCGGCGGCCAGTTCGGTGCTGAGGGCCACCACGGTTTGGGCCGCGGCGGTGTTGACGGCGTCATCCGGGCTGAGGTCGGTAGGCGGGGGGGCCGGCAGGTTGCAGCCGGCCAGGACGATCACCAGCATGATGATTAGCCCAGCGGCACGGATTGGCCTGTTCATGGGTTCCCTCCTGGAACGGTGTGGTGTCTACTCCTTTTCGTAAGGAATCCCTTCGGCGGCGGGGGCGTGACCGCGCCCAATGACCCCGGCCAGGACGATCATCGTCACGATGTAGGGGGCCATCAGCAAGAACTGTGAAGGGATGGGAATGCGCAAGATCGCCAGACGAGAAGCCAGCGAGTCGGCGAAGCCAAACAACAGCCCGGCGCCAAAAGAGCCGTAGGGCGTCCAGTTGCCAAAGATCATGGCGGCCAGGCCGATAAAGCCGCGCCCGGCGGTCATCACCTCGTCAAAGCGCCCGACAGAGCCGAGGGTAAAATACGCGCCGCCAAAGCCGGCCATCATGCCGCTGAGTAACACGGCCATGTAGCGGGTGCGGATGACGTCAATGCCCAGGGTGTCAGCGGCTTTGGGGTGTTCGCCGACCGCGCGCATCCGCAGGCCCCAACGGGTGTTGAACAGGGCCACGTTCAGGACGATCAGGAAGATGAACATGGCGTAGACGAACAGGTTGTTGTTAAACAGGATCGGGCCGATTACGGGGATTTGCGCCAGCAGTGGGATGGGAACGGGGGCAAACGTGCCGGGGTTGTTCAATTCCTGATAGGTCTGGAGGAACTTGGCGGAGAAGTAAGAAGTCAACCCGGTAGCGAAGATATTGATGACCGTGCCGGAAATGATCTGGTTGATCTTGTACTTGATCGAAAGCCAGCCGTGCAGGAGGGCCATCAGGCCGCCCACGATCACGGCGGCGACCAGGCCAACCCACAGACTGCCGGTCAGACTGCCCACGAGCGCCCCGGTAAACGCGCCAGAAAGCATCATGCCTTCAATGGCGATGTTGACGATTCCGGCGCGTTCGGCCAGCACGCCCGAAAGCGCCGCCAGGGTAATGGGAACGGATTTGCTGAGGGTGGTAGAGAGCAGGCCGGCCAGGTTGAGTGATTTGCCAGCGGTGGCCCATACTAAAAAGCCAAACACGAACAGGCCGAGGATGAAGCTGAGAATCCAGTTGGTGTAGCGTCCAAAGCCGCGCGCAAGCTGGTAGCCGCCCGCTGCCGCGCACAAGACCGCCAGAACCAGCAGGGCCGCCTGAGCGGGAATTTGCCAGATAGGAAGCGGAATGGCCCCAGGACCGTTGACATCGAAGCTGGCAAGCTGGCCGGGGATGATGGTATTGGCAAAGCCCAGCCAGATGAGCAGGCCAATGGCGAGGAACACTGTGCCCATCACACGCTGGCGGGTGGGCGAGGCGGTTTCGAGGTGGCGGTGAAAAGTCTGTTCAGCCATAGTTTACTTCCCTCTCCATTGGATATCGAAGCCGCTGCCGCCGGTGGTGGAGCGCAGGCGGTAAATAGTGCGGATGATAGCGGGCGCCGCGATCAGCGCAAGGATGATGGCCTGCAAGATCGAGATGATGTCAATGGGGATCTGCGAGACGACCTGCATGCGCGTGGCCCCGTTGCGTAACGTGCCAAAGAGCAGTGACGCCAGCACGACGCCCAAGGGGTGGTTGCCGCCCAGCAGAGCCAGGGCAATGGAGTCAAAGCCGTAGCCAGAGGAAAAGGCCATCGCCAGGTTGTGGTTGACGCCCAGAACCTCGTTAGCCCCTGCCAGGCCGGTGAGCATGCCAGAAAGGGTCATCGCAAGCATAATATTGCGCGGCACTTTCATGCCTGCATAGCGCGCGGCGAAGGCGTTAGCGCCAACGGTGCGCAGTTCGAAGCCCCAGGTGGTTTTGAACAACAGCCAGTAAACCACCCAGGCAATCCCCAGGGCGATAAAGAAGCCCAGGTGGAAGCGGATGGGGTCGTCAAAGAAACGCGGCAGCATGGCCGTCGGCTGGATATTGGGACTAACCGGGTTAAACGAGCCGGGGCGCTTCATCGGGCCGGTGAGCAGCCAGTCACTCAGGCGGAAGGCAATGTAGTTCATCATAATGGTGTTGATGACCTCATGCCCGCCGGTTTTGGCCTTGAGCCAGCCGGGGATGAAGCCCCACAGCCCCCCTGCCGCCGCCCCGGCCAACAGGGCCAGCGGAATGTGAATGATGGCGGGCAGGCCGGTGAGCGCGTAACCGGCCCAGGTGGCCCCAATGGCGCCGATGAAGATCTGACCTTCTGCACCGATGTTAAAGACGCCAGCGCGGAACCCTAACGCCACGCCCAACCCGGCGAAGATATAAGGGGTGGTCGTGACCAGGCTTTCGAGGAAGGGGTTGAACGCCCGGCGGATTTCTAAGCTGTCGCCGCTGTTGATGGCGGTGATGATGCGTCCCAGGTCGCCGATGGAGCCGGTGAATAAAGCTCCGTAGGCGTTGGCAACCGTCCACCACATGGTGGCAAGCCCTGTGCCAATGCCCTGACCAAAAGCCTGGTAGACCTCTTCGGTGGTGAGGATGATGAACACCGCGCCGATCACCAGCCCGGTGAACACAGCCAGCAGGGGGATGACCGCCAGTTGCCAGAGGGCCGCCCAGCGCCCGGCACCGCGGGTTGGACGGTTGGTTTCGCTGATAAACACTTTTACTGCGTCGGCCTTCTCCGCCGCCTGGCCGCCAGAGGGCGGATCAGCAGGCGCAACCAGGTTTTCACCGCCGGGCGCGGGTTGAGGTTTGGACTGTTCAGGGGTGGGTGGGTTGGTAGCGTCGCTCATCAGAAACCCCCTTGGGGAAGTGGATCGGATGCCTCCGGGCCCTGCGGGCCGGCGCCTGGGGTGATCTTCTGGCGGGCCTGCTCCGGTGGGATGCCGGCCATCAGCAGGCCCAGGTATTCTTTGGTTGCCTCTTGGGCCGGCACAACCGCGACAATCTTGCCGCGGTACATCACCGCGATCCGGTCCGAAAGCTGTAAGATCTCGTCCAGTTCGGTAGATACAAGCAAAACGGCGACGCCGTTATCGCGCCGCTGGAGAATCTGCGAGTGGATATATTCAATCGAGCCAACATCCAGGCCGCGCGTGGGCTGAGCCGCTACCAGCAGGCGGATGGGGCGCGAAAGCTCGCGGGCCACAATCACCTTCTGCTGGTTGCCGCCGGAGAGTGACCCTACCGGAACAAGCGGGCCGGGCGTGCGGATGTCAAATTCCTGGATCTTCTGCACGGTAGTTTCTAACACCTTTTTTTCGTCAATGACCACCCCGTGCGCGAATGGTTCTAAATAATAGGTGTTCAACACCATATTGTCGGTGATGGGGAAGGGCAGAACCAGGCCGTCGCGCTGGCGGTCTTCGGGGATATGCCCGGTTCCCAGTTCGGTGATTTCGCGCGGGCTGGCGCGCAAGACATCCTGGCCGCACAGGTTGATCTTGCCGCTGACGGCGGCGCGCAGTCCGGTGACGGCTTCCACCAGTTCGGTCTGGCCGTTGCCCTGCACGCCCGCTACGCCCAGTATTTCGCCGCTGCGCACTTCTAAAGACAGCCCATCCACGGTGACCTGGCGGGTGTCATCGGCTACCACCAGGCCTTCGATCTTCAAGATTAACTCGCCCGGCTGGCTTTCTTCTTTTTCCAGTTCGAGGTGAACTTCGCGTCCGACCATCATTGCGGCCAGTTTCGCCTGGTCGGCCTGATCGGGCAGTACCGAGCCAATTACCCGCCCGCGCCGGATGACGGTAATCCGGTCGGCCACTTCCAGCACTTCGCGCAGTTTGTGGGTGATGAAAATGATGGACTTGCCCTGGCGGGTGAGGGAGCGCATGATCTCAAACAGTTCATCGGCTTCCTGGGGGGTTAACACCGCCGTGGGTTCGTCAAAGATGAGGATGTTGGCGTTGCGGTAGAGAAGTTTGATGATTTCAACCCGCTGCTGCACGCCTACCGGCAGGTCTTTGACATAGCTGTTGGGGTTGACGAGCAGGTTGTACTGCTGAGAAATGGCGCGAATGCGGGCGGCGGCGGTTTCGCGGTCTAAAATGCCGCCTGCCTTGGTGGATTCTTCGCCCAGCATCACGTTTTCCGTCACCGTAAAGACGGGGACCAGCATGAAGTGCTGGTGAACCATGCCAACCCCGGCGCGGATGGCATCGGTAGGTGAACGCACCTGGACTTTGGTTCCATTGACCCATATTTCGCCTTCGTCGGGCTGGTACAGGCCGTAGAGGATGTTCATCAACGTGGTTTTTCCGGCGCCATTTTCTCCCAGCAGGGCGTGTATTTCGCCCTGTTGGAGGGTCAGATCAATATGATCATTTGCCAGGACTCCGGGGAACCGTTTGGTGATCCCTTTCAACTCCAAAACGGGGGCCATAGCCTCTCCACAGGAAGGAAATCGGAAAGAATTTCTAAGATTTTACCATTTATTAACAAAATGTGGGTTTGCGAGCTTTGCCGCCCGCAAACCCACCAGGGGTTACAGATGGATCAGGGTTTAGGGCTTGACCTTAACCTTGCCGTCAATGATGTCTTTCTGAACCTGCTCGACTTTGGTCTTCAGGTCAGCGGGGACAGAACCGGCGATGGTGCCCAGGCCCACGCCCTTGTTGGCGAGCGTGCCGGAGTAGATGCCGCCCTTGAAGGTGCCATCAATCACGGCTTTGATCGCGTCTTTCACGGCCACATCCATATTCTTGTTGACCGAGGTCAGGACGATGTCTTTGTACTGAGCGGCGCTGATGGTCCAGTCGGTATCTACGCCGATGATCCAGGCGTTGCCCTTGGTCTTGACAGCTTCAGCCGTTCCCAGGCCAACCGGGCCGGCGACGGGCATGATGATGTCGGCGCCTTCGCCCAGCAGGGTTTCGCCCATGGTGCGGCCGTCATCGGTGCTTTCAAAGTTGCCGGTGAAGAGACCCTGGTCGGGCTTGGCGGGGTCCCAACCGAGAACTTCGACGTTGGTGCCGTTCTGCTGGTTGTAGTACTGCACGCCGTAGTAGAAGCCGTCCATGAAGATGGTAACAGGCGGGATGGCGATGCCGCCGAAGGTGCCGACTTTGCCGGTCTTGGTCATCCCAGCGGCCAGGTAGCCAGCGAGGAAGGCGGCTTCATCGGTCTGGAAAGTCAGCCCAAGCACGTTGGGGATGGTCGGATCGTAGGCGAAGTCAACGATGGCGAACTTCTGGTTCGGGTTGGCCTCAGCAGCGGCCTTGGTAGCATCGCCCAGGAGGAAGCCGACGGTGACGATCAGGTCGCACTTCTCTTCAATGAAGGCATTGATGTTCTTCTCATAATCGGTTTGCTGTTGTGATTCCAGGTACTTGCCCTCGATGCCAAATTCTTTCTTGGCATCTTCGACGCCCTTCCAGGCGGTGGCGTTGAAGGATTTGTCGTCAATGCCGCCGGTGTCGGTTACCTGGCACACCTTTTTCCCGGCGCCCGCTTTGCTGCCTCCACCGGCTGCCGGCTGGCAGGCGGTCATTAGCAGCGAAGCAATCACCAGGACAACCACGATGAGTGATAACTTCTTCGTCATATTCTTTTCATCTCCTGAGAAGACTGAATGTTGGGACCGAGCCGTCAGGGGTGGGTGCCCGGTATCCCTGACTGATAGGCTACGATGGATTTAGTATACACTTGTTTGTGAAGACAGACAAGGTAACGAAAGTCGGGTAAATGGAGGGAAGGATGGACTACCGGGCTGCTGTGGTTGGGCTGTTGGGGATTGTCTCTCTGACGGCGTGTCTGGTCAGCAACCTGGGGGGCCGGCGGCCTGTCTCTGATCCCTCGCCGGGACCGCAGGGTGCTGTAGAGGTGGAGGCCGCTCCGGCGGTGCTGATTGGGGCGGGAGATATCAGCGTGTGCGGGCTGGATGGCGACGACCAGACCGCCGCCCTGCTGGAAGATCTGCTGGCGCGCTACCCCGATGCGCTGGTTTTTACCGCCGGAGATAACGTACAGACGGTGGGAGCGGCGTTTGAATTTCAGGACTGCTTCAACCCAACGTGGGGGCGTTTTCGCAGCCGCATCCGCCCCAGTCCGGGCAATCACGACTGGTACACCGAGGCAGGCGCGGCTTATTTTACGTATTTTGGCGAACTGGCCGGGCCGCCCGGCCTGGGCTATTACAGCTACGACTTTAGCGATACAACGTGCCAATCCCCAAAGTCGTAGCTGTAATAGCCCAGGCCGGGCGGCCCGGCCTGGGCTATTACAGCTACGACTTTGGGGATTGGCACGTTGTATCGCTCAACAGCAACTGCCTGTCCGACGGCTGCGGCGCGGAGTCACGCCAGGCGCAGTGGCTGAGAGCCGACCTGGAGCGGAGCGCGGCGCGCTGTACGCTGATCTACTGGCATCATCCCCTATGGAGTTCGGGATGGGTTCCCATTGACCGGGCCGGAACAGCTTTCTGGCAAATCGCTTATGAAGCCGGGGCGGACGTGGTGGTGAACGGCCATGATCATCATTATGAGCGTTTCGGGCTGTTAGATGCCAATGGCAGGTTCGACCCGGAAAATGGGATGCGCCTGTTTATCGCCGGGACGGGGGGCGCCTGGCTGTTTGAGGTGGGCGCGCCCCTGGCGATTACCGAAGCCCTCGATAACCGATCACACGGCCTGCTGGTGCTTTTCCTGTATCCAGACCGGTATCAATGGGAGTTTGTCGCGGTGGAAGCGGGTGGGTACAGCGACTCGGGTGGGGGGCAGTGTCATTAGAGTACCGGTTTTTGAAGCTTCTCTTGGGGCGGGGTTTTGATTTTGGCCTCGCCGCGCCGCACCCCTAACATCATCAGCAGGGCCAGGGCCATGAAGATTGGCCCAACCACCATGACCAGGCCGTAGTTGTTCCCGGTCAGCGCGATGATCCAGCCGTTAATGTTAGGCCCGGCAATGGCGGCCAGGGTGGAGAAGAGGTAGTAGAGGCCGGTGTAGGTTCCGATGCGCAGGTCGTCGGTCATATCCACCACCATCGGCAGCGAGTTAACATTGATGAGCGCCCAGGAGGCCCCGGCGAGGAACAGCAGGAAGCTGATGGAGTAGACCTGTCCTAATCCAAATACTTTGGCAATGGGGAGGATTAACGCCTCTCTGGGCAGTACGAACATGGAGAGCATCAGCGCAGCCATCAGCACAATGCCGGTCATAATTGTGCGGCGGCGGCCCACCCGCGCACCGATGTAGCCGGCGGGCAGGGCAAACAGCACGAAGATGAGGGAGAGATGGCCCAATAACTGCGCGCCGCTGCCGCCTTCTAACCCCAGATGCTCCTGGGCATATAAGGTAAAGAACGCTTCGATGGCATTATAGGCCACGAACCAGAAGAAAATGGCCGAGAGGATGCGCAGGGCGCTCTTATCGGGGTCTTTGAACACCTCCACAAAGGCCCGCCACAGGTTCGGGCGTTCCTGGGTGGTAGCTTCATATTCTTTAGGTTCTTTAATCACCAGGAAGAGCAGTACAACGGCCAGGATTGATAACGCCGACCCCAACCAGAAGGGGTAAGCCGGGTTCATGCGGAACAAGACCGCTCCGCCCAGGGTGGCGATGATGGACCCCAGCCCGCCCATCAGGTTGATGATGCCGTTGGCCTGCGAGCGGAATTGGGAGGGGGTAATGTCGGGCATCAGGGCCACGACGGGGGTGCGCCAGAAGGCCATCGCCAGCAGCATGGAGATGGTGCAGGCCGAGAACAGCGGCAGTACGCTGGCGAGGGGGATGAGGCTGAAAGCGCCCGCCGCGATGGGCGCGCCGATCAAAATAAAGGGCATCCGGCGGCCAATGGGGGTGCGCAATCGGTCGGACCAGGCCCCTACCGGCGGCTGGATGAACAGGGCCGCAATGTTGTCGAGAGTCATAAAGAACCCGATCCAGCGGACGTCCAGGTTAAATTTATTGGCGAGGAAGAGCGGCACAAAGGCGTTATAGGTGGCCCAAATCAGGCTGGTGGAAAAGAAGCCAAAACCGAGCAGGAACGTTTTTCCGTAGTTGAGGCGCATGGGGCATCCCCTGGGTAAGAAGGTTGAGGATATTGTAGGGGCGAAGCGGAGAAATGTAAATGGAGTTACCGGGGCCGTTTGCGCTTTTTGTTGGACCGATTAAATTTTTGGGCTTTAGGGAGGATGGATCAGGCATAAAGCTGTTTGAACTTCCCGGATTTGGATATAGAATAAAAGCAAGGATTTGCTCCCAGCGGAGGATTTGAGAAGCACAATTGCGGTATGACATGCTTTTTCCGGTCGGTTATACGGGAAAAGTGCTGTGTATTCGGAATCTGGATAATGATTCGTTGGGCGGCTTTTCCGAGAAAGATGATTATGTTCAAAGGAAACAGACATGTCAAAATCCATTCTTTTAGCGTATGCAACGCGTTACGGTTCAACCAAAGAAGTGGCCGAGTCAGTCGCGGCGATGTTACGCGAAAATGGGCTTGAGGTAGATCTTCAGCCCATGCGGAAAGTGAAGATACTCGAAGGGTATTGCGCTGTTGTGTTGGGAGCACCGATCTATATTGGTAGTCTACACAAAGATGCGCGGCGTTTCTTGACACAGCATCGCGAAGCCCTCTCAAAACGGCCTGTTGTAATTTTTGCTCTTGGTCCAACTCATGATGATGAGCAGGAGTGGCAAGGGGCTCGCACCCAACTCGATGAAGAGCTTGCAAAGTTCCCCTGGCTTGCACCAGTCGCTCTTGAAATGTTTGGCGGCAAGTACGACCCTGCGACACTACGCTTTCCCGATAATTTACTTGCCAGTTTGCCCGCCAGTCCCCTCCATAATCAGCCAGCCAGCGACGCGCGGAATTGGACAGCGATCCGCACCTGGGCAAACAACCTGATCGCTGTGCTTTAACCTGCTTTGGCGCTAAAGGAGCAGAGGTGAATAAAGCAACTAGAATAAACGTAGCGACATTGGGAACGATCTTTGGAATCTCAGGGATGAGTCACGGCTTCTTTGAGACCCTGCAAGGGAATGTACCCACTCGTGGCTTATTCATCTTTGCCATCGGAGAAGCCCAGAAGATGTGGCCGCATGGAAATGAACCTGCTTTTACTATTATCCCCAATTTCTTGTTGACTGGTATTGCTGCCATGATTGTCGGGCTTTCCATAATCATTTGGTCGCTTGGTTTCGTTCACAAGAAGAATGGGCCAACTGCTTTCATCCTTCTCTTCATCTTGCTTCTTATCGTTGGAGGAGGTGTTGCGCAGGTATTGTTCTTCCCGTTTATCTGGCTCGTTTCAACTCGTATCAATCAGCCGCTGACTTGGTGGCGAAAGGTTCTACCCATCAAGTTCCAAGAGCTATTTGCCAGAGCATGGCCTTGGTTCCTGGTTGTCAGTGCAACGCTGCTTGTATGCGCTCTAATAATTGCCACTACTGGATTTGTACCCGCTGTAAACGATCCGGAGGTAGCCTTATCAATTATGCTATTCTGTCTGGGAATGGAAGCACTCGCTCTTCCGTTGACTTTCGTGGCTGGATTTGCACATGACATCGTTTTGACATCCAATGTCACACGAAATGAGAAGTGAAGTAACTTTTGAAAACCCTGTGACCGCCCAACACTGCGTCCAGCCGGCACGCTCTGTGTGCGCGGCTGACGCTGGCCGTTGGGCAGCCTATTTATGAATGGGTAAATGGCAATGGCAAATGAGATTATTTCCTATCTTGAAATGTGTCAGCGAGAAGGGGTTAATCTCCAAAAGGGGATGAACTATCAGCTTAGCAACGGTTATTCTATAATCTTGATGTCTGTGCGTGATAATGCCCCCTACCGCGATCGTTTTGAAGACGATGGTTCTACTTTGATTTATGAGGGTCATGATGTTCAACGACGCAATGGAAGAATGACCGATCCGAAATCTGTTGATCAACCCGAGTTTAATCCAACAGGAACATTAACTGAAAATGGCAAGTTTCATAAAGCGGCTCAGGATTATAAAAAGAAACTTCGACTACCAGAGAAAGTGAAAGTTTACGAAAAAATACGGCCAGGCATTTGGTCCTACAACGGTGTTTTTGAGTTAGTTGACTCCTGGCAAGAATTTGACGGTCAACGCAAGGTTTTTAAATTCAAGTTGATTGCTGTTGAGGAAAGCAATTCTGATAATGGACAAACTACACCAACCGTACACAGAAGAGTCATTCCTACGTCTGTAAAATTTGAAGTGTGGAAAAGAGATGGCGGCAAGTGCGTCGTTTGTGGCGCAATGGACGAGCTTCATTATGACCACATTATCCCATATTCAAAAGGTGGAACATCGCTAAAAGCAGAGAATATCCAACTACTCTGTGCAAGACACAACCTTGCAAAGAGGGATAAGATTGAATGAACATTTGCGGTTACCCGACCTGCGCTTGCACCTGATGTCGCGCCTCTGCGCGGCGCGACTGAGCGGCCAGCCGTTGGACGGCGCAAGGACCAACGTCAAAATCGGATCGCTGCTCGAAAAATATGACAAAATACAAGAGATATAGTAAGGAAGATCAAAGAGCGTTGGCGACCTGGGCGGCAGACTGTGCCGAACGCGTACTGCCGATTTTCGAGAACGCGTATCCGAACGACGAGCGGCCCCGCAAAGCTATCGAAGCGTGCCGAACATGGGTTCGTATGGGCGTATTTAAGATGGCCGAGATACGCGCGGCTTCTCTTGCAGCTCATGCTGCTGCCCGTGACGCAAAGGAAAATGAGGCCGCTTGTTTTGCGGCACGCGCGGCAGGTCAAGCTGTTGGAACTGCTCACGTTGCACAGCATGCCTACGGCGCCGCACTTTATGCTCTTAAAGCCATCGCGGCATGTGATCCTGTGAATGCCGAGGATAGAGTCGAAGAAGAACGCAATTGGCAATCCCAACATCTTCCAGAGAATCTGAGGCAAGAGGTGATGGAAAGAATAATCGTTCAAAAGAAAGGCAAACGAATTGTTATCAACCTACGGAAAGGAGAGGGGTTTTAATCCCCATCTCTGTATATCAGAATTTCAAAGCCGTTTAACCTGCCCTTGCACCTGATGCCGCGCGCTTTGCGGCGCAGGCTCCAGCGCACCACAAGGGCAAATCAATGCAGCACTTGAGTACCATCAGAGCAATACCCAATGATAAGAAGCAGCTACTGGAACGGCTCGTTGAAAGTCTGCGTCGAGTTCCAGAAATGGTGGCTGTCGTTCTCGGCGGATCTTATGCGGCTGGAACCTCCGACGAGTCTTCGGATTTGGACATTGGCTTGTACTATCACGAAGCTAAACCGTTCTCCATTACAGAGATTAGACGCATCGCCGATAACATTTCCAATCAGGGCGCGGCTGTCGTCTCTGATTTTTACGAATGGGGGCCTTGGGTGAATGGCGGCGCCTGGATTCAGACAGAAGCTGGTAAAGTGGACTTCCTCTATCGAAACTTCGATCAAGTGGAACGGACGATTCGTGATGCGCGGCAAGGCATTATTGCGCACGATTATGACCAGCAGCCCACTTTTGGCTTCTACAGCGTGATCTATCTTGCCGAGATTCAAGCCTGTGTTCCGCTTTTTGATCCCGGTTCCCAAATTGTCCGGCTGAAGCATCAAGTGGAAGTGTATCCCCCAAGGCTCAAGCGGGCTATTGTTCGTGAATGTTTGTGGAGCGCAGAGTTCACGTTAGGCTTTGCTCGCAAGTTTGCCGCTCGTGGCGACGTGTACAACACAGTGGGCTGTTTGACCCGGGTAGTCTCTAATTTAACCCAGGTGCTCTTTGCCTTGAATGAGAGATATTTCATTGGTGACAAGAAGGTGATGGAAAAGATTGCTTCCTTTCCCGTCCTGCCTGGCGGATATGTGCAGCAGATAGAAAGCATTCTGAGCAGTCCTGGCAAGGCCTCGGGAGAATTGGAACGCACGGTGTCACATCTTGAAACGCTGTGGCACAGCGTCGTTTTATTGGCAGGAGACATGTATCAGCCAAAGTATGGTTGACGGGGACGCCGCCCAACCTGCGCTTCCACCTGACGGCTTTGCCTCGCTGTGCGGCACGGGGGATGCGCCAGCGGTTGGGCTGTTCGCAGGATAAAACAGCTCTCCAGAATTAAATGCGGTGTTCCTCTGGGATACCCTCGCGGGCGACCCTGGCGAGGAACTGGCGGTCTTTGTCGGAGAGGTCGGCGGCGGCCAGCAGGTCGGGGCGCTGCTGCAGGGTGCGCAGTAAAGACTGCTCTCTGCGCCAGCGGGCGATGGCGGCATGGTTGCCGGAGAGCAGGATGTCGGGGACCTTCCAGCCGCGGAACTCAGGCGGGCGGGTGTAGTGGGGATATTCGAGCAGGCCAGAAGCGTGTGAGTCGTCTGAAGCGCCGTCAGGGTCGCCCAAAACGCCGGGTATGAGCCGGCTGACGGCGTCAATGACGAGCAGGGCGGGCAGTTCACCGCCGGTGACGACAAAATCACCGATGGAAAGCTGGTCGGTGACGAGGTGCTGGCGGACGCGCTCATCTACGCCCTCGTAGCGCCCGCACAGCAGTGCCAGGCGGGGGTGCTGTGCCAGTTCCTGAGCCACGCGCTGGGTAAAGGGGCGGCCCTGGGGAGTCATCAGGATGACAGGGCAGGCCGGGGGCGCGCCTAACACACCCTCAACGGCGGCGAAGATCGGGCCGGGCTTCATCACCATGCCGCCGCCGCCGCCGTAGGGGGGTTCATCGGTGACGTGATGCTTATCGTCCGTCCAGGCGCGGATGTCGTGGACGGCCACCTCGATCAGCCCGCGCTCGCGCGCCCGCTGTAAGATGCTCTCGGCCAGGTAGGGGTGGATGAGAGCAGGGAAGAGGGTGAAGACATCAAAGCGCATGGGGTGATTTTAACATATTTAACCGGGGACGCAGCCACATGATCAGCCGCGAGAGCAGTCTCAGCCCTTCCGCCGCCGAAAGACTGAAGGGAACGAGAATAATCATGGTGTACTGCGGCCATTTGGTGTTCCAGATCAGCAGGACCAGCAGGCCCACCGCCAGCCAGCTAAAGAAGAGAGGCCGCCGCCGCAGCAGTCCCGGCAGGCCCAGGCCGCCCAGCGCAAAAATGACGGCGTCGGCGTTAATCAGCAGGGCCGAACGGGGGTGATAATCGTAGTAGGTGGTGAAGGCCGAAAGCCAGCGCAGGGGCTGCCAGAAGGGATACCCATAGCTTTTGACGAACTGCGAATCCTGGTATTCCAGGTGGAAAGTCAGGGTTTTTGCCAGGCGCTCCAGCGGGTGCGGCCAGAGGTACGGGTTGAGAAGGAAGAAGAACGCCAGCGCGGCGATTCCCCAGCCGGCCAGATACGGCAGGCCGCGCCAGAAGACCTTGCGCCGCAGTGCCGCCGCGCAGAAGTGAACCAAGACGGCCAAACCAACGATGCAGTAGACGTATTTGCTGGCCGCCGTCGCCCCCAGGCAGAGCGCCGAAGCCCCCAGCCAGAGCAGTCCGCGGCGCTCGCGGGCGGCTCCGACTTCGAACCGCCGGAACCAGCGCAGGTAGCACAGAGCGCACAGCAGGCTGGTGAAGAAGGGCAGAGCTTCGAGATAAACCTCGCTCGTGTACTTGATGCTCAGCGAATGGAGGCCCACAATCAGACCGGCTGCCGGCGAGAGAAATGCCAGGACCAGGGCCGTTACAGTCCCCAGGGCCACAGAAAGGTAGCGCCCCACCATGTTCCAGTCTCTGGCGGGGGCCGAGGCGATAGGAGAAAGGCGCACCAGGTCCTTTTCATACAGCTTTGCCAGCGGGGGCCGGGTTAGCTGGGCGACGCCGTACAGGATTTTATACAGCGCCGGGTGTTCGTAGGTGGTTTCGCTCCAGGCGATGAGGGTGCAGCGGCCAGCGCGCAGGTAATTGGCGTATTCGATGGCATTGTCGAGGTAGACCGGCTCGTCGTAATCCACATCCAGGCGGGCGGCGGCGTACAGGCGCAGTCCGAGAGCGGCGCAGGTCACCAGGAAAATGAAGAGGATTTTCTTTGCCATGCCTTTACATCCGCAGGTCCTGAAAATGATAGGTCAGCAGGACGGTGATCAACTGAACCGCCATCAGAACCAGCAGGACGCGGCGGTCGCGCGCCTGCCAGGGGAGCAGTTCTCTGGCCGCGAAGAGGGCTACTACCGGAACCCAGAACATCCACAGCCGGCCCACTTCGCCCTGGGCCGTTCCCGCGGCGTTGAGGAGCAGGAAGTTCAGCACCAGCGCGAGGAGAACGGCTTCAGCGGGACCGGCGGCGCGCCGCGCAAAACCAACCGCCACCCGCGCGGCCTGAGCAATAAAGAGAATATAGACTGCAAAGCCAGTGGTGGATGCAAAATCCAGGTTGTTAATCCAGGCGGCTTGCAATACCTGGGCCGCGCGCGCGGGCAGTGGTTCGGGCGTAGAGGGTAGAGGGAGGCCAACGCGCGTGTAAAAGTCAAAGGCATGGTTGATCGTGGTGGTGATCGAAAAGCGGGTGAAAAAGTCGTAATTCAGCAGGATACGGAAGACCAGGTAGGCGCAAATCACTCCCGCCAGGAACGCCAGGCCCACCCATAGGGCTGGCAGCGGGCCGCGCTCGCGGCGGCAGCGCCAGGTTTCGATCACCAGAAAAACAGCGGCAAAGGTGAAAAGCGGCAGCATGGTAAAGGCAAAGAAGGCCGCCAGATACAGCCCCGCGCCCAGCAGAAACGCCGGCCCCACCGCCTGACGGCGCACCGTGCCAGTGACCCACCAGACGCCCAACAGGAACAGGCCCGGATAGATGGCCTGGTCTGGATATAAGGAAAACAGAGCGATATTGGGTGCAAGGATAAAGAGGGCCGGGGCAAGCCGCGCTGTACCGTCACTGCCGGGGTCTATCCACCGCCGCGCAAAGGCGTAGAGCAGGAATACCATGCCCGCCGCAAGGATGGGGAAGGTGTACGTCACCAGCCATGCGGAGCGTTCCAGGCGTTCTTGTGGGGCGTAGCGAGAAGGGTAGCCATTGATAAGCTGGTCCACAGCGATATAAAACGCCAACAGGCCGGGCGGTTTGGTGCGGGCAAACATCGAATCGCCGTGCAGTTCTTCATAGCGGCGGAGATTCTCCAGGATCGAGAGCTGGTTTTCGCTGGCGCGGCGCAGGTACGAGCTGTGATAGCGGGTGAGATAGCGGTCGCGCAGCGCGGCCATACCTCCACCTTCGAGATAGCCGATGCCCAACTGTAAGACCAGACCGGCCAGGAAGAGCGCCAGCAAGCCGGGCAAAGGCCGGCTGTGCGCCAGCAGCCGCCAGGCGAGGATGAGCAGTGCCGTCACCAGGGCCGCCAGGAAGACGTCGCGCAGGGTGAAAGGCCGGGGATGGATTTCCCAATACCAGGCCGGGTGGTTGGCGAAAAAGCGCAACTGGAACGCCAGGATGATCCAATGGGCCAGCGCCGCCAGAGCCGCCGCCAGCAGGATGAGGGGACTAAGCCAGTGACGAGGAGCCCATACCGCTGGGCGCAGGAGGGCCGCGCGGTAACGCGCCAGGACGGCCAGGAGCAGGAACAGGCCGGCCAGGAACAGCCACAGCAACAGCGGTAAGAGGCGGCTGACCCAGGAATAGAGGGTCGGAAAGGTATAAGGCGCGATGACGCCGTAGACTTCGTAATCGAGCGGAGTTGATAAAACGGCCGCTGCGGCGCAGAACGCCAGTGTTAGCAGAATGCCAAGGGCCAGCACGCCAGGCGCAAGCTGTTTTTTCGTTAGAAACCATTCATCGGCGGCCTGTAATATGCGGCCCATCCGTTCCGGCGAGCGCCACAGCCAGATGCTCCCCGCCAGGCACAGCAGCCACAGGCCAGCCAGAAGCGCCAGCAAAACCAGACGGGCCGGCGAAAGCCCCAGCCATACGGCGCTGCGCGCTTCGGATGGGCCCTGAAGGGTCAGGGCCAGGGCCTCTGCGCCAGCGGATAGGATGAGAACGAGGTAGATTCTGATTAACTTCATAAAGAGCGCTCAGGGCTGATTCTACCATCGAGGCGGCGTCAGCGTAGGCCAGGCGGAGGAGGAGCGCATCTTGACGCCTGTTCAAACGTAATGGTAAGATGATTCCTATGTACCTGAAAGGCAGTAAATGGAGCATGGCCCGGCAGCGCAAACGCGCTAACCCGCTGAGGCTGCTGGTTTTAAGCGCCCTGGTGGCAGGGGCGCTGTACATTAACTTTGTGATCGTGCCGGTGACGCCGCCGTTGTTCATCCCCACGGTTACTCCTACGCGCTCGCCTGAATCTTATCTGAATGAGGCTCAGGAATTGGTGGCGGATGGCAAAATCAACCAGGCGATTCAGATGTATCAGGAGGCGCTCAAGGTTGATCCCCAGAATCCGGCCATTTACGTCACGGTTGCGCGCCTGCAAGTCTTATATGGCGACTATGACCAGGCCGAAGAGAACATCGCTACGGCGCTGATGCTCAACGACAAGAACGCCCTGGCGCGCGCCGTCAACGGCTGGGTGTTGGGGAAGAAAAAACAATATTTGCAGGGTGAGGCCGAGCTGCAGGCCGCCCTTGAACTGGACCCCAACAACGCCCTGGCCTATGCTTACCGCGCCGAGCTGTATAAAGACATGATTGACGAGGAAAAGGGCGATTTCACTACCATTGAAAAAGCCATTGCCGACTCGCAGCGGGCGATGGAGCTGGATTCGACCCAATTAGAGGTGCGGCGGGCGCGCGGGCTGGTGCTGGAAGTGACCGGCAACTATGCCGAAGCCGTCGCTGAGTTTCAGGCGGCGCTGGAGATGAACCCCAACCTGGCGGAGCTGTATATTGCCCTGGCGCGCAACTACCGCGCGCTGGCTAAGGAACCATCGGATTATGGCAAGGCGTTAGAGGCGCTAAACCGCGCCATTGCCCTGCGCCCTGACATCGCCGAACCCTATTCGGAGCAGGCGCTGACGTACTTTGCGGTGGGTGATTTTGCTAACGCCATTCAGATGGCGCAGTTAGCCGTAGACCGCGCCCCCACCGACCCGCTGATGCACGGGCTGTTGGGGACGATGTATTACCGCAATTTTCAGTATCAAGAGGCCGCCGATGAGTTTCGCCTGGCAGTTCGCGGCGGGGTGACGCGCAAAGGCGACCAGGTTGAGCCGGTTCCGCCAGATGGCGGTTACACTTACGTGGTTTATAACGTGCGCTTTGCCATTGCTCTTTCGCGGTTAGGGCAGTGCCAGGAGTCGCTCCAGGTGGTGCAGCAGCTTCTCCAGGTGGCGCCGAGCGATGAAACCGTGCTGTCGAACATCCCGGTGATTCAAGAAAACTGTCAGGATGTGTCGGGGGCTCTCGTGCCAGATGGAACTGCGACTCCAGAAGCGCCGGCGGCCCCTTAAGAAAGAAAGCAAAGAATGGCTCCGAGGAGATATATCTTCAGGCGCGCCCGCCGGGGCGCGAACCCCACAACGGTGTTGGTACTGCTGTTGATGGTCGTAAGCGTCCTGCTGGTGAATCGTTCCATTGAGCGCGGCGCGATCCAACCCCTGTTTATGCCCACGCCCACGGCCACGCGCGTTGCCAATTCTTATGTATTAGAAGCGCGCACGCATTTTGACGCCGGCGCATTGGATGCATCCATTGCGGCGTTTCAAAACGCCCTGGAAGTGGAACCCAATAACGGCGCGCTCTACGCGGAACTGGCGCGCGTGCTGACCTATTCGTCCGCCATGGTCACGACCGACCAGGAGCGCGAAGCGCGGCTTCTTCAGGCGATGGATGTTGCCAACCGCGGGGCGCAGTGCGCCCCGCCGGGCGGACAGCCCACCCCCACCGCCAATCCCACGCCAACGCCTGCCGGGGATGGGAATACGGCTGATACCTCCCACACCCCTCCCAATTGGGACGCCTATCTTGGCCTGGAGTGCGTTTCAGAAGACAGCACCGCTCACGCGGTGCGGGCTTTTACGCTCGACTGGCTGGCAACTTACGCGCGCGATACCCTGCTCGATGAGGCCGGCGGCAATGACCTCATGTCGGAGGCCGATCTGGCGATCACCCGCGCCAAAGTGCTGGATGAAACCAACCTGCAGGCGCTGATTTACTACGCCGAAATCATGGTGGACTTCCGCCGCTACAACGAGGCCGAGTCGGCCATTCTACAGGCACTGCAAATCAGCCCCAACCAATGGGAACTGCACCGCGTGTACGGTTTGTACCTGGAAAATCAGGCGGCTTACGCGGATGCGATCCGAGAGTTTGAGACGGCTTTGCAGTTAGCCCCGAATATGACCTTTTTGTACATCAAGCTGGGGCAGTCGTACCGCTTGCAGGGGATGCGCGCCGCGCCAGAAAGCATTGAACAAATGGAAGCGTTTACGAAGGCGCTGGAATACTTCGAGAAGGCCGCCAACCTGAACGAGCAGTTGGGGATCAAAGACCCCTACCCGTATCTGGGCATTGGGTATACTTATGCCCAAATGGGCGAATTTTTTATCGCTTCGCGCAATATGAGCAAGGCGCTGTCGTTTAACCCCTACAGCGCCAAAGTCTACGGCGACCTGGGGATGGTGGCGCGTCAGGGTAAAAACTACGAATTGGGGGTCAGCGCCCTGCGCTGTGCGGTGCGCGGCTGTGATGCCAAAACCAGTTGCAGTGTCCGCCAGTGTGACGAAGAAACCGAAGCCCCTATTGTCATCCAGGGCCTGGCGCTGACGCCCAATACCGTGGGGTATTACTTTACCTACGCGGCGCTGCTCGCGGGCATGTACGTCCCTACCAACCCAGAGCGGGCCGATTACTGCCGCGAAGCCCTGGAAGTGATCGCCGAGGTGCGCGCCGTTCCACGTTTTAATGAAGAGCCGGTTTACGATAATATTATGAAGGAAAGCGAAGCCATCTGCGCTTCTTACGGCATCACCGCGGCTTCGCCGGGGCGCCCGTGATTATAAGAAATCTATAAGAAGGCGCGGTTTCCCTCTTGACTTCCATGCAAAAGATGGTTAAGATTGGTTCGTCTTTAGCACTCGTATCATTCGAGTGCTAAAATGTGGAATCAAGATACCCAAACCTTTGCAGGAGGCAATTGTATGGCAGTCAACCTGAAACCCCTTGGCAGCCGTGTCGTGATTGAGCCGATGGAGCAGGAAGATGTGACGGTCGGCGGCATTGTGCTGCCGGAAACCGCGAAAGAAAAGCCCCAAAAGGGGAAAGTTCTTTCGGTTGGCCCTGGTGACCGGGATGAAGGCGGCAAGCGCATCCCGATGGATGTGAACGTTGGCGACGTAGTGCTGTTTGCCAAATACGCAGGCACGGAGATCAAGGTGGATGGCAAGAAGCTCCTGATCCTGCGCGAGAGCGACCTGCTTGCAATCGTTGAGTGATTGAACTTATCCCAATAAGGAGATACAAACTATGCCAGCTAAACAATTGGTTTTCGCGGATGAGGCTCGCCGCCGCCTGAAGAACGGCGTTGACATTGTTGCCAATGCGGTTGTGACCACCCTGGGCCCCAAGGGGCGCAATGTGGCGCTGGATCGCAAGTTCGGTTCGCCCACCATCACCCATGACGGCGTGACGGTTGCGAAAGAAATCGAACTGGAAGACCCCTTTGAGAACATGGGCGCGCAGCTCCTCAAAGAAGCCGCGACCAAGACCAACGATATTGCCGGTGATGGCACCACCACTTCGACCGTTCTGGCGCACGCCATTGTGACCGAGGGCCTGAAGAACCTGGCCGCTGGCGCCAACCCCATGCTCTTAAAGCGCGGGATCGAAACCGCCGCTCGCCAGGTTGCCAAGGCGATCAGCGATATGGCGATTGAAGTGACCACCAAAGAAGAGATTGCCAACGTGGCGACCATTTCCGCTCAGGATCGCACCATTGGCGAACTGATTGCCGAAGTGATGGACAAAGTTGGGAAAGACGGCGTCATCACCGTGGAAGAATCGCGCGGCCTGGAGTTCGAGAAAGAGTACGTTGAGGGTATGCAGTTTGATCGCGGCTACATCTCGCCGTACTTCATCACCGACTCGGAACACATGGAAGCGGTCATCAATGAGCCGTACATCCTGATCCACGACAAGAAGATCTCGGCGGCGGCTGATATCGTCCCCCTGCTGGAGAAACTGGTGCAGATCGGCAAGCGCGACCTGGTGATCATCGCTGAAGACGTGGATGGCGAAGCCCTGGCGACCCTGGTGCTGAACAAACTGCGCGGCATGCTGAATGTTTTAGCCGTCAAGGCCCCTGGTTTTGGTGATCGCCGCAAGGCCATGCTGCAAGACATTGCCACGCTGACCGGCGCGCAGGTGATCTCGGAAGAAACCGGGCGCAAGCTCGAAACCACCATGGTCTCTGACCTGGGCCGCGCGGAGAAGGTCGTTGCCGACAAAGACAACACCACCATTGTGGGCGGGCGCGGTGACGAAGCCGCCATTAAAGGCCGCATCGAGCAGATCCGCATTGAGATCGAGAAAACCACCAGCGATTACGACCGCGAAAAGCTCCAGGAACGCCTGGCGAAGCTGTCGGGCGGCGTTGCGATCATCCGCGTGGGCGCTGCGACCGAGACTGAGCTGAAGGAAAAGAAGCACCGCGTTGAGGATGCTCTGTCGGCCACTCGCGCGGCGGTGGAAGAAGGCATTGTTCCGGGCGGCGGCGTTGCGCTGATCAACGCGCGCGCGGCGCTGGATAATCTCAAGCTGGAGAACGAAGACGAGCAGATCGGCGTGGTGATTGTCCGCCGCGCGCTGGAAGTTCCCATGCGCAAGATCGCCGAGAATGCCGGTAAAGACGGCTCGGTGGTGGTGGAGACGGTGCGCCAGCAGCAGAAAGCGCAGAACAACCCCAACATCGGCTACAACGTTCTCACCGATCAGTACGAGGATATGGTTAAGAACGGCGTGATTGACCCCGCCAAAGTCACGCGCGGCGCGCTCGAGAACGCGGCTTCCATCGCCTCGATGATCCTGACCACCGAAGCCCTGGTGACGGAAATCCCTGAGAAGGAAGCTCCGAAGACTCCGCCGATGCCGGAGTACTAAAAATAGGGTTGACGTACCCAAGCGGCCTCTGGAAACAGGGGCCGCTTTTTTTTCGGGTATAATCAGCGAGATGTATTCCAAAGTCCTGTTCTTCTATATCACACTGTTGATTTTTGCCGTCTGGCTGACTGGATGTACCAGTGCGACGGCCACGCTGACTCCGAATCCGGCTCCGGTGGAGAGCGAGACCTTGCTGCCCGCCGCCACGCTCACGGCGCTCCCGATAGAGGCCACGCCGCAGCCTTCGGCGACCTCCACCCTCACCGCCACGCCTGAACCGCTGGCCCTGCGGGTCAACGGCGAAGGGGTCGCGCTGGCGGAATTTCAGGCGGAACTGGCCCAATTGCAGGCGGCTGATCAGGCGCTGGGCAAAGCCAGCACTCCCGAAGAGCAGCGCCAGAAGGTGCTGGATAACCTGATCGACAGCGCACTGCTGGCGCAGGCGGCTTTTGAAAGCGGCTTCCAGTTGGACGATGCCGCTGTGCAGGCCGAAATTGACCGTCTGGCCGGGCAGGCCGGCGGCGCAGAGGCGCTGCGTTCCTGGTGGGAGCAGTACGGGTACACTGAGGCGTCTTTCCGCTCGGCGCTGCGGCGCGCGCTGGCGGCGGCCTGGCAGCGCGACCAACTGGCCGCCGCCGTGCCAGAGACCGCCGAACAGGTTCATGCCCGCCAGATTGTAGTGCTGGATGAAGCTGCGGCCCAAAAGGCGCTGGCGAAAGTGAAAGAGTCCGGCGTTGATTTTGAAACCTATGCTTTTGGCTACGACCTGCAAACCGGCGGAGACCTGGGCTGGTTCCCGCGCGGCTATTTATTACAGCCTGAAGTGGAAGAGGCCGCTTTTGCCCTTCAACCGGGCGAGATCAGCGGCGTGATCCACTCGCAGATTGGGTATCATATTCTCCAGGTGGTTGCCCGCGAGCAGCGTCCGCTTTCGCCTGACGCGCGGCGATACTTACAGCACCGGGCCGTACAGGAATGGGTGCAGGCGCGCCGCAGTCAGAGCCAGGTGGAAGTTCTTCTCCCATAGGAGCCGTCAGAATGGAGCCGAAGCACCCGCGAGCGAGAAGAAAACCAGCCCGGAATGCCGGAAGATCCACAGATGCCGTCTGGAATGCGTTGACTGTGCTGATGCTGTTGGGGCTGTGCCTGTTCAGCGCGGCTTATACCGTCATTTTCCTGAACCCGAACAGCCGCCTGAACCCGTTCCCCCTGCCGACCCTCCAGCCGACCAGCTTTTTTCTGACCCCTACGCCGTTCAATACCCCTGTCCCCGTCACCCCAACGGCTACGCCGACGATTTCGCCCACCCCAACCTTTACTCCCATCCCGCCTACGGCTACCCCTACTCAAACGCCCACCGCGACGGTGACGTTTACGCCCGGCCCTTCGCCAACCGCCACCATTCACTCGCTGTACCCCTTCATCTTGCGCGGCGACCCGGTGGCGATTGCCGGCAGTGCCATCCCGGACCATGAGGAATGCAAGCTGTGGGTGGCCGGGCAGGTGTATGACTTGCAGGGCGCGCCCTACGTAGGGGTGACGGTGCAGTTGGGGGGCTACCTCGATAGAACCATCTCGCAGTTCAGCCTGACGGGAACGGCGCTCCAGTTTGGGCCGGCGGGCTACGAGTTCGTTGTGTCGGACGTGGTGAAGGCATCTCATAACGCCGTCTGGGTGATGCTACTCGACCAGGCGGGCGTGCCGCTTTCGAACCGCGTCTACTTCGACACGTATGAAGACTGCGAGAAGAACATCATCCTGGTGAATTTCCGCCAGGTTCGCTAGCCTTTTTCTTCGACCGGGAATAAACCTTTTCGCGCCACTGCCCGTAGGTCTGTTGGACGCCAGGGGTGCTGTTGGGACCATATGTGAGATGGTCGAGG
Organism: Anaerolineaceae bacterium; assembly: GCA_034434155.1. Lineage (GTDB taxonomy): Bacteria > Chloroflexota > Anaerolineae > Anaerolineales > Anaerolineaceae > DSYU01. Next base: position 68,634 of record DAOUAC010000073.1, read on the forward strand.
AAGTCAATCACAAATTCAAGGGGGCCGTCAATCAGGTTTACCCCAACCGGGCGGCGGGTGCGCCCGCTGCGCAGGTAGTGGTGGAAGCCGTGAATCAGGCCATCTATGAGCAGCATTTTTTCGGTTGGCTCTTTGGCTTTAGGGAAGTGATCCACATAGTGCTGAAACAGGGCGATCACTTCGGGGCCGCCGTCAAGCTGTTGATCCTTGATGGTATCGAGATAGGCGCGCAGGGAACACGTCCAGCCGCATTGAGGGCAGGTCAGCGTTTCTTTAGCGCGGAGCTGATGCAGGATCAGAGCATGGCAGACGGGGCATAAGACGCGCCCCTGCCTGGCCTCGTTGGCCTGAATAAAGCTGGCACAGCGCGAATACAAAGCCCATCCGACTTCATCCAGCAATTCCAGGTCCAGGCGGCCCTGAGCGTCGCTTTCGTACAGGCGGCGCAGTCGGAAGGCTTTAAGGCGCGGCGCCCAGGTGGGCAGCGGGTGGCTCATATACTGCGCGGGCGCACGATAAAGGGGGCTTCGCTTGCCAACAGGCCTTTCAGGGGGGCAGCGTCGAGGGGCAGTACGCCGCCATCGGCGAAGAAAGCGAAGTCGAAGTGGGTGGGGTCGCCGGCCCGCGCGCCAGGGATGGGCATGAGGCGGGCAGTCAGGGGCTTGTTCAAGCGCAGTGAGAGGGCGGCCACATCGAGCAGCAGGGGGTAAATCTGGTCTGCGGTCACATCGCCCGGCAGGGGGACGGTGTCGAGGCCGGTTCCGCAGACGGCGGAGTACATCAGCAGGTCGTGGACGCGCAGTGCTCCCTGGGCCGCGCGCGCCGCCAGGGTGGAGTCTTCCAGCACCGGCATCATCAGGCCGTTAAAGCCGGTTCGCAGCCAACTACCGCTGTCGAGGGCCGAAGCGAGGAAGGCGGCGGCGGCCAGCGAGCCGGACCGTCCGAGGGCGGGCAGGCCCAACGCTTCTAACGCGCCGCCCAGCGAGCACCACTGTTCGGGGAAGGGGGCGAGGGAAAAATCGAGGCCTCGGAAATCCACTTCAAACTGTTGGGCCAGGTGGTTGGCGCGGCTGGAGAGCGCCGCGGCCTGGGTTTCGAGGGTCGTCACGAAGTCGCGGCGGAAATCCATCAGGCTGGCGGCCTTGCGAGCGGCGGCGTAGGCCAGGTCGGCGCATTCCAGCGCCAGAGCAAAAGCCGGGCGCTCGCCGCTGTGATACGAGCCGGGGAAGAAAGGGCCATGAGGGGGGACGTTGGCAAGCGCCGCGAAGCGCAGGTTGGTAAAACCATCGGGGGTGATAGTCGCGGCCTGGTGGATAATTTCAGCGCAGGCGCGCGCGGCCTGGGGCGCAACGCTGGATTCGAACCGCCCGGTGGTCATCAGTCCGCTCAGGAAGACCTGCCGGGTGGCCGCCAGGATCGGCAGGACCTGTTCGAAGCTTCGAGGAATTTCTGGCAGGGCCGGGCCGAGCGAGAGGTAATCGAACCCACGTTCCTGCGCGTCGCGTTCCAGGGCCTGCGCCAGGCGCACGGCGTTCTCGACCTCTTCGGTGGCGTAAAGCAGTGGAAAGGGCGGGGTGGAGAGGCGCAGTGTCTGCACTTCGTAGCCCGCGCGTTCATACAACTCGCGGGCGGCGCTTGCCAGTTTGCCGAGGTGATCGAGCGTCCCATACGGGTTGCGCGTGCGGGGGTCAAAAAAGCAGGTGATGGAGCGAATTCTCATGGGTTGGCATTCCTTCGCTGGCGCACGACTTCGAATAAAAGGATGCTGGCGGCCACGGCGGCGTTGAGCGACTCGGCCACCCCCGGCATGGGGATGGTGATGGCCTGATCGGCCAGCTCGCGGGCTTTGGGGCTGGGGCCATCGGCTTCGGAACTGACGATCAGCGCCAGGGGGGCGCGCAGATCCAGGTCCCAGCAGGGGATGCCGCCGGCGGCGTCGGCCAGGTAAACGGTGAGGGGCGCGGGCGGGCGCTGTTTGCACAGCGCACGGATTTCTTCCCAACCGCGGTGGTGGATCGGCAGGCGGAAGTGCGCGCCCATGCCAGCCCGCAGGACTTTAGGGGCGTAGGCTTCGGTCGTGCCTGGCGAGAGCAGAGCCGCCTGCGCTCCGGCGGCGGCGGCGGAGCGCAGCAGGGTTCCAAGGTTGCCGGGGTCGCGCAGGTTGTCGGCAATGAGCAGAAAATCCGGCGCAGGGGGCAGAGGGAGATCGCGCTGTCGGAAGATTGCCAGCAGGCCCTGGGGGGTCTCAGTTCCGGTGATCTGATCCATCAGCCGGTCTGGCACTTCGGCCACCTCGCATTTCAATTCACGGAAGCGATCCACCATTTGGAGCCCGCGTTCTGAAAGCCGGTCGGTATACAATGCCAGTTCCGGCTCCCAGCGGGCGGCCAAGGCTTCTTCGATCAGGCGCACGCCTTCAACGACGAAGGCGCGCTGTTCCTGGCGGGCCTGGCGCTGGTTCAGCAGGGCGCGCACGCGCTGGATTTTCGGGTTCGACGAAGACGAAATAAACATGCTCACTCAGGATGGAAAAGCCGCTTTTCCGGCCTGCAAGAAGATTTCCAGCATCTCAGCACCCCACAGCACGATTTTAACCACCTCAAGGCTCGACTGCGGCGTTTCCTCAAAGAAAGCCGGGATGGTTTGGAAGAATACGCGGGCGACAAGCTCTTTGGGAACGCTGAAGATGCCGGCGGAGATGGCCGGGAAGGCAATAGATTTCAGGTTCAACTCGCTGGCGCGCCGCAGACTGCCGCGGATGGCATCTGCCAGCTTGCGGTCTTCGTCGCCTTCGCCCATGACGGGGCCGACGGCGTGGATGACATAGCGGGCGGGCAGTCTGCCGGCGGAAGTGTAGGCTGGCTCTGCATGGCTGACAGGGCCGTGCTCGCGCACCCAGGCATCGCTTTCGCGTTGGATGGTCGGCCCGCCGCCTCTGGAGATGGCCGCCGCGATACCCCCGCCGTGCGAGAGAGAGCTGTTGGCGGCATTGACAATCGCGTCCACCGGCTCCTGGGTGAGGTCTCCCTGGCAGATTTCTAACCGGCGTCCGGCAGGTAAGGGGAAGGTTTGGTGAATTGTGCTCATAGGCTAATTATAGAATAAGAGGCTGTGAATGGTCACAGCCTCTGGGGAGGATTCGCTGCCTGAAAATCAGGCTGCTTTGGGATCAGGCTTTTGCCAGGGCAACCACAGCCGCGAAGGCTTTCGGGTCGCGCACGGCCAGGTCGGCCAGGACCTTGCGGTTGAGGTTGATGCCGGCGGTCTTCATGCCGTGGATGAGGCGGCTGTAGGTGATGCCGTTGGCGCGGGCCGCGGCGTTGATGCGGGCGATCCACAATTTGCGCAGGTCGCGCTTGCGGACGCGGCGGTCGCGGTAGGCATACCACAGGCTCTTCATCAGCGCCTCGTTGGCGCGGCGGAAGAGTAGATGCCGTGAGCCAAAGTAGCCCTGGGTCATCTTTAATGTTCGGCGGTGTCGCCGGTAGGCGACGCTTTTAACACGAGCCATGCTTACTCCTTTACGAACCCCTGGGCGCCGGTAAGATCACCAGTTGCGAACACCCAACGGCCGTACCAAAAAAAAACGGATAACGACTTGCGAAGCCTGTTTTTGAGCTGGAGAGCCAACGCAAAAACGCGTTTTCGCGGCACTGCTCAACCGTGCTTTTGCAAATAAGGGATCAGGCGTTTAACGCGCTGGATGATACCCTCACCTTTGACGGGCAGCATCTCGGTGAACAGGGCTTTGGTGCGTTTGGGGGTGCGGCGGCGCAGGTGGCTTTTGCCGCCCTTGGTGCGCACCAGCACACCCGACCCGGTCAGGCGAAAGCGCTTGCTGCTCGCCTTATGGGTCTTCATTTTGTACTTACCTTCTCGAGTAGACTTGCGTGGCACAGCGAAACTCCTCTCAATAGATTGCGCGGCTTAACATCCCTTGCGAGATGGAAACCTGTGTTACCAACCAAACGCGGCTGCTCCGCGAACGCGGGAAGACGCAGCCGCGTATTATACAACAAGAACTCACTTTTGCGCAGAGGGAATCTCAGCGTTTTTAATCGGTCATGACATAAGCGGGCGCGCCGGGGTTTCTAGTGAGATTCAGCGGGTTTCTCGACCTGTTCTTCGGCTTTGCCGCCTTCGCGCTTCTTGCCAGAAGCAGTTGGTTTGGCGCTGGGGTTAAGCATCATGCTCATAACCCGCCCTTCGATGGAGGGGGGCTGTTCAATGGTGCTGATGTCCGAGAGTTCCTCGGCAATCTCCCGCAGGTCTTCCATGGCGATTTCGGGGTAGGTGATCTCTCGGCCGCGGAAGCGGACGGTGACTTTCACCTTTTTGCCTTCCAGCAGCCAGCGCCGCGCGTCTCGGGTTTTAAAAGTGCGGTGATGTTCGTTGGTTTTGGGCCGGAGCTGAATCTCTTTGATCTCGATTTTGGTTTGGGCCTTTTTGGCTTCGCGTTCTTTCTTGGTGCGCTCGTACAAGAACTTGCCAAAGTCCATCACGCGGCAAACCGGCGGACTGGCGTTGGCCGCCACTTCTACCAGGTCCATTTCAGCCTCGCGCGCGATGCGTAAGGCCTCGCTGACCGAGACGACACCCAAATTGTCTCCCTTGGGGCCAATAAGCCGTACCTCTGGCACCCGAATCATCTCATTGACTCGAAAATTTGATGTACTGATAGCCTTCTTCTCCTTAATAAATGATCAAAACAAAAACTTAACCTGGCCCGTGAGGATTACGGACCGCTTGATTACATCATACCATAAAAAAGGGAGGGGCGTCAATCATTCCACCTATTTTAAAATGTGTTCAGAGGATGGGAACTAAATTCGGGTTTCATCGTCTAACTATGTAGAAACGGAAAAGCAACGGGCAAGCAAGCCCGGCAACAAAAAAGGATGAAATGAAGATGAAAACCTTGTTTAAAACCCTGATGCTGGCTGTATTCATCGCGGCTCTGTTCGCGGGAATGACGCTCTCTCCGGTGGCGGCGGCGGCCTGCGGCGACACCTACACCGTTCAGAAAGGCGACTATCTGACCAAGATTGCCAAGAACTGCGGAGTCACCTACGACTCGCTGTTGAAGGCTAACCCTGAGATCAAAAACCCCGACAAAATCTACGTCGGTCAGGTAATCCGCATCAAAGCCGGCGCGAACTTGCCCGGCGTGCCCGTGACTGGAACCCAGGAATACGTGGTGGCGCGCGGCGATACGCTGGCGAAGATTGCCAACCGCTTTGGCACGACCGTCTCGAACCTGATGAAGCTCAACCCGGATATCAAAGACCCGAACAAGATTTACGTTGGGCAGAGGATCCGCGTGCCTTCTGGTTCAACCGGCAGTTCGCTGGTCACGGTTTCGGCCACCAGCCTCAAGGCTGGCGAGCAGGTAGAAGTGCGGGTGAAGGGCTTCCCGGCCAACGCCGAGATTGACTTCCGGCTGGGCAAAGACGGCGAAGCGTATCGGGTGGCGCTGGATGGCAAGACGGATGCCAACGGCGAAGCGACCGGCAAGCTGACGATCCCGACCTCGGCAGCGGCGGGTGAGAAGTGGGTGGTCGAAGTGCTGACCACCGGCCTGACCAACGGCAAGTCGGCGAAGTCGTCCATCATTACGATCAAGTAACCACAATCGGTAGTTCTTACAGACAACCGGCGGCGAGGAAACCACCTCACCGCCGGTTATTTTATATATTGGCTTTGGCTTCAATGGCGCTGCGGGCCAGCGCAATAAACTCATCCACGGCCACCGGCCCAGGGTTGGCGCCAGAGCGAAGCCGCAGTGCCACCGTTCCGGCTTCTACCTCTTTATCCCCAACCACCAGCAGGTAGGGGATTTTCTGCGTCTGCGCGGCGCGGATTTTGGCGTTCATGCGCTCTGCGCCCGCATCCACCTTAACGCGCAGGCCAGCTTCTTTTAGCCGGACGGCGACGGCCTGGGCGTAGGGGAGATGCCGGTCCGCAATGGGGATGAGGATCGCCTGAATCGGGCAGAGCCACACGGGGAAAGCCCCGGCGTGATGTTCGATCAGAGCGCCGAAGAAGCGTTCTATGCTGCCCAGCAGGGCGCGGTGAACCATGTACGGGCGATGGGGCTGACCATCTTCTCCGATGTAAGTAATGTCAAACCGTTCCGGCAGGTTAAAGTCGAACTGGATGGTGGAAAGCTGCCACTCGCGGCCCAGGGCGTCTTTGAGCTTGAGGTCAATTTTTGGTCCATAGAACGCGCCGCCGCCGGCATCCACCTGGTAATTGAGGCCAGAACGCTGGAGGGCGGCTTCGAGTGCCGCTTCTGAATCGGCCCAATGCTGTGCCTCGCCAACGGATTTTTCTGGCCGGGTGCTGAGGTAGGCCTGGAACTCGTTAAAACCAAAGGCACGCAGCATTGCCAGCGAGAAGTTGAGCGCAAAATCAATCTCGGCGGGCATCTGATCGGGGCGGCAGAAATGATGAGCGTCATCCTGGGTAAAGCCGCGCACGCGCAGCAGGCCATGCAGTACGCCAGAACGCTCAAAGCGGTAAACCGTGCCGCACTCGGCATAGCGCAGCGGCAGATCGCGGTACGAGCGCAGCCGGCTTTTGTAGATGTAGACGTGGAAGGGGCAGTTCATGGGTTTTAGATAATACTGCTGTCCTTCGATGTCGAGAGGGGCGTACATATCTTCTTTATAAAAGTCGAGGTGTCCGCTGGTCTGCCAGAGGTGAGCGCGGCCAATGTGGGGCGTATAGACGAAATCATAACCAGCTCTGGCATGTTCATCGCCCCAGAAGTCCTCGATGATCTTGCGCATGATGCCGCCGTTGGGATGCCACAAGACCAGCCCGCCGCCGATATCTTCGGCAATGCTGAAGAGGTCCAGTTCGCGGCCCAGCTTGCGGTGATCGCGTTTTTGGGCTTCCTCCAGCCGCCAGAGGTGGTTTTTCAGCTCTTCCACCGTTTCCCAGGCCGTGCCGTAAATGCGCTGGAGCATGGGACGCTGTTCGTCGCCGCGCCAGTAGGCCCCCGCCACGTGCATGAGCTTTACGGCGTCTGGGTTGATTTCGCCGGTGTGCGCCACGTGCGGGCCGCGGCAGAGGTCAACAAAGCCATTGTGCCGGTAGATGGAGATGACCGGCGGCTCGGCCAGGGGTTGGCCGTTTTCATCGAAGCCGCCCCGCTCCAGACCGTCAATTAATTCCAGCTTGTAGGGCTGGTCTTTAAAAATCTGGCGCGCTTGCGCGGCCGAGACTTCCTGGTATTCAAAAGGGTAGCGGCCGTGGATGATTTCGCGCATCCGGCTTTCGATAGCGGTTAGATCTTCAGGAGTGAGAGGGCGGGGCAGGTCAAAATCATAATAGAACCCGTCCTCAATGGCCGGGCCGATCGCCAGGCGCGCGGTGGGGAACTTTTCCAGCACGGCCTGAGCCATCACGTGGGCCGCCGAGTGGCGGATGCGGGCGATTTTCGCGCCCTGAGCCTCGTCTTGTGGTTTACTTGCAGCCATTTTACCCTCCAACTTCCTCGGATCGAGGTAGTTAAACAAAAAACACCCTCGCCTCAAACGGGGCGAGAGTGCCAAACGCGCGGCGTGCGCGTCACAATCCCGTGGTTCCACCCGAATTGACCGTTCCTCGCAGGAGCGATCCTCTCTGGCTGGCCGGTAACGGGGCCGATCGTTCTGCCTTACTTCGAAATGCCTTTCGGTTCAGGCGACCGCTCGCGGGTGGTTTTCGCCGGTCTGTGCGCCTGCAAGAACTCTCAATCTACGGTTCCTGCTCCCTGTTGGTTCAGACGTGGTTAATCGTCCCGGTCAAAGCGTTTGGTGTATGGGTGTGGGCGGTATAGGACTCGAACCTACGACCTCTGCTATGTCAAAGCAACGCTCTAACCAACTGAGCTAACCGCCCGAAGTGGAATTATTATACAACCGATGAAGAGTCTTGACAAGGTTTTGATTTGAAAAGCGCAGGGCTTTCTCACAGTCCCCCCACCCCTGGCCCCACACCCCTCCTGCAAATTGAGAGGCGGGTTTTCTTAAAATGCCTGCGAGGCTTGACAACCGCCGGAATAGACTTTAACCTTGAAGCAGTTTTGTGTTGATTGTGAGCGTCTGAGTGTGGCGCGATCCAAGGAGCCTACGTATGGCCGGCACCTCTCCGATGCCTGTCGCTAAACTTAAATATTCAGACGGAGAATACCTGCTTTTCCCCGGCAAGCGTGTTCAGATTGGGCGTTCCGTGGAGAGTGACCTGGTGGTGAATGATCTCAAAGTGTCGCGCCATCATGCTGTGGTGGAATGGGATGGTCTGGGGTTTACCATCCGCGACCTGGGCAGCAGTAACGGCACTTTCGTCAACGGCCAGCGCATTGGCGACGTGCCCTGCAAGCTGCAAGACGGCGATCAGATTGTCCTGCACCAGCAGACTTTCAGGTTCGAGATGCTTCCGCTGAGAGAAACCGGGCCGCTCTCCGGCGCAGTTCTCGATGAGAACGAACTGCCCGGCTCGCCCAAAGGCCCGCGCCTGGTGGTGCGCGCCGGACCAGATGCCGGGCAGGAATACGTGCTGTGGGGCGACGTCGTCACCATCGGGCGCGCTGGCCGCGAATCCAGTTGGGAAATCCGCCTCTCGGATCGTACCATTTCGCGCCCGCACGCGCTGGTGCAGCGCGAGGGCGATCAATTTACCCTGACCGACCTCGGCAGCGCCAACGGCACGCTGGTCAACGGCGTGAAAATCGAGGGGCCGGTGACGCTGAATCACGGCGACAGCATCTTGCTGGGCGGAACGGAGCTGTTGTTCTATTCCTGAGGCCCCCAGGCGGGGTGAAAATCTTGCGAGGTCTGGTTGGTGATGCGGTAAACGGTTTTGCCATCGGCGCTGGCGACGAAAATCTCGCGGTTGGTGGCTTCGGGCCAGCCTTCAAAGACCACCCACTGCCCATCGGGGGAGAAGGAAGGATGGGTCGAAGTGAACGGCTCGCTCAGGAAGGGGGAGGCGGTTACTTTGCCGCCGGGTTGAATATCCAGCCGCACCAGACTGGAATTAGGGCTGTTGCTTACTTTTTGGGTTGCCAGTATCCACCGGCCATCGGGCGACCAGACCGGGTAAGAGAAGGCTTCGGTCAGGCTGGCGGGCTGAAAGATTTCCAGCGATAGGCCATCCGCGCCGATCAGCCAGATTTCTCCCATCTGGCGGTCATCGCTGATAAAGGCTAACGTCTCGCCAGAACTGGCCCAGGCGGGCTGGGCGCTGCGGCTGCCGTGGCCGGTCAGTTCGGTGATGGTCTGGGTTTCGAGGTTGTACAATCCAATCGAAATTTTATTTTCGTAGATGTAAGAAAAGGCAATCTGCCGGCCATCGGGCGACCAGGCCGGGTCGAACCCTCCCAGCGGCAGGGGCAGGGCCTCAACGTTTTGACCATCCAGCCCGGTCAGGTAAATCTTTGACCCAGGGTACGAAGAACGCGGTCCCTGGCAGGGTGAAATAAAGGCCAGCCGCCGGCCATCGGGCGACCAGGCCGGGTCGCACGCGCCGTTGGGCAGGGTGGTGATCTGGCGGCGCTGGTTGCCCTGCCAGTCCATTACCCATACCTGGATGGAGCCGCTGCGGTTAGAGGCAAAGGCGATGCGCCCGCCCCCGCCGGTGAGGGTGGGCGTGAGCGTGGGGGGCAGGGTGGCAGTCGGCTGAGCGGAAGGGGAAGGCGTGATTGCCGAGATGGCCGCCAGATCTGTGGCGGCGGCGCTCCGCGAACCGGCGGCGGCGCGGGTAGGGAACCATGCCCCCGGCCCGCCGCCTTGGAAGACCAGCCCCAGGGCAATGAGCGCGAGCGCCAGCAGTGTCACGGTTAACCCAAGAACAGCGCGCCGCTGGCGGGTGGAGAGCCTGCGCTGGCGCGCCCCCTGCGCAGAGATGGCCGCCGGCGGCACTTCCAGCAGGGTGGGGGTATCGGTAGATGGGCTTTCGCCCACAATCGCTGCTTGCAGGGCCTCATACAGCGCCAGCGCGGTAGGAAAGCGCGCCTGGGGGTCGCGCCGCAGACAGCGCATCACCACGGCTTCCAGGCGGAGGTCCAGATTGGGAATTAACTCGCGCGGCGAGGGCGGCGGCAGATGCGTTTTCTCCCAGATGATCTTTTGCGTAACGGTTCCCTCGGTCTGGGCTTTGTCTCCGGTGAAGGGGCGCTGTCCGCCGGTGAGCATTTCATAGATCGTCACCCCCAGGGCGTAGATATCGGCGGCAGGGGTGGGTAGCGGGGCCGCTGGCTGAAACTGTTCTGGGGCCATGTAAGCCGGGGTTCCGATGCCGGTCAGGGTGGCGGTGCGCGTTTCGCTCATGTGACTGATGCCGAAATCAGTCACAAAGACCGAGCCGTTGGTGTGGATCATAATATTGGCCGGTTTCATGTCGCAGTGAACCCGGCCCATCTGGTGGGCGTAGTGCAGTGCGGCGCACACCGGACGCATGATTTCTAACACGCGCTGCGGAGAAAGCCCTTCGCGGTGCAGGGCGATCTCTTTGCGCAGGCTCAGGCCGTCAATGTAATCCATCAGGATATAGGCGCGCGCGCCGGATGAAACCAGCCCGTAAAAGCGAACGATGTTGGGGTGCTGTAAACGGTCGAGCGTGTGGGCTTCGCGCTCAAAACGCTGTAAGAAGACCAGGTCTTCGGCCAGGTCCGGGTGCAGCACCTTCATCGCCAGGAAGACGGCGCGCTGCCGGTCCCATACCTTATATACATCGGCCATGCCGCCCCGACCGATGAAAGCATCTACGCGGTAGCGTCCCTCTAAAACCTGACCGACGAAATTCTGCGATACTTCACTGCTCATCATATCCCCTGCCGTCTGCGGGTAAGCAGGCGGTGGATGGTTGAAATTTCCATGATTGTACCAGAGAGCCGGGCGGATGTTTTGCACGGCTCGCGTCTTGTGGTATAATTCGTGCGCCCTGAGCAAAATTGGCCGGGTCATTGGAGAGGTAGCGTAGTCTGGCCTAACGCGCGCGCCTGGAGAGCGCGTTTCCCGCAAGGGAACGCGGGTTCGAATCCCGCCCTCTCCGCCAGGTTGGCAATAAATAAACCAGAGATCAGGCCCAAACCTGATCTCTGGTTTATTTATTGCAGTTTTTTCTGTAGTTCCTCGATGGCGCGCAGCAACTGCGCATCCGCAAGTTTTTTCAACTGCTCAGCGGTCAGGTTGCGTTCGGTTTCAGGGATGGAGGGGACGGCTTCGGGATCCATTGCGACCTGGATGTCGGGTTCAATGCCGGTGTGCCAGATCACGCGGCCTTTGGGCGTCAGCCACATTTCGGTTGCCAGCAGTAATCCAGAGCCATCTTTAAGGGGGAAGTTGAGCAGAACGGTTCCGGTTCCAAAGGTAGTTTCGCCGATGAGGGTGGCGCGGTTGTAATCCTGCAGGGCGCCAGCGGTGATCTCGGCGGCGCTGGCCGAGCCTTCATTAATCAGCACCACCATAGGAATGTCGGTAGCGATGCCGCCGCGCTTAACGGGAATGGTGCGAATCTGACCCTGGGCGTTCTTTTCCTGCATGACCACGCCGCTCGAGAGAAACTCGCTGACGACCTCGATCGCTTCACTCAACAGCCCGCCGGGGTTGTTGCGCAGGTCCAGGATGATCCCGCGCGCGCCCTGGGCCTGGGCATCGCGGATGGCGGCTTCGAGGTCGCGTCCGACGTTCTGACTGAACGCCGCGATGCGAATGTGGACGATGTCGGTTCCCGGCAGTATTTGCCAGGTGACGTTCTTAATTTCAATCCTGGCCCGCGTGATGGTAAAGGTGTGAATGGTCCCGGTTTCGGGGCGTTCAATGGTGATGGTGACTTTGGTCCCGGCGGGGCCCAAGACCCGGTCAACGATCTCGGTAAGAGTGCGCGTGGAGACGTCCTCGCCGTCTACTTTCAGGATGATATCGCCCGCGCGCAGTCCGGCCTTTTGGGCTGGAGAATTATCCATAGGAGCCAGGATCACCGGGCGGCCGTCTTTCATTTGCAAGAGCGCGCCGATGCCTTCGAATTCTCCCTGGATGGCGCGTTGTTCTGAGCGAACCATCTCTGGAGTCAAAAAGCGGCTGTGACCGGTGTCGCCCAGGGCATCCACCATCCCGCTGATGGCGGCATAGGTGAGGTTCGTGTTGGTGAGGGTCTCGCGGTCGGCGTAGTTTTTCTGGATGATCTCATACGCCTGTCGGATCAGGTCGGCATCTAACTCTTGCGGTTTGGCGGCAGTGGTAGGGCGGACGCCCGTCACCGGCAAGAGCGCCAGGCCGCGCGGGTCGCTGTAGATTACGCCGGCGGCAAAACCCGCGCCAGCGACGGTGAGCAGTAACAGGATAAAACTGATAAAGCGAAATAATTTATACAATTTCGGTTCCTTCCTCACGAATCTTGCGAGTCCGGTTTCTCCCCAATCTTATTATAGCCCGTTTGAATGACGGTTCGATGAAACGATATGGAATCTTGATCTCCGGGGTGAAATTCGGAGGACGCGCCTGTCTGGCGAGCGTTCAGGGGCCAGAGCGGGTATCCCAGGTGATCGCCATGTTTTCAAGCGCCTGCCAGGAAGCCAAAAAAACTTCGATGGGACGGCGGTAAATCTGCTTGCCATCCAGAATCGTGACGTATTTGGCATCGTAGCCGATGACGATGACGGTGTGTTCGTAGCGGGCTACCGTGCGCGTGACTCCGTTAATGTCCACCTGCACGCCCTGACCGGCTTCCACGTGGCCGACCACCCAGACGATTACCGGCCTGCCAGCGGCGATTTCGGAGCGCACAAAGTCCCACGAAAGGTTGCGCCCGGCGATGGCTTTGGCCCCGTAACTGCGCAAAACAGCCGCTACCGGAGCGGCATGGACGCCGTAAGGGTTGGGTGGAATCTGTCCCCAAGCGCCGTAGGGACTGCCGACGTAGCCAAGCTCTGGGTCGTCTGACTTGGGCAGACGGTCCATAAATTCCATCTCGCGGATGTCAATTTTAAAGTAGCGCGCCCAATCGGCGGCTGAACGGGCTTCACAGCTCAGGGGCAGGAGCTGACCGTAGCCGTAGATGCCCTCAATCCTGGCCTGGGCCGGCGGCTCTGGCGTGGAAGAGGCGGTGCGCGTGGGGGTGAGGGTGCGCGTGGGCCTGGGGGTAGGCGTGCGCGTGCGGGTGGGGGTGTTGGTGGCAACCCGGAAAGGCGTGCGGCTGGGGCGCACCGTGGGGGTAAAAGATGCCGCCGGCGAGAGGGTGGCGGAAGGCGTGGGCGGCGCCTGGGTAGTTTGGACGGCGACCGGTTGATTTAAAAAGCGAGTGGCCGGCAGCAGCCCCCCCAGGATGAGCGCGATAGCGAGAAGCTGGATGAGGCGGCGGCGGTCATTCATGAGTTGATTGTAACCGAAAAAACAGCGGCTCCGCCAGTAAAGGGGGAAATTCCTAACCAACTGCGGGGAAGCTTCCACAAGGGCGCGCCATTTGAAATCATCGCCCTGCTAAGTATAATTCGGGTGAGGATCATCAACGGGGCGCTGGCCGCGGGCTGGCTGGCCGTGTGGCGTTTGAGATTTTGCCGCTGAGGGGAAGCACCGATGAAACTATGTATTATTGGCTGTGGGTGGATCGCCATGAGCAGTCACGGGCCGGCTCTGGCGCGGTATGCCGCCGGGCGCGCAGATGTAGAACTGGCGGCCTGCTGTGATCCGCAGATCGAGCGCGCCGGGCACTTCTGCGCCGCGTTTGGATTCAAACGGAGTTATTGTGATGCTCAAGAGATGATCGCGGCAGAGCGCCCCCAGGCCGTGTGGGTGCTGACGCCGCCGCCGGTCACTGCGGAAATCGCCGCTGGCTTGCTGCGCCAGGGGATTGCCGTGCTGATGGAAAAGCCCCCCGGCCTGACGCTGGCCGAGGCTGAAAAGCTCCACGCGGCGGCGCGGGAAACAGGCACCCCGCACCTGGTGGCATTCAACCGGCGCTTTACCCCGCTGGTACAGCGTTATCTGGCCGAGTTCGCGGCTCGTTTTCAGCCGGGGGATATTCAATACGTGCGTTATGAGATGGCCCGCGTGGGGCGCACGGATGAAGATTTTTCGACGACGGCCGTTCACGGCATCGACGCCGCCGCTTTTCTGGCCGCCAGCCCTTACCGGCGGGTGGAGTTTCACTATCAGCCCCTGCCGGCGCTGGGGGCCAACGTCGCTAATGTCACCCTGCGGTGCGCGCTGGCCTCGGGCGCAGAGGCGCACCTGGCCTTTCTGCCGGTGACCGGCGCGCTGACCGAGCGGGCAGCGGTGTTTTTGCACGATCACGCTTTCTACCTGGAACTGCCCCTTAACGGGGGGTATGATTACCCTGGCAGACTGCTGTACCTCGAAAAGGGCCGCCGCGTGCTGGAAGTGACCGGCCCCCAGGCGGCCGGCGGCAGTGAGGACTGGCAGTTAAACGGGTTTTATGATGAAAACGCGGCCTTTCTCGATGCGCTGCGCGCCGGCCGCCGCCCTCCAGCCGGGGTGGAGACGACCCTGCAGTCGGTTGCGATCATGGAAGCGATGCGCGCGCGCCAATCTTTATGGGAAGTCAAATGACGCCTGAAAAAGAGTACGAAATTGAGATCAGCACCCTGGTGTACGGCGGCGATGCCATGGGCCGCCTGGCCGATGGACGGGCGGTATTCGTTCCGGGGGCACTACCGGGCGAGCGGGTGCGCCTGCGCCTGGTCGAAGATAAGCCCCGCTTTGCCAGGGGCGAACTGCTGGCTGTACTGCGGGCTTCTCCAGACCGCATTGCGGTACCAGAAGACGAAGCGGCGGCCTGCGGCGGATGCCATTACCAGCATATCCGCTACGAGGCGCAGTTACAGGCCAAAACGGAGATTCTTAAGGATCAACTGCGGCGCATCGCCGGGGTCGCCGACCCACCGGTGCGGGCGATGATCCCTTCTCCAAAGCAGTGGCATTACCGCAACACTGCGCAGTTTCACCTCACTCCCCAGGGCGGTTTGGGGTTTCAAGAACCCGGCTCGCACCATGTGATTGCAGTACAAAGCTGCCGCCTGTGCGAAGAGCCGATCAACGAGCTTTTGCCCATGCTCACATTTGACGGGGCGGTTGAGGGGGTGGAGCGTATTGCCATCCGTGCCGGGGCGGGTGAAGACCTGATGGTGATCTTTGAAAGCCAGGACCCGCGCCCCCCAGAGTTGAACGTCGAACTGCCGGTTTCGGTCGTTCACCTGGTGGTGGACGAGCAGGGCGGCACGTACCCGGTGGTGATGGCCGGCGATGACCATGTGGTGATGGAAGCCCTGGGGCGGCCTTTTCGCGTTTCCGCGGGGTCGTTTTTCCAGGTCAATACGCTGCAAGCCGAAAATATGGTGCGCTACCTGCTGGAACACCTGCCTTTAGACCCTGCCGCGACGCTTTTGGAAGTTTATGCCGGGGTAGGGTTGTTCAGCGCATTTCTTGCCCCACGAGTTGGCCGCCTGGCGGCGGTGGAACTCGCTCCGGCGGCGGTGGATGATTTTGCGGCGAATCTGGACGAGTTTGAGAACGTCGAGCTGTATCAGGGCCTGGCTGAAGAAGTGCTGCCCGCGCTGGATTTGCCGGTGGATCTTGTCCTGGTGGATCCGCCGCGCGCCGGTCTGGCACTGCCCGCGCTCGATGCCATCACGCGCAGTGCGCCGCAGTTCCTGGCGTATGTCTCTTGCGATCCGGCTACTCTGGCGCGCGACGCCAAACGCCTGCTGGCCGCCGGCTACCGCCTGGAGAGTGTCCAGCCGTTCGATATGTTCCCGCAGACGTATCATATTGAGAGCATCAGCTTCTTTTCACGCAGTTCGTAAGTAGGGTGGAATGATGATTGATTTTCTGTTTTCTACTGACTGGAGCAAAGTTTTCCTTCCGGATACGCCCCTGGTCGAAATTTTCGTCCGGGGTACGGTAATGTATTTTGGAATCTTACTGCTTCTACGTTTTGTGTTAAAACGCGAGACGAGCACCCTCAACCGCAGTGATTTGCTGGTGGCGGTGCTGATTGCCGATGCGGCCCAAAACGGCATGGCCGACGATTATCGCTCCGTGACCGATGGCCTCTTGCTGGTGGCAACGATCTTGCTGTGGACTTACGCCCTCGATTGGCTCAGTTATCGTTTTCAATGGGCGCGGCGGCTTGTGCAGGCCGATCCGCTGATTTTGTACCGCGATGGGCAGTTGTTTCGCAGGCATATGCGCCAGGAATTAATCACCTATGAAGAACTGCTCACTTCGGTTCGAGAAGCAGGGTACGCGGATTTAAACGAAATCCAAGAGATCTATATGGAGGGGAACGGCGCTCTCAGTGTGGTTCCCCTCCGGCAGAGCAGTTGATTTTTACGGGAACAGCCTTCTGGCGCGGATTTCGGCCACTGCATCAGGGCGGTAGCGAAACAGGCGGGCGGGGCGGCCTTCTCCGCCGCGCAGGCGGTTGGTTTCCTCGATAATGCCGGCCTGCAAAATGCGCCGCCGAAAATTGCGTTTATCGAGCTTTTCTCCCAGGATCATTTCATAGGTCTTTTGCAGTTCGCTTAAGCTGAAATATTCCGGCAGAAGCTGGAAGCCGACAGCGGTGTACTCTAACTTATAGCGCAGACGCCGCTGGGCGTAGGCGATCACTTCTCGAAAGTCCATTGCCAGCGCCGGGAGCTGTTCCACTGGAAACCACCGGGCGGAGAAACCGGCGGACCCGCCGGGCGCAGGCCGGGTACTCCCTGCCGGGATGATGGCAAAGTACGCCACCGAAATCAGGCGCTGTTGTGGGCAGCGCGAGACGTCGCCGTAGGTATAGAGTTGTTCCAGGAAGGCTTCGCGCAGTCCGGTCAGGCGTAGAACGCTCTCGGTGGCGGTTTCTTCAAGAGATTGATCTATTGGAATGGGGCTGCCGGGCAGCTCCCAGGCTTGGGGTGGCATAGATTCTGCATCACAGAGGTTCAGGTGAGGCGTCAGCAGCACTTGCAGGCGCTCTTCGCGCAGGCAAAAAACAACTACGCGGACATCCAGGTTGGCGAGAAACTGTGGTGATGGCGTGATTCCGGTGTCATTCATAGCTGTATTGTATAATGAATCAGGGCTATCCTGGATAGGAGGAGACATGATCTACCGATTACGCGCTCTACTAGCGATCATTGTATTGTCGGCGGCGCAGTTCGCCTGCAATTTGCCAGCGATGGGAGGAACCGGGCAGACCCCCACCGAGCTCCCGGCGCCCAATCAGGCCCTGACCGCCCTGTTTGCCATCACCCCGCCATCTGGCACAGCTACGGCGACCCTGCCGCCGGTGGTAACGGCTACCCGCCCTGGCGGTGAAACGCCCACGGCTACCCCTTCGACCGGCGGCGCAACTTCTACCGCTGTGCCAACGCCAACCACCGCCGCGCAGCGGACCCCAACTCCCACGCTTCCAGCGGCGACGGCCACCATCCCCAGCGCGCGCACTGCCGTCCAGGTCATTGCCAATTTTCTGACCACCCCGCCTACGCTGGACGGCGATTGGAGTGAGTGGAAAGATATCACCCGCGAATACCCGGCCAATCACGTGACTTTTGGCAAAAACAACTGGGCCAACGAAGACGATCTGGCGGGGTCTTTTCACATCGGTTGGGATAACAATAACCTGTACATCGCCGTCAAGGTCCGCGATGACAAATATGTGCAGAACGCCAGCGGCGAGAATATCTTCAAAGGTGATAGCATCGAACTGCTGGTGGATACCAAACTGCGCGAGGATTATTACACCACCAATCTCAGCCCCGATGATTTCCAGTTAGGCATCAGCCCTGGGCGGCCAGACGCCAATGGAACGAAAGAGGCTTACCTGTGGTTCCCATCGAATATTGCCGGTGGCCGCAGTGCGGTTAAAATTGCCTCGCGCAATGAGAACGGGATCTACCGGGTGGAAGCGGCTATTCCCTGGACCGTTTTTGAGGTAACGCCTGCCGCCGGAATGCATCTGGGGTTTGTGCTTTCGGTGTCTGACAATGACAATGCCAGCGAAAACGTTCAGCAGAGCATGGTCTCTAACGTGCCGGGCCGCCGGTTGACCAACCCGACCACCTGGGGCGATTTGCAGTTGGTGAAGTAAGGCAAGCCCATTAAAAGCGATCCTGGCGGTAGACCGTTTCGGATTGGGTGGGGTAGCGGTAGAACAACAGCCAGACCAGGCGCGTCAGCCCCCAGGCGACGAGGGCGTAAACGATCATAGCGATCATGGATGAAATTTCTAACGTAAAGGCCCCCGCGCCGGGGTCGCCTGGTATCTTTCCGCGGCCTCATCTCGCACAACCTGACGCTGGTAGACCCCGCCGGGCGTGCGGACTTCTTCCACGTATTCCTGGCGGTCCGGTTCTACGGGCGGTGGTGCAGGCGGAACAGTCATTTCAAGCCTCCCTACAATTAATGAACCAATTTCTGCCGCGTTGGGCGAACAGCGGCCCGTCCAACGCATTTCTCTTCCTCAAACCCATCATAGCCAGCGCGGGGTTGAACCGAAAGCGGGGAAAATCCTATCGAGATATCAGGAAAGACCCTTTAAAACAAAGACTGCGCCGCCTGAGCGCGCAGTCTTGATCTTAAGACTTGTGGCAAATCTTCTAGAATAGCACCGCGGCCAGTTCGCTGCGGTACTGCCTGGAAAGCGGGCTGTCTGGCCCGTAGAGTTCGAGGATACCCAGGAAGACCTGGCGGGCGCGGTCGTTGCGGTAGCGTTTCTGCTGGCGCATAATCTCCAGCAGTCCGTCCAGGGCGGCGGGGTGGTTGCCGCGGATGACCAGGCGGATGCTGTTGCGGAACATGGCATCCAGGTCGGTTTCATCGGGCAGTTCGTTCTTTTCGTAGCGGACGATGGATTCGGCCAGAGGGCGGAGCAGTTCGGCGGTCTGATATTCGCGGCTGGTTGGAAAATGGTTAATGCGGAAGAGGGCTTCGCCGCCTTTCCCCTGGGCCAGCAGTGCCTTAATCAACCCCAGGGTGATCACCGGCGCGTCGGGGTTTTTCTCATCCAATTCGCGGAAAATGCTTTCGGCCTCGGCCCATTTTTGTTCTTGCAGCAGACTGAAAGCCTTTTCGAGCGCCAGGCTGTCTTCGCTGGGCGGGGCCAGCCGGCTGAGGAACTCGCGCACGCGCCGTTCAGGCTGTGCGCCCATAAATTCGCCAATCACCTGCCCCTGACTGATGGCCTTAACGGTCGGCACACTGCGCACCCCATAGCGCAGGGCCAGGTTGGGGTTGGCATCTACATCCACGCGCGCCAGGCGAAAGTTGCCCCCCGCTTCTTCTGTCAGTCTTTCTAACATCGGGCCAAGCAGTTTGCAGGGCTGGCACCAGGTTGCCCAAAATTCCACCACTACGGGTATATTTTGAGAGTATGAAAGCACTTCATACTCGAAATCTGCTTCAGAAACATCAACAATAAAATTAGAAGGCGTCATCGTCTCATCTCCATACGCCCGCATGGATGCCAGGCGAAGCGTTGCTCTTGGGACGCATTTTAACTGGTTGTCATCAAGATTATATCGGAAAAACCTAAGAATTCTATATGAGGGCGCGCGGCAGTTTATTTATTCTTCGCCTTCATCGTCAATCATGCCGGGCTGATCCACGCTCACAATTTCGCCGTGAACGTTGATGATGATCTTGAAGCCCATCATGCCCATATAGGCGCGGCCTTCTTCGGGGATGCCGGTATTGAGCAGGTTTTCAAGCTGTTGGTCAATATTTTTCAACTGGTTTTGGATCAGCGCGCGGCTGAAGATATCTTCCTGCCCCAGCATCTTGGCCGTTTGTTCCGAGAGGATATCTTCGTGGCCTTTGATCTGATCGGCCAGCATCTGCAAGACCTGGCGGTCAATTTGTTCAGAAGGAATATGGCGGCGGAATCCCCGGTCGTTGACCACGTAGCAGGGTTCATCGCCCACATAGGCCGTTTCGGCGGGCTTGCCCTCTTCGTCAAACACTAAACCGGCAAATAAAGGTTGGCGTGGCATAGAAGCCTCCTCAAAGTTCGATGATCTTGCACGCACCTAACCAATGTTTGAAACGTTTTAAGCCATCACATCCACGCGCGTCCCCGAGTCTTCCATGACCAGCGGCTCGTAGTACGGGGCGTGCGGCAGAGTCCAGCGGTAGATCCAGCGGGCCGCCGAAGGGGAAAGATTGAGACAGCCATGACTGCGGGGCCTGCCGTAATCATTGTGCCAGTAAGTGCCGTGGAACGCAACGCCCGTTTCGGTCAGGTAAGACACCCAGGGGACGCCTGGGAGGTCATAGCCGCTGGAAGAGGTGGCCGGACTGCCAGCCGCCATATGCCTGGAAGGGCGCTTGCGGCTGGTGACGAACGTGCCCGGCTGGGTGGAATAGTCGCCGCTGGCAAAGCGCGCGCCGCTGGAGGTGCGCGCCATAAAAACGGGCCGGTCGCCTTCGTAAGCAATCACGACCTGATCGGCCAGGCGCACTTCGATGCGCTTGCCGGCAGGCAAAATTTGCGGAGAAATGGGCTCCAGGTCCTGCGGCTCGACGGGGCGGAAGTGCTCGGCGCGGGCGTAGAAGTGATAATCCCAGATGTCGTCTGGAATGCGGTACCAGGGGCTGCCGGCGCGGTCGAGAACCACCTTGCTGACCCAAAAAGTGGCGCTGTAGTACAGGCGGTAGGCCACGTCGCGGGGGCGGTCTGGGTTCCAGAGGGCGTCGGTAAAAGGGACGGTGACTTCGACCAGGCGGCGGGTACGGGGGGGTAGGGTGAGGGGCGGGTTGAGCTGTTGGGCGACGGGCTGGATAGCGCCGGAGTGCGCGTAACCCTCGTTGCCCAGCAGGTACCACACGCGGTTGTGCGGCGGGTTCTGGTCGCCTACCGTAGCCGCGGTGATGGGAAGAACGGTATCTCGCGGGTAGGTTTTGACCAGGTCGGCGGAAAAAGAAGGTTTTTTGTAGACTTCGACCGTGTCACGGAGCGTGCGCCCCAGGTCGGGCGTGATTTCAGGCTGAGTTACCAGCTTTTCGGCGCCCTGCGACAGCTCGATCAGCGGCAGCCAGAACAGCCCCAATGCGCCATCGCGCAGGTGACGGAGAAACGCGCGCCGCGAGCAGAAAGCCAGCCAGGGTTCAAAGAGCGTGTCCATCAGTCATGCACTTTAACCACTGTTCCTACCGATGCCCAGTCGAATAACCATCCGGCCTCATCCGTTCTAAGATTCACGCAGCCGTGACTCATGGGCGTGCCGAAGTTATTATGCCAGTACGTGCCGTGCAAACCGTAGCCTTTATAGAAATACATCACGTAAGGTACGTCGGCCAGGTAATAGCCTGGGCCAGACATATCGGCGTAGCGGTACTTGACGTATATTTTAAACTCACCGATGACGGTGGGGGTGCGCCAGGTTCCAGTAGAGACGAGGAAACTGTTGACCCGCTGCGTGCCTTCGTAGGCATACACCATCTGATCCGACAGGTCTACATCAATCCAGCGTTCTCCCGCGCCAATGCCCGCCGGCAGGTCTGGGGCGGGTGGGGGAGGGTCGGTCGGCAGAGGGGTTTCTGTGGGTGGGATGGGGGTGAGCGTATCTACCAGGATGGGGGTAATGGTGGGGTCAACCGGCTCTTCGGTCGCGGCGCCGTCTGGCGCGGCGGCGGCCTCGGCCGGGGGAGCGGCGGTGGGCGGCTCTGGCGTGGGTGAGGGGGGAACTGCGGTGGCTGTAGCCGTGGCGGGCTGAAGCGTGGCCGTAGGGGCCAGGGTGGGCATATGCGAGGGCAGGGGGGTGACGCTGGGCGATGGGCTGGGGTTGAGCAGTAAGGCAATGGCCCGTTCTGCCGAGCCGGCATTGGCAAGGACGATCCACGCGCCCGATAGCCCGGCCATGCACAGGCCGCCGAACACTACCAGGAAGAGGGCGACGGCCCACAGCGGAGGGGCGGCCCGGCGCCGCCGGAGGTGAACCGGCTGGGTTGAGGCCGCCGAAACGGGTTCCGCAGGGCGGAGCGGGGCGGGGCGCGCGGCGGCGCTCGCCGCGGCCTGCCGGCGCAGCCGCCGGACGGCCCATTCCATGCCCTGGCGGGCCGGCTGGCTGTCTGGGTTTAATTCCAGGGCTTTTTTAAGGTAAGCGACGCTGGCCTGCGGCGAGGCCAGCCCTGCCAGGATCAGCCAGGGCTTTTCGCTGGTCGGGTCGAGCCGTGCGGCCAACGAAGCCCAGCGTCTGGCCTGGGTGCGGTCGCCGCGGTGATAGGCTTGCGCGGCCTGATGGATCGCGTGCTGGGCGTCTCGTTGGGCTTGCTCAGCGTTCATGGGTTGGGTGCTGGCGCTCCTGGAACATCTTCGTTGCGGATAAAGCACAAAATACCGGCGGTAACCCCCTGGGCAACCTTATCGGTTTCTTCGGTTAAAATCTTGCGGTCCAGGTTTAAAAACCCGGTTTCGATGATGGCGGCGGTGGTATCACTGTGGATTTCGTTAAAAGCGTGGTAGCGGGTCATGTCGGCAGTGACGGTATTGAAGTGGAAGGGCAGGCCGGTCATCAACTGGTAGCGGTGCGAGAGGCAGGCCGTCAGGCGCGCGGCCTTTTCGGGGTAGGCGCTGGAGACCGCCGCGGCGACTTTGAACCCGGTGGCCTGGTCATTGATAAAATCGCAGGAGTCGTTGTGAATAGAGACCAGCGCCAGAGCTTTATATTCGTTCAGGCGGGGGTCGAACTCTTTGAGCAGGTCAATTTCAAACCCTTCCTTCACCAGCGCCTCTTTGACCAGGGTGGCGATTTTCAGGTTGACCGACTCTTCGGTCAGCCCATCCGCGCAGACGGCGCCCGAGTCGTTACCCCAGTGACCGGCTACCAGCCCAATGCGCGGGCGCGGCGAGGGCGTGGGCGTGGGGTAGTCCACTTCTTCCACCGGCGGCTGGACGGACTGGAACATTTTCTCCAGCAGGTTGTTAGAGAACAGGTTAGCCGGAGTCCACAGGGTGAACAGCGTGGCGACCAACAAGGCCATGCTGAAGACCGACTGAAGGGCCTTCCACAGGCTGAAGGGTGGGGCCGCGCGCCGCGGCGGGCGGGCGGCAGGTTGAGGAACGGAAGCGTTTTCGTTCATAATATGGTTTGATAGTACCTTAATCCCTTAATAAAAAGCAAGTGAAATTGGGCGCCGGTGTAACTTTAAGCGGAGCAAGATTTATGCCGCGCGCCGCTTGACGACCTGAGCCTTCACGGGTATAAACAATTTTAATGAACATGACTAATACCGCAGAATTACCGGTAGGAGAACAACTGCGGCGCAGTATGCGCCATTGGGTAACAGGGGTGGCGGTTGTCACCACTGTGCATGAAAACGTAACGCATGGCATGACGGTCAACTCGTTCACGTCCGTGTCGCTGGAGCCGCCGATGGTGACGGTGACGATGGCGAACAATACCCGCACCTATGCGCTGGTTCAGCAGTCGGGGGTGTTTGCGATCACCATCCTCACCCGACAGCAGCAGTACCTTGCGGAATTATTTGCCGGGCGCTTGCCAGACAGCGGCGACCGGATGGCCGGCCTGGAAGTGTTTACCCTGGTCACGGGCGCGCCGCTGTTGGCCGGGGGATCTGCTTTTCTCGACTGCCGGGTTGTCCATGCGTATGCCATGCCGCTTTCTACTTTGTATGTGGCGGAGGTGCTGGCGGCCCAGTCGGTTCCAGAGGACCTGCCGCCGCTGGTGTATCATAACCGCGTTTTTACCGGGCTGGAATGATCCGTTGTATTCGTGTTCGATGAAAACATAACGGCGAGAAGCGCCGCGCGTGAGGGTTCGCTATGACAACAGAGTCGCTCACACCAGAAGAAAGGCAGCTTCTGCTTCAACTGGCTCGCCAATCCATCGAGCGGGCCGTGTGCGGCATCCCCCATCCACCGCCCGATCTCAAAAAGCTTCCCCCGCGCCTGGTGGAAGATGGCGTTTGTTTTGTTACCCTTACGACCGAGGACGGGGAACTGCGGGGCTGTATTGGCGGCCTGGAGGCGCGTCAGCCGCTGGCGCTGGATGTGTGTGAGCATGCCGTGGCGGCCACTTTGGAAGATTACCGCTTCCGGCCGGTCTGCCCGGAAGAAGTGCCGCACCTGCGCATTGAAATCTCGCGCCTGACCACGCCAGTCCCCCTGGAATATGATCGCCCGGAAGACCTGCCTGCTTTGCTCCACCCCGGCGAGGATGGCGTCATCTTGATGGATGGGATGCGCCGCGCCACTTTTTTACCCCAGGTGTGGGAAAAACTGCCTGAGCCGACCGCTTTTCTGAGCCATCTCTGCCGGAAAATGGGCGCGCCTGCCGACCTATGGCGGGTGAAGAAGTTGAAGGTGTACGTTTACCACGTGGAAGAATTTCACGAGTAAACGGGGCGGCCTGGCGCAGGCGCAGTTCCGAAAATTTGCCCTGCTGAGCCTATAAAAACCCCCTGCGGGGTCAGAAGTTGGAACCTCGCAGGGGGGCTATTTCCTTGCCGGACGGGATCGAACAACTCAGGCTACTGGCGTGGTTGATCTCCGTTTATAAAACGGCGGCCGGCCCTGCCAGCGATTGATTGCCAACGGCTTGGTTATATGCCTGCCCATACAGGTGGCCCATTACGGCCATGGAGTAGACGTAGGTGAACAGCACGCCGATGACGCAGACGATCAACCCCAGGCCGGCGACAAACCCGGCGGCGATTGTGCCTAACAGTGTCAGCAGATAAGCGCCGGGCGCGGCGCGCACCAGGCGAAAAATGGTTGGAAAGTCAAAAGCGGCGCCCAGGCTGTCTTTGGCCGCAATGTTGCCATAGGCGGCAGGGATCACCAGGGCCAGAGCCAGAGAGTACAAAAAGATCAGGCCGCCACAGCACAGCGAAATGATCGCCACCGCGCCCGCGATGGCCTCGGCGTTCGAACTGGAAGATTCCGCCATGGTTGACGTGACGATAATGGGCGTCTGCATGATGAAGATGGGAATGGAGTACACCAGGCCAGCGACAAAGGCTTTGAAGCCGTCATTGAGCTGTTTGCCCAGGTCAATATCGGGCAACAGCACGGGATTGCGCTGTTGAACGCGCCGGGTGATGTCGAGACACCAGCCCACCACAATGATTTGCCCCAGGATGGGGATGAGGAAGATCAGGCCCATTAGCCCAATTTTCTTCAGCCAATCGGGGTCTTGAAACGGGAATGAAAATGCCTGGCCCAGGTTCATAGTGCGTATCAACTCCTCAGGGTATGGGATAGAAACGACAGCGACGGACGCCGAAATGGGGGAATCGGCTTGCTTTTCGATTCACCGGGCCTCTCCGGCGCTCGTGCCATTCACAGCGAGAGCCAGCGGCTGAGCAAAACGACGCGCCCAGCCGCGCTAGAAGTGGACGTATTGATCAACCCTCAGTACAAAGATGGTGGCGTGGCGCGTGCCTGGCTCAGAAGCTGGAGAGACATTCTGGCGCACGATCTCCAGAGCGTGTTCAACCTGTTCATCTTCACAGCCGATCAACAGGGTGGTGTTCCCCCTGCGCCAGAACCCGCCAGAGGATGCGATCAGCGTCACCCGGAAACCGGCAGAAGTCAGCGCCTGCGAGACGGCGTCATGGTCAATATCGCGCAGGATTACAATGATGAGTTTCATGGTCACAGCTCCTCATAATGATCGACTTCCAGGGCAAAGATGGTAGCCCCACCCACCGTGATGGGCGTAGGAGTGGGCATGGGCAGGGGGGCGCTCTCTAAAGGAACGGCGATGAACTCAACGCGCTGACGGCAGCTCTGATGCAGTGCCTCGATGGCCGCATCGCGGCGCTGTTCTGGCAAACCGATCAACAGGGTGGCGTTGCGCCGCCCCAAGAAGCCGCCCACGCTTGGCAGACGCACCATCGTCAGGCCCAGTTTTTCGAGCGCCTCTTTCGCAAGCTCCGCATCCTGTGCCTGCACGACGGCCAGCATCAGAAGTGTGGACTGCGAGGAATGGGGATTCCTTTCGCTCACGCTTACCTCCTTTCTTTAATCAGGGTTGATTTGAAATCACTCCACGATGACCCGGTGCAGGCCGGGGCGATCAATAACGACATGCTGCCCAGTAGGAAAGACGATCTCGGTATGATCTGCGCAGCAGTTGAGAAGCACTCTTCGATATTGTACCGTAACTGGTTTAGGAAAGGGGTTAAAACCGTCTATTAAAATCTGTTTCGGGTGGAGCTGCCGGATACCGAGGGTGTGTAAGAACAAACCGAGCGGGGCCAGCCCATAGAGATGGCCGCGCTCGCCGCCCGGCTGGCCGGAACGGGCGTGATAATGCTGGTAAAAAGCCTGGTGGCGCTTAAAGGCGTTGGCAGTGGTGTTGAGCAGGCGGGCGCACAGCTCGGCGGCCTGGGCGCGGTAGCCGTAGCGCAGTAAACCTTCGCCGATCAGGAGATTCCAGGGGATGGAGATGGTATCTACATGGCCCGGCGCGGTGGGGATGCCGTGCGGGTGCCAGAAACGCTTAAGGAGCGTTGTTTCCACCATCTGGCGGGCGACTTCTGGCTCAGGCGCGCCCGCCCACAAGGGCAGGAACAGACTGCAGTCTTCCACGCTGAAATCGGGGGTGAAGATTTTGGCTTTATCACGCCCCATCAGGCCCTGTACTTCGATGCGCTCCACGGCCAGAAAAGCGTTCTGCGTGGCCGCATAGCCGCGCCTGCCAAGCCACGAAAAACTGCGCGGAGCCAGCGTTTCGGTGGTTTCACCGGCTTCGGTGTAGCCGTAGATGGTAAAGACGACGGCATAGGTGCGTTCTTCGTGGGTTTCCAGGTGAACAATTAAGCGGCGCGGGAGCTTAAAACGCCGCCGCGTGGCAAATACGCCCGACCCCTGGAAGGAAACTACGCTGGCCGAGGGCAGGCTGGTGTGCGATTGCCCGTCGCGGTAGTGGTAAATGCCGGCCGCGCCGTCCCAGGTTTCGGCCAGGACGGCTTGCAGGCGGGCGCGGGCGGCGGCGAGGGCCGGCAGGTCTGCCTGCAAGCCCAGGGTGCGGGCCATGACTTCCAGCGACTGACATTCGCGGTAGAGCATGGCAGCCAGGGCCGGGCTTTCGAGGATGGTCGTATCCACCCCGCGCCCCTCGGGCGAAAAACGCTCGAAGATGGGGCTGTCTTCCAGGGCCGATTGAAGCGCGTTTTCCCATTCGGGAAAGCCATCGCCGTCACTGTCTTGTTCGGGAGCCATCCAACAGTCAAAAAAACGCTTTAAGGGGGGGTAAACCTCGCCGTACCAGCTTTTTTCATCCAGGTACGGGCCAACCTGCACCGCCAGCGCAGCGAGCATGGGCTGGGCCAGGCGCTGAGTACGCTGACCCCCTAACCCAACACGCCAGTCAATGCGCCCATCTTCCTGCTGGAAGGCCAGGAAGTTGCGCACCAGTCCTTCGATCCGCTGCGGCGCGGCGGGCAGCAGCAGGTTTGCCAGGTAATAGGCGTCAAAGGCGGTCTGCCCCTTCCAGGTAGAGGGATGGTCAGAGCCGTCCCCGCGGGCCGAAAAGCCCTGGTCGGGGCGGCGGGTCAGCACAAAAGAGGGGGCCGGCAGGTAGGGCCAGTTGTGCAGGAACATCTGGTGGGCCAGTTTTTGCGATACGGCCAGGGCTTCATCCCAATCGGGGTTGCCGCTGTTGATGCGCACCATGTCCGCCAGGTTCTGCATTTCCACGCGGGTAATATTGGCGTCCCAGGGGAGCGCCAGAGTGCGCGTGACGGTTTCGAGCGAGAGGGGCAGGGTGCGCGCCCCGGCTGTGGCCCAGGTGTACTGACGGACGTTGCCGGGGTACATTTCGAGGTCCAGCCCCAAGGCCGGGAACGGCCCGCCGGTGACGCGCGCGCCCCCAGAGAGGGCAATCACCGGTTGAAGGTTGCCGGTTTCGCCGGTCAGGATGTAGCCCTGGGCGGTCTGATGGGGATGCAAACTGCCCTCATGCCCGCGCGCATTCAGCAAGGCGGCCAGTTCCAGCCGGAAAATTTGAGGTAAGACGCTGTAATTTGTGATCTTGAAACGTCCCGCCGCCGCCTGCGATTCGGGAATCCAGTATTCAGCCACGACTTCTAAGCCCTCAAAAGGGTTAAAGACGATGGACAGGTAGTTGGGGTAGTAAGACAGCACTTTGACCGGCGCAAAGAAACCGGCCGGGTCGGTGCGATCGAGGCCGGGCTTTAAGAAACGCGGGAAGAGCCGCATGCGGTTGGCGCGCAGGCCATAGGTGGTCTCAAAAGCCAGAGCGGCCGGCTCGCCGCCGCCGCCGCGCAGTTCCCAAACCTGGTCGTCAATGTAATCCGTTTTTCCCAGGCGGGCGTCGGCGGCCAGGGTGAGCGCCAGGGGCGGGGTAGAAGGGGCGTTCCAGGAAAGCATGTCACGATTCTAACACAGGCGAATCGGGGGCTGGCGGCGTTATAATCGCTCCATAACACGAGTTTTTGGGGAAAAGGCATGGATCATCAAGCCGAAGCATGGATTGACCGCATGGCCCAGGACTTGCAAGCCTTGGGGGTGCGTCCGGGCGGGGTTCTGCTGGTACACGCTTCACTGCGTTCGCTGGGGGCGCGGCCGGCAGGGGCAGAAGGGGCTGTACTGGGCCTGTTGCGGGCGCTGGGCGCAGGCGGAACGCTCTTAATGCCCGCTTTAAGTTATGAGACGGTCGGGGCGAACCACCCTTACTTTGACGCGCGCTCCACCCCTGTGTGTGTGGGCGCACTGCCAGAATATTTTCGCACGCGTGCCGGAACTCTGCGCAGTGTTCACCCTACCCATTCGGTTTGCGCGGTTGGCCCGCGCGCGGCGGAACTGCTTGCCGATCATCACCTGGATGAAACGCCCTGCGGAGAGCGCTCGCCCTTCGCGCGCCTGCCGCAGGTGGGGGGGCAGATTCTCTTTTTGGGATGCGGACTGCGCCCAAACACTTCGATGCACGCCGTTGAGGAACGTATTGAGCCGCCGTACCTCTTTGGCAGAGTGGTTGAGTACCGTCTGATCCACCTGGACGGAACGGAAACCACCGCCCGGGTGCGCAGTCATCTCTTCGCCGGGTTTCACCAGCGGTATGACCGCCTGGAGGCGCTGTTAGGCCCCGATGGACTGCGCAAAGGCCGGGTGTTAACAGCCGAGTGTTATTTGCTGGAGGCCGAAAAAATGTGGCCGGCGGCATTGGCGGCCCTGCGCCGCGATCCTTTCTATTTTGTGGAGGCAGAGAAGACATGAAAATCACGGGGACTTTCTTAGATGAGATCACCCACGACATCCCTTCGGCCAACTGGGGGCCAGAAGAGTGGGCCGCCGACTTCGATGCGATGCGGGCAGTGGGCATTGACACGGTGATTCTAATCCGCTCTGGCTACCGCGACCGGGCCACTTTCCCTTCTGCGGTGCTGGAGCGCGAGGTGGGCATCCGTCCGGTGTACATAGACCTGGTTGATCTGTTTCTGACCCAGGCCGAACGCACCGGCATGACCTTTTACTTCGGCATCTACGATTCGGGCCGCTTCTGGCATCAGGGCCAGCCGGAGCGCGAGGTTGAAGTCAACCTGCGCTTTACCGAAGAAGCGGCCGCCCGGTACGCTCACCGCCCGGCGTTTGGCGGGTGGTATATGACCCACGAAATCCACGAACACAACGAGGGCCATACCCGCCTGATCGAGCGTCTGGCAAGGCACGTGAAGGGGTTAAAAGATGTTCCGGTGCTGATGTCCCCTTACGTGAAGGGACGCAAGCAGTTTCACGAAGGGCCGATTACTCCGGAAGAACACGAAGCGCAGTGGGATCAGATTTTCTCCATCTTGGGCGGGTTTGTGGATGTAGTGGCGTTCCAGGATGGGCAGGTGGAGTTCCAGGAACTGCCCATTTTTATGGAAATCAACAACCGGCTGGCGCGCAAGCATGGACTGCGGGCGTGGTCGAATGTGGAATCGTTTGAACGGGGCATGCCGCTCAACTTCCTGCCGATCGATTGGCGCAATCTGCGCTATAAGATCGAAGTGGCCGAGGCCGCAGGGGTGGAAAAGCTGATTACGTTTGAATTCTCGCACTTTATGAGTCCCAACTCCATGTGGCCGTCGGCACGCAATTTGTACCAACGCTATCGAGAATATATCGGCGTTTAGCCGGAGAACGCTCCACACAAGGCTTTGGCGGTGAAAAGCAGAGCTTTTCGCCGTGCGGCGAACATTGGCGGCGTGAAAATTTCGGTTCTACGATCTGTTATAATCATTTAAGAGGTGAGCTATGGTCGAATTTCACGCGCAGGATTTTTCGGAACGTCCGAAGTGCTACGTACTGGTCGAGTTCCCTTACCCCTCTGGCCTGGGACTGCACCTGGGACATACTTTCACCTTTACCGGCGGCGACGTGTACGCGCGCTTCCAGCGGATGCAGGGGAAGAACGTGTTGTTCCCCATTGGGTGGGATGCGTTTGGCCTTCCCACCGAAAACTTCGCCATTCGCAGCGGCCGCAAGCCCCAAGAGGTGACGCTTGAAAACACGACCAACTTCCGCAGGCAGATGATCCGCCTGGGATTCAGCTTTGATTGGGATCGCCTGGTGGATACCACCGACCCCCGTTATTACCGCTGGACTCAGTGGATTTTTATCAAGCTGTTTGAAAAGGGGCTGGCCTACAAAGCCGAGATGCCCATCAACTGGTGTCCATCGTGCAAGGTGGGGTTGGCGAATGAAGAAGTGATTGACGGGCGCTGTGAGCGCTGTGGTACAGAAACGACCCGCCGCAGTATCAGCCAGTGGGTCGTGCGCATCACGGCGTATGCCGACCGGTTGATCTCTGGCCTGGAACAGACCGATTTTATCGAAAAGGTCAAAGCCGCACAGATCAACTGGATTGGGCGCTCTGAAGGGGCCCGGATTCGCTTTCCCATCGTCGGAAGAGACCAGTTCTTAGAAATTTTTACCACCCGGCCCGATACGCTGTGGGGCTGTACGTTTATGGTGATTGCGCCAGAACACCCGCTGGTCGCTCAGGTGATGGATAACCCTGCCGTCGCCGAATACGTCGAGCGGGCGCGGCGCAAGTCTGAACTGGAGCGCACCGAGGTCGCCCGCGCCAAAGATGGAGTCGCCAGTGGTTTGTACGCCCTGCACCCCGTCACCGGCCAGGAACTGCCCATCTGGATCTCGGATTTTGTGCTGATGACTTACGGGACCGGGGCGATTATGGCTGTGCCGGCCCACGACGAGCGCGATCATGCGTTTGCCACTCAGTACGGCCTGCCGATTGTGCCGGTGATCCAGCCGGAAGGCGAATGGTCCTTCCTTAACCAGGCGTACACCGGGATGGAAGGGGTCGTCCATAACTCCGGGCCGATTGACGGCCTCTCGCCCCGCGAAGCCATCCCCGCGGCGATTAGCTGGCTGGAACAGCACGGTCTGGGCGAGCGTGCCGTCTCTTATCACCTGCGTGATTGGATCTTCAGCCGCCAGCACTATTGGGGCGAGCCGATTCCAATGATATTCTGCGAGGCGTGCGGCTGGGTTCCGGTTCCTGAAGATCAACTGCCGGTAGTTTTGCCCGAAGTGGAGCAGTATAAGCCCACCGATACCGGCGAGTCGCCCCTGGCGAATATTCCTGAATGGGTGAACGTTGCCTGCCCGCGCTGCGGCGGCCCTGGGCGGCGCGAGACCGATACGATGCCTAATTGGGCCGGCTCAGACTGGTACTTCTTGCGCTACTGCGACCCGCACAACGACCAGGCCCTGGCCGACATGGAGAAACTGCGCTACTGGCTGCCGGTAGATGTGTACGTGGGCGGCGACGAACATAACACGCTCCACCTGCTGTATTCGCGCTTTATCTACCAGTTTTTGCATGACCTGGGCGCGGTCCCGCCGGAATACCCCGAACCCTACCGCAAGCGCCTGTCGCACGGCGTGATTTTGGGGCCAGACGGTCAGCGCATGAGCAAGACGCGCGGCAATGTCGTTGTGCCAGATGAATATGTGGAGAAATACGGGTCCGACACCCTGCGCACCTACCTGATGTTTATGGGGCCGTATGATGCCACCATGGCCTGGAATGAACGGGCGCTTTTGGGCGTCAAACGCTTCCTGGATCGGTTTGAGCGGTTTGTAAACGACCATGCAGGCAAAGCGGGCACTTCTGGGCCGCGCGTGAAGGCGGCGATCAACCGCCTGGCGAAAGAAGTGGCCGAAGACATCGCCGCGTTCAAGTACAACACCGCGGTTGCCCATATGATGGAGACGCTCAACCGCCTGAGCGAACTGGTCGAACCGGAGAGCGGCCAGGGCGAGGCGATTGCGAACGCCGAACTGCGCGCTTTTACGCAGGTACTGGCCCCCTATGCGCCTTTCCTGACCGAGGAATGCTGGCAAAAGCTGGGCGGAGAAGGCAGCGTGCATTTATCGGCGTGGCCTGCGTATGACCCGGCCTTGGAACTGGAAGAGAAGGTCGTCATTGCCATCCAGGTGAACGGCAAACTGCGCGGCACGCTGGAGGTGAATCATGGGGAGGGCGAGGCAGAAATCCGCGCGCGGGCCGAGGCAATGGAAAGCGTGGCAAAGTTCTTGCGCCAGGGGCATGTGCAGAAAGTGATCTATGTGCCTGAACGGACGATGAACTTTGTAGTCACGCGATAGCGACGAGAAGAGTATTTCCACCATGAGCGATCAGCCCACCAACCCATCCGGGCAACCGGAAGAAGAAAAGACCCAGCCGCGCAAACGCCTGCAAAAACTGCTGGCCGGCAGTGAAGAGAACGAAGCCATGATGACCGGCGCACAGCCGGCGCGCCCGGCTGGCGGTAAAGTTCCGCCCGAGGAGACTTCCCCCGGCGCAGACGAGGCCACCCGCCCGCAACCAGCTCAACCTGACAGTTCCCCGCCGCCGCAGGGCGGCGTAACGCAAGGGGGGCGCCACCCTACCGGCGCGCCAGAAGCGACGGGTGGGTGGTATGGGCAGGGCCAGGGTGAGCAGTCCAAACCGCCCGACCAGCAGGCGACGCGCGCCATTCCAGCGCGCCCCACGCCTGCGGAAGGGCCTGAAACGGTCCCCTACCAGGTAGGCCCAGACCCCGCCGCCACGCGCCCGGTTCCGCCTTCTGGGGCAGTGGGCGGAGGTCCTACCCCTCCGCCGCCCCCGCCGTATGGGCGCGGCGATACGCCCCTGCCCCGGCGGGTGGAAGAAGTGGACCCCTACGCCACCCGCGTAACGCCCGCCGCCTACCAGGATCGCACGCCCCAGCCCCCCTATGGGCGCGGCCAGACCCGGCCTTCTGCTTACCCGCCGCGCGCCCAGCCGCCGCAGTATCCTGCTGGGGGCGGCTCTCCGCCCACCTACTACCCGCCGGGGCGCGGGGGATACGCTGGCTCTCCCTACCGCCCGGCGCGGGGGGCGGCCGCCTGGAAGCGCGGCCTGGGGTGCGTACTGCGCGGCCTGGTGGCGCTGTTGTTTATTGTGGTGTTTGTGGTGGTGGCGGCTGGGTCGTGGGTGGTGTTCCAGTACTTCACCATTGCGGCGGACCTGCCGTCCGTAGAGACACTGCGCGCCCGCGCTTCGCAGTTTGAGACGACCCGCATTCTCGACCGCAACGGTCAGGTCCTTTACGAAATCCTCGACCCCAACGCCGGGCGGCGCACTTACGTGCCTTTGAGCAAGGTCTCGCCTTACGTGGTAGCGGCGACGATTGCTACCGAGGATAAGGGCTTTTACAGCCATCCGGGGTTCGATCCTATTGCGATTGCGCGGGCCTTTTGGAGCAACTACACCAGCGGCGAGGTGGTTTCGGGCGCTTCGACCATTACCCAACAGATTGCCCGCGCCCTGCTGCTCTCGCCGGAAGAGCGCAATCAGATCACCTATGAGCGTAAGGCCCGCGAGATCGTGCTGGCGTCTGAAATCACGCGCCGCTATTCTAAAGATGCCATCCTGGAACTGTATTTAAACGAGATCAATTACGGCAACCTGGCCTATGGCATCGAAGCCGCCGCGGAGACGTATTTCAACACCACGGCTGATAACCTGACGTTAGGGCAGGCGGCCTTCCTGGCGGGCATTCCTCAGTCGCCGGCGGTGTACGACGTGTTCACCAACCGCGAGGTCACCCTGCGCCGCCAGAAAGACGTCGTCCGGCTGATGTATGAATTAAGCCAGGAAGAGGGCTGTATTTACGTCAGCAACCGCCCCGATACTCCGGTATGCGTAGACGCCGCCGCGGCGGTGCAGGCCATGCAGGAGATCGAGAATTATAACTTCCAGATGCGCCAGGCCGCTATGCGCTACCCGCACTGGGTCACGTTTATCCGCTCGATTCTGGAGAGTCAGTACGACCCGCAGACGATTTATCGTTCTGGCTTTACCGTCTACACCACTCTAATGCCCGAACTGCAAGACCAGGCCCAAGAGATGATCGCCAATCAGGTGGCGGCGCTGGCCGACCGCAACGCCAAAAACGGCGCGCTGGTTGCCATTCAGCCGTCCACCGGCGAAATCCTGGCGATGGTGGGTTCGCCAGACTTTGATAATGAAGAAGCTTCTGGGCAGATCAACATGGCGGTGATTCCGCGCCAGCCCGGTTCTTCGATTAAGCCGCTGACCTACCTGTACGCTTTCGAACGCGGCTGGACGCCCGCCACTCTGATCTGGGACGTGCCGACCAACTTCCCGCCTTCCGGCGACCCCAACGACCCGCGCCCGCCCTACCAGCCGGTGAACTACGATGGCCGCTTCCACGGCCCGGTGACGGTGCGCTCCGCGCTCGCCAATTCTTATAACGTCCCGGCGGTCAAGGCTTTGCAGTTCGTCGGCATTTACGATAACCCCAACATCCCCGGCGACGACGGCCTGATTGCCTTTTTGCGCCGCCTGGGCGTTCATTCGCTCACCCGCAACGATTACGGCCTGTCGCTGACGCTGGGCGGGGGCGAAATTTCGCTGTTGGATATGACCTCGATGTACGCCACGCTGGCGAACAACGGCCGGCGGATGCCGCCCGTGGCAATTACCAAGATTGTGGATTACACCGGCAACGTGGTCTATGAGTACCAGCGCCCCGCCGGAGAGCAGGTGGTGCGCCCGGAACATGCCTATCTGATCGGTTCGATCCTGTCGGATAACGAAGCCCGCACCCCCATGTTCGGCCCCAATTCGGTCCTCAACCTGCCGTTCCAGGCCGCCGCCAAGACCGGAACCACCAACGATTTCCGTGATAACTGGACCCTGGGGTATACGCCTGACCTGGCGGTGGGCGTGTGGATTGGCAACGCTGACTATACCGAGATGATTAACGTCACCGGGTTGAGCGGCGCGGCCCCAGCCTGGGCGGCTTTTATGCAGTATGCCATCCCGCACCTGACCAACGGCAGTCCCACCCCCTTACAGCGCCCCGGAGGCGTGATAGAGCGCGTGATCTGCGCGGTGTCGGGAACCGAGCCTTCGGAATTCTGCCCGTCGCAGCGCGTGGAGTTGTTCGCCGCCGATCAGCCGCCCCTGCCCAAAGAAGAGGATTTGTGGAAAAAAGTGGAGGTGGATACCTGGACGGGTCTGCGCGCTTCGCCGGAGTGCGCCGGGTATTCTACCGAGCGGCTGACGCTGAACGTCACCGACCCGTGGGCGATTACCTGGATTAAAGATACCGATCAGGGCCGGGCCTGGGCTGAAAGCTACGGGTTTTCGTCTCCGGTTACGTTTGTGCCGCCGCGCGAGTGCCGCATCACCGACCCGCGCCCCGAGATTTACTTCGCCGGCATGAACGATAACCAGACTGTTAACCATTCTCCGCTGGATATTTACGCGGTGGTTAAGGCTTCGGCCAATTTCCGCCAGTTCCGCCTGGAGTGGGGCGAGGGTCAGGACCCTGCCGAGTGGCATCCATTGGTGGAGAACAATCCCAACCAGTACGTCAACCCAGAGCGCATCCATTCGTGGGACCTTACGGAGCTTCCGGCGGGCGTTGTGACCCTGCGGATTTACATGGAAAGCAGTGAGCCAGATCGCTATGCCGAGCGGCGCATCCACCTGAACCTGCAGGTTCCTACTCCCACGCCCACGCCGACCCCCACTTCTACGCCGACGCCGACAAATACGCCAACTCTGCCGCCCACCAACACGCCCACCATTACGCCCACCTCACCCCCGCCAACTGAGACGCCCACGCCGACCGATACGCCGGTTACGTCTTGAGGGGTGAGACTGCCTACGCCCCCAATTTGCCAGCCCGATCCGCATTGGCCGCGCCTGTCTGACCGAAAGGACAGGCGCGCGCTTTTGGGTGGGACAGACCCGCTATCCTGCGGCGCTATCCTGCGGTTCAATACCGAATAAAATAAAGTTATCTTCCGTATACAGTGTGGAAAGGAACAAAGGGAACGCTTGGGCGGCTCGCTTCACCCCACTACCGATCAAGACCTGGCCGCCGCGGCCCTGCGAGGCGACCGGAACGCGTTTGCCGAACTGGTCTGCCGCTACCGCGACGGCGTGGTCAATGTGGTCTACCGGATGTGCGGCGACCCCGACCTGGCCGAAGAGGCCGCTCAAGAGGCTTTTTTGAAGGCATGGCAGAGTTTGAGCGGCTATAAACCGGAGTATCCTTTCCGCGGGTGGATTTACCGCATTGCGATCAACCGGGCGCTGGATGCGCTGCGCCGGTCGCCCCGGTCGGTTGACCTCGACTCGCCGGAGATGGAGGCTGCCCTGCCCGGCACGATGCCAGACCCCGAAGATGCGGCCATCCAACGCGAGTCGGTGGAGCGGGTGCGCCGGGCGGTGCTGGCACTGCCAGAGGCCAGCCGGGCTGTGTTGATCCTGCGCGAGTATGAGCAGTTATCGTACCAGGAGATTGCGGCGGCGCTCAATATTCCGGTGGGAACGGTGATGTCGCGCCTGAATTATGCGAGAGGCCAGTTGCGTAAGGGGCTGGTGGAGGTGACATGAACACACAACCGACAGAACTGCACGCCAGTGAGTGGATCGCGGCCTATTATGACGGCGAACTGCACGGTAAGCAGTTAGAAATGGTGCAAAGTCACCTGGCGGGCTGTGCGCAGTGCCGGGCCGAGTTGGAAGAACTGGGCCATCTTTCGGCGCTGCTGCGCGCCGCGCCGGCGCCGGCCTGGCGCAGTTCTCCGCGGCGCTTTGCCGCCGGGCTGATGCTGCAATTGCCGCGCGAACAGCCCCGCCCCTGGCCGTACCGCGTGCTGAAAGCCGCCTGGAAGGCCACCCCCATTGGAATCCTGGCCGTCTGGGCCTTTGTACAGGCGGCGGCGCTGGTGGCGGGTATCAGCCTGTGGTTGTTTGCGGGCTACCTGCCGGGGAGCGCCGGAAGCGGGCTGTTACCGGATGCACTGCGCTTCACCGGATGGGGGCCGGCGGTGATCGCGGCGGTTGAAATCGCAGCAATTGAAATTGCGCTCACCCTGGTTCTGGTCGTCCTGATGTGGGGCTGGCTGGCAAGCTGGTGGGCGCTGAGGAAAACATAAGGAGCGAACTACAATGGACCACTTGCGAATTTTACGCAGAGCTTTTTCGATCACGCTCAATTATCGGGCGTTATGGGTGTTCGGCATTTTACTGGCGCTGTCGACCGGCGGCAGCAGCGGCAGTCCTGGCAGTCCCGGTGGGGGCGGCGGGGGCAGCGGCCGGAACGGCTTTCCGCCGGGTAATGGGCGGCTGCCCGATTTGTCGAACCTGCCGTGGAATGCGATCCTCACCGGCGTGATTGTGCTGATCTGCTTCCTCGTCCTGCTGGGCATTGCCTTTACGATCCTGCGCTATATTTCTGAGACCGCCGCCATTCGGATGGTCAACGAACACGAGCGCACCGGCGAAAAGGTGAGCGTGGGGCAGGGGTTCCGGTGGGGCTGGTCGCGCCCGGCACTGCGCATCTTCCTAATTGACCTGCTCTTTGGATTGGTCGGCTTTGTCGCCTTCGTGCTGCTGTTTGGCATTGCCCTGGCCCCGCTGCTGCTGTGGGTCACCGATAACCAGACCTTGGGTGTGCTGGGTACGATCATCACGATTGGATTGGTCCTGCTGGCGATCTTCCTGTTGGTAGTGGCAGGGATCGCGGTATCGCTGGTCATGCCCTTTATCCGCCGCGCGGCGGTGCTGGAAGAGCGTGGGGTGTTCGAGTCGGTCCGGCGCGGGGTTGAGCTGGTGCGCCGCCGCCTGGGAGACGTGTTCGTGATGGGCCTGATTTTGTTTGCCCTGGGCATCGGCTGGGCCATTGTAATGATCCCGGTCGTCATCCTGCTGCTGTTGGCGGGGGTGGTGGTTGGCGGGCTTCCGGCACTGCTGGCCTGGGTGATCACCGGCCTGTTCGCGCGAGACGCCCTGCCCTTGATTGTCGCCGGCGTGGTGGGCGTGCCTATCACCCTGCTGGTGCTCATCCTGCCGCTGTTGTTCCTGGGCGCTCTGGTGGAAATCTTCAAGTCGAGCGTCTGGACGCTCACTTACCGCGAAGTTTTGGCTCTCGAAACCGCGGCGCCGCTGGCAAGCGCAACCATCCCGCCTGATGAAGAAGGTGGGCCGGCGGAAGAGACTCCGCCCGCGCCGCCTGCGGAGTAACCCGCTGAAAAACGATCCACCCCCCATTTTTGGGGGGTGGATCGTTTTTAACCCACATTTATTCGATGTGAAACAGCGGCATTTGGGTGGCTTCGTCGGTGAGGGGGTCCTGGTCGAGCATTTGCTCCCATGCGTTGGGGTCTACCTGGGGCTGGCCGCTTAACTGCTGGGCGATTGCCCGCAAATGGCGGAACTTCAGGATGCGCCAGCCGCGCAGGGCGGCGGCCAGGCGTGGGTCGCGGCGGAGTTTAAAGGTCAGCAGGCGTGACCGGCTGCCGGGCAGGACCAGCACGCGGCGGCGGGCGGTCCCCGGCGTGGGCGACAGCACAAACCGGCTGATAATGCTGGAGGCCATCAGATAAAAGGCCCAGTCTGGCTCCCAGATGACGGTGGTTTCGCCCATCTCCGCCGGATGATAGCCCAACTGCCTGCCAATTTGAAGAAGGGCGGCGCGCATGGCGTGCAGGTCGGCGCGGCGCTCGGCAGGTGACTCGCCCGCGCGCAGCCGCCAGGCCCCAGGTTGGTTGGCGACCGGCTCGGCATAAGAATCCAGGCAGGCGCGCAGCAGTTCGGTAGAAGGGACCAGCAGACCGGTGAACTGTGGGGCCAGGGCCTGCTGTAAATCTGCGAGGGTGCAGGCCGCCCGCTTTTGCAAGAAGCGAACCACTTCCATTTCCACCCGGTCTGAGAGGGGCAGCCGCCCCGCCTCGGCGTAAGGTTCTGAGCCGCTGGCTAACCACCACCAGCCGCGCTCATCCTCGGCAGGTTCAGCGGGCGCTGCCGCGGCTGAGCCGCTGGAAGGGTAGAATTTCAGGAAAGAGCGGTCGCTGAAGGGGCGGGCCAGGGCCGCGTGCAGGCGGGTGAAGACTTCGCCGGGCATCCCCGGCATGGTAGCGGGAATGGCCCGCTCGCGGGCCAGGGCGATCATCCCGGCGGCGTACAGCGCCAGGTAAGGGGCAGGTTCGGCCCGCTCGATCAATGCGGCGCGGATAGCCTCGCGCGCAGTGCTTTCCAGAGCGGCCCGGTCGCGGCTCTCCAGGGGTTCAGGGTGGCTCGCGGGACGCCACAGCCCCTGGGCGACAGCGTCTTCTACTTGCAGAGCCAGGCCTTCCAGGTGGAAGCCAGCCGCTTCGAGAGCGGCCATCACCGCCGTCATAAAGCCGGGGGCCAGGTCGGGCAGAAGACCGAAGAAGGGGGTATCGGCTGGGACGGCGCGGCTCAACGCGGCAAGGGCGCTGTGCAGGGCCGAGGTATGCCAGTTCCAGTCGTAGCGGCGGCGGTCTAACACGTTGCGCATGGGCAGGGCGGCTTCGCGGCCCCACAACCATCCCGACCACAGCGCCGATAACGTCCAAAAAGCCTGGTTGGGGCGCGGAAAGACGGTGACGATGGCCTGCAGGCCGATCTCATCTGGCAGAGGCATGAGGCCCTTGACCCTCCCACGAAACAGGCTGATGCCCCCCTGCTCTGGGGGCAGGGCCGGCCAGCGCGTAACGGTTACCGGGGGCGCGCCATCGGGCATAGACCATTCTGTCACGGCTTCTTCCAGGGTCTGCCAAAGGTTATGCTCGCGGAACTGGGGCGGAATGGTGAGCTGGCGCGGGCGGGCGCGCCCAACCGGCCAGGGCCACAGGCTGCTGCCAGCGTCAAACGCGCTGATTAACAGAGCCTGGATCAACCGCGCGCGCTCAGGGGGCAGGGCCAGCCCTTCCAGCCGGTTAATTAAGGTAAAGAGTACAGAGAGCGGGCGGGGCAGGTAATGTTCCAGGGCCTGTTCTACGTCCTGACGGTATTCATCCTCGTTCATCACCACCCGCTGTAAGGCGCGCGAGCGGTGCAGAGCATCATTGCCTGCCAGCGCGAGGGTTTGCAAATCTACATCGGTGAGGGGCTGTTCGCCCTCTTCGCCGCATTTGGGGCAGTGGGCCGCGCGCGCGAAAGGCTGGGCTTCGCCCCGACGCCACAGGTACGCCTGCGCCGTGATAATCTCGCCGCAGCGGGGGCATTCCGTCTGGTAGAGGCGCTGGATGTGGCGGTCCAGCCGTTCATCACCCCGCCGGGCCAGGGCCAGCTCGGCCAGGGCGGCCTGAAAATCCGCCGGGCGGTGACCGGCGGCCAGCACTTCGAGCATAAAGCTCAGGATGGGGTTGTTGCTTGCCACAATCACGCGGTAGCCGGCGCGCGCGGCTTCGAGCGCCAGCGCAGGGGTAGATCCCAGCGGGTCCAGCACCCAACTACCCGGCGGGGCGTGTGCTCCCAGCCAGGCGCTGACCATTCCCTGTGCCAGCGGCGGCAGATAGCGCCCCAGGGGCAGAGGGAGCGCACTGCCGGCGGCCGGGTAAAAGCGTAGAGCGGGCAGACCGGTCATACATTATGAGTATAATCCATTTTGGGGTCAGGGAGGATGCCGCAGGCCTAGGGAGCATCGCCATACAAGACGGCGTGAACCGCCTGGTAGGCTTCTGATTTACCGGCCCCTTCGGGCGTGCCGCCTGCCAGCCTTTCCCACAGGCGCGCCAGAGGCGCTTGAAATTCCTTGCCCCGCCGGGCGGCCTGGATCGTCAGTTCGGCGGCTTCAGACCAGCGCCCCAGCCGGGCATACCCTTCGATAAACGGCTGCCACTCGCGCGGGGCATTGGAGCGCGAGTCGGCGGGGGAGTAGCCCTGCGCGCGGGCCTGGTCGCCCAGTTCGGCCACCCGCTGCCAGTCTCCCACCTGGCGGGCCAGGTCGGCTTTTTCATACAGGTAGCACCAATCGTGCGCCGGTTCTGGACCAAAGAACTCGGCGGGGGGGCGCCAGCCCGCCAGCGGTTCAGCGCGGATTTGCCCGGTGTTCGAGATGGAGCGCATGGCTTTGACCAGCGGCGGCAGACCCGGCTCATCAACGTCTTCATCGGTGATCACCCACAGGCAGTTGCTGTGGGCGGGGTCGTAATGGACGAGCAGGGTGTAGGGTGTACTGCCGCGAAAGGCCAGACTGCGGAACTGGGTGGACATTTTAAGCTCAATGGGTTCAGACAACTGGTTGATATCATAACGCGGCGCGAGCGTATACCACCAGTAGGACAGCACCGCGGGGAACGAAGCTGGCATGGCTTTCTGAGGATGCGGGTAGAGCAGGTTGAGGGCCGAACTGCTGGAAAACAACCCCTGGTTGGGGAAGATTTCTTGATAGGTGAACAGGGCCGTTCCCGCTTGCAGGTGCGGCGCGCGCCAGTAGAGCTGCCAGAAGAAGCGCGTTTCGGTCTGCCACAGCCAGCGGTACTCGTTGGCGGCGCGGAGCTGCCAGCCGGTGCTTAAACCCACCAACAGGGCGGCCAGAAGCGCGCGCTGTAAGCGCAAGGGGGTGATCCAATCCAAAGCGGCGGCCCACAGCAGAGCCGCCCCCAACAGGGCCGGCAGAGCATAGCGGTCGGCGTGGAAGTCTTCCAGCACCGTATGACCGGTCAGCCAGCCGGGAAGCATTCCCAGCAGGAAGGCGGCGAGGCCAATCCACAGCGCCGGTCGGCGGTCGGAGGCGTCCGCTCCGGCGGCGGGGGGGTGCGGCTCAAAGCGGGCCAGAAAGACGAGGGTGATGACCAGCGCGACCAGGCTGAACAGCAGGGTGAGGATTTGAAAGGGCGTCAGGCGGTCGAGAGGCCCAACCGTTAGCAGCGGCCCCCATACCCCTACCAGCGTATAGGCGGCGTCGCGCGCCCAGGCGGGCAGCAGTGCAGAAAGCGCCGCCGCCGGGTTCTCGCTCAATTGGTGGAGCGCCGCCAGGCCGTAGGGGTCTCTCCCGCTGAAGGGATGAAGCCAGAAGCGCCAGAAGCCATAGGCCGCCAGCAGTAACAGGTAGGGCGCGGCGCGCGCGGCGGTTTGCAATAGGCGGGCGCGCCGCGCGGGGAGAGCGTGGGGCATCTGCCCCAGGGCCGCCCAGATCAACAGCGGGCGGATGGCCTCCAGCGAGGCGAAATATTCGGTTACGGTCAGTTCCAACAGCATGAACAACAGCGCCAGGGCCGTCAGCGCGAGGAAGCGGCCCTTCGAAGCGGCAGACAGCGCGGCCAGCATCAGGCCCATCGAAAAGAGGATCAGGGCATATTGGAGCCATTGTTGGTGAAAGGTGACCGCCGCCGGGTGGGCCGTGAAGACCGGATAAACCAGGAACAGCAGTGCCGCCACAGCCGCCGGGCCGCGCCGCCGGGGCATGAGGAAGCCTGTAACCCAATAGACGCCCCAGGCGGCCAGCAGTTTGAGGATGAATTGAAGCAGATGCCAGCCCAGCGGCCGGAAGCCCACCAGCGGGGTAAAAACGATGTGCGTCCACGAAGAAAGCGGGCGGTCTTCGGCATAATACGGCCAGTAGCCCCCCAAACCATGCAGGCGCGCGACGGCGATTTTGGCCCAATCATCCCAGTAAAATCCCAACCAGGGGAGCAGAACGCCGTAGGCCAGCAGGCCCACTGCCAGCAGGGCCGCCGGAAACGCCCAGGCCGGAAATGCAATTTTCCGGTACAATTCTTTTACAGATGGTACAGTAATGCGAAGCATCGGCTGCGATTATACCCCTTCTTCTCCCCAAGCCTGGGTGGAAGAAGGATGAGGGTACAGTTTTCTTACTGAGGATGCCTT
The DNA here is from genome assembly GCA_034434155.1 of Anaerolineaceae bacterium. Classification (GTDB taxonomy): domain Bacteria; phylum Chloroflexota; class Anaerolineae; order Anaerolineales; family Anaerolineaceae; genus DSYU01. The sequence continues at coordinate 111,766 of DAOUAC010000073.1, forward strand.
TATGACGGAAAATGCCTTTATCGCCGCGGCGCGCGGCGGGCAGAATGGTTTCTGGCGGTATCTGGCTACGGTTCTGCTGGTCATCGCGCTGACGTTTGCCCCCACCTCGTGTCTGCTGACCGCTGTGATGGTGGTGGCTCGCAGTCCTGATCTTACGGCCCTCTTGCCCGGCCCCGTATTTTTGGCGGTCAACCTGCTCTCGTTCATTTTCATCCCCCTGGGGTTGTGGGTTGGCCTGCGCCTGCTCCATCACCGGCCCTTTATGAGCATCATTAACCCCACCGGGCGGCTGTATTGGGGCCGGTTGTGGGGTGCGGCCGGCGGCTGGCTGATTCTGGCCGCGTTGGGAGACGTGGTCCTGTCGCTGATTCAGCCCGGAAACTATGCCTGGACGTTTGATCTGCCGGCCTTTTTGCCCTACTTGGTGGTGTCTGTGCTGTTGATCCCCATCCAGGCGGGCGCAGAGGAACTGCTCTTCCGGGGGTATCTCACCCAGGGCTTTGGGCTGTTGAACTTCTGGTTGGGGTGGCTGGTTCCGGCGGTGTTGTTTGGACTGCTTCATGGGCTGAACCCTGAAGTGGGGGCTTACGGCCTGCTGCTGACCATGCCGGCTTACATTGGCATGGGCCTGCTGTTAGGGTGGGTGACGCTGCGCAGTGAAAGCCTGGAGATGGCGCTGGGGATGCACATTGCCAATAACCTGTATGCCTCTTTAATTGTCACCTTTCCCAACAGCGCTCTGCAAACCGAGTCGCTGTTCGTCATTCAGAAGTATGATCCGCTGGCGGCGCTGATCGTGTTCATCGTTTCGGCCCTGATATTTGTAGCCGCTTTTGAGGCCAAGCGCCGCCGCTGGTGGAGAAAGGGGGCGGTTCTGTTCCTGGTTTGCGCGGCGCTGGCGTTGAGCGCCTGTTCAGGCGGCGTTGGCGCTGCCGCCCAGGCGGACCCCACGCCTGCGCCCACCGCCGCGCAGACGGGAACCCCGGGTTTGGCGGTCGTCCTGCCGCCGGCCCCGATTGCACTGCAAGACTGCACGCTGGAGGGGACGTCCATCAAGGCGCAGTGCGGAACGCTGGAAGTGCCGGAGAACCGCGCCGAGCCGGAGGGGCGCAAAATATCCCTCAATGTTGTGGTTGTGCGGGCGATCAGCCGCAACCCTGCCCCCGACCCGTTGTTTCTGCTGGCCGGCGGCCCCGGCCAGGCGGCCACCGAAGCGTTTACCGGCCTGATGGGCGCGCTGGAGGGCATCCGCCAAAAACGTGACCTGGTGATGGTAGACCAACGCGGCACGGGCAAATCGGGGGCGCTCTCATGCACGCCGCCCGAACCGCGGCCTACCCCCACCCCCGGCGTGATCCGCGCCGACCCGCCCCTGCAAGAGAGCCTCTCCGAGATCGAAGCCTGTTTGGAGCGGCTGGAGGGCGTGGATTTGACGCAGTACACCACCGATACAGCCATGCAAGACCTGGACGATGTGCGCCAGGCGCTGGGTTACGAGACCATCAACCTGTTGGGGGTGTCTTACGGCACGCGTGCCGCGCTGGCTTACCTGGGCCTGTACCCGAACCAGGTGCGGGCGGTGGTGCTGGACGGCGTGGCCCCGCTGGGGTGGGCGCTGGGCGTGACGATGCGCTCGGATGCGCAGCGGGCCCTGGACCTGGTTTTTCAACGCTGTGAGGCCGACGCCGCCTGCCGCGAGACCTTTCCGAACCTTAAACGCGAGTTGAATGACCTGCTTTCGGCTGTCCATGACAGCCCGCGCGAGGTTACGACCCCAGACCCGTGGACGGGCCAGCCGCGCCGCGTGTCCATCTCGCCGCTGTTAATCAGCTCGACGGTGCGGTTGATGACCTATCACGACAGTCAGGCGGCTTTAATTCCCCTGATGATCCACCAGGCCGCGGAAGGCGACTTTACGATGCTGGTCAGCCAATATCTTCAGTTGATCGGGTCGCTCGATCAGAGCCTGGCAGTGGGGATGTATTTCTCGGTCTGGTGCTACGAAGACCTGCCGTTGTTACCGCCGGGCGGCGAGCTGGGCGATTATTATTTTGACCCAGACCTGAAGGTTTCGCGAGAGATCTGCCAGCGTTGGCCGCCTATCAACCGCTCGGTTGAAATCCCCGAAACGACGAATACGGACGTGCCGCTGTTGATGATCTCTGGCGAAGCCGACCCGGTGACGCCTCCGGCCAACGCCGAACTGGCGGCGCACGGGATGACCAACAGCCTGCACCTGATTCTGCCCGGCATGGGCCATAGCAATTTTTACGCGGGCTGTATGCCCACCATCATCCGCGATTTTCTGGATCGGGCCGCGGTGGAAGGATTAGAAACCGGCTGCCTGCAGAACATCACCCCTCAATCCTTTTTCCTCAGCCCGGTAGGGCCGATGCCACTCCCATAATGCCATGATCGAAGTTACCGAACTGCGAAAATCCTTTGGTAAAGTTGCCGCTCTGAAAAACGTCTCTTTCAGAGCCGCGGACGGCCAGGTGACGGGCCTGCTGGGCCCCAACGGCGCGGGCAAGACCACTACCCTGCGCATCCTGTACACCATTCTTAAGCCCGATGGCGGCAGTGCCGCGGTGGACGGCCTGGATGTGGTCCGCCAGCCGCTGGCCGTACAGCGCCGCATGGGCGTACTGCCCGACAGTCACGGCCTGTATCCGCGCCTGACCGCGCGCGAGAACATCCGCTATTACGGCGAGCTTCAGGGGATGCCTAAAAAGGCCCTGGAAGCGCGCATGGATGACCTGAGCAGTCTGCTGGAAATGGGCGAGATCATGGACCGGCGCACCGAGGGCTTTTCGACCGGCGAGCGCATGAAGGTTGCCATTGCCCGCGCCCTGGTGCATGACCCCCAAAACGTCCTGCTGGATGAGCCTACCAGCGGCCTGGACGTGATGAGCACGCGCTCGATGCGTGCCTTTATCCGCCGCCTGCGCGACGCGGGCAAGTGCGTGCTGTTCTCGTCGCACATCATGCAAGAGGTTTCCATGCTTTGCGATCATATTGTGGTCATTGCGCATGGCGAAGTGGTGGCGGCCGGGTCGCCGGAAGAACTGCTCCGAACTACCGGGCAAGCCACCCTGGAAGACGCCTTTGTCGCGGCGATTGGATCGGAGGAGGGACTGCAAAAATGAGGCGCATTTGGGTGGTGTTTCGTAAAGAAGTCCTCGATAACCTGCGTGACCGGCGCTCCATTTCCTCGTCCCTGCTGACGCCGGTCTTTATGCCCGTCTTTTTAATCGCGATGATTATGGTGGTGGGCAAGTCGTTAATTCGAGAAACGGTGGAAGCGCCCCTGCGTCTGCCGGCGGCGGGCGTGGAGTATGCCCCAGACCTGATTGCTTTCTTAAAAGAAAACAACGTCGAGATTTTGCCCGCCCCCGCCGACCCCAAAAGCGCCGTGCGCGAGGGCGAAGTCAACCTGGTGATGGTGATCTCGCCGGAGTACGGCAAGCAGTTGGGCAGGGGTCAGCCGGCGGCGATTGACGTGGTGGTGGATAGCTCGCGCCAGAGCGCCAGCGCCGATATACAGCGGCTGCGCAGTTTGCTGTTATCTTATGAGGGGATGATGAGCGGTCTGCGTTTGCAAGCCAGAGGGGTCAGCCCGGTGCTGACCAACGTGCTGGCGGTGAACAGCGTGGATGTAGCGACGCCCCAAAGCCAGTCGCTCATCTTTCTCAACATGATGCCCTTTTTGCTGATTATGACGGTCTTCGTGGGCGGGATGTACGTGGTGATTGACGCAACGGCCGGCGAGCGCGAGCGCGGCTCGCTGGAACCCCTGCTGATTAACCCGGTTTACCGCAGTGAGTTTGTGATCGGCAAGTTTTTAGCTTCCCTGCCGTTTGCGCTTCTCAGCCTGGGGTTGACGCTGGTTCTGTTTGGGATTGGGTTTAACGTGATCCCGCTGGAAGAGTACGTGGGCTTTAAAATGACCATTGACCAGATGACCCTCTGGAATATTTTCGTGCTGTGCGTTCCGATGGTACTGCTGGCCTCGGCCTTGCAAATGCTGGTGGCGACGTTTACGCGCAGTTTTAAAGAGGCCCAGACCTATCTCTCGTTCCTGCCGCTGATCGTGGGCCTGCCGGGGGCTTTTATTGGGTTTTTGCCGGTTAAAAGCAGTTTGACGGCGATGCTGATTCCGACCTACGGGCAGTCGCTGTTGATTAACCAGTTTTTGCGCGGCGAGACGATCCAGCCAAACCACGTCACCATCACCACGCTGGTCACGCTGGCGGTGACGCTGATCCTGCTGTTGGTGTCTATCCGCCTGTATGAGCGCGAGCAGATTCTGTTTGGGCGGTAGTTGTGCCTAGCGCGCGGTGATGCGGGCGTAGCGCGGCCATTCCAGGCGGACGCCCATACGGCGAAGCAGGGCCTGGAAGTCTTGCAGGCGCGGCGGACTGGCGCGTACCTGCTTAGGCTCGGTTTTTTGCTCCAGACACCAGGCCGCCAGCGCCCCGGCGGCCTCGCCGATGTTCCATTCTACCGGATGCAGGCGGTAGCAGCCGTTGGTGATGTGCGTAACGCCTAAATTCTTACAGGCCGGCAGAAGATTGCGGACGCGCACCGGCAGTAAAGCCCCCAGGGGAATCTGGAAGGGATAGCTGGAAATATCCACGTAGTTGCGCTTGCCGGTGGAAGGGTGCAGGTCAATGCGGTAGCTGCCAATGCCCACGCTGTCGGGGAAGGTTTCAGCTTCTGAAAAGCCCTGGCGGGCGGCGACGCCCACGTGCTGTTCGAGAACCGTAAACTCGGCCTGGATGCGGCGGCTTTCGCGGATGTACACGTGCTTTGCTAGGCCGTGAGGTGTATCGCCGGTGATGTCGCCGCGCAGGCGGAGTTCGGGGTAGCCATAGCCGCCGTCGTGGCGCTCGGCCTCGGTTTGCATCCAATACAGCAGGGATAGGCTGAGCTGGCGGGCTTCTTCCAGGGCGGTCGCGGCCTGCTCAGCGGAGACGCCCAGCAGTGGGATGCACCAGTAATCGTTCTGCGGCCAGTTCACCAGGGTAATATCGCTTGGGTACAGGCCCGGCGGGTAGTAATCGGCGTGGAAGATGCGGCGGTAGCGCCAGAACGTACCGTGATCGTTGCCGCTGGCCGATGGCCTGGAGGTGAAGATGGCCCGGTAGCGCACTTCCAGGGTTTCGGGGACAACATCTTCCCATCCCAATTGGGGGCCGGGCCAGAAATCCAGTTGCAGGGTGCGCCAGCGCTCGTACTGAGGGGGTTTTTCGATGGTGTGATCTTCGCCGGGCAGATAATCCATCGCAAAACACCAGGTGATGGCCTGCTGATCGAGCGGGTCGGGCGCGCCGGGCAGGGCGTGCGGCTCGCCGGTTTGGGCCTGTGATTCGGCCCCGATGACGTGTTCCACGCCGGCCAGGTCCAGCAGGTCTCCGAGTTCGGTGGCATCGAGAATATAGGCGGCCTGAACAGTGATCTGCTCGCCGGTAAGCTCATCGAACAGCGTCACCGCCAGCACACGGTCGCCGTCTACCTCGGCGTGGATGGGGCGGTGGCGCAGTAAGACCTCTAACTGGCGGCCAGAACGGTACGGGGCCAGCATGGCTTCTAACACGGCCAGGGCCACGCGCGGCTCATGGCACAGGGCGCTGACGTTGCCATTGCCTGGGTTCAGGTGGACGATCTCGCGGGCGGCCTGGGTGAGCGGGTAGTGGCGGCGGTAATACGCGCGGATGCCTTCGCGCAGTTGTTGGTAGCTGTTGGTGCCGCCAACCGACTCGATCCAGGGGTTTTCATCCGGCGGGACGGCCTGGGCGGTCAACTGCCCGCCGATCCAATCGGTGACTTCCGTCAAAACCACGCGCCTGCCCAATTTTAGGGCGGCCAGGGCCGCGGCTACCCCTCCCAGGCCGCCGCCAACGATCAAAATATCCGTTGTGATTGCTCTCAAGTCTGGCTCCTCATGCAGGTTGGATTCTAAGCGCAACGTACCCTTATGCGTATATTTTACGTCCTTTTTACCTTGCAGAAGTGCAAAAAGCCCTCCCCAGGGGCCAGGAATTTTGTATACTCAAACTGGATAAGCTTTATAATTATTGCCTGCCCGAAAATCCTTGTTGGGTTCGGTACGACCCATCTAGAACCTGATCTCGCCGGTTTGCTATCGGAAAAGCTGCTAATGGAAGATATTCGTACTCGTCCCCTGTCTGCGTTCGAAACCGTCACCTGGAAAACCTGGCTGCCCCAGGCCGTGGTTTTGCTCTACCTGATGACCGGCATGATCATCTACATGATCCTGCCGTTCCTGGCTCTGGATTGGATGCGGCTGCCTTTCCTGGGCGGTTTTGTCGAAAAGACTCTGGTATTTAACAACCTCGGCCCGACCGGCGATCCTGAGACATGGCCGGCCTATCAGCAGGGGATTACGGCGGCACAGCCGCGCCTGCTTGCGATTGACGGCCGCCCGATCCGCAGGGTGGAAGATCTCCACGAGGTTTTACGCGAACGCCAGGTGGGGGATGTGGTCACGGTGGAAGTGCGCAGTCAGGCCGGTGAAACGAGCACCCATGCCATCACGCTCAGCCGTTTCCCTTCCAGTGACCAGGCCGCTTATTTTTACACGCCCTATATCATCGGGCTGATCTATCTGTGCAGTGCTTTGTGGGTCTTTTCGGTGCGGCGCGGGCATGCCAGCGGCCAGGCTTACACCGCGTTTGCGGTTTCGGTGGCGCTGTCTATCGGGCTGATTTACGACCTGTATACTTCCAATGTCTTTCCCCATCTTTGGACTATTGCGCTGGCCCTGACCGGCGGCTCGCTGGTTCCACTAATGCTGTATTTCCCCCGCGAGACGACCCTGGTGCGGCGCTACCCTTACCTGCCGCACATTTGGGTAGCCGTCTCTCTGCTGTTGGGGGCCAATGGAGTCTTCCAGTTATTACGCTATGATGCGCCCATGGCGTACCAGCAGGGCTGGCGGTTGGAATATCTTTTTATCGGCCTTTCGCTGGTGGTGGTGATCGGCGGGGTGCTGTACAACCGCACGCGCATCACCGCCCCCAACGAGCGCGAACAGCTCCGCCTGATGGGCATTGGCGGGCTGTTCAGCTTTGGCCCGATGGCCCTGTGGCTTCTGCTCACGTCCACCTTCCACATCCCCTTCGCGTGGCCCTGGCTGCTGCCGCTGGTCATTTTTCCGGTGTTGGCCGGGTACACCGTACAACGCTACCGCATGCTTCAAGCCGATTTTCTTCTCAGCCGGGCGGTGCAGATCGCGCTGATGGTGGTGATGGTCACGATTGGATATGCCCTGATCACCGCGGGGGTCACGCTGTTATTGGGCAATATCCTGGTTCCCAACTCGCCGGTTGGCATTGCCATTATCTTTTTCCTGACGGCGCTGGCGTTCATTCCGATGCGCGACCAGGCCACGCGCCTGGTGGATTCGGTCTTTTTCCGCGGCCGCAAGGCTTACCAGGACCGTTTGCAGACCTTTTCTGGCGAGCTGACCCACGCGGTGGATTTGCCCGGCATTATCCAGATTCTGCGCCGCTACGTCGAAGAAACGCTGGTTCCCTCGCGCCTGCATATCTTTGTGTATGACACCTTGAGCGACCAGTATATTGCCACGCCCGACGCCAGCGGAAACCTGACCACCGACCTGCGCTTCCCGGTCATCAGCGGGCTGGTGATTCGCCTGAGCGAGCAAACCGCTTCGCTGGTCATCGGTGAATTTTCGGATATGCCAGCCGTGCTTGAACCAGACCGCGCCCGCCTGACGCTCTTAGGTGCGCAGGCGTTTGTGCCGCTGCCGGGCCGCCAGCGCCTTTCGGGGTGGATGGCGCTGGGCCCGCGCCTCTCTGGTGAGCCGTACACCTCTCAGCAAATTAGCTATCTGGAAGCCCTGTGCGACCAGGCCGCCCTGGCGATTGAGCGCGCTCAGGTGGTTGCCAATATGGAAAACCGGGTGCGCGAGATGAATGTGCTGACGCGCGTGGCTCAGGGTGTGAATATCACGCTGACCCTGGATGACATTTTAGAGCTGGTTTATGCGCAGACGATCCAAATCATCCCGGCGGACGATTTTCATATCATGTTGTTTGACCGCGACGCCGACACGTACCAGTACGCTTTTTACCTGGAAAACGACGACCGCGTTGACCGCATGGAAAACCGCCCGATTGCCCCGGGTCAGGCGCTGGAGCAAGAAGTCATCCGCCAGCGCCGGCCCATTTTGACCGATGATTATGGGCGCGAGTGCCAGCGCCGGGGCGTGCTGGCCGGGCGGCGCAACCTGTATGCCTGGGTTGGCGTTCCCCTGAACACGGGAGCCGAAACGATTGGCGCGCTCAGTCTGGGGAATGCGGACCCTGCGGTGGAATATACGCCGGAGCAGTTGAACCTTCTGCAAGCTATTGCCGACCAGGTGGCCGGGGCGCTCACCAAGGCGCGCCTGCTGGCCGAGTCACAGCGCCGCGCGCGCCAGTTGGCTACCCTCAACGAGGTGACGCGCCAGCTAACCTCTACGCTGGAAACCGAGCCACTGTTACACAACATTCTGCAATCTGCCTGTGACATTCTCAACTGCGAGGCCGGCAGTCTGCTGATGATGGACCCTCATACCAACGAACTGGTATTCCGCTCGGTGGTCAGCCCGGTGGCCGGAGATTTACTGGGTAAGCGCATGCCCGCCGACCGGGGCGTGGCCGGCAAATCGGTAAAAACCCGCGAGTCGATCATCGTCAACGATGTGACCAAGTTCCCTGAGTGGTTCCCCGCGCCCGATAAACAAACCGGCTTTGTCACCCGCGCCATTCTGGTCATCCCGTTAATTGTCAAAGATCGGGTCATCGGCGTGCTGGAAGTGCTGAACAAGCGCGACGGCACGATTTTCTCGCAAGATGACCTGGACCTGCTGGCGGCGTTTGCTTCGCAGGCGGCGGTTGCCATTGAAAACGCAAACCTGTATACCATGACCGATCAGGCTCTGGCGGCCCGCGTGGAAGAGCTTTCGGTGATGCAGCGCATTGACCGCGAGCTGAACACCAGCCTCGACCCGGCGCGCGCCATGCGCATTACCCTGGATTGGTCCATGCGCCAGTCGGGCGCGCACGCCGGCCTGGTGGGTATTGTGCAGGGCGATGGAGAGGAAAGCCCGGGGCTCCAGATTATGGCGTCGCAGGGCTATCAGACCGAACTGGACGCCTATCAGAACGCACTGCTTCCTACGCGCGAGTTTAACCTTCAGGATGCCATCCGCGAAGGTATGCCGGTGCGCCGCACCCTGCAAAGCGGCGAGAAGGGCCTCTTCGCGCGGGTGCGCAGTCAGGCGATTATCCCAATCCGGCGCGAAACCACCACGATTGGGCTGATTTTGCTCGAAAGCGAATCGGAGACTTCTATCTCGGACGATACGTTGAACTTCCTGGTGCGCCTGAGCGATCATGCTTCTATTGCCATTTACAACGCGCAGTTGTACGCCGCCGTGCAGCAGGCCAACCTGGCGAAGAGCGACTTTGTTTCCTTCGTGGCCCACGAATTGAAGAACCCGATGACCTCCGTGAAGGGTTACACCGAACTCATCAGCGCAGGCGCAGTCGGGCCGATCAACGAGGTGCAGGCCAACTTCCTCGGTACGATCCGGGCCAACATCGAGCGCATGAACACGCTGGTATCTGACCTCAACGATATGTCGAAGATTGAGGTGGGCCGCCTGCGGCTGGACTTTAAGGCTCTGCACCTGAACGACGCCATGGAAGAGGTGATCCGCTCGATCCGCAAACAGGTGGAAGAGAAAAATCAGACGCTCCAGGTCAACCTGCCGCCGGATCTACCTACCGTGTGGGCCGACCGGGTGCGCCTGGTGCAGGTTTTGGTCAACCTGGTTTCGAATGCGCACAAATACACTCCGGCCGGCGGCATGGTGGAAATTGCGGCGGAACGCTGTAAAAACGAGTGGGACCCGGCGGGCGCGCCAGAGGTGGTGCACGTTTGGGTGCGCGATAACGGCATTGGCATCAGCGAGGAAGACCAAAAAAAGATCTTCCAGAAGTTCTTCCGCTCGGATGACCCCAAGACCCGCGAAGTCACCGGGACCGGGCTGGGGCTGAACATCACCAAGAGCCTGGTGGAAATGCAGGGCGGCAAGATTTGGTTTGAAAGCGAGTTCCGCAAAGGCACGACCTTCCACATCACCATTCCGATCAGCGAATAGCGTTCGAGTGAGTCTGGAGCATGAAACGTTCTGGGGTTTACGGCGTGGGTCGAGGGATTAACGGGCGCGAGGCGGCCATGCAGGCCACACAGCGCGCGCTGGACCAGTTGGGCGCGGCGCGCCCGGTGCTGGCGCTGGTGTTTGTCTCGCAGGAGTTTAACACAGCCGAAGTCTTGACCGGCCTGGTCGGGCTGTTGGGAGATACGCCCATTTGGGGCTTCAGCACCCTGCGCCCGGTGACGGATGAGGGCGATCAGCCGCGCTCGGTGGTGGTGGCCCTGCTGACCGGCAGTGACCTAAAAGCTCAGGTGCAGTGGTGGCCTCATTATTCGCAAGACAGCGCTGGAACTGCCCGTCAGATTGCTCAGAGCCTGCGCCAGGAAACCCTGATCTCGAATGACATTCTCTGCGTGGCGGACGGCATCAACTGCAACCTCACTCCGTTTTGCCAGGCCATGGAGTCTGTGCCGATTGGGGTGAGCGGCTGTATGGCCGCCGGCGAGCAGGCTTTGGGGAAAACGTACCAGATTGGCAAGAACCAATCTGGGCCGGGGTCGGTCTCCATTGCGCTGTTGGGTGGGCGGTTTCGCGTGGGGTCGGCGGTGGCGCACGGCTGGCGCCCGGTGGGGGCGTTTTTTCGGGCTACCCGCACCCGCGACGTGTGGCTTCAGGCCCTGGATGGCGCTCCAGCGATTGAAAGCTACGCGCGCTATTTGGGTCATACGCCGCGCGAGTGGGCCGCTCCGCCGCTGACGGATATGGCGCGGCTCTATCCGTTGGGGGTAGAAACCGAGGCCGGCAGTGCCAGCCTGATGATACGCTCGGCACTGCGGGTGGAAGTTGACGGAAGCCTGCGGATGAGCGCGCCCGTGCCAGAAGGGGCGGTGGTTCACCTGATGATCGGCGACCCGTCGGCCTGCCTGGAGGCCGCGCAAGCCGCCGCGCGCGGCGCGCTGGCCGCTCTGGGGCAGGCCAGGCCGCTGTTGGCGGTTGCCCTGATTGACGTGGCCTGGGGCTATCTGTTTGAAACGCACCCCAACCAGGTGGCTTCGGCGCTTAAGCAGGTCTTGGGCGACGTGCCGCTGGTTGGGGCGTATACGTTGGGGCAGATCACACGCGCTTCTGAAAAAGCTCCGCTCCAGATTCACAATCAAAATCTTGAACTGGTACTAATCGGCGAAACGAACGAGTGATTTTTTAGAACCGCCGTCTGGGCGGTAGAGCAGGGTTCTGCCCTATGCCGCCCAAACGACGGTGGGCTTGCGTTTAAGCCGCCTCTGAGAGCTTGACCTCTGGCAGGCGGTGCTTGATGCGGGCAATCTCTTCTTCGGGGTAGTCGTAATCGGCCAACTGGCCGTTCTTGTAGGCGTTGTAGGCCGTCAGGTCGAAGTTGCCGTGGCCCGACAGGTTGAAGAGGATGACGCGCTTTTCGCCTTTGGCTTTGGCGTCCAGCGCCTCATCAATGGCGGCGCGGATAGCATGGGCCGATTCGGGGGCCGGCAAAATCCCTTCCAGTTGGGCAAACTGAACGGCGGCGTCAAAGGTGGCAACCTGATGCACGGCCCGCGCCTCGATGTAACCGGCATCGTAGAGGGCGCACAGGGTGGGGGCCATGCCGTGATAGCGCAGGCCGCCCGCGTGAATGGCCGGGGGGATAAAATCGTGTCCGAGGGTGTGCATCTTGACGATGGGGGCCATCTGGGCGGTGTCGCCATAATCGAAGGCGTAAATGCCGCGCGTCAGCGAGGGCGTGGCCTTGGGTTCAACGGCCAGCAGGCGGGTGCGCTGTCCGTTGCGCAGGTTTTCGCGCAGGAATGGGAAGGCGATCCCTGCGAAGTTTGACCCTCCACCCACACAGCCGATCACCACGTCTGGGTACTCGCCGGCCATGTCCATTTGCTTGAGGGCTTCTTCGCCGATGACAGTCTGGTGCAGAAGAACGTGATTCAGCACCGAGCCGAGGCTGTACTTTTTGGTCCCGCCCGAAGTAGCCGCGACTTCCACGGCCTCTGAGATGGCAATTCCCAGCGAGCCGGGGCTGTTGGGGTCTTGCGCCAAAATACTGCGCCCGGCGTTGGTGCGGTCGGTGGGGCTGGCGAAAACCTGGGCGTCGTAAGTTTCCATTAAGAAGCGCCGGTAGGGTTTCTGTTCATACGAAACTTTGACCATGTAGACTTCCAGAGCCAGGTCAAAGAACTTGCAGGCCATGCTGAGCGCCGATCCCCACTGCCCGGCGCCGGTTTCGGTGGTCATGGCTTTGGTCCCTGCGGCTTTGTTATAGTATGCCTGTGCCAGCGCGGTGTTTGATTTGTGGCTGCCGGAAGGCGAGACGCCCTCGTATTTGTAGTAGATGTGCGCGGGCGTTCCCAATGCCTTTTCCAGCCGCCGCGCGCGGATCAGCGGGGTGGGCCGCCACAGTTTGTACAGCTCGCGCACTTCTTCGGGGATGTCAATATACCGCTCGGTGCTGATCTCTTGCAGGATGATCTCCATGGGGAACAAGACGGCCAGAAAATCGGGCGTCACCGGCTCTTTGGTTGCGGGGTGTAGAACGGGGCTTGGGGGGATGGGATTGTCGGCGTTGATGTTGTACCAGGCGCGCGGCAGGTCTTCTTCAGATAGGATAAAGCGGGTTCTCTCGGTCATGGCTGTTTTCTCCTGGGCTTGCATAAAAAAGGGTTTGAGAAAGGGTTTCGGCGGGCATGGTATGCCCGCTTTCAAACAACTTTAGGGGACGAATAGATATCTTGGGATATCTTGCGCGCGGTGATCTCCGGGCCGCTGTCCTGTTTCGGGGATCACTTCCGTTTGAGCCAGCACGCGCTGCGTGAGCAGACCCATTTTGGCCTGGGCTTCGGCAGCGGTAGCGGCGGTGATCTCTAACGCCCGCAGTGTGCCGGCCCGCAAGATGTCAATCACATCATCCGGGTGCTTTTCAATCTCGGCCCGCCGGGCGCGGATGGGGGCCAGGTACTCGTTCAGCACCACGGCCAGCCTGCGCTTGACTTCCACATCACCCACGCGGCCGGCGCGGTAGCGCGCTTTGAGTTCTTCCACCTCCTCGACGTTGGGGTCAAAGGCATCTAGATACGTAAAGACCGGGTTGCCTTCCACGTGACCAGGATCGGTGGCACGCAGGCGGGTAGGGTCGGTGTACATATTCATCACCTTGCGGGTGGTCTCTTCCGGCGTCTCTTTCAGATAAATCTGGTTGCCGTAAGACGTGTGCATGGTGCGGTTATCGGTTCCCGGCAGGCGCGCCTGACGAGAGAGCAGAGCCTGGGGTTCGGGGAAGGTTTCGCCGTACAACTGGTTAAAGCGGCGCGCCACTTCGCGCGTCAGCTCGATGTGCGGCAGTTGGTCTTCTCCCACGGGGACGGTATCGGCCTTGTAGGCCAGGATGTCGGCGGCCTGCAAGACCGGGTAGCTGAGCAGTCCCAAAGAGGGTTGGAGGTGCAGTTCGCGCACCAGCTCCTTGTAGGTGGGAACGCGGTTCATCCGCGAGACGGTCGCCAGCATTGCAAACAGGGTGCTGAGTTGGGTATGGGCCGGTACAGCCGACTGCAAAACGATGGTCGAGCGCGCCGGGTCAATGCCGCAGGCCAGCCAGTCAAAGACGACTTCTAACGTGTTTTGGCCGATGCGCTCTGGGTGTTCGTAATCGGTGGTCAGGACGTGCAGGTCTGCAACCAGGAAGAAGCATTCGTAGCTGTCCTGGAGGCGTGCCCAGTTATCCAGCGTTCCCACGAGATGACCAATATGGCGGGGGCCGGTGGGGCGATGCCCGGTGAGAATTCTTCCTTTGTATGGCATGGTTTCACTCCTTCGCTCCTGTGCCAGATGCAACAAACGGTTAACAAAAAACGCGCTCGTCCTGCCCAACGCCGCTGGCGCTGGGTACAGGGACGAACGCGTATGTCCGCGGTGCCACCCTGATTAGGCTGTCGTTTTCCGGCGGTAGAGCCCGGTAAGGGGCAGAGATGCCGCTGCTTTTAAACAAAAGCCCTGTTGGTGATGCGCAACAGGGGAAAAAGCCAGCCTCACTTTTGCGAGTACGGCCTGCGCGCACAGGGAAGCGCAGTGCGATACTCTTTGCCCTGATAACGGTGGCATCTCCGGCTCAAGCTACTGGGGAAAGGGACTTTCCCGTTCACTCTGCGACTCTGAGGTCCATTCGGTGCTGCTGTACGCGCAGGTTCTCACCCGATCCCGCTCTCTGTACCGCCCAGGCAGCACGTACTCGTCCTCTTCAGCGTCTTTAATGATACGATTGGTTAGATTATAAGGGAGTTTGGCAGTTTGTCAAGAATTATTTAATGCCCATTGGCTCCATTATTTTGGGCGCTGCGCCGGTCCAGCCAGGCGCGGATTTCATCGGCGTGTTCTTCCTCATGTTCTACCGTGTCGCTCAGGATGAGTTCGACCAATGGAACCCCGCTCATCCAGGCGAAACGGTGTGGGTCGGTCAGGTCTTTTTCGCTCAGTTCTTTCACGCGGCGGATGGTCTGTTTGCGCACGCCGACAAAATCGTTCCAGACCGCTTCCAGCGGGCGTGCCAGGCTTTGCTGATGCCAGCGGGCATTGATGGCATCGGCCGGTTCGTCTCCAAAGTGGACGGTGGTAGGCCGTTCGACCCCGCGCTGTGCCTGAAACAACAGGGTGACGGTTTGCCCTTCCCAATACGCCAGGTGGGCCAGAATATCTTTGATGGACCAGTCGCCAGAGGCGCCCTTTTCCAGCATCACGGCTTCCGGCAGGTTCTCCAGCATCTTCAGCAGTTCCTGGCGGCTGTCTTCCAGGGCTGCGATTAATTCGGCTTTATTCACGCTTCACCTCGACCGTCCGGCGCGTTCTGCCGCGCCTTTTTTTTGAGTATATCACCCTTTGCGGACGGGTCTGCTATAATTCGGGTAACTACCCGCAACAAGGAGGCTGTTATGCCGCAAGAAACTATGACGCCGCGCGAGCGGTGGCTGGCCGTTTTAACCCGCCAAAAGCCGGACCGCGTCCCGATGGATTACTGGTCAACGCCAGAATTCAGCGCCAAACTGGTGCGTCACCTGGGGATGAGCCGGGAGAGCGAAGCCCGCCTGGCGGCGGCTTTTCGGCGCGGCTATGCCAGCGCGGCGGACTGTCTGAATGCCGCCCTGAAGAAACTGCACGTAGACTTCGTCCGCACGGTGGGGCCGCGCTACGTGGGGCCAAAACTGCCGCGCAAGACCGATGTGTTCGGCTGTACCTACCGCGATATTAACTACGGAACCGGGGTCTATGCGGAAGTGGCTACTCACCCGCTGGCGGGGTATCACTCGGTAGAAGAAATTGAGAAAAATTACACCTGGCCTAACCCCGACTGGTGGGATTACTCGCGCATCCCACAGCAAATTAAGGGCTGGGAGGACTATCCCATCCGGGGTGGGGGGTCTGAGCCGTTTCTTATCTATAAAAACCTGCGCGGACAGGAACAGGCCATGATTGACCTGGTGGCTAACCCGGAGATCGTCCATTACTGCCTGGATAAACTGTTTGAACTGGCTTATCAAAGCACCCTGCGTATTTATGAGGCGATCCCAGGCCAGGTGATGATTACGTATGTGGCCGAAGACATGGGCGGGCAGGATAACCTGATGTTCTCGCGCAAGCATATCCTCACGTACCTGCTGCCCCGCATGAAGCGCATCATTGACCTGGCGCATCAGGCCGGGGCGTTTGTCTTTCACCATAACGATGGCAACTGCCGCAAGATCATCCCCGACATGATCGAGGCTGGCATTGACGTGTTAAACCCGATTCAATGGCGGTCGAAGGGCATGGAGCGCGAGGGGTTAAAGGCAGATTTCGGCGACCGGCTGATCTTTCACGGCGCGATGGATAATCAGTATACCCTGCCGTTTGGGACGGTGGAAGAAGTGCGCGCTGAAGTGCTGGATAACCTGCGGATTTTAGGGGCGGGCGGCGGCTATATCCTGGCGCCCTGTCACAACATTCAGCCGGTGACGCCGCCGGAGAACGTGGTGGCGATGTACGTCACCGGTTATGAGGCTGGCTGGGTAGATTAACTGGCTTTAGACCTGCGCGAAGTACTCTTGCTCCACCTGCTGCCAGGTGATGCCCTGGGTGGGGCGCAGGTATTGACCCAAAAGGGGGGTGGCGGCGCGCATCTCCGCGGCCACGCGCAGCGCCAGGCGGCGGATGGAAAAATGCGCGTTGGGGGCCGAGCGCAGCGCCACGAAATGATCGCCGGCGCGCAGGTTAAAATCGAGCAGTACCCGGCGGTTGTAACCGTTGGGGACGCAGTAAGCCGCGACGTGAGGGTTAAAGGCGGCCAATTGGCGGTAGGCGGGCTGTACGGCATCCATCGCCCGGCGGTAAGTGCTTTCTACCCCGGCGCTGACGATGCGGCGGGGGATGGCATACCCCAGGGTAGCGGTGAGCAGTTGGGGCGTTTGGGTCATCATGCGGTGGCGCTTGAGTTCAAAGTAAGCGCCCTGGTCAACGATGACGTCAAAGGTATAGCGGGCCAGTTCGGTTTCGCGCAGGGGGATGTCGTGGCGGCCCAGGCCGCTGAAGAGGGCGTGGGCCACCTGGGCGCGCTGGGCTGGGGTGGCAGAGCGGACGAAGTCGAGGGCCTGCGCATAGCTAAAATTCCCAAAACGGTACAGCGCCGCCGCCAGAACCCGTTCCTCGCCCTGCTGGTCGCAGGCCACCAGCCGACACCAATCCTCAGCCCGCGGGGACCCGCCCCCGGCGGGCGGCTGGCCCCATTCGCCGGCCAGTTCTGTTAATGCACGCGCCGATTCTTCCAAGTACGGCACGCGCTCCACGTACTTGATTAAAGTTGGCACGCTTTCTAACGCGGCCTGCTTAATTTCCATCCCAATTTCACGCACTTCTTGCAGGGGGTGCGAAAGCATCTTGCGCAGGGCGTGTTCCAGCGCGCGGGCGTTGATCGTCATCCCCAGGTTTGCCAGCGCGGCGGCTGGCAGCAGGAACCGGCACACGTCTACGTATTCCGAGCGGATGCGGCGCTCCCAGGCGGCTTCGCTTTCACCCTCCTGGCGCGGAAAATCCCGCTCTACGTCCGCGCGGACGGCGGGCAGGATCGTCAGATAAGCCTCAAAAAGCATCTGGCAGGTATCCTGGTAGGTTTTTTTCAGCGCCGCGTCGGTCAGTTCGGGCGGCGTGTAAAAATCTTCAGGCCCCCACTTCTGATAGCGGGTTGATTTCTCGGTGTACGAGGCCAGCCGGCTGGATTCGATGGTCTCTACGGCCAGGCGCGAGACGTTTTCCATCGCCACGTGCAGTACGGCGTGTTCGGCTACCGAAGCGTGGCCGTACCCGACCACCCAACGTTCGTGGAACTCGGTGCTTTTTTCGGCGGTTAACTCGCTGGCAATTTTGCGAAAGGACTGCGGCGAGCGTGACGTTTTGGCAAAGGCTACGGCGATGGTCTCCGGCGGCAGTTTTTGGGGATCGAGCAGGTAAATCTGACGTTCAGGGCTCATCGGCCAAAATCTCCTGGGCGCGCTGTTTATCGGCTGAAATTTGGGCGGCCAGCGCATCTATCGAAGAGAAGCGCTGTTCCGGGCGTAAAAAGGCCACAAATTCCAGTTTTAAAGGCTGACCGTACAGGTCGCGGTTGAAGTTCAGCAGGTGGGCTTCTACGCGCTGTTCGACCCCCTGAAAAGTGGGCCGGACGCCAATATTGGTCACCGAAGGGATGCGCTCGCTGTTTGCAAAACTGCCGCCCACCCAAGCCCAGGTGGCGTAGACGCCGTTGGCCGGCAGGATTTTCTTGGGCCAGTAATCGAGGTTAGCGGTTGGAAACCCCAACTGCCGCCCGCGGCGGTCTCCCTGGATGACGCGCCCTTCGATGGCATAGGGCCGGCCCAGGGCGCGGGCGGCCTGTTCAACACTGCCTTCCTGTACCAGCTTGCGAATCTGACTGGAAGAAACGCGGGCGCTGTCAACTGAGACTTCGGGGATGACCTGCACGCCGTACCCCAATTCTTCTCCCAGGTGACGCAGGGTAGGGATATCTCCCTGGCGGTTGCGCCCCAGGGCGAAATCAAACCCAACCAGCAGGCGGCGCAGGCCCAGGCTGGCGCTCGCGCGCCGCATAAATTCCTCGGCGCTCATGGCGGCTAACTGCTGGTCAAACGTCAGGGTGACGACGACATCAACGCCCAGCCTGCCCATCAACTCGGCGCGCTCTTCCGAAGTGGTGAGGTAGATGGGTTCCTGCACGCCGCGCAGTACAACCGCCGGGTGCGGGAAAAAAGTGATCACCACTGCCAGACTGCCAGCGGCGTGAGCTTCCTGCACCAACAGGGAAAGGATAGATTGATGGCCGCGGTGCACGCCGTCAAACATCCCGATGGTCGCCCAGGTATGGTGAAGTTCCAGCCCGTCTAGTGAATGGAAATGCAGCATGAGGATGAGAAGGGGTTATCCAGCAAATCTTAAGAGAAGAATACTTTCTTCGGCTGCCATTCGCCCGTTTCTGGCACGTATTCCAGCAAGGCGACCAGCTCACCCTGCTCGCTGATGCCGCGCACCATGCCCTGACCGTTGGATTCGGCGCGGATGCGGTGCCCATGCCGGATGGCTTCGACCTGTTCCTGAGACAGTTCAATCGCTGGCCAGTCTGAGAGTGCCTCGGCGGCGGGGATGAGGTACTGATACCAGGTTCCATCCTCAAAAGATTCGCGAAGTTTGCGCAGGGGGACGGCATCACGCAGGGTAAAGCGCCCGCTCTTGGTACGGCGCAGGCCGATCAGGTGGGCGCCACAGCCCAACGTTTCACCCAGGTCGTGCGCCAGCGAGCGGACGTACGTCCCCGAAGAGCAGTATACATCAATGACGGCCTCGGGCGGGGCCCATTCGAGCAGTTCCAGGCTGTAAACCTTAATCTTGCGGGGCGCCAGGTCAATTTCTTCTCCCTCGCGCGCCATTTCATAGGCCTTGCGGCCTTTAACTTTGATGGCCGAGTAAGGGGGCGGAACCTGTTCAATTTCACCCACGTAAGACTGCAGGGCTTTCTCGAACTGCGCCTCGGTGATTTTATCCACCGGAGACGTGCTGACAATGCGGCCATCGGCATCGTAGGTGTCGGTGCTGGCTCCCAGGCGAATGACAGCCTGGTAGCGTTTATCAGAAGCAGAGACGTACTCACTCAGCCGCACGGCTGGGCCGATCAAAATGACCAGCACGCCTGAAGCGCGTGGGTCCAGCGTGCCGGTATGCCCGGCGCGCCGGATATTGGTCCCCTTGCGGACGATTTGCACTACGTCGTGAGAAGTGAGACCGACCGGTTTATCCACCACCAGCACTCCAGAGATTGCGTTTTTCAGGTCAAAACGGTTGTCATTCATGTCTTTCTTATCTATCCCCTTCTGGAACTTCTGGTCAGTTTGGCTTGTGCGTTTTCCTTGCGTTGGAGAGCCGCAGAGATCGGGTAAAGCCGGTCATTAAGCCTTCTGCGCGTCTTTCTGAAGGCCCAGCATTGTCCGCGTGGCTTCAAGAACCTGCTGTTGAACGATTTCTAACGGTTGATTGATGTCGGCGCCCGCCGCCGCCGCGTGACCTCCGCCCCCGAATTGTAACGCAATTTTCGAAACATCGTAGCCGGGCCGCGCCCGCCAGCTCACCTTCACCCGGTCGGGCCGCTGTTCAACGAAGATGACGGCTACATCGCCTTCAACGGCTGAAAGGACGTTCACCAGGTCTGCGTCATCGTTGCCTGGGTATTGGGCCTGCTGGCGATCTGCCAGGCTGAGCGTCGTCCACACCAGGCCGTCGTCGCGCTGGAGTTTCGACAACCCCTGCCCCCAATAGCGCGCGGCCTCAAACGTTTTGGTGATGAGGGCGTGGGTGTACAGCTCTGGCAGATTGGCTCCCCGCTCCATCAGCCCGGCGGCCAGGCGCAGGGCTTCGGGCGTCATATTCGAGGTGCGGAACCCAATCGTGTCGGTGACGATGCCGGTGAGCAGAGCGGCGGCACACGCGCGGCTGATCGGCAGTCCCCATTGGGGCATAAACTCGGCCAGGATGGCGCAGGTTGCTACGGCTTCAGGCACGACCAGGTTGATGGCCGCGAACCCGGTGTTGGTGACGTGATGGTCAATGTTAATGTCGGGGGTTCTGCCGCCCAACACTCCACCGGCGCGGTGAAGTTCGGAGCAGTCCACCATAATCGCCAGGTCGTACTCGCCCTCCAGCGTGCGGCGCACCTGGTCGCTCCCCGGCAGGTGGCGAAGATTGTGCGGAACCCCATCTGCCAACACCATTTGCACCTGTTTACCGGTCTCTTGCAAGGCTAGCCCCAGCCCCAGCAGAGAACCGACTGCATCGCCATCGGGCCGGATGTGCGACGCAATCACAATACGACGGGCGTTCGCCAGGTGCTGGCGGATGAGCGCGCTGATGCTGTGATAGGCCGCATCGTGAGAGTGCGTCTCCCCCTGTGGAAGCGTATCAGACTGCATCTTCGTCGTCTTCCTCCGTATCCACTACGTTCAGGTCGCCGGCTTTCTGGCGTGCTTCTTCTTCAGCGCGCAGGCTTGCCAGCACTCTTTCGATATGGTCGGCGCGTTCTGGGGTTGGGTCCCAGTGAAACCGCAGCCGTGGAAAAACGCGCAGGTCCACGCGCGCGGCCAGTTCCGTTCGCAAGAACCCGCGCGCCCGTTCCAGTCCTTCTAATATCTCTTTACTGCGCTCTTTACCCTCGACCGCCGAAACGAACACATCGGCAAAGGCCAGCTCGCGGTCCACTTTAACATCCGTGACCGAAATGCCGAGCAGGCGCGGGTCTTGAACGTCTTTCACCAGTAATTCCGAAAGTTCTTCGCGAATGCGATCAGCAATGCGCTGTAAGCGAATTTTAGACGGCATAAACTTTCATAACCTCCCCTCTTGTAGGGTTGCGGCAGGTTGGTTGAGGGGGCTACTTCCCCACAATGTTTGCGGATGGTTCAACTGCCCGGCGGATTGCCCCAAACCTCATGAAAGCCCCAGCCCTTGCATTCTACCCCAACGCGGCCTCAAAAGAAACCTTAAGAACGGCGTCTTGTCTAGACTCTTTCGAGGGTGTAGCACACCAGTTCGTCGCCGGGGGCAAAATCGGAGAAATTCTTCAGGGCGATGCCGCATTCAAAACCCTGCCGGACCTCGCGCACATCATCCCGCTGGATTTTCAGCGATGCAATTTCGCCATCGTGCAGGACCTGACCACCGCGCATCACGCGGATGCGCCCATTGCGGCGCACTTCGCCCTGAACCACTTTACAGCCCGCGACCTTGCCAACTTTTGAGACCGTAAATACCGCCAAAACCTGGGCGCGGCCCAGTGAAATCTCTTGAAATTCAGGCGCCAACATGCCCTTCAGGGCCTTTTCGATGTCCTCCGTCAACCGGTAAATGATATCATACAGGCGGATCGAGACCCCTTCGGCTTCGGCCAGACGGCGGGCCGACGGCTCGGCCTGGACGTTGAACCCGATGATGATGGCCTTGGAGGCAGACGCTTCCATTACGTCGCTTTCACCCACGTTGCCGGTTTCAGCAGACAGGATGTTGACCTTGATCTCGCCGCTGTCCAGTTCCTTGATGGAGTTGACAATCGGTTCCAGCGAACCCTGCACATCGGCTTTAATCATCAGGCGTAGTTCTTTTTCTTCGCCCGACTGCACCCGGCTGAACAATTCTTCCAGGGTGGCTTTGGGGGCGGACGTCACCCGCTGGGCCGCTTCGAGCTTGTGAGCTTCTACGGCGGCGCGGGCTTCGCGCTCGCTCGGATAGCGCGTGAAGATTTCGCCTACTTCTGGCACTTCGTTTAAGCCCATCACCTGAACCGGGGTGGAAGGCCCGGCTTTGCGCAGTTTGCGGCCGCGGTAATCAAACAAGGCGCGCAGGCGGCCATAAGCCGTGCCGGCCACGATGATATCGCCCTGCTCCAGCGTTCCATTTTGAACCAACAGCGTGGCGACGACCCCTTTGGCCCGGTCCACCTGGGCTTCGATCACCGTGCCAAACACTTTGCCATTGGGGTTGGCGCGGATATCACTGCTGTCGGCGATGAGCAGAATGCCTTCGAGCAAATCTTCAAGCCCTAATTTCTGCTTGGCCGAAACCGGCACGATCATGGTATTGCCGCCCCAGTCATCTGGCACCAGGCCGAGTTCGGCCAGTTGGCGCTTGACGAAGTCGGGATTGGCATCGGGCCGGTCAATTTTGTTGAGGGCTACGATGATTGGCACGCGCGCGGCTTTGGCGTGGGCAATGGCCTCGCGCGTCTGCGGCATCACGCCGTCATTGGCGGCCACCACCAGGACTACCACATCTGCACCCTGGGCCCCCCGCGCGCGCATGGCTGAAAAGGCGGCGTGGCCGGGCGTGTCTAAAAAGGTAATCAACCGCCCGTTCTGTTCGACCTGATAAGCGCCAATGTGCTGAGTGATGCCCCCGGCTTCTCCGCTGGCAACGTTGGTGTGGCGGATGGCATCGAGCAGGGTGGTTTTGCCGTGATCTACATGCCCAAGAATGGTGACGACCGGCGGGCGGGGAGTAAGATGAGCGGGATCCTCCCCGGCAATCAACCGCCGCCACAGCGGAATTTCACCGGTCTCTTTTTCTTCTTCGACTTCCTGGTTTTCCAGGGTGACTTCATAGCCCAACTCAGACGCCACCACGGCGGCAGTATCGTAATCTACCTGCTGGTTGATGTTCGCCATCACCCCGTTGGACATCAGGATTTTAATCACCTGGATCGGGCTGGCTTCCATCTTTTGCGCTAATTCTCGCACTGTGATGCTGTTGGGTAGTTCAATCGTTTTTCGCCCATTCTCGCTCATAACGTACCTCCTGTCTTCTTCGCGCCAGGCAAGCGGAGGGTTTTCTCCGAGCCTGTTCTGGTTTGCGAAATATTGCCAAGTGCCGTGAAGGAAAGCCAGGCTGGCGCGGAAAACCCATCTAATTCGAGCGAGCAGGCAGGTGAAGAATTAGCGGCTCATTTTCCGTTACCCTATCACTTCGCTTTCTTCCGGCAAGGAAGCCATGAAGGCGAGCAGGTTCTCACGGTCCTGATCCGTCAACTCAGTTTTGAGCGCATGCGCCAGGGCGCCCCGGATTCCCCGCTCCCAGCAGGTTCGCCGGTCGTGTAGATAAGCCCCTCGCCCGGCGGCCTTTCCGGTGGGATCCACGCGAACCCCCTGTTCGGTGCGCACCACTCGGATGAGTGAGCGTTTCGCCAGGGTTTCGCGGCACCCAACGCAGGTCCGCTGTGGAACATGCTTTACTCGCTTGGTCGGTTTCTTTGCCACCTCAGCTTCTCGCCATTGACTGACTCTGTGCGCTGTGCTTCCTTCAACGCGGTTATTCAGGCCGGGCCGTTTTCACAGACCGGCCTGTTTCTTTGTAACTTACCACTCCCAATCTTCGCCGCCGCGCTTGTGCTTCTTGCGCACAAAGGTGCGGCCAGCATCGGGATCGAACTCAATCTCGACGTGCTTGCGGCCCTTCTTCTTGCCTTTCTTCTTGCCTTTCCCTGTGCCAGATTCCTCTTCCTCTTCCTCTTCGGCCACGACATCGGTAATGACCTCGGGGCGCAGGGTAAAGAGCTCGTCGAAACTGCTCTCTTCTTCGGCTTCCTCAACCGGCGCGGCCGCTTCCAGGGTGGCCTCGCTGACGGTTTCGGCTCCCAACACAGCCTGGGCCGGTTCTTCTTTGCCTTCCGCTTCTTTCAGTTCCTGAACCTCAGCGGCTTCCAGCCCTTCGGCCCGCGCCATGCCTTCCAGGTCAGCCGCCGCTCTCTGCTCGAACCCACCGGGGACCTCCGCTTTGGTGGGGGGCTCCGGCGCAGGCTGGGCTTCGGCTTCCTGCACGGTCGAGGCGGGAACTTCTGAAAGGGTCATTTCAATCAACTGGTTAATTTCCAGCATGGCGCGCGGGCCGATGCCCTGCAGTTTAAGGATTTCATCCGGGTTCAGCCGCATCTGGATGATCAGCTCGCCCAGGGTGGTATATCCGTTCTCTTGCAGGGTGTAGGCCACGTGTTCAGGCAGACGGGTATCCAAAATGGCCCGGGAGAAGGCCGATTCGGGGATGCCCCTGGCGGCTTCCTGACGCTGGCGGTCTTCCACTTTCTTTTCGGGCTGCCGCTTGGCGGTGATGCGCTTTTCGACCCGGTCTACAAACTGGGCCATGCGGTCAAACTCTTCTGGGGTGAGCGGGCGGTTTTCGGCCTTGCGGGCCAACAGCGCCTGGACAGTTTCAAGCATGGTCTGTTCGGCTTCGGCAATGGGCGCCAGCGCCGGGTCGTTTTGCAGGCGGTAAACCACGTCAGCGGCGGCTTCGGGCAGGCTCTTGATATCAATGCGCCAACCCGTCAGCTTGGCGGCCAGGCGGGCATTTTGCCCGTCGCGGCCAATCGCCAGGCTGAGCTGGTCTTCTGGCACGACTACGGTAGCTGTTTTGCCGCCGTTGTTCTTTTCGTTCAGGTAGACGCCGTGCACGCGCGCCGGGCTGAGGGCCTTGGCGATGTACAGGGCCGGGTCGGGGTTCCATTCGATGACGTCAATCTTTTCATCGTGCAGTTCGCGCACAATGGCCTGGATGCGCACGCCGCGGATGCCCACGCACGCGCCCACCGGGTCAATGCCCTGCTGGGTGGCGTAAACGGCCACTTTGGCGCGCTCGCCCGGCTCGCGGGCAATCGAGCGAATTTCCACGATGCCGTGATAGATCTCAGGGACTTCGTTTTCGAGCAGGCGGCGCAAAAAGTTGCGGTGCGTGCGCGAGAGGATGATCTGCGGGCCGCGCGGGGTGTCTTTCACCTCGGCGAGCAAAGCCCGCACCCGGTCATGCACGCGGAAGCGCTCGCCGGGGATCATTTCTTTGCGCGGCATGGTTCCTTCGGCGCGCATTTCCAGCCCAATGGTCAGACCCTGGGCGTTGACCGCCTGGACGATGCCGCTGACGATTTCGCCAACCTGCTTTTCGTAATACGCCAACTGCGCCTGCCGTTCGGCGTCGCGGATGCGCTGTTGGATGACCTGGCGGGCTGTTTGGGCGGCCACCCGGCCAAAGTCGCGCGGGGTGCTTTCCACCACGACCATCTGGCCCAACTCGGCATCTGGCTTATAGCGGCGCGCTTCGGCCAGCGATACCTCGGTGCGCGGGTCCTGCACCTGCTCTACGACTTCTTTATCCGCGTAAATGGTGACTTTCCCGGTTTCGAGGTCTATTTTTGCTTCTACCTGCTGCGCGTTAGAGGCATTGACCGCGCGCCGGTAAGCCGATACCATCGCCGACTCCAGCGCCTTGACGATGATTTCTTTGGGCAGCCCCTTTTCTTCGAGTACCTCGTTGAAAGCCAGGACAAACTCGTTTTTCATTCCGACCCTAACTCCAGAAAACTGATCCAATAGTCCTATATTACGCAGAAAAGTGGGGGTGGCCCACTTTTCATTGCCAACGATTCTTTAAATGCACTGTGATTTTAACACAAAAACTTTGGCCTCGCAAGTATAATTGGAGAATGCTTTGGTGGCGCAGTGGAATCATCTATCAAATCTACCCGCGCTCGTTTGCCGATAGCAATGGCGATGGTATTGGAGATTTAAACGGCATCCTGGCCCGGCTCGATTACCTGGCCGATTTGGGGGTAGATGCCATTTGGCTTTCGCCCATCTACCCTTCGCCTGACGTTGATTTTGGCTATGACGTCAGCGATTATACCGCGATTGACCCGAAGTTCGGCACGCTGGAAGATTTTGACTGCCTGCTTCAAGAAGCGCACCGGCGCAGGATCCGCGTGGTGTTGGACATGGTGATGAACCATACCTCTGACCAGCACCCCTGGTTTCAAGAGTCGCGCCGGTCTATCACCAACCCTTACCGTGACTGGTATTTGTGGCGCGCTCCAGGCCCGCGCGGCGGCCCGCCCAATAACTGGCAGTCGGTCTTTGGCGGGTCGGGTTGGGAATTCGACCCTCAGACCGGGCAGTACTACTTCCATATGTTTTACAAACAACAGCCCGATCTCAACTGGCGCAATCCCCAGGTGCGCCAGGCCATGCTCCAGGTTCTGCGTTTCTGGTTAGAGCGCGGCGTAGATGGCTTTCGGTTCGATGTGTTTAACGCCTTCTTCAAACATCCCGACCTGCCCAACAACCCCCCTGCCTTTGGCCTGCGCGCCTTCGACCGCCAGCGGCACATCTACGACATCAACCAGCCAGAGATGTTTCCACTGCTTCAGGAAATCCGCCAGTTGTTAGACGGCTACCCAGAGCGGTACGCCGTGGGAGAGACCTTTTTAGGCTCTGGGGCGACCGCCGCCGCATATGTTGGCAGTGATAAACTGCATGCGGCTTTTAATTTTGAGTTTTTAAGAAGTCCATGGCGCCCGCGCAGTATTTTGGCGGCTGTCCAGCGTTGGGAACACGAACTGGGCGGCGATGACTGGCCGAACTACGTTCTCAACAATCACGACGTAGCGCGTTCTGCCTCGCGCTGGCGTGAGCGTGAAGACGATGCCCGTCTGAAAGTAGCGGCGGCCCTGCTGTTGACCCTGCGCGGAACCCCCTTCCTCTACTACGGCGAGGAAATTGGGATGCGCGATATTCCGATCACCTCGAAAGATCAGGTGCTGGACCCCATCGGCAAGCGGTATTGGCCCTTGTATAAGGGGCGCGATGGCTGCCGCTCGCCGATGCAGTGGGATGCTTCTCCAAACGCCGGTTTTTGCCCACCTGGGGTCAGGCCCTGGCTGCCGGTGCATCCCAACTACGAGCGCCGGAATGTAGCCGCCCAGCGCGCCGCCCCAGACTCACTCTTGAATTTTTACCGCCGTCTGATCGCTCTGCGCCGTTCCTCTCCGGCGCTGACGGAAGGGATGTTCCAGCCGCTGACGCATGGAACCCGCTTCATCCTGGCGTATCTGCGTCAGACGCGCGCGCAAACCGTGATGGTGGTGCTGAACTTCAGCCGCCGCAAACAGCGGTTTGTGGTCGGCAGCCATTTGCTCCGCTCCGATTGGCGTCTGCTGCTTTCCACCCACCGCGACAGCCTGCCCCCCCTGCGCGGCAGTCTCTTGCCGCTGGAACCCAACGAAGCTCTCCTGATCGAAATCCTTCACTAAGACAAACCGGCGGCTCTGGGCGCGGCTCGACAACTCTGCAAGAAAATCGCCCCTTTTCTTCTCTCGCCGCTGGTATATAATGAAGATGCGCGCGTTCCTTGAGATTGTGGCTCTATTTTCCTGACATTTTGGGGAGTTTACCCTGAAAGGTCAGAAAATATAAGCACGATCTTCCTTCAAGGGGGCTCCCATGAATTTGAAGGTTTTGATCGTTCTTTTTGTCTTTATCCTGCTGATCATGATGCTGGCCGGCGGGTCACTGGGCGGCCGTGACCTCACGCCTGATACGCCGCCGGCTTCGGGAGACGTGATGCAAACCGTGATCTCTGGCGTTCAGTCGCCGGCGGCTTCTGGCGGCCAGGCTGTGCCCGTCAACCCCGCGGCGGCCAACAGTTTCTGCCCGGTCGTTTATAAGGTGCAGGCCGGTGATACGATGTCGGCGATTGCCGCCCGCTGCGGCGTGCCCCTGAATGCGCTCATTGCCGCCAACCCGGCCGTCACCAACCCCAACCTCATCCGCGTAGGGCAAGATTTAATCATCCCGGTCGGGCAAAGCGTGCCGCAGACTCAACCACAGCCACAGCCTCAGCCCACCCGCGCGCCGACTCAGGCTCCGCCCGCCGGTTCTGCGCCCCAACCCACCGCTGAAGTGGTTGCTACAGCCGTTCCTCAGGCCGCGCCGGTTTTGCAGGGCGTGTCTGCGGGGCAGAAAATCGTGGCGGATTTTCAGAATTTGCCGCCCAATACTTTTTTTAACATCGGAATTGGTCAGACCGGCGGCGAATATATCCGCATTGGCGACGGCATGTCAGATGATCAGGGACGCATGCAGGTGGAGGTGTTCATCCCGCTGGGAGCGGCTCCCGGCGAAAGCTGGACGGTCACGGCGTACATCGCTACCATGCCGCGCACCGAATATACTTATGGCCCGATCTTGATCGGCCAATAGAAATCGCACTTCTCCAATATGCTGGCTTCGACCTGGGCATCATGGCGCGGAAACTGATTGGACTTCTCTTGCTGGCGGCGGCTTGGGTGGGACTGCACCTTCTCAACGGTGGAACCATCGCCCCATCCGCTTTCTTCTTTCCCCCCACTCATCCTTCCCAAAACCCTCTGCCCCAGCCCTGGGCGGACCGGCAGGTGGTTGTGCGCCTGTTCCCCCAGGAACGGAATGAGCCCGAAGAACCGCAGGCCGCCGGCGGCTGTCCCAGTGAGTACAGCGTCCGTCAGGGAGATACGCTTGGGCAGATCGCGGCGCGTTGTGGGGTGCAGATCGCCGACTTACAGGCCCTGAACCCCGCGCTGACCGACCCTAACCGCATTTACCCCGGCCAGCAGTTGGTGATCTACGGCAGAGTTTCTAACCCGGCGCCGTCACTGACCAGCAGTAAGGCGGCGCGCGCCGCGCCGCCAGGTTCCGCAGTCCCCATTGAGGCCGCTGGTTTACCGCCGGGAGCCAATGCGCGGGTCGGCGTTGGGTTATCGAGCGCGGGCTACTGGCTGGCGGCTCAGGCCAGGGTGGGTGAAGATGGGGTTCTGCGGGTCGAGGTGACGCTCCCGGCCCAGGCCCAGCCCGGCGACCATGCTTTTATCCTCGTCACCACTACCGGCGAGACGGCGGTTCAGGCGGTGTCTGAGACGTTTGTGATAGGGCCGTAACGGTTAAATATCCAGATTGCTCACTTCGCGGGCATGGGTCTGGATAAAGCGCGTGCGCGGGGGGACGGCGGCGCCCATGAGCATGTCGAAGGTGCGGTCGGCGGCGGCGGCGTCTTCGATGGTCACGCGCAATAGTACGCGCTTTTCGGGGTTCATGGTCGTTTCCCACAACTGCTGTGGGTTCATTTCGCCCAACCCTTTATACCGCTGAATAGTCACTTTATCGGGGCTGACGCCCAGTTCTTTGATAAACTGGTCTTTTTCGGCGTCGCTGTATACATAGCGTTCCTGGTTTTTATAAGCAACGCGGTAGAGGGGCGGCTGGGCAATTAAGAGATGTCCCTTCTCAATCAGCGGCTGCATGTAGCGGAAGAAGAAGGTCAGCAGCAGGGTGCGGATGTGCGCGCCGTCTACGTCGGCGTCGGTCATAATCACAATGCGGTTATAGCGCAGGCCGCTCAGGTCAAAGTTATCGCCCACGCCGGTTCCCAGGGCTGAAATTAATGCTTTGACCTCGTTATTGCTCAAAATCTTATCCAGACGGGCGCGTTCGGTGTTTAAAATCTTACCGCGCAGGGGCAAAATGGCCTGAAAGTGCCGGTCGCGTCCCTGTTTGGCAGAGCCGCCCGCCGAGTCGCCTTCTACGATGAACAATTCAGAGCGGCCGCTGTCGCGATCTGAACAGTCGGCCAGTTTGCCGGGCAGGGTGAGGCTTTCGAGGGCCGATTTGCGGATGACCAGGTCGCGGGCTTTGCGGGCGGCGTCGCGGGCGCGGGCCGACGTCAGGCATTTCTGAATGATAGCGCGCGCGGCGGCCGGGTTCTCTTCCATGAAGGCGGCGAAGGCTTCAGCCGTCACCTGGGTCACATACGTCTGCACCTCCGGGTTCATCAGCTTCACTTTGGTCTGGCTCTCGAACTGCGGGTCTGGGACTTTAACGCTGACGATGGCCGTCAGCCCTTCGCGGGTGTCATCGCC
The DNA here is from genome assembly GCA_034434155.1 of Anaerolineaceae bacterium. GTDB lineage: Bacteria > Chloroflexota > Anaerolineae > Anaerolineales > Anaerolineaceae > DSYU01. The sequence continues at coordinate 141,738 of DAOUAC010000073.1, forward strand.
GGAGAAGTTGGCATCGGTATCTTTGAGCAGGTTGTTGCGCCGGGCGTAGTCGTTGATGACGCGGGTCAGGGCGGTGCGCAGGCCGGTCATGTGCGTGCCGCCGTCAATGGTGTTGATCGTATTGGCGAAAGAGTAGACCGATTCGGAGAAGGCATCGGTATACTGAATGGCAACCTCGATGCCGACGTTCTCGACCTCTTTTTCGACGTACATCACCGGGTGGAGCGCCTCGCGGTTGCGGTTGAGATAGCGGACAAATGAGGTGATGCCGCCCTCAAAGTAGAAGGTCATCTCTTTGCCGCTGCGCTCGTCAATGAGCGCGATCTGCACCTTGCGCGCCACGAAAGCCATTTCGCGCAAACGCTGTACCAGGGTCTCGAAGCGGTAATCGAGGTCATCTTTAAAGATGGTGCGGTCAAACATAAAGGTTGTGCGCGTGCCGGTCTTGCGCTCATCACAGACGCCAATGGCCTGCACGGGGGCCTGCGGAACGCCGCGCTCGTAGCGCTGGAAGTGCACCTGCCCTCCCAGGCAGACTTCCACCTGACACCACTCCGAAAGGGCATTCACCGCCGAGACGCCCACTCCATGCAGGCCGCCCGATACCTTATACCCCCCGCCGCCGAACTTGCCGCCGGCGTGCAGTGTGGTCATCACCACTTCGAGGGCCGACTTGCCCTTTTCAGGGTGGATGTCTACCGGTATGCCGCGCCCGTTGTCTTCGACCGTCAGACTGCTGTCGGGATGGATGGTAATGGTGATGCGGTTGCAGTATCCGGCCAGGGCTTCGTCAATGGAATTGTCTACCACTTCATAAACGAGGTGATGAAGGGCCTTCAGGTCCGTGCCGCCGACATACATACCTGGCCGCCGCCGGACCGCCTCTAAGCCTTCTAACACCTGAATGTCTTTCGCAGCGTATGAGCTCGTTACGCCAGACTGCGTCACAGGACCTCCCACAATAACGATAGAACCATGGAAAACCTACAGGAAAAAGAACGATTGGCTCACTGTCAGGCGTTTGGAACAGCCGCGCGCCGCGCCGTAGCCTGAATCCAGTTGAGACAGCTCAGATAATAAGCAAAGCTCGATGCCACCACTCCGGTTCCGGTGAAGGCATGGCCCAGAACGCCCACCAGCGCCATCCATGACGTTTCGGTTGGGATGCGCCACAGCACGCCCAGGCCCTGATACAAAACAATGGCGATGAGCAGGAACAACCCGGTCCCTGGTAAAACCTGACGCACCAGCCGCGCGCTCAACAGCGCGGAATTCATCACGTTTTGGCCCAGCGCAAAAATCCCATGCGGCGTGAACATTAAGGGGATTAACATCCATACAGCCAGAAAACTGACCCCCAACAGTACAATCCACGAAAGCGCCGGGCTGAGCAGTACCAGAACCGAGGCGATCAGCAGGGTAGGGATGAAAACGATCACCAGTAAGATGGTCAGCAAGACGACCAGCAAGATCATCTGCATGGTTTGCCAGAGCCAGACGCGCGGAGTCAGCGCGACGCGCATGGGAGCGGCCTGTGCCTTTTGAAAAGAGTTTGCCAGTGAGGCAAAATACAGGCTTCCCAGCGCAAACCCAACCAGCGAGAAGAACAACCAGGCCGCCGGAACCAGCAACGGCGCGCTGACTTCAATAATGGCCGCCTGACCCAGCGGCGTGAGCAGGGGCGACTGCCCGACCATCACCGAAGGCACGCCCAACGGGAAGGTGCTGGTGTTGCTCAACAGGTTATAGTGTTCCAGGAAAAGCCGCCATAGTTCTTCCATTCCGGTTAGCATCTCGCGCGCCTGGGGCGTGCTGGTTTCGCGCACTGTTTGGATGGCTTCCAGGATCAGCGGCAGGAAGATGTTTTTAATGCGCAAATGTGGGCCAAACCATAAAATCAGGTCCACCAAAACGGGCAGGAGGATGAGGTAAATATTGCCAGCGACCGTGTTAAACCCCTTTACAAAAGCAGGGAGGAGCCGGGGCGGGGTGGCATCGGGTAAAGGCGCGCTGGTGGTTTGATTCTCCATAACAGAACAATTTTACCACAGGAGGGCTTTTTTCACAAAACCGGTTTTTTCTATTAAATGAAGGGTAATGAAACAGGTGAAGAAACGGGGATAGAATATCTTTGGTATTTACAAACCTATAGGCGGAAGTTAAAATGCAAGAGGAAAGATGGAAGACAGTCATTTTTTACCCGATACCGACCGTTTGAGCGTGCTGGCAGCGGCGATTATGCTGGCTTACGTTCTGCTGCCCCTGGTGAAAATCCCTGAGCGCCTCTTTACCGTTCAGATATTGGGCATTTTTTTTAGCCTGCACTTGAATTTTTCAACGATCACGGCGATTCTCAGCGCGGCGCTGGCCGCCGCCGGCACCGATTGGCTTTTGCGCGGCCATCCGAGACTGGGGCAGGCTTCTACATTTCAACACTGGCTTCTGCCGGCGCTGACCGCCTGGGTGATCGGCGTGCCGTTAAGTTCGCTGGCGGGTGGTTGGCAGTGGTGGAGTGTGCTGGCTTTTGGCGGGCTGATGCTGGTACTGGTGCTGGTCGCCGAATATATTGTGGTTGATCTCACCGATGTGCGTCACGTCCTCGCATCCATTGGCCTGACGGCCGTTTCCTTTGCGCTGTTCTTGATTTTAACCATCTCGCTGGCGGCCGCCGAATCACGCCTGTATGTACTGCTCCCGGCGGTGATGCTGGCGATTTTCCTGGTCGTACTGCGCACGCTGTACCTGCGCCTGGGGGGGCGCTGGTGCCTGACGTGGGCGCTGGGGATTGCCCTGCTGGTCGGCCAGTTTGCCGCGGGCCTGCATTACTGGCCGCTTTCGCCGCTGTCTTTTGGCCTGGCGGTGTTGGGGCTGGCTTATGCCCTCACCAGCGTTGCCGGGGGGCTGGAAGAAGGCCGACCCTGGCAGAGCCTGTGGTTTGAGCCGGCCTTTATGCTGATCGTCTTATGGGGATTGGCTATCAGTGTCAGAAGCTGAAGGTTCTCTTCCATTCCAGGGCGGCCTTTCGATCCGTCCAGCCCACTGGAATCAAATGCTTGAACACGTGCTGGCCTGCCTGCCAGAGGAAGCCTGCGGCATTTTGGGCGGGCAGGCTGGCCGGGTGCAGGTCGTTGTGCCGGTGACCAATCAACTGCACAGCCCGGTGCGGTTTCGGATGGCGTCGGAGGAACAACTCCGGGCTTTCCAGTTCCTCGAAGATCAGGGGCTGGAAATGCTGGCTTTTTTTCACTCGCACCCGGCAGGGCCGTCCTCGCCCTCTGCGACGGACCTGGCGGAATTTGCCTATCCGGGGGTGCTTGCCATTATCTGGTCGCCGGGCGCGGATGGATGGCAGGCGCGCGCGTTTCAAGTAGATGACGGAACCATCTGCGAAGTACCTTTTGTGATTGCATAGCCCGCGGCGCAACCAACCCGGTTCACCAGGGTTATGATTTTTGCTATCAGTTGAGGAGTCTATGCCTGTTTTAGAAATTGCCGCGAGCATCATCTTAGCTTACCTGATCGGTTCTATTCCTTTTGGATGGATTATCGTTAAAGTTGCCACCGGGCGCGATATCCGAGGGATCGAAAGCGGCCGCACCGGCGGAACCAATGCCATGCGCGCCGCCGGGCTGTTGGCCGGCGCGCTGACGGCGCTGTTAGACGTAGGGAAAGGCGTGCTGGCTGTTTCCATTACCCGCTCGCTGATCCCGGCCAGCTTTGCCTACCGTGAATGGATTCTGGTATTGTCTTCGCTCTTGGTCATCATTGGTCATAATTATTCGATTTACCTCTTAGAGCGGCATGAGGCCACCGGGCGCTTGCGTCTGCGCGGCGGGGCGGGGGGAGCGGCCTGTTTTGGCGGCGCCATGGGCTTATGGCCGCCGGTCGGCCTGATTGTCTTCCCCCTGGCGCTGTTGATTTACTACTTCGTAGGCTATGCCTCGATTACCACGATGAGCATTGCGCTTTTGACCAGCCTGGTGTTTGCCTATCAGGCCATTCGAGGGGTCTTGCCCTGGCAGTATATCCTGTACGGCGTGTTTGCGGAACTGCTGATGATTTGGGCACTGCGCCCAAACCTGGAGCGCCTGCGTCAGGGCAAGGAACGGATGCACGGGTTCAGGGTGTGGCTGAAGAAACGAGCCGAAAAAGAGAAAACAGCGTCGAAGGCGTAAACGCTGGCGCCTGGCCCGATTACTTTTCTGGCAGACGTCCTTTCAGCTCGGCGGGCGTTACCGTTGCTCGCGCCGCGATCAGCTTGCGGGCGGCGTCTACCTGATCCCAGGTGTTCCACAGCAGTACGCCAGCCACCCGGCGGTCTTTCAGGTAATAAATCACCCCGGCACGGTAGGGTTCTTTCCAATCTGCATAGGTCTCCAGACGCGAGTCCAGTTCTCCAACCGCCTCGTAGCCGAGGTCGAACAGGTCGGAGTAAAAGAAGGGCAGATGGTGGTACGGGGCGGCGCGCCCGGCCATATTCAGCCCGGCGAAGTAGCCCATGGTGTTGGCATTATCCTCATGCTCCACGCGCATCCGCCGTCCGAGCGCCGGGTTATAGAAGGCGGCGGCGTCGCCTGCGGCGTAGACGGCGGGCCGGTTGGTGCGCAGGTGTTCATCCACCACGATCCCACCCCCCACTTCTGGCCCGGCGGTCTCGATCCCTGCCGATTGGGCCAGCTCAATATTGGGGCGGATGCCAATGCCCGCGATGATGTGATCTACCACGATCTCGCGCCCGCCGCCGCGCAGGGCAAACTGCTGGCCGCGCCGCTCTACTGTCTGAATTTCTACGCCCGGGTACACTTCTACGCCCTTCTGACGGTAATAGTCGTTTAGGTGGTTCGCCAGGTCTGCGGGGAACAGGCGCGCACCAATGCCGCTCTCCGGGAAGACCATCACCGCCTGCTCGCCGTTGAGTGCCAGGGCCGCGGCAATTTCTGAGCCGATGAACCCGCCGCCGATCACGCCAAAACGCGCGCCTTTGCCCGTCAGGCGGCGCACGGCGTGATAATCATCCAGGGTGCGGAAGTACACCGTCTCTGGCGGGGTGAAGGGCAGGCGGCGGGGAACGCCGCCGGTAGCCAACAGCAGGCGGCCATAGGCATAGCTCTGCCCGGCCTCATCGTACACGGTTTGCCCTTCGGGGTCTAACCTCGCTGCCCGGCTGCCCTGCATCCACGTCACGCCGTCCTGTGGGGTGGTGATCCATATGATCTCTTCCGGCTTGCCCATCCACAATTTTTTGGTCAGCGGTGGGCGCTTGTAGGGCGGGTGCGGCTCGGCGCTGAGAATGCCGATGCTGCCCTGGGGGTCTACCTCGCGGATGCCTTTCACGGCGGCCGCGGCGGTCATTCCGCCGCCAACGATCAGGTAATCGTATCCTGGCATGGCTCACTCCTTTCAGTTCTCAACAGATGTTTTATTCCCAATCCCCGGCGCTCCTGTGCGCCCGCTCCAGGTGACTGTAAAAATCGGCGCGCAGACGGTCGTCTGAGCGGAACGCGCCCAACAGGGCGCTGGTGACCATGCGCGCCTCGCTCTTTTTTACGCCGCGCATCATGGCGCATAAGTGCGCTCCCTCGACCACCACTGCCACGCCGCGCGGGCGCAGAACGGCCTGGAGCGTCTCGGCAATCTGTTGGGTCATGCGTTCCTGTACCTGCAAACGGCGGGCGAACATCTCCACCAGCCGCGGGATTTTGGAAAGGCCAATGATCTTACCTGCGGGCAGGTAGGCCACGTGGGCGCGCCCAAAGAAAGGCAGCAGGTGGTGTTCGCACAGGCTGTAGAACTGGATGTCGCGTACCAGCACCATCTCCTGGTATTCACTCTCGAAGATGGCCTCGTTCAGCAGCGCGTCCAGGTCGGTATGATAGCCAGAGAGCATCTCGCCGTACATGCGCGCCACTCGCTCTGGGGTGCGCAGCAGTCCTTCGCGGTTGGGGTCTTCGCCCAGGTTTACCAGCAGTTCGCGCACCAGCGGCTCCAGCCCGGCGGGGTGGGGGGCGAGGTCTGGCGGCGTCTCTGCGGGTGGAAGGTGGATCAATTTACCGGTATCGAGGGTGGTCATTGTGGATTCTCCTTGAGAAGTTGGGGTGTGGATCGGGTTGGTTAGAAAGGATTGCTCACCTGGGGGATGCCTGCTCGTCCCCGCCGGCGGCGGGGGGGCGGGCGTGGAGCATGCGGCGCATCACCTCCAGCCAGGGACCGTGTTCTTGCATGGGGTGCAGGGCGTTGAGCATTTCCAGCGTGGGCGGCTGTAAGGTGGTTTCCAGCCGGCCGCCCAGGTCGCTGAGGATGGCGGCCAGGGCGATGCTGTTCAGAATGTAGCCGCCGGTCAGGTTCACCAACATCTTTTGGCGGGTGCGCACGGCCTGCGCCTCGCCCTGGCCGGTGATTTGCCCGGCCAGTAGTTCCTGCGCGTCAGAAACGAGCGCCAGCCAGCGCCCGCCCTGCGCGGGGGCAATGGGGTAACGAAAGACCGCGCCGCGGCAGGCCGGGCAGGGCTGTGGACAGCCGCGCAGGCACAGGGTGGTAACAGCCACGCCGCGCTCTGAGGCCTGTTCCACGGCTCCGGCCAGCGCCGCGGCTTCTTCCGGCCACACCGAGAGCAGTAGATCGTGCCGGGTCTTATCTAACAGGGCCCGAGCGTGATCTAACAGGGCCGGGTAGCGGCGCAGGTTCAGTACCGTCTCCGGCATAACAGGCGCGGCAACGGCCTGGAGCGCGCATTCCGCCTCGTTCAGCATTTTTTGGTAGCGCTGCTTTAGTTTTGCTAACAATTCTTCCGGCTCTACCGGGGCGTAGCGCACCCCATCGGGCGTATCCAGGCGCAGTACCGCGCCGCGCTCTTCCAGCTTTTGCAGTACCGGGTAAATGTTGGGCCGTGGGATGCCCGAAGCTTTGGCAAGCTCGTATCCGTTCAGGGGATTCTGGCGCAGCAGGGTAAGATAGGCCTGCGCCTCGTATTGGCTGAACCCTAATTGTTGCAAATACTCCATCATGCGGCCTTACTTTTTGAGGTGATCGCCGCCGCGTCCGCGGATGGGCGCAAGCGGCGTAGTTGTTTTTATAACTACTAATATAATAAGATTTACCTGATTTGTCAAGTATTGAACTGCCAAAAAAATAGACCTCCAGGCAGGCCCGGAGGTCTATTGGGGTTTCGGGGCTAATCTGGGGAGTTCAACGAGTCTTCTTTCACCGTTTCGGCCTCTTCGTGGGCCATCTGTTTATACAGATAGCGCAAATTGCGCCGGTGCAGTTCTTCCGCCAGCCCGCCCAGGTAAATGCGGTTCTTGCCGCACGACTCGATATCCACTGCGGCCAGTGCTTCCAGCGGGTTGCGCTTGCGTCCTGCCGCCCGCACCGCTTTGCGGATGGCGGAGAGGTAATTGAGGTTCTCTTTAACGGCGTCTTCGATCTCGCCGCGCAGGATGATGTCGCCGTGGCCCTGGATGATGTTCTCTAACCCCAGCTTGCCGATGTTTTTGATGGTCTGAGCCAGTTGGTCAATATCGCCATCTACCACGTAAGGCAGGGGCATGAAGGCGTCTCCGGCGAAGAGAACCCGGTCTTCTTCCACCAGGACGGAGATGCCGTCTTTTGAGTGGCCTGGGGCGGAGGTGAGGATCAGGTTCTTCTTGCCGACGCGCAGTGTCAGGCCGCCATCTGCAAAGGTGATGTGCGGCGGGATGAGCTTTACCTGGCGGAAAGAGGGGTTTTGCTTGCGCGCGGCTTCGAGCGAAGCCTGGCCTTTTTCGATAATGGCATCGCGCGCCAGCGAATGGGCCAAAATGGTAGCCCCCGGAAAAAAGCAGTTGCCCCAGGAATGGTCGGCGTGATAATGCGTGTTGATAATATACCGAACCGGAACGTTCAGCTCTTCTTCGATAAAAGACCGCATTGCCAGGGTTTCTTCTGGGAGGGCCAGGGTGTCAATCACCACTGCCCAGTTTGGGCCGGTGATGGCGCCGGCTGTTACTTGTGCGTAGATCTCGCTTTGAAACCAATAGACGTTTTCAGATATGCGTTCGCGCTGCATGTTTCCTTCTCGAAGGGCGAATTCAGGTAGAGGCAAGAATAGCACAAACAAAACGAAATGTCAAAAAAAGGCTGTTTTAAGGGCCGTGCTGCCCACTGCGGGCGGCGCGTTAAGACCCGCTTTTGCGCCGCAGGAAGAAGAGCCAGATGGCCGCCAGCCCCAGGGTAACCGCTCCACTGGCAAAGCCGAGGAGCAGACTACGCAAGATGGACAGCGGCGGATATTCTTCTTCGGCGGGCGGCGGCTCTGGGGTAGGCGTAGGGGTAAGGGCCTGGAGCGAGGCTGTAGCTGATGGAGTGACACCGCCTGGTTCGGGGTAGGGGTTGGCTGTTGCCGATCCTTCCAGGGTGAGCAGGCCGGTTGGCGTGGGCTGAATGGTCAGCACAGGTTGGGTGGCGGTTGGGGGGGGTAAAGTGGGCGTTGCCGAGGGGATGCGGGTGGGGAACTGGGCCGGCACGCGGGTGGGGGTGTTGGTGCGGGTGGGCGGGGGGATGGTAAAGGTTCGGGTTGGGCCGGTGGTGCGCGCGCGGGTAGGCGTTAGCGAAATCAGCGGGGTGGGGGTAGGCGTGGCGGCGCTGGCCTGCGCCGACTGGATATTGGAATACAGGGCGTAGCCATCGGTGCGCATGATCTTCAGGCGGTAATAGTAAGTGGTTCCGGCGGCGCGGCCCGGGTCGGTATACTGGTAAGCCGCGCCGCTCAAGGCCGACCCGCGCCGGGCGATGAGATCACTGATGGGGGCGAAATTAACGTTATCGGTACTGCGCAGTACGTAAAAGCCGCTGATATCAGGTTCGTTGGCGGTGCTCCAATCCACTGTGATGACGGTACTGCCGCCGATCACGCGGAAATGCTGTAAGACCTGAATGCCGGCCATCAGGGGCATATGGCTGAGGTCGTTGGCGAGGTTGGGGCGGCCATCGTTATCAATTTCTACGATGATTTCGCCGGCGTCAATGTCGCAACTGGTTTCCTGGCCGTGCGCTCCGGCGGCATTCTGCCCTTCTGGGTCCTGCCCGGTGGTATCCCATCCATCGGTGATGCCATAGGCCGGGTCATACCACCACAGGGGATAGGCCGCCATGTCGGTTTCCTGGTCGCAGAACTGGGTGGAATCCACCGCGGCGATGCAGGCATCCGTCAAAAAGTAGATCACGTAAAGCTTGAGCGTGCCGCTCGGAGCGGCTCCGTCGGCCAGAAACACGTCCCAAAAGTTACTGCACGGGTTGGGGTAGTTTCCGCTGGCAAGGGTAAAGGGAACCCCTTCCTCTTTGGCGAAGCCGTGGTTGACGATGTACAGGCCAAAGCCGGGATCACTGCCGATGTATTCGAAGGCGATTTCTTCGTCAAACGCATACTGCTTTTCGTCGGTAGCGGTGAAGCGTTCTGCCTGAACGCCCGGCGCATTGGAGCGGCGGGCAATGGGCGCGCCCAACTGCTTGCCGGGGGTGATGACGCAGCGGGTAGCGTCTTGCGATGGCGGCGTGGTTGACCCCCAATAATTATGGTTGGCCTTGCGGTTAGCGGCCTGGACCGTGAGGGTGGAGCCGCAGGTGATGGAGTTGCCGTTGTTGAGGATGTTATTGGCGACCACTTCCAGCGGGGCCTGGCTTTGGCCGTTTTCCCAAAAGACGCCGTAGCCCATGTTGTTTTCGATGTGGTTGAAGCGGACGGCGACGGGGCCGCTGTTATCTTTGATGTGAATGCCCTGGTCGCCGCCGGTCAGGGTATTCGATTCGATCACAACGGCGTCTGAACTGTTGACTTCGATGAGGGTGCGGTGCTGAGAGGCCGGGCAGGCACTGCCATCGTCCACTTCCAGACTGCGCAGTGTTACCCCGGCGCGGAGCGAAAGCATGGGGTTGGTGCAGACCGTTCCGGTGTAAGACAGTTTAGCGCCAGAATGCCCTACCAGCGTCACCGGGCTGTCAATGGCGACGACCGCGCTTTTAATCTGATAATTTCCGACGATTTCAACGACAGCGCCATCGAAGGCAATGTCAACGGCGTCTTTTAGCCCGGTTCCGTAGCCTTCGGCCAGGTCGTCGCCGCTGTTGATGAAGCAGGGGGAATAAGCGCCCGCGTCGCAGTCCGCGGCGGCGGCGGCCACGTAGAAGGTGGGCTGGGGGCCGCCCGGCAGGGTCGTGACCGGCAGGTTGGGCGTAAAATCATCCAGGGTAACAGACCAGCCGAAGGCGTTGCGTTCTAACACGCGGGCATACAGCGTGCCGTCTGCCGCGGCGCTCGCGGCCAGGCGCAGGGCAATTCCCAGCGAGTCGCCGAAGACTTCTTGATTGATGATGGCTTCGCGCGCCGCGACCAGTTGGTAGCCAGCGGGGGGGGCAAAGTCTCCGGCGCAGGCTGAAGCCGGGCTGTAGGGCAGGCCGGTCACGCCGCCGTTGGGGGTAACGAAGACGTGGCCTAAATCTACCCAACCCGCAGGGGCATAGATACACACCTGCACGTTTGGAGAGGGCGGGTCGGTGGGGGTGGGGTCGTAGCTCTCTAAGGCGAATTGAAAGCGGAAGTTCAGGCGCTGGCCCGGCGCGCATCCATCCGCAGGGCAAGCCGTTGGGCTGACCAGTTCGAGCGTGGCGCTTTGCAGCGCAGATGCTGGCTCTGAAACCGACTGCGCCCGAGCCGGGCCCACCAGGCCCAGCAACAGCGCCAACGCAGTCAGCCATCTTCCGGCATTCCACATAGCTACACCCTCCCGCTCAAAATTGTATGATTGCCAACCACACGCAACACCTGATTGGCTGTATTTTACCTGATGTGCCCCGTCTGCGCATTCGTTTTTGCAGACTGGGGGGCTCGATCGAGGAAACAAAAAGGACGGGCTTTTGCGGACGCCGCATCGCGGCATTCACAAAAGCCCGCCTCTGCATGAAAGACGGCCCGGTTAGAGAACTTTGCTGAGGAACAGCTTGGTGCGCTCTTGCGTGGGCCTGGAGAAAAGCACGTCGGGCGGGGCCATTTCGACAATCTGCCCCTCGTCCATAAAAATAGCGCGGTTGGCGGCGGCCCGCGCAAACCCCATTTCGTGCGAGACGACCACCATGGTCATCCCTTCCTTAGCCAGCCCCAGCATGACGTCTAACACTTCCTGGATCATCTCTGGGTCGAGTGCGCTGGTGGGTTCATCGAACAGCATGATCTTGGGGTTCATCGCCAGGGCGCGCGCAATCGCCACGCGCTGCTGCTGCCCGCCCGAAAGCTGGTGGGGGAAGGCCTGGGCTTTTTCGGGGATGCCCACTTTAGCCAGCAGTTCCATTGCGATCTTTTGGGCTTCTTCTGACCGGCGCTTGCGTACCACTTCCTGCGCCAGGGTGATGTTGCGCAGTACCGTCAGGTGTGGGAACAGGTTGAACTGTTGAAAGACCATGCCCACTTCGGTGCGCACGGCGTTAATGTTCTCGGCAGTATCCAGCGGGATGCCATCAACAATGATGCGGCCCTCGTCAAACTCTTCCAGGCGGTTGATACAGCGCAGCAGGGTGGATTTACCCGACCCCGACGGGCCGATGATGACCACCACTTCGCCCTTGTTGACGTCCAGGCTGACGCCCCTCAACGCCTCTACCCGCCCAAACCGCTTGTGGATGTTTTCAATGTGGATGATTGGGTCTTCCATGTGCGGTCTCTCCTACGCCATCTTGGTTCTGCGCTCGATATAAGCCACCACGCGCGCGCTCAAGATCGTCATCACCAGGTAGATGAGGGCCACCATCGTCCAGGTCTCGATGGGGGTAAAGGTCTTGCCGCTGAACTCACGGCCCAGGCGGGTTAGATCGGCCACGGCCACCACGCTCACCAGCGAAGAGTCTTTGAGAAGCGAAATAAACTCGTTGCCCATGGGCGGCAGAATGACGCGGATGGCCTGCGGCAGAATCACATAGCGCATGGCCTGCGTTTGCGACATTCCCAGACTGCGGGCGGCTTCCATTTGCCCTTTGCCGATGGACTGAATGCCCGCGCGGTAGATTTCGCTCATATAAGCGGCATAGCACACCGTCAGGCCCACAATTGCCATTGCCACCGGGTTGGCAAGGTACGTTTTGAAAGGATCGTAATCAATGGCCCGACCAATGGCCTGAATAATGGCTGGAAAAGCAAAATACCAGAAGAGCAGTTGGACCATCAACGGAATGCCGCGAATGACTTCCACGTACAGAGTCGCCAGCGAGGAAATCACCTTGTTTTTCGACAAACGCCCCAACCCGCCAAACAGGCCGGCGATGGTCACCAGGATGAAAGAAGTAACGGTCACGCTGATTGTCACCCAAACGCCATCCATCATAAACGTCAGGGCGCGGCCGTAGGGGTCTGGCACGAAAATCGCCAGCAGGGCAATCAGGGCAACGACAAATACCACCAGCAGCCACCAGCGATCCATCCCCAGGCCGGGTATATCCAGCTCGCTGCCGACTTGCGGCCTCTGATCAGATAATGATCTTTCTGCCATTGATCTTCTCCTAACGAGGATGATCGAAAAAAGTTCCTAAAAAACCTGGAATGAGGCTGTCTCACTGACTTGTAGAGACAGCCTCATCTTTACGCAAACTTTAACCGATTACTGCGCCAGCCACTTCTCTTCCAACTTCTTCAAGAAGCCCTCTTTTTCCAGCTCTTCCAGGGCCTTGTTGATCTTTTCCAGCAGTTCGGTGTTCGACTTGCACACGGCGATCCCATACGACTCATCGGTGAAAACGTCGCCAACCATCTTCATTTTATCCTTGTCCTTGTTGACGAAGGTGACGGTGGTAGGATAGTCAGCGACGACGGCATCCACCTGACCATTTTGCAGGTCGAGGAAGGCCAGGTCAACCGTATCGTAGGGCTTGATGGTAGCGCCTTCGATCTTCTCGGCTTCCATCTGGCCGGTGGTGTTCAACTGCACGCCGATGGTTTTGCCTTTCAGGTCGGCGGGGCCGTTGATATCGGTATTGTCAATGCGAACCGTAATGATCTGCCCGGCGTTGATGTAGGGCCTGGAGAAGTTGCTCTTTTCGGCGCGCTCGGCGGTGATGGTAATCGCCGAAATCGCGGCGTCAAACTGGCAGGTGGCGATGCCCGTCAGCACGGCGTCGAAGGGCGTATCCTGAAATTCCACTTCCAGGTTGGCGCGCTTGGCGATTTCATTCATCAGCTCAATGTCGAACCCTTCGAGTTCCTTAGTTTGCTCGTTCTTCATTTCAAAGGGCGGGTAGGCGGCCTCGGTGGCGACGCGGATCTTGGTCTTCGCGCCGGCCCCGGCGCCCTGACAGGCGGCCAGCAGCAGGCTGGCAAGAACGATTACGGCAATCAGCAGGTAAGACGTGCGTTTCATTTCTCTTTTCTCCTCTGTGGCGGTAAAAGAATGGGTGCAGACGATTGAGAAAGGGAGAGGGAGGACTTCCCTCACGCATAGACGGTATGCTTGACATTATAAATGATTTTTGCGCATTTTGTACCAACCTGATTGCCTGTCTGATAGGCAGGGTTGGGGCATTCCTCCTTGTGCAGTACCAGAATGGATGTAACCATTACAAAAAAACCTTTCCTGTGGCAGGAAAGGTTCTGTTGCTTGAGGAAAAGGGTTGGCGTGCTGTGGGTTGGTTCAAGCGGTAGATACCCATCCTGTCAGGGAGAGGGGATGGAATGGTGACCTCGGGTTAATTCCAGGCAAGGGAACATGGCAAAATCGTTTTTATCACAGCGCCCGGTTTCCGTCAAGAGTACATTTTTTCGGGCTAGCTCTCTGCGCCGCGCAGGCGGGGGTCGAAGGCATCGCGCAGGCCGTCGCCGAGCAGGTTAAAGGCCAGCACAGTCAGCATAATCGCCAGGCCGGGGAAGAACACCAGATGCGGGGCATTAAAGACGCTGTTGCGCTCTTCGCCCAGCATCAGGCCCCATTCGGGGGTGGGCGGCTCGGCCCCTAGCCCTAAGAAGGACAGGGCGGCGGCATCGAGGATGGCTCCGGCGATCCCCAACGTACCCTGGACGATGAGCGGCGTAATGGCGTTGGGCAAAATGCGGTTGAACAGCACGTGCAGTCCACTGCCGCCCAGCGCGCGCGAAGCCTGCACGTAGTCCAGTTCGCGCACCATCAGCACGGTAGAGCGCACCAGACGCGCGTAGCGCGGGATCGAGACAATCCCAATCGCCAGCAGGGCGTTGATCAGCCCGGTTCCCAACACCGAGACGATGGCGATTGCCAGCAAAAGACCGGGGAAGGCCATCAGCACGTCCATAGAGCGCATGAAGATGTTGTCAATCCAGCCTCCCACGTAGGCCCCAACCGCTCCGATCAGCCCGCCGATGAGGATGGCGAAGCTAATGGTGGCAAACCCAATTTGCAGGCTCAGGCGCGAGCCGTAGAGGATGCGCGAGAACAAGTCACGGCTGTTGCCGTCTACGCCCATGATGTGCTGTGGGCGGTCGGCGGGACAGCCTAACAGGTGAATGCAGGGGCCTTCGCGCCGCTTGCTGTCTTTTTGGCGCTCGGTAGGGCTGTAAGGGGCGATCAGCGGGGCAAAGATGGCGATGAGAATCATCATCCCTAAAATGAACATGCCAACCTGCGCCGAGCGGTGGCGCACGAGGCGGCGCAGGCCCTCGCGCAGCGGCGACATGCGCTCATACGCCTGGTCAGCCGTCAGAGTCGCGGCGGGGGTTGAAGTGGATATGGGGACGGTCATGGGCATTTCCTCTGGCTCATTCCAGGCGAATGCGCGGGTCTAAGTATGCATACGAAAGGTCAACGATCAGGTTGACCAGGATGAAGATCATGGCAATCAGAATCGTAAAGCCCTGCACTACGGGGTAATCGCGCGCGAGGATGGATTGTACCAGCATGGTTCCTACGCCGGGCAGGGCAAAGACTGTCTCGGTCAGCACTGCGCCAGACAGCAGCGAGCCCGTTTCAATGCCGATGATCGTGACAATGGGGATCATGGCGTTGCGCATGGCATGTTTGGAGATCACTTTCCGCGCGATCAATCCTTTGGCGTGGGCCGTGCGGATGTAATCCAACCCCAGCACTTCCAGCAGGCTGGAGCGCGTCATCCGCGCGATGATCGCCATAGGGATCGTCCCCACCGCCACCGAGGGCAAAATCAGGTGTTTGAGGCCATCCAGCAGGGTGTTCCAGTTACCGGTGATGATGCTGTTAAAAAAAAGGGAGTTGGAGAGAAAGACCAAGACGAAGTTCTGAAACCCGGAAGGGTTTTCGATGCCCCAGGCTTTGGCCAGCGGCACGAGCGACAGGCCGGCCGTCAGGCGCGCCGAGGGCGGCAGAGAGAAGGGCGTGCCTTTTAGCACCAGCGCGAAAAAGTACGCCAGCATCAACCCCAGCCAGAAGACGGGCATGGACACGCCGATGTTGGCGATCAGCATGGTGAGCGTGTCAATGAACGAGTTGCGTTTGAGGGCCGATACCACGCCCAGCAAAACGCCCACCACTGTAGAAAAGATCATAGCCCCAAACGTCAGTTCGATGGTCAGGGGCAGGCGTTCTGCCACAATATCTGCGACGGGCCGGGTAAAGCGGATGGAAGTACCCAGGTCGCCCCGTGCCATGTTAATGACATAGCGGCCAAACTGGATGAAGTAGTTGTCGTTTAGCCCATAGCGCCGGTTAAACTCTTCGCATTTCTCTTGGGTGGCCTTTTCGCCCAGCATGGCTTTACACGGGTCGCCTGGAATGGCGCGCACGATGACAAACGTGACAAACAAAATCCCAATTAGGACAGGCAGTAGAAGGATCAGACGCCGCGTAATAAAATGAACCATGATTTGTCCTGAAAAAATAACCTTTGGGCGGCCCCGCCCCAACCGCTGGCGCGACCGCCCAAAGTAAGGTCGGTTGTTAAGGGGTTATTCGGTCGGAGCGTTCAGGAATTTACCGAAGAACGCGCCGAAATATTCAAAGGTGCCAGTGCGGCCAACGTGCGCCGGGTCAGAGGCATCCCACTGGGCCTTGAAGGAAGCGACCACGTCGTTAGCGTCCAGCGTAGCACCGTTGTGGAACTTGACGCCCTGGCGCAGTTTGAAGACGTACTCGGTGGCGTCTTCGTTGACGGTGTAGCTCTCGGCCAACCAGGGTTCCACTTCCACGCCGCCGGGCTTGAAGTTCAGCAGGGGTTCGTAGATCTGCTGGCAGGCGCGCAGTGATTCGCCGTCGGTCTCATCCGAGCACCACAGGGCCGCCGGTTCGCCGTTCTGCACCCACACCAGGGTATCCTTGCCGGGGTTCATCAGGTAGAAGGGCTCGTTGCCCAGCGGGCCGGTCATGGCGTTTTGGGTAGCGGCGGTGAAGGCCACAGCCGAAGCGCCGTGCGCCACCGGGATCATCGGGACGTGCTGTTTAATCAGCTCGTTGACGGTGTCGTAGAGCTTCTGGCGCTCGGCGGGGTCGGCAATCTGCCCGGCCTTGCGGATGGGTTCAACGATATCGGGGAAGAGGTCGCCAAACTGCAGGTTGGCTTCGTTGGCGAAGTGATAATCATAGAAGTTGGTGGCGTCGGGGTAGTCCGCGCCCCAGCCAAGCAGGTAGAAGCCGAGCTTGCCAGCGGAGCTGTTATCAATGAAGGTGGTCGATTCCTGCTGTTCCAGCTTGACCTTCACGCCCACTTCGGCGAGCTGGGCCTGGATTTCCTGGGCGACTTTATCGGGGGTGGGCAGGTAGCCGCGCACCACGTTGCGGAAGTACAGGGTGACCTCTTGGTTGGGATCCCAACCGGCTTCTTCCAGCAGGGCTTTGGCCGCGTCCACATCGTAATCGTACCACTTAATGTTTTCAGAGTAGCCGGGTTTCATCGCCGGCGGGACGAATACGTCGGCAACGCGGGAGCCTTCTGGATAATACTCCTCCACAATGCGCTGGCGGTCGATTGCCATGGCGAAGGCCTGGCGGACTTTCTCGTTGTCGAAGGGCGCGATCTTGTTGTTGAAGCCGATGTAGAAAATGTTGAGCGGGTCGCGCGGGTAGAGCTTGAGGTTGGGGTCGCTTTCGATGGTGGCGAAATCTTCCGGCGCGGGGTTGTCAATGCCATCGGCCTGGCCAGACTGGAGTTCCAGCAGGCGCTGGGCCGACTGTTCAGACCAGCGGAAGATCAGCGTGCTGAAAGCGGGCTTGGGGCCCCAGTAATCGGGGTTGGCGGTGAAGGTCACGTTGGTGCCGCGCGTCCACGATTCTAGTTTGAAGGGGCCGGTGCCGTTGGCATTGTCGCTCATCTTAACCGAATCGCCGCCCATTTCGGCGATAAATTCTGAGTCGGCGATGGAAAAGACGTTGAAGGCGACTTTGCTGGGGAAGGCCGGGTCTGAGAAGCACAGGGTGAACTTCACCGTAGACTCATCAACCGCTTCGATGGACTTGAACTCGCCGCCATAGTCGCAGTTGGGCGCTTCGACCTTCAGCAAGTCTGTAGCGGGGGCTGCTTGGGTGGCGGTAGCGGCCGGCGTGGCGGTAGGCTCAGCGGCGGCCTGGGTAGCCGTTGGCTCAGCCGCTTTCGTAGCGGTGGGCTCAGCGGCGGCCTGCGTAGCAGTGGGTTCAGCCTGTTGCGCGCCCTGCGTGGGCGTTGCGGCGGGCTGGCAGGCGGCCAGCGCCAGGCTGAGAACCACAAGCAGGGACAATACATGGAACCACGAACTCTTTTTCACGACTCTCCTCCTTTGAATCATGGAAACCGACTAGCCCAATCAATGGGCTCCTTTCATGGAATCAGGGGATATACCCCCTACCAAATTTGCCCCATCATTATAGCGAATATCGCTGTTTTGTCAATTAAGAGAGCCAAATTCTGTTCCATTGGCTGATTTTACAGACACTTCGCGCGGAATTTTCCGATTCGGTAAAATATTTGCCGGATTTCTCGACCTCTACGCGGGATGGGCGCGGGAAGAGGATCGGGGAGCCGCCGACCGCTTTAAAAGATGAGTTTGTGCTAGAATCATGGCAATGCAGGTCGGAATGCCTGCCCAAAAGAAACGGGAGGGCACGGTGCTGGGGCGTATCTTACGTTGGTTTTTCATTGCACTCTCCAGAGCGAACTGGGCGCAGCGGGCCATCACCCGCTGGAAATTTGCCTGGCGAGCGGCTGAGCGGTTTGTAGCGGGCGAAAGCGTTGAAGAGGCCGTCCGCGCTATTCGCGCGCTGAATGCCAAGGGCATCACAGCCACCGTTGATCACCTCGGCGAGAACACCACCCGGCCCGAAGAGGCCCGCCAGGCCGCGGAAGAAGTGATCCACGCGCTGAGCGTGATAGACCGCGAAAAGCTCCGCGCCAATATTTCTTTGAAACTCAGCCAGTTGGGACTGCTTTTAAGTGAAGAATTGTGCCGCGCCAACCTGGAGCGCATTCTGGCCGAGGCCCGGCGGCTGGGCAATTTTATCCGCATAGATATGGAAGATTCCAGCCTCACCGAGCGCACCCTTGCCATCTACCATTGGGCGCGCGAGCAGGGCTACGAGAACACCGGGGTCGTCATTCAATCGTACCTGTACCGCAGTGGGGATGACATCTGCAAAATCTTAGCGTCTGGCGGGCGGGTGCGGCTGTGCAAGGGGGCCTATATGGAGCCGGCCAGCGTAGCCTTCCCAAAGAAAAAAGACGTAGACGCCAACTACGACCGTCTGGCAACTCAACTGATCGAAGGCACAGTTAAAGCCGGCGCGCCCGAAGCCAGCGCCGACGGTCGTTTTCCGCCGATCGCGGCCTTTGCCACTCATGACGAGGCCCGCATCCGCCACGTCCAGGCCGAAATCAGCCGTTTGGGGCTATCGAAGCGGGCGGGGGAATTTCAGATGCTTTACGGCATCCGGCGCGACCTGCAGGAAGCCTTAGCTGAGCAGGGCTACCCGGTGCGGGTGTATGTACCTTATGGCTCGCACTGGTACCCCTATTTTATGCGGCGCATTGCCGAGCGCCCGGCCAACGTTTGGTTCTTTATTTCCAATTTCTTCCGCAAGTGATGGCCGCGCCCGGTGACGTTCCACAGCCCCTCGCCGTGATCACCGGCGCCGCCCACCGGTTAGGCCGCGCCATCGCCCTGGAGCTGGCCCGCCAGGGCTACGCCATTGGGCTGCACTATCACAGCGCGGTGGAGCAGGCTAAGGCAACGCGCCTGGAACTGGAAGCCGCTGGCGTGCCGGTGGTGGAACTGCCGGCGGACCTCACCGACCCGGCTCAGATTGAAGCTTTGTTTGAGCGGGTGGCCGGGGTAGCGTACCCGCTGAAGGTGCTGATCAATTCGGCGGCGGTGATGCAGCGCGGCGACGTGCGCACGCTTTCGGTGGAAGATTGGGATGCGGCTCTGGCGTTGAACCTGCGCGCTCCCTGGCTGTGCGCCCGCGCCGCCGCCCGGCTGATGGAACGCTCCGGCGGCGGCGCGGTCGTTAACCTTTCTGACAGCGGCGCGCAGAAGGCCTGGACGGGCTACCCCGCTTACATCATCAGTAAGGCCGCTTTAGAGAGCCTCACCCGCCTGCTGGCCCGCGCTCTGGCCCCGGCGGTGCGCGTCAACGCCGTTGCGCCAGGGCTGATTTTGCCATCTGCCGATTTGCCCCCCGAACAGTGGCAGCGCCTGATTGACCGCCTGCCCCTGCGCGCGGCGGGCCGCCCCGAAGACGTGGCCCAAGCCGTCCTCTTTTTAATCCACCATCCTTACATCACCGGTCAGATTCTGGCAGTTGATGGCGGCTATCAGATGGTATAGGGTAAGATAAGACGATGAATCGCTCCGCCTTTCTCTCGGTTTTGCTGATGGCCGCCCGCCCGTTTACACTGTTGGGGGGCGTGCTGGCCTACGCCCTCGGCGGCGGGATTGCCAATTACCTGGGGCATACCATCCAGTGGCCTACCTACTGGATCGGTCAGGGGGCGGTGCTTTTTTTGCTCTTGAGCAGTTTTTACCTGCGCGAGTACTTTGACCGCGCCGGTCAACCGGCCTTTGGCAGCCGCCCCAACCCCAACCCTCAGGGACCTCCGCGCGTGGCCTTTTTACAGGTGGCCGTTACCACCCTCACCGCGGGCGCCGTGCTGACGGTTCTACTGCTCAGCAGTGGAGCGTTGAACCCGGGCGCGCTGTTGATCCTGGCGCTGGCCTTTGTGCTGGCGATTGCTTACGCTGTGCCGCCCTTAAGCCTGGCCTATTCAGGCTATGGCGAACTGATCCTCTCGATTTTGCAGGCGAACCTGTTTCCGGCGCTGGCTTTTCTACTGCAAACCGGCGAATTTCACCGTCTGTTGGGGCTGATTACCTTCCCCCTCACCTTCCTCTACCTGGCGGCGGCGCTGGCCGGGTCGCTCCAGCATTACATGGAAGACCTGCGCAAAAACCGCCATACGATGATGGCGCGTTTGGGCTGGCAGCGCGGGATGAACCTGCACAACCTTCTGATCGGCATGGCTTACCTGGTGCTGGCGCTTTCGGTGTTTGCCGGTCTGCCCTGGCGGCTGGCGTTTCCGGGGTTTTTATCTATGCCGGTGGCGCTGTTTCAGCTCTGGCAGATCAATCATATTGCCGGCGGCGGCAAACCCCGCTGGCGGATGCTGTCGGTCACGATTCTGGCGACCCTGGCGCTGGCCCTCTATTTCCTGAACCTCGCTTTATGGACGGGATAACCGATGCCTGAATTTCTGGAACTTCTGCCGCCGGGCGCCGCCCTGGCCCGGCTGATGGCGCACCTGCCGGATGTGGCCGTGCGGGCCGAGGAGATAGATACTCACCGGGCGTTGGGGCGGGTGAGCGCCCGCCCGGTGACTGCGCCGGAGGCCCTGCCGGCTTTTGCCCGTTCCACCGTGG
This sequence comes from Anaerolineaceae bacterium, assembly GCA_034434155.1. Classification (GTDB taxonomy): domain Bacteria; phylum Chloroflexota; class Anaerolineae; order Anaerolineales; family Anaerolineaceae; genus DSYU01. The sequence goes on from DAOUAC010000073.1 coordinate 162,571, forward strand.
ATGGCTACGCCGTGCGCGCCCGCGATACCTTTGGCAGCAGTGATGCGCTCCCTGCGTACCTGGCCCTGACCGGCGAAACGCCGATGGGCAGTGCCCCGTCCTTCCGCCTGGAGCCGGGCCAGGCCGCCCTCATCCACACCGGCGGGATGCTCCCAGAGGGCGCGGACGCGGTGGTGATGCTCGAACACACTCAGACGGCGCGCGGCGGCGAGGTGGAAATCTTGCGCGCCGTGGCCCCCGGCGAAAACGTCCTCCACCCTGGCGAAGACGTTGCGCCCGGCCAGGTGGTGTTACCCGCCGGAAAAGTTCTGCGCCCTGCCGAAATCGGCGGGCTGATGGCCCTGGGGTGGGTGCGCGTGAGCGTGGCGCAGCAGCCGGTGGCGGGCATTGTATCTACCGGCGATGAGGTCATTGATCCGGCGCGCGCGCCCCAGCCCGGCCAGGTGCGCGATGTGAACAGCTATACCCTTTCGGCCCTGGTGGAGCGGGCCGGCGGCTGTCCGCGCCGGTACGGCATTCTGCCAGACCGCCGCCAGGCCCTGCGCGACGCCCTCGCGCGCGCCCTGCCAGAATGCGACCTGGTGGTGATCACTGCCGGGTCTTCCGCCTCTACCCGCGACCTGACCGCTGAGGTCATTGACGAGCTGGGCAAACCCGGCGTGCTGGTGCATGGCGTTAACGTCAAGCCGGGCAAGCCCACCATTTTGGCCGTGTGCGACGGCAAACCCGTCATCGGCCTGCCCGGCAACCCCGTCAGCGCTTTGGTGATCGCCAACCTGTTTGTCGTTCCGGTCATCCGGCGGCTGTTGGGGCTGGCCGAAGGGGCCTGGCAGTCTTCTGTCTCGGCCCGCCTGACGACCAACGTCCCTTCGCAGGCCGGGCGCGAAGATTGGTTCCCGGTGCGTTTGACGGGCGAGGCCGGTCATTACCGGGCTGAGCCGATCTTTTATAAATCGAACCTCATCTTCACGCTTGCTCAGGCCGACGGCATGGTTCACATTCCCCCAGATGCTACCGGCCTGGAGGTCGGGGCCGAGGTGACGGTGTATTTTTGGTAGGGCGTAAGCCAACCACCCCTTGAGAGTGCCGATATGCCCCTTTATCTCCACGACATTCCGCTGGAACAGGCCCAGGAAACGCTGAGGCAGGCCCTGGAAGAACACCATCTCTGGCAGGTGCTGGGCGTAGAAGACATCCCCCTGGATGAAAACGCGCTGGGGCGCGTTCTGGCCCGGCCCGTGTGGGCGCGCCTGTCTTCGCCCCATTACCACGCCTCGGCGATGGATGGTTTTGCCCTGCGCGCCGCAGATACGCAGGGGGCACAGCCCTCGGCCCCCGTCACACTGCGGTTGGATGAGCAGGCCGTCTACGTAGACACCGGCGACCCCCTGCCCGATTGGGCCAACGCGGTCGTTCCCATTGAAAACGTCGAGGCCATTGGCGAAGACGGCGGTCCCGCCCCGGACCCGCGCCGGCCGGCGGCCATCCGCCTGCGCGAGGCTCTGCCCCCCTGGGTGCATGTGCGCCCGATGGGCGAGGACATTGTGGCGACCGAACTGGTACTGCCGGCCGGTCAGGCTCTGCGCCCGGTGGATCTGGGCGCGGTGGCGGCCAGTGGTCACAGCAGTGTCAGCGTGGCGCGCCGCCCGCGCGTGGCAATTCTCCCGACCGGCACAGAATTGGTTCCGGTAGGCCAGCCTGTACAGCGCGGCGAGATTATCGAATACAACTCGCTGGTGCTGGCGGCGCAGGTGCGCGCCTGGGGCGGCGAACCGCTCCGTTTTCCGATCACGCCGGATGCGTTTGAGGCGATTTGCGCCCGCGTGCAGCAGGCCGCCGATCAGGCCGACCTGGTGCTGCTGAACGCGGGTTCTTCCGCCGGTTCAGAGGATTTTTCGGCCCGCGTGGTCGAAGCGTTGGGGCGGCTTCTGGTTCACGGCGTAGCCGTGCGCCCTGGTCACCCGGTGATTTTGGGTCTGGTGCGGCGCAGTGACGGCGGCGGGGTTACTCCCATTATCGGGGTTCCGGGCTACCCGGTTTCGGCGGCCCTCACCGGCGAAATATTTGTCCAACCGTTGATTTCGCGCTGGTTGGGCCGCGCCCCGCTGGAACTGCCGGAAATGGAAGCCACCCTCACCCGCAAGGTCACCTCTCCGCCGGGCGATGATGATTATATGCGCGTCGTCGTGGGCCGCGTGGGTGATAAAATCCTGGCCGCGCCCCTCTCGCGCGGGGCGGGGGTGATCACCTCGCTGGTGCGGGCCGATGGGCTGACGGTTCTGCCGCGCGGCGTTCAGGGGCTAGAGGCTGGCTCCAAAGTGAAGGTACGGTTGCTGCGCCCTGCCGCTGAGATCGAACGCACCATCTTTGCCATTGGCTCGCACGATATGACCCTCGATGTGCTGGCTCAATACCTGGCGGCCCCCGCCTCTGGCGGTCGGGCGCGGCGGCTGGCTTCGGCGAATGTGGGCAGTCTGGGCGGGTTGGTGGCTCTGCGGCGCGGCGAAGCTCACCTGGCTGGCTCGCACCTGCTCGACCCGGCTACCGGCGAATATAATCTCAGCTACGTGCGCCAGTATCTGCCCGAAACGCCCGTTCAGATCATTGCCTGGGTGGGGCGCGAGCAGGGCCTGCTGGTGCGGCGCGGCAACCCGAAAGGCATTCGCGGCCTGTCCGACC
>DAOUAC010000074.1:0-5994 GCA_034434155.1 Anaerolineaceae bacterium
AGAAGATGATGATAGCGATGCGGGCGGCCTGGGCAAGAAGGTTCGCGGAGTTGGCGCGCGTATTGAGGATGAGACGGTAAACCTGATTTGCCAGGAACAGGCCCAGGCCGAAGATCACCAGGCCAAAAAGGATGTTGACGGCGGCAACAATGAAGCCGCTGAGGAGCACGCCCAAGGCTTCAAAGCCGAGCATGTTGGCGGCTTCGGTGGCGGCAAAGAGGATAACCGCTACCATGACAATGTACCCGACGATCTCGGCAGGGGTGGTGCGCAGCGGCTGGACTTCGCCGGGGTCGGTTGTGCGGCGGGCGGCGGCCTGGGGGTCGCCCTCGGATGGATGCGGTCTGTCGCCGCGGGCGGCGCTCGGGGCAAAGCCCGTCACCGGGATGACGCCGCCAGGCGAGAACAGCCGGTTGAAGCCAATGCCGGTAAGAATGCTGCTGACCAGCGTGCCGACCAGGCGGGCCACAAAGTAGGCAATGGCTAGAAGCAGGAAGGCCCCAAAAATGGCGGGGATGGCGTTAAGCACCTGGTTGAGCATGTTGGCGGCGGGTTCTGATACGGCGGGAATATCCAGCACGTTGAGGGCGGCGATGACCACTGGGATCATAATGAGGACGAAGACGATGGTGGCGATCACGTCCGAAAGGCGCTGCTCGCGCAGAGCGGCGTTTACGCCGGTGCGCTCGCCCAAGCGGTCTACGCCAATGCCGGCCAACAGGTTCGCCACGATCTGGCGGACGATGCGGGCCACCAGGTAGCCGACGGCGAGGACGATCAGCGCGCCGAAGATGTTAGGCAGTGCCCCCAAAATGCCGTTAACCATGCCCGAAACGGGCGCGAGGATGCCGGTGAGATTAAGAGCGCCCAAAATGGCAGGCAGGAACAGTAGAAAGACCAGCCAATAGACCACGCTGCCGATGGTCTGGCCGATGGTCACGCGGTTGCGGGTGTCAACCTGGGCGGTATCGGTGACGCGGCGGGTAAAAACCGAGGCGCTCATCACGCGGGTAATCACCAGGCGCAGGACGGTAGCGATGACCCAGGCCAGCAGCGTAAGAGCGGCAGCGGCCAGCAAGCGCGGCAAGAACGCCAGCACCTGCGAGAGCAGATCGTCCATTGGGCCAGCGACGACATCGAGGTTGAGGGTCTGGAAGAAGATCAGGATCACAAGCAGCATGATGAGCCAGAACACGGCCAGCGCAATCCAATGTTCGATGGGCAGGCGCTCTGGCTGGCCGCCCTGCAAAGCCCTGGCAATCCGGTCGTCGAGAGTGGTGCGGCGCAGCAGGTTTTCGACCAGTTTGGATACCAGGAAGGCAACCAGCCAGCCAACGGTCCGCTTAAACGGGGATTTTCCTATGCGGAAGGGGGGAAAACCTTATTTGGTGCGGAGGATTGGAAGCTTCCTTTGCGCGTTGGCGCACGTTGGCGGTAGATGAAAATATATTCTCCCCCTTTCCAAAGCGGAGAGGGGGAGAATCGTCAGAGCGGCGGGGGTGGGAGAGGTCAGTCGGTAAAGACGGGCAGGTGGCCGAGGGAGATAATATCGGCCCATTTGGCGCGCTCGCCCTCGGTGAAGATGGCGGCTTCGCCAACTACCTGGGCGCCGGCTTTTTGCAAGAGCAGGCGCATTCCCTGGAGCGTGGAGCCGGTGCTGATGACATCATCAACGATGACCACCCGCTTGCCTTTCATCAGATCGCGGTCTTTTTCGTCGAGGTAAAGGGTCTGCGGCTGGCCGGTGGTGATGGAGAGCGTTTCGGCCTGGAGGGCGTCGCCCATGTAGGGCTTATAGGCTTTGCGCAGGATCACATAGGGCCTGCCGGTGACGACCGAGAGGGCATGAGCCAGAGGGATGCTCTTGGCCTCGGCGGTGACGAGGACATCGTATTGCAGGGACTGGAGTTTTTCGCCGAGGGCCTGAGCGCAGGCCTGTACCAGTTCGGTATCACCGAGGATGTTAAGGATGGCGATTTTTAGCCCTGGTTTGATCTCAAAGATGCGGAGTTCGCGGTGAACGCCGGCAACATCAACGGGGTAGGTAGGACGAGTGGTGGACATGGTGTTCCTCGCTTAGTGTTGGATAACCTGAGGACCCTGGCTGGCGCGGCAGAGGTAGACCTCGGCCTGCTTGCCAGTGGACTGAAGGTATTCGGCTTTGAGCTGAGCGATAAAGTTTTCGGCGTGGGCTTCTTCCACCAGGTTAACGGTGCAGCCGCCAAAACCGGCGCCGGTAAGGCGCGCGCCCAGGCAACCGGGCAGGCGCGCCGCCGCGGCGACGAGGGTGTCGAGTTCTGGCACGCTGACCTGGTAAAGGTCACGCAGGCTGGCGTGTCCGGCGAACATCAGGCGGCCAAAGCCGCGCGCGTCTCCAGCTTCGAGCAGTGGGACGGCCTGGTCTACGCGGGCGCATTCCTCCACCACGTGCTGGGCGCGCATGCGCACGACGGTGGGAAGGTGATGGGCGTAGGCATTGAACTGCTCAGGGGAGACGTCGCGCAGAACGCGGATGCCGGGCAGGAACTGGCTGAGGATGCGCACGGCCTCTTCGCAGGCGGCGCGGCGCTCGTTGTAAGCAGAGTTCGCCAGTGAGCGGCGCACTTTAGAATCGGCGATGACGATAACGGCCCCGGCGGGCAGCGGGACGGGGCGCCAGTCGAGACTGCGGGTGTCGAAGTACAAGGCGTGGCCTTCAACTCCATGGGCGCTGGCGAACTGATCCATCAGGCCGCAGTTGACGCCCACATACTGGTTTTCGGCTTCCTGGCACATGCGGGCGATGGTCATCTGGTCGGTCTGCCAGCCGCCGAGGGCGCGCCACAGGCTGGCGAAGGCCACTTCGACCGCGGCGGAAGAGCTTAGGCCGGCTCCAATGGGGATATTGGAGGTAAAGCTGGCATTGACCCCGGTGGTGGCAAAGCCATGCTTTTTCAGGACCCAGGCCACCCCAGCAGGGTAGAGCGCCCAACCGGGCAGAGGGCCGCCGCCGCGTTCTTTTTTCGCATCCAGGTGGTTGAGGTCGAAAGAGACGGACTGGTCCAGGTCGAGGGCAGTTAAGTGGACGATGGAATCGGCGCGGGGGGTGGCCGCAATGCGGACTTCGCGGTCAATGGCGACGGGCAGTACCGGGCCGCCGTTGTAATCAACGTGCTCCCCGAGCAGGTTGACCCGCCCTGGCGCAGAGGCTGTGTAGGGAGCGGCAGGCAGTGAATGAGGCGACATGGGAAGTTCCTTCTATGGCGGTTATTTGCGTTGGTTTTTATCTTTGGAGCGCGGGCGGATGCCAAACAGGCGGCCCAGCACTTCGCCACCGGTGGGCAGGGGGACGCTCTGGTCGGTACGGGTTTCCCACTCGGCGCGGCGGCGCTCAGCCAGCCAGGTGGCGCGGGCCTTGCGGGCATTGTCGAGGCGCTCGGCGAGCAGGGCGGCATCCTGGTCGCGGATGGCGTCGCGCATTTGGATGAGTTCCAGGATTAACTGATCTAATATGCGGGCGACGGGTTCGGCGTTGAGCAGAGCGCCCTGGCCGGGGGTTTTCAGTTCATTCATTTGCTCTAAGGGCTGGCTGGCGATGGCATAATCTGAGCCGGCCAGTTTGCGGGCTTCGCGCCAGCCGGGTTGGGTGGTGGTGGCGTTGACCAGGGCGGCGGCGGCCAGATGGGGCAGGATGCGGCTGTAGGCCAACAGGCTATCGGCTTCGGTGGCATCGGAGAAGAGCGGGGTGGCGCCGAGGGCGGCGGTGAGGTTGGCGGCCAGCACCAGGGCGCTCTCGTCGGTTCCAGGCGGTGAGGTGATGACCATAACGCCTTTGTTGAACAGGTCTGCGTGGGCCTGGCCGACGCCCGCGCCGATTTCGAGCAGGTAAGCCGGGTTGAGGCTGGGGGTCATAGAAATAAAGTAGCGGTCCTCGCCCGGCAGCAGTTCTCTGGCCCACTGCGTCACCGCGCCCTGCACGGGCGAAGTATCCACCAAGACGCAGCCCGGTTTGATATCTGGCGCGATGATTTCAATCGTTTCGCGGACTTCATCTATCGGGAGCGCGAGGATGACGACATCGGCATCGCGGACGGCGCCCGGCAGGTTAATGACCAGTTTATCAACAGCTCCCATTTTTTCGGCCTGGCGGGCGATGGACGGTTCGCGGTCGTTGCCAATCCGCGTGACCTGGTCTTTCATTTTGCCGAGCGCCAGACCGATAGAAGCGCCAATTTGATTAAGCCCTAAGATGGTAATTTGGATCGTCACAACAACCCTCCAGATACGAGATCGTATACAAACAACAGCAGACGGCAGTCTCGATTTACTGCGTAAGCAACCAGGTGAGATTGCGAATCGGCGGATAAATGAGGATGCCGAGGATATCAACGCGCAGCATCGGCAGTACAAATACGAGCATCATTAAGATCAGGGGGCCATAAGGCCGGATCCGATCGAGGAAGCGCGCCCAAGAGGGCGGGAAGAAGTAAGCCGCGATTTTATCGCCATCCAGGGGGGCAATGGGGATGAGATTGAAGAAGGTGAGCATGAGGTTGACGAAGACAAACTCAAAGAAGAACTCCGCAGAGGATGGCAGTATGGGGGTGGGCGTGGAATGTGCTACCAGGCCCAAACGAATGGGGATGGCGCCAAGGATCGCCAGCAGGAAGTTCGAAGCCGGCCCTGCCAGCGAGACGAGCATCAGGGCCGAGGGGGAGCGGCGGCTGAGCTGATAGGGGTTGACCGGCACAGGCCGGGCCCAACCAAAGCCGGCAAAGATGAGCATGAGCGAGCCGAACAGGTCGAGGTGGACGAGGGGGTTGAGGGTGACGCGCCCGCTGGCGCGCGGGGTGGGGTCGCCGTAGAGGTCGGCTACTTTGGCGTGGGCAAATTCGTGGATCGTAAAGGCGATGACGAGGATGACGATGCGCGAGAGGAGCAGTGCGGGATCGCCGAGCAGGTTTAGCATGGGGTTCTTTCTACCTTTGATTTTAACATGAACAAACGGTTCTCATTATAATGGCCTCTGGCAAGAGGGGCAAGAAGGTGGGGAAAATCTGATGCCGCGACTCTTTTATACCCTGGAAGACGTTTATTCATATGAGTCGGTTGACTGCGGGTTTGGAGGGTATATGGATTCGGCGGAACAAAAAAGCAAGATTCCTCTCAGCATTGCCATTGGGGGCGCGTGCAGTCTGCTGTTCACCCTGGCGTGTATCGGAGCATTATTGGTGGTGGTCATTGGCGGGCTGCTGCGCGGCCGCGGCGCTGAAGGAGGAGCGCGCCTTTCTCCGCCGGAACGCGCCATCGAAGGCACGGCAAGGCAGGAACGCAGTTTGGGTGAAAGCCAGATCCCCACGACCGCCCTGCTGAAAGACCTGCGCGGCTGGGTTGAAGTGCAGGACGAGGCGGGTAGCTGGTTCCCGGCTCAGGACGGGCAAACCGTCGCCGCCGGGCAGCGCGTGCGGACCGGCGAGCTTTCTGAAGCCACGCTGCAATTTTACGATGGCAGTCAGGCCAGCCTGCTTGCCGGCAGTGAGCTTTTTATTGATCAGCTTAATGCTCCCGGGGCCGCGGCTCCGCGCACGATTGTTCTGACGCAGGCGGCGGGCGAAAGCAGTCATCAGGTTGTTTCCAACCCGGCAGAAGGTTCGCTTTACCGGGTTAATACCCCTGCTGGTCAGGGCGAGGCCAAAGGCACGACCTTTACCGTCAGGGTGACGCCCGAACAGCGCGCTTACTATACCGTCGTGGAAGGCGTGGTGGCCGTCACCAGCATGGACGTGACTGTTTTGGTCAATGCCGGTGAGTTTACCACCCTGTACTTTGGACAGCCGCCGCACCCGCCGCTGGTGAGCATCACTATGGAAGGTTTGCTGGTGGAAACCGGAGAGACCTGGACGGTTGCTGACCAGACCTTTGCAGTCCATGAAGCTACGGTTATTACCGGCAGCCCGCAGCCCGGCGACTGGGTATACGTGCGCGGCCATTGGGGGCCAGACGGCGCGAAAATAG
>DAOUAC010000075.1:0-7836 GCA_034434155.1 Anaerolineaceae bacterium
ATTTTGCCCCGCCTCATGCTGCGCGAGGCGGCGAAGATAAAGCCAATGGCCGTCAGAGCGGCCATCCACAGTTTGGTTACATCAATGACGGGCTTCACTGTCACGCCGCCCGGATAGGCCACGATCACGGCGACCGGGCGCGCGAGGATGCGCCCCCCACCACCGCCGCCGCCGCCCCCGCCTTCGCCCGACTGGCCCGGGTTGTTTTTGTCTCCACCAGAGCCATAGCCCGTTCCGATGCCAAAACCGGCAGTGCTGAGGATCTCGGCGGCGGGGATCAACAAATGCTCGCCGTGAGTTACCGGCTCGCCGTACACGGCGGCTACGTCGGCGGCGACCAGGAATTCTTCCATAATGCTTTCGGTGCGCGCAACCACTTCATCGAGATGCTCGATGCTTGGGTTCGGTGAGGTTTCGGTCATGATTTCCTCCAAATGGCAATCAGAATCACAGCGAACAGGGCGATGCCCATGAACGCGAACTGTCCCAGGCGGTTGTAGTTGACAACCGGCAGGGTGCGAGGGGGCTGGTCGGGCGCGGCGACGCGCACGCCGATGGGAGTGTTGAAGATCACGCCCCCCTGTAGGCCTGGAATTTCGAGGCGGGCAACCAGGCTTTCGGGGGTGATCTGCTGGCCGTAGTGTTCCACAGTGCGCCCCGCGCGCCGGTCAATATGCAGGGGTCCAATGTTCATAACGGCGTTCCTTAAAGAGAAGCTTTCGACAGTCAGAGGTCGGCTGAAAGCCAACCGCTGTGGGCGGAGGAACCGCCCTAAACTACTATTGTACAGTGATAGTGTACACGAAATTTTGCACGCTGAGGAACGGAATCGCCAATAAAAATGCAATTAGAGAGCATGAAAGGCGTGAATTTCCTGATTGACTTTCCTGTGTTTTGTACTACGATGATAGTAATAATATATTTAGGACAAATATCGTGATGGCTTTAGCAATGCTTCTCTCGCGTGTGACGCGGTCTAGCTCCGGTGCTTTGATGGGAGCGGTTGATTACGCACATGATTACGCACAGAAGAAAGGGGACTAGGATGGAACCGAATCGGCTGGATGCGAAGGATGGAATCGCGTGGCTGTCGCCTGAGCAGGCGGCCCTGGCGGCCCTGCCGTTTCTGCTCTTTGGTTTTGCTAACGTTGCCCTCCAATTCGATGCCTTCCATTTCTCGCCAGGCAGGGCGTCTTATGTGGCGATGCTGGTCACCCACCCCTACCTGGTGTTCAACTGGGTCATCCTGGCCGGGCTGGTGGTGGGGATTATTAACGGCTTTCCGCGCTGGACCTTTGCCTACCTGGGCTGGGCCCTGCTCAATCTGTTGTGGTGGGGTAACGCCACTTTTTACGGTCAGCCGGTCAACTGGGCTTGCCTGCCCTTCCTCGCGGCGCTGATGATCGCGTTGCTCATCCGCCGCCGGAAAGGCCTGCCGCTCTTTCCCGGCGGCGTCTGGCGTGACCTGACTCTGCTGCCCTTTGGCCTTTATCTTTTTTTTGCTGCGCTGTACATCAGCTTCGATGAAAACCATCATCCGGCCCTGCTGTTCTTCATGGTTGCCGCCGGGCTGGCGGCTGCTGGTGGGGCGTGGGGCTATTTCCGCGCCGCCTCGCCGCTGCGCCGGGCGCTGGCCCTCACCGGCGGGCTGGTGGTGCTGGCCGCGCTGGAAATGTGGAATGCCCTCACCTGGGAAGCCGCCGCTTATTACGGACTTCCGCCTTCGCCGCCGTTCCAGAAGGTTGCCGTGGGAGTGGCGTGGATTGCCAGCATGGCGGGCTTGCTCCTTGGGATCGGCGGTCTGGCCGAGTGGCTCTGGCGGCGCAAACCGGCTGGCGGTTAGCGTTCAGCAGACAGCTATTAACTTTCAGCCTTTTCAAGCGGGTGGCCGACCACGGGATGAAGAAGGCCTGTATTCATCCGAGTTGAGTTTTTCCAATCGTTCTGCATTTTTTTAGCTAACCTGTTTGGAAAACCACAGATCAGCACAGATTTTCTTGTGCTTCATCGGCGTTGATCTGTGGCTTTGTTGATCTTTGCTAAAATTGCAAAAGTCTTATTTTTTTAGAGGAGGGAAGGCATGGTGGAATTTGGATTATGGCAGCCGCCGGAGGATGCAGTGTCGCTGTGGGAGGGTGGAGCGCCGGGGTTCCGGGCGGAGTATGGACAGCCTCAGCCGACGATCACGCCGTACCGGGTGCAGTCGGAGCGGGCGGTGGGGGCGGTGGTGGTCTTGCCGGGCGGCGGCTATGGGGTGAAGGCCGCGCACGAGGCCGGTCCGGTGGCCGAGTGGCTGAACGGGCTGGGCCTGGCGGCCTTTGTGGTGGATTACCGCGTGGCTCCCTACCGGCATCCTATCCCGCTGATGGACGCGCGCCGGGCGGTGCAGATGGTGCGCTGTCGGGCGGCAGAGTGGGGCGTAGACCCTGCTAAAGTGGCCGTGCTGGGGTTTTCGGCGGGCGGGCATTTGGCGGCGACGACGGCTACGCATTTTGAGCCAATCACCGACCCCGCGCCCGCCGGCGACGCGGTGGATGGCTTTCGCTTCCGCCCCGACGCGGTGATCTTGTGCTATCCGGTGATCTCATTTGGGCCGTGGGGTCACGTGGGTTCGATGGAGAATTTATTGGGTCCCAACCCGCCAGAGGACCAGCGCGCGGCCCTCTCGAATGAGAATCGGGTCACAGCAGAGACGCCGCCGGCCTTCCTGTGGCACACGGCCAACGATCAGACCGTGCCGGTGGCGAACAGCCTGCTGTTTGCCCGTGCGCTGGCAGAGAAGGGCATCCCCTTTGAGTTACACGTGTTCGCCGATGGGGTTCATGGGGTCGGGCTGGCGCAGGGCCATCCATCGGCCGAGCCGTGGACGGCCCTGTGCGCCCGCTGGCTGCGTAATTTAGGATTTTAAAACTATTCCTTCCACTCCCACAGGCAGATGGGCTGATCGGCGGCTTCAACGAAGCCGAGCCGGGCGGCCAGGCGCAGGGAGGGGAGGTTTTCGGGGAAACAGCCCCACACCGGGGTGAGGCCGCGGCGCAGGCAGGCTTCGAGGAAGGCAGACCCCACCAGCCGGGCCAGTCCGCGGCGGCGGTAGGCCGGGGCGGTGGCGATGGAGATTTCAATCTCGCCGCCGCCAACGAACACCCCACTGCATACCGCCGCGGCCACGCCCCCGGCGGCGTCATCAACCAGGCAGAAGCCCAGGCTTTTTTGGGCAAACGCCTCTTCAGATCCCCAAAAGAGGACGGTCTCATCGGCCAGTTCGGGATGCTGTTCGAGGAAGTGCGGGGTCATGCGCTCCAGGCGGAAGCCGGCGGGTAACTGCTCGCGCCAGCAGTGGAAGGCGGCCGGCCCGCGTGCGGCGATCTCTGGAGCCAGCAGGAACCGTTTTTTGCTGATGGCCGCCGGACTGCGTTCTTGAAAGGCCGCGAAGAGCGGACCTTGCCAGGCGGCGGAGGGGTAGAAGATCAGAATTTGAGGGTCTCCGAGGGCGCGGAGCTGGTAAGGGGCCAGTTGGGTGGTGAACGTCTCCACCAGGCGGTTGATAAAGCCGCCCGCCGGGGTAGGGTCGCCGGCCAGGAAGTAGTACCCCACGCGGGTGCAGACCAGCGCGGCGCGGGGGAGGGCCGGGTCATCTACAAAAACGCGCCCCGGGTGGCCGCCTTCGAGCGTGCCAGCGGCCAGCACCCCATAGGGCGCGGCCTGAAACAGCGGCCGGGCGAGGGCAAATTGTGATGCAGTTAATTCGTGCATGATATTCCTTGCGAACCTGAATAACGACTTTCAGATGAACCGCGCCTATCGTACCATAAAATGTCTTCAAACGGCATTACAAAAGTGTTGATATTGCAAGCCAGGGAGGAAGCGATGACCATCTTTTATCAACCCTCATCCGCGTGGGCGGCAGATTTCATCCCATTTTATCAGGATGGGGTGTTTCACCTGTTTTACCTGCACGACTGGCGCGACCCGGCCCATTTTGGCGAGGGGACGCCCTGGTATCTACTGCGCACGCGCGACTTCATCCATTTTGAGGAGCGTGGGGAAGTGCTGGCGCGGGGCGGGCCGGAAGAGCAGGACCTGTACGTCTTTACCGGCTCGGTGATGCAGGCGCAGGATGGGCGGTATCACATCTTTTATACCGGGCATAACCCCCATCTGCGGCGCGCGGGCCGGCCCGAAGAGGCGGTGATGCACGCCGTCAGCGATGATTTACTGCGCTGGCGTAAACTGCCAGAGCATACCTTCTTCGCTCCCGCGCCCGATTACGAGCCGCACGACTGGCGCGATCCGTTTGTCTTCTGGAACGAGGAGGCCGGCGAATATTGGATGCTGTTGGCGGCGCGGTTGAATGCAGGACCGGCGCGGCGGCGCGGCTGTACAGCCCTGTGTGCCTCGCGCGACCTGATCCATTGGGAGGCGCGCCCGCCCTTTTATGCGCCGGGGCTGTACTTCACGCATGAGTGCCCGGACCTGTTCCGCATGGGCGAGTGGTGGTACCTGGTCTTTTCGGAATTTTCGGAGGGGAGCGTTACGCGCTACCGGATGAGCCGCTCGCTGATGGGCCCCTGGATGGCCCCAGCGGTAGATACCTTCGATTGCCGCGTCCACTATGCCGCCAAAACGGCCTCAGATGGCCGGCGGCGCTTTTTGTTCGGCTGGAACGCCACGCGCCAGGGCGAGAAGGATGATGGGGCCTGGCAGTGGGGCGGGTCGTTGGTGGTTCACGAACTGGTTCAGCGCCCCGATGGCACGTTAGGTGTGCGGATGCCCGAAGAAATCCGGGCGGCTTTCAACCGGGCGGGCGGAGAGGGGGACCGCCAGCGGCTGAGCGCGCCAGGGGGCTTTGCGGTGTTTGCGGCGGGCCAACTGCCAGAGCGGGGCCGCGCCGCCCTGCTGGAGGCGGCCATCACCTATCAGGCGGGGAGCAGGGCGTTGGGTTTGTGGGTGCGCGGCGGCGCCGATTTAGAGCAGACGTATTTCCTGCGCATCGAGCCAGACCGGGGCCGTCTGGTGTTCGACCGCTGGCCCCGCCCCGGCGATCAGCCCTTCCAGGTGGAAAGCGAGCGCCCTCTGGCTCTGATCCCCGGCCAGCCGGTGCGGATGGAGGTGCTGGTGGAGGGGTCGGTGCTGGTGGCTTACGTGAACGGCGAGACGGCGCTGAGTTACCGCCTGTACGAGTTAGACGGCGCGCTCTGGGGCGGCTTTGTACAGCAGGGCGAGGCGGAGTTCCGCGAGGTGCGAGGGGGGTTTTCGAGTACAATATAGATACAGCAGGTTCTCACGATGCCAGGATGTTTGCCGAGGAGCGCCAGCCGTGCAGATTGTTCCTTTTGACCCTCAACAGCACAGCCATGTGGATGGAGCAGCGGCGGTTTGGAACGCCGCCTGTGGGCCAGAGCTTGCCATCTCGCCCCGTTTGGTGGCCTATAACACGCGGCCAGAGCGCGGGATAGAGCAGGAAGGGCGCCTGGCGCTGGAAGGCGGGCGGGTGGTGGGGGTGGTGCTGGCCTCGCGGCTGGCAGGACAGCCCCACGTCGCGCCAGAAGATCAGGGTTGGGTGGATGCGCTGGCGGTCCATCCCCACGTTCAGCGGCGCGGCCTGGGGGCCGAGCTGTTGGGCTGGGCAGTGGGCTGGCTGAAGAAGCGCGGGGTGCGCAAAGCCTCGCTGGGGGGCAGTCTTCGCCCGTTTTGCCCTGGTCTGCCTGAAGAACTGAGCGCCGCACTGCCGTTTTTTGAGGAATACGGCTGGCGCTGGAACGGCGGCGATACCTGGGACGTGGGGCGCGATTTGGGCGACGGCAGGCCGATTGTGCGCCACCCCCTGCCCGAAAGCGGCCCCGGCGACGGCATCCGCGCGGCAGAAGCGGGCGAAGAAGCGGCGGTTGAGGCGTTTCTGGCGCGCGCTTTCGCGGGGCGCTGGCATGCCAGCGCCGTGGAGTTCTTCCGCCAGGGGGGGCGGGTGGAAGATTTTATCGTTCTGCGGCAGGCCGGGCACATCGAGGGATTCGCCTGGCTGACTTTCCCTAATTCGGCGCGGCCCATCGAGCGCGTTTACCCTCAACGCCTGCCCAAACCCTGGGGCCATCTGGGGCCCATTGGCGTATCTGAGCATCTGCGCGGCCTGGGCTGGGGCGGTCTGCTTCTGCAATCGGGCCTGATGGCACTGCGCGCCAGAGGAACGCGCGGCTGTGTCATTGATTGGACAGGCCTGCTCGATTTCTATGGCAAATGGGGTTTTAAACCCTACCGGCGCTATTTGTTCGTGAACGCTTCACTGGAATAACTCTATTGTTCATCATCTTTTAAAGCATTGGAGACCTTTCTTATGCCTACCGACTTGCTCTTTCTGCCCACGCCCCGGCGCGTTACGTTCACCGGCGGCAGTTTTGCGCTCGAACCCGACCGGCTGGTGCTGTTAGCGCCCGATAACCCCCGCGCTGTCTGGCACGCCGGGCGGCGCTTACAGGCGGCCCTGCAGGCCACCGCCGGGGTGCAGTGGGAACTGGCCGCCGCGGAGGCCACCCCGCCCCAACTGCTCGGCCTGGTCCTGCGGCTGGCTCCAGAGCGCGCCCCTCAGCCGCAGGGCTACCGTCTGCACGTTTCGCCGGGCGGACCCATCCTCATCGAAGGCCACGACGCCGCCGGCCTCTTTTACGGCGTCTGCACGCTCATCCAGGTTTTAGAGCAAACCGGCCCCGATCGGCTGATCCCCTGCATGGAAGTGCAGGACTGGCCCGACCTGCCCGCGCGCGGGGTGATGTTAGACATCAGCCGCGATAAGGTCTACCGCATGGAGACGCTCTACGAACTGGTGGACCGGCTGGCAGGCTGGAAGATCAATCAGTTACAGCTCTATACCGAGCATACCTTTGCCTATCGCAACCATCCTGAGGTCTGGCAGAACGCTTCGCCGATGACGGGCGAAGAAATTCTGGCGTTAGATGCCTACTGCCGCGAGCGTTTTATCGAGCTGGTGCCGAACCAGAACTCGTTTGGTCACATGCACCGCTGGCTGACGCACCCGCGCTACGCCGACCTGGCCGAGACGCACGGCGAAATCCCCCTGCCGTGGGGGGGGACGTTAAAGGGGCCGTTCTCACTGGCCCCGGAACACCCCGGCAGTCTGGCGTTGATCAACAGCCTGTACGACGAACTGCTGCCGCACTTTTCCAGCCGCATGGTTAACGTCGGCTGTGACGAAACCTTCGACCTGGGCGTAGGGGCCAGCCGCGCGGCCTGCGCCGAGCGCGGCACAGGGCGGGT
This sequence comes from Anaerolineaceae bacterium, assembly GCA_034434155.1. Lineage (GTDB taxonomy): Bacteria > Chloroflexota > Anaerolineae > Anaerolineales > Anaerolineaceae > DSYU01. The sequence goes on from DAOUAC010000075.1 coordinate 7,267, forward strand.
TTATCTGGACTTTTTGCTGAAAATTTATGCCAGCGTACAGCGGCGCGGCTTTACCATGCAGTTTTGGGGCGATATTATCTTACAGCACCCCGAACTGGTGCCCCTCCTGCCGCGTGACGTGATCGCCCTCTCGTGGGGGTACGAGGCCAACCATCCCTTTGACCGCGAAGGGGCGGCGTTTGCGGCATCTGGCGTGCCGTTTTACGTTTGCCCTGGCACTTCGGCCTGGCTGACGTTAGCGGGCCGCACCGATAACGCGCTGGGCAACCTGCTCAACGCCGCCGAGAACGGCCTGAAGCATGGGGCCATCGGCTACCTGAACACCGACTGGGGCGACGCCGGTCACTGGCAGGTTCCGCCGGTGAGCTACCTGGGCTACGCGGCGGGGGCGGGCTTATCCTGGTGCGTGGAGAGCAACCGGGCCAACCCCTGGGCTGAAGTCCTCTCGCGCTTTGCTTTTGATGACCCCAGCGGGGCGATGGGACGGGTAGCCTACGACCTGGGCAACGTCTACCGGGCGGTAGGGATCGAGCCGCCCAATTCCAGCGCGCTGCACTGGATGCTGCACCC
>DAOUAC010000076.1:0-7334 GCA_034434155.1 Anaerolineaceae bacterium
CCGTCGGAATCAGCGTGGAGTTAAGAGGAAGATGAGTAACTACCATCTCCGCAGAAGGGGGCAGAAACCAAAACAAACGAAACTTCATCCGACAATGGTAATTCTAAAGTGAACAGTATTGCCTCTAACCCCCCTTGCTTTCGATTTCTTTTCGAACTTCAGTTCGATAAATTCTAAGGATTGTTATGGACCTCAATCTATGCAAAAAGCGGGTTCTTATCACCGGCGCATCCCGTGGCATCGGCCTGGCCATAGCTGACACCTTTTTGCAGGAAGGGGCGAGGGTCATGCTTCTGGCCCGGACGTACAGTTCTTTGGAAGAAACGGCTGCCCGACTTTCCGCCTTGTACGGGCGATCCCGCGTTCTTTTCTCACCCATCGATTGTGCCGATGCATCTCACTGGCCCACAGTTGTCTCGACTGTTGAAACGGCTTGGGGGGGGGTGGACGTGGTAGTCGCAAATGTAGGGGATGGCCGCAGTGTGCCCGATGCCTTACCCGATGAGAAACATTTCGCCAATGTCTGGCGCAAGAACTTTACAACGGCGGAAATAACAGCCCGTGCAACTCTGCCCCTCTTGGTGGATAGCTCCGGTTGTCTGCTTTTTATTTCATCCATTGCAGGGCTCGAAGCCATCGGAGCACCCACCGATTATTCCGTGGCCAAGTCCGCCATAATAGCTTTGACCAAACAACTCGCTCGAAAGCTTGCGCCAAAGGTACGCATCAACTGCCTTGCTCCGGGCAATTGTATGTTTCCGGGTGGGAGCTGGGATATAAGGATGCATGCGGACCCGGAAGGAATTAAAGGCATTATCGATGCTACTGTCCCAATGAAGCGATTTGGCACCCCACAGGAAATGGCTGATGCTGCTGTGTTTCTTTGCTCTGCCCGCGCCAGCTTTATTACCGGTGCATGCCTCGTAGTTGATGGCGGACAGACCGTTGGTTATTTTTGAAGGAAGAATTGATGAATGACAAGCTTTTTTCTTTAAATGGTCGCGTTATCGTTATAACAGGTGCCGCCGGTCTTTTGGGGCAGAAGCATGCTGAAGTAGTGGCGCAGGCGGGTGGTACACCGGTCTTATTGGATTTGCATGCAAAGCCGCTAGAGAATCTGGCCGCTGAACTCAATGCTCGTTACGGCTCAACTGCCAGCGGATGGGTTGTAGACATTACCCAAGAGGATGAAATCGTGGCAAATTGCGCCGCCCTCCTTTCGCGCTACGGGCACATTGATGGGCTGGTGAACAATGCAGCCAATAACCCCAAGGTTGAGGGAGATGGCAACAAGTACTTTTCGCGGCTTGAGAACTTCCCGTTAACGGCATGGTATGCAGATATCGCTGTGGGGTTGACCGGGGCCTTTCTTTGCGCCAAACACTACGGCCACGCTATCGCTCGACAAGGAGGAAGCATCGTTAATATTTCATCCGACCTTGGCCTTATTGCCCCGGATCAGCGCCTTTACCGCAACCCCGGTTTGCCAGAAGATCAGCAACCGGTCAAACCGGTAAGCTATTCCGTGGTCAAAAGCGGCCTCATCGGTCTGACCCGCTACCTGGCCACATACTGGGCGGTAAAGGGCGTGCGTTGCAATGCCCTATGCCCCGGTGGTGTGGAAAACAAACAGGATCCGGCATTTATAAAAGAGGTCAGCAGTCGCATTCCTATGGGAAGATTGGCGCGACCCGATGAGTATCAGGGCGTACTGCTCTTTTTACTCAGCGAGGCATCAAGTTATATGAATGGCGCTATTCTTAGCGTGGATGGCGGAAGGACGGCATGGTAATGCCAGACAGGACAAAATGTTACCTCTGTGGGTCTACCGAACATACGATTCGGCCGGGAAAGGTTCGCGACGACGAGAATCTGAAGGTATACCAATGCCTGAGCTGCGGGCTTGTTTTTCTTTCTCGTTCAGCGCTGGCAGATGAATTTTACGAGCAATCCGGCATGCACGGTAGCGAACCACAACCGGTGGATGAGTGGTTGCGGGAGACCGACTGGGATGATGAGCGTCGGTTTCGGCTGCTGAGCCATCAGATGACCAACAGGGATATTCTGGATTATGGATGCGGTGCAGGCGGTTATTTAATCAAAGCTCGGACCAAAGCCAGATGCGTGATGGGGATCGAATTGGAAGAACGTCTCCATGAACATTTCAAGAAGAATGGGTTGAGTGTATTCAAGAGCATCAGTGAATTACCCCCTAGCCAACGGTTTGACTTGATTACGGCCTTTCACGTTATTGAGCATCTCCAGGATCCTGCAGCCACCCTGAAGCAATTGGCATCCAAACTAAAGGAGGGGGGGGGGATCGTAATCGAAGTGCCTTCTTCTGCCGATGCCTTGCTAACGCTCTATCAAAGTATTCCCTTTTCTGAATTTACTTATTGGAGCTGTCATTTGTATCTCTTTAATGCTTCCAACCTTCCTCTCCTGGCCAAAAAAGCTAATCTGAAATTGGATTATATCAAACATACCCAGCGCTATCCTCTTTCGAATCACCTCTATTGGCTTGCTATGGGGAAACCGGGTGGGCACAAACAATGGGGTTTTATTGATTCTGACGAGTTGGGAAGGGCTTATGAGGCTCAGCTTTCGGCACTCGGGAAAACAGACACCTTGATTGCAGGGCTAAGCCTTTGAAAGCAAGATATCTGGTCACCACAGCAGATGAACGGACATGGCCCGAAGACAGCAAAACACCTGTTTTGTTTTTGGGCGAATGGTGTCGGTTATACAGCCGCAGGGCGGTTTGGGAGAAGCTGGATTCTGCAGTCGTCCCGTATCATTGGGATGACCGGGAGAAGCTCCACCGAGATTATAAGGCGCTGCAAAGTTTGTACGAAGAGGTTTTGCAGGAACTTGGCGGCAAACTCAACGAGATTCATAACGTAGATTATTCTGTCCGCTATTGGCGCATATTCTTGGGGCCCTGGCTCGGATACTTCATGCAGATGCTATTCGACCGCTGGGCAATGGTTGAGCGTACGCTTGACCAGTACGAAGTGGTCGGTGTGCGTATCTTGAACACTCCCCCCGAGGCTCTGATACCCAATGATATGGTTCACTTCAACGGCCTGTATGTTGAAGATCTGTGGAATGAGGGTGTGTATGGGCAGTTGCTGAAACAGTGGACCCATGTACCGGTAGAAGAGGTTGAGATTCAGAATTCTGAGACGTGTTTCAGGGCTGAGGAGATCGTATTGGAGCGCCGTAGGCGGTTTAAGCGGAAACTATTTAACGCATACTGCCTGTTATCGGGCATCCTGGCAAAAGACAATGAAGTTTTTCTGAAATCGGAATATTTGACACTGTGGGATGGGTTTTTACTCCAATTGCGACTGGGGCAAATACCAAAAAGATGGGATAGTCCTTCTACACTAAAGGCTCAAGTGGAATGGTCTCAGCGCCAGTGGCAACTTGTAGATGGTCGAAAAAACCGTTTTGCAGATATCTTGCGAGCTAGCCTGCCCCTGCATATCCCGACTCTATATTTGGAAGGCTATCAAGATCTTCAAAATCAATTGGAGGATTTACCCTGGCCGAAAAGACCCCGGCTCATATTCACGAGCAACTCCTACAATTCAGATGATATATTCAAGGCGTGGGCTGCAAAGAAGGTCGAAGCTGGGGCACCATTGATAATTGGGCAGCATGGTGGGCACTATGGCGTTGGGCTTTGGTCTTTCAGTGAAGAGCATGAAACGAAAATCAGTGATCGTTATCTCAGTTGGGGGTGGGAAGAAGATATCCAACCCAAAGTAAAGGCCGTTGGCCAGCTGAAGGCGAGACATCCTCTCGGTGTTCACCATGCGCAGCAACCAGATGCGCTGCTGGTCACGGCAGTAGTCCCCAGGTACAGCTATTGGATGTACAGTATTATGGTCGCATCCCAGTGGCTTGGCTACCTCAAAGACCAATTTCGGTTTGTCGAGAATCTTCCACAGGCAATCCGAGATGCTCTTGTGGTGCGTCTGTATCCCAAAGATTATGGATGGGACCAAATCGCCCGATGGCAAGACCGCTTTCCCAACATTCGCCTGGACGCTGGGGAAGAGGACCTTGATCACCTGATACGCCTTTGCCGCCTTTACATTTCAACATATAACGCAAGCACATTCCTTGAATCCTTCACCATGAATGTGCCTACGGTCATTTTCTGGAATCCCAACCATTGGGAACTGCGGAATTCCGCTGTGTCTTATTTCGAGGATTTGAAGAGGGTGGGCATTTTTCATGAGAACCCGGAATCTGCCGCTAGACATGTGACGGCCATCTGGAACGATGTGGATGCCTGGTGGTTGCGCGGAGATGTGCAAGCCGTTAGGGAACATTTTTGCCGACGGTACTCTTATCTTCCCAATGACCTGGTCCGGCGAGTAGAGAAAGCCCTTCGAGAGATGATCCAGGAGCGTTCGGAAAAAGAAGGTCAGGCTTTGGTCGCAAAGAAGGTCTAAAATAACAATGGTAGCGTATTCACTAAAGAAGCGCTACGTTGCCAAGCTCTCGACAAACCTTGTCGGCTTGGCCATTGGCATGGTAACGCAGGCTATAATCCCGCGAGGCTTGGGACCAGCGGCCTATGGAGATTTCAATTTTCTTACGAGTTTTTTCAACGAGCTCATGCCTTTTTTCTCTTTGAGTACCTCGACTGCCTTTTACACAAAACTCTCTCAGAGACAGAACGAATTCGGGCTTGTGAGTTTTTATTTTCAGTTTACCTGTCTCGTCTTCGCAGGACTGTTCCTCTTTGTGGGGTTGAGCCATGCCTTGGGACTTTCTTCCGCCTTTTGGGTAGACCAGAACCTCCGATACGTTTATATGGCTGCTTTCTGGGTGGCGCTTACCTGGGTTGTACAATTGATGACCAACGTGGCCGATGCCTACGGACTGACGGTTTCAACGGAAATTGCCCGAATCGCCCAAAAGGTTATAGGCTTTGTACTTATTCTTTTCCTTTTTCTGACGAATGCACTTGATTTAACCAATTTTTTTCTCTACCACTACATCATATGCTCCCTTCTGATCGTTTTGTTTGTCTGGATCATCCAGCGGGATCGAGGTTTCCTTTCACAGTCGTGGCGAGTGAAGAAGGAACAGGTAAGGGCATACATGAAAGAGTTCTACGAATACAGCCATCCCCTGTTTGTTTATGCCCTCATCGGGATGGTGGTTGGTATTCTGGATCGCTGGATGCTGCAAAAATTCGCGGGAAGCGTCCAACAGGGTTTCTTTGGCCTCTCCTATCAAATTGGGGCCATTTGTTTTCTGTTCACCTCGGCCATGACCGCGTTGATCACCAGGGAATTCTCGATAGCTTATGCCAATAACGACCTTAAAGAAATGGCAGGTCTGTTTCGTCGGTATATTCCGCTTCTTTACAGCATCGCGGCCTTTGTCGGATGCTTTGCCTGCGCCCAGGCAGACAGAATCACGTATATCTTAGGGGGTTCGAAGTTTGCCGGGGCTGCCCTTCCCGTATCCATCATGGCCCTCTACCCGATCCATCAAACCTACGGTCAGCTCAGCGGATCCGTCTTCTATGCTACTGGTCAGACAGGTCTTTATCGGAATATCGGCATAGTTTTTATGGTCATCGGTTTGCCGGTGACCTACTTGATGATTGCTCCTTCGAATCACATGGGTCTTGATGCTGGAGCCACCGGTCTGGCCATCAAATATCTCGTCTTTCAGTTTATTGGTGTAAACGCTCAGCTTTGGTTTAATGCAAGATTTCTCCAATTACGGTTCTGGAAATATGTCGGGCATCAGGTCTTTTGCATTGCTTGTCTATTATCAGCAGCGATGATCGTGCGATTAATTATTGAGGGGATTCCAGCATTCCAAGATGAAGTCATTGTGAGCTTTCTGATTTCGGGGATATTCTATAGCCTGGTGGTCGTGGCATTGGGGTATTGTTTCCCGATGATCTTCGGGCTGAGGCGGGAGGATGCAAAGGCGATTGTGGGAAGCGTCTGGGCTCGCATAAAGAAAAATTAGCTGGCCGCAGACAAACGCAGACCGATAGGGCTCAATGTCATTGACTTAGCGAGTCGGCTTAAAGGAGGGGTAAAAACCCGCCTTTTGAATTTTACGTTTTCTTGGAGCTTTGCGGTTAGGTCTTACGGGCTCCAGCGTTTTAACAAACAGATCGTGCAGTTTAGAAATTAAATTTTCTACTACATGTAAAGGCCGATTGAACAATAGCACAATCGTATCTTTCATTTTCGAAATGGCCTGCGTGAAATTGATCTGGTACGGATATCGTCTACCGTTATCTTGTTCAACACGCAGGCGAGCCGGAAAAGCCAGCATAGCCGTAAGGTTTTTTGAAAAAACCTTGGCATGAAAATCCTGATAGACGGAAAGAACCGATTTGCCGGTGAAATTTTCAATTTCCATTCGGCATTTCATCACCTTGTAATCTTCTTCCACAGGCCATCTAAGGTGATAGAGATCAGAAAAGATTTCTGCTGGATACATTTCGATATCCGTCAGGGAGGTTATCAGGATTTCCGTTTCACCGTTTCCCAGTTCGATTCGAATCAATCGAAGCGTCAAATCTTGGGTATCCAGTCCAAGCTCCCTGCATTTGGCAACCGATGTAGCAGGAGCTTGTAAACGGATGATTTTCTGCAATTTGCCAGAGCGGAAGAATTTCTTGACTGATACCCATTTATTGTTGGGCACTCTGGCACAGAAATGGCCTCCCAAGGATAAAATCAGGTTAAACAGCCAGTAGGCTGGATACCCCCTGTCCAACAATACCAGATCGTTTGGCATCATATTGAGGAAATGAGTTGCACAACACTCCCGTTCTCCGGTGGATATGGGGGCAATAATGGCGTCCACTGTAATTTTATTGAGGACGTCGAACATCTGGGAAATTCGTGCAAGAGGGCAGGGATTCTTGCTATTGGCGCCCCAGACACCGAAGTGGCTTTGGACTTCTGGCGTTCTGGGTACTTTGACAGTAGAACCGTCGACCGCAAGGAGGGTGAAACCGAACCATTTCTTAGGATTGAAGTGTTTATAGAAATAGTTCACCGCTTCCGAGTTCAGTAGACTGAAGGCTTCGGCTTTAAGCTTTTTTCTGGCCTTACAAAAGGCGCTCTTCGTTACTTTGCGGATAAAGGTTTCTGTATGGTCGAGGGCTTTGAAAAAACAATCGAGTTCGTCCTGATAAGAGCCTTTAATAAGGTTCAACAAGAAGAGAATGATGTGATGGAAGGGAAGGATTCGATTGCGGATAAAATCATTTTTTGACTGTTTGGAAAAAGATAAAAATTTTTCGGAAAAAATGATTTTTTTAATAAAATCTATTA
>DAOUAC010000077.1:0-5754 GCA_034434155.1 Anaerolineaceae bacterium
CGGCCTTAAGATCAGCGCCGGGTATTGTCAGCGTTGTTCCGAATGCGCCCACCCGCCTCAGCGACTACAGCTTTGCTGGCGCGGCCGGCAGTAAAGGGTCGAAAGACCCGGCTACCGACTACCCCGATCTGGTCGGCGCGGATGTGGCCTGGCAGCAGGGCTACACCGGCCAGGGGGTCACGGTTGCCATTCTCGATACCGGCATCGCCGTCCATCCTAACCTCAGCCGCTTAGCCGATCAGAGCAAGCGCACGCTGGTTGGGTGGGCAGACTTCATCGAAGGCAAGAAAAAACCCACCGACCCCAACGGACATGGCACGCATGTGGCCGGCGTTATCGCCAACGGCGCATTGGGAGCCGATGGAGAATGGAACGGCGTGGCTCCGGGGGTTAACCTGGTGGGCGTGCGCGTGCTGGATGAAACCGGCGCCGGGACCTACGAAACCGTCATCAACGGCATTCAGTGGGTGTTAGACCATAAAGATGAGTACAACATCCGGGTGCTGAACCTATCCCTGCATTCGCTGGTGCAGTCACCCTACTGGGCCGACCCGCTGAACCAGGCAGTCATGCGCGCCTGGGCTGAAGGCATTACGGTAGTTGTAGCGGCCGGCAACGGCGGCCCCGGTCCGATGACTATCACCGTCCCTGCCAACGTTCCGTATGTCATCACCGTGGGGGCCTTTACCGATCATTACACCCCATCGGACTGGTCGGACGATTATATTACTCCCTTCTCGGCGGCCGGCCCCACCCTGGATAATTTCGTCAAACCCGACGTAGTGGCCCCTGGCGCTCACATCGTATCCACGATGATGCCGGGTTCTTACCTGGCCCGCAATCATGAGGCCAACCGGGTTGAATCCAAATACTTCTCGATGGCCGGTACTTCTCAGGCCGCCGCCATTACCTCTGGCGTGGCCGCGCTGATGCTCTCCAGGAACCCTGGGTTAAGCCCCGATGAAGTGAAGTACCGCATCATGGCGACCGCCCTGGCCTGGGTGACGGAAGATCAGACTCAGGCGCTCTACAGCATCTGGCAGCAGGGCGCGGGCCGTCTCAACGGCGCGGACGCCGTCTTGCTGGATGTGCCCGGCGCTGCCAACCAGGGCATGGATATCTGGGCTGACCTGGCCGGCGAAGTTCATTACGAGGGCTATACCTACTTCGACGGCGAAACCGGCGCCTTCAAACTGCGCGGCGACTTCTACGAACCCCGCACGGATGCCATCGGCTCGTGGTCTGGGACGATCGGCTCGTGGTCTGGCGCAATTGGTTCATGGTCCGGCAGTTACTACGCCGCCTGGGGTGATGCGATCGGTTCGTGGTCTGGCGCAATCGGTTCGTGGTCTGGCGCGATCGGCTCGTGGTCTGGCGCAATCGGCTCATGGTCTGGCGCAATCGGCTCATGGTCTGGCGCGATTGGCTCCTGGTCTGGCGCGATTGGCTCCTGGTCGGGCGGCTATACGAGCTGGGTCGGCGGCATGGAGAGCTGGATTGAGGCCATTGGCTCGTGGTCTGGCGCGATCGGCTCTTGGGCGGGCGGTATCGGCTCGTGGTCAGGCGGCATCGGTTCCTGGTCGGGCGGCATTGGTTCCTGGTCGGGCGGCATTGGCTCGTGGTCAGGCGGCATTGGCTCGTGGTCGGGCGGCATCGGCTCGTGGTCGGGCAGTATCGTAGACCCGGCTTATATCCAGCTCTTTGCCAGTGGAACCAGCGCAACGTCATCTACCACCAGCACATCCGTCTCTGATTGGATCGAAGAGCCGCAGCCTTAACAAAATTCTGGCGGTGAGGTTTCCCCTGACCTCTGCAATTCGCTGAGTAGAAAGCCCCTGGAAAACCAGGGGCTTTCAAATTTTAAAACCAATTGCAGCGCACTGAATCTAATTGTATAATTTCGGCCAGAAAAGCCTCCGGTCGAGGGGGCTGTACACAGTATCACCCGGCGACCTTTTTTAGCCGGGACAGCGATGGAGGAAGACAATAATGGTACTCAGTCACTTATCGTTATCGGAAAACGCCAATGCGGACACGATCAAAGCCGCGCTCGAAGAGAAGTTAAAATCCGCCCTGCCAGAAGGATCGTTTTCGGTGATCTTGCGCAGTTACCAGGGCGATTTTCGCGCCCGCAGCAGCAACCGCGCCAGTTATACCGCCATGATCCTGGTTGACGAGCAGGGCCGCAAGGCCGCCCTCTCCCATAAGAACGAACTGGAGCAGATGGGCTTTCGCGTTTCTCCAAAAGGCGATATCAGCGTCAATTAAACCGTTCCTTTGCCGCCATCACCGCCAGCCCGATCGGTGGTATTTCAAATGATATGTAAATTGTTGGCCTCGTCCCACAATTTACATATCATTCAGTAAACGACCGCCCGATCCCATTCCTGGGGATCGGGCTATAATCTATATTAATGGTCTAAGATAAACGGTTGGGGAAAAAGGGAGCTCAGCGCATGTCATCCCAAAAATCAGATTCTGTTCATTCTGAATGGTCCAACCAGGAACTGGCGGACGTGTTCGAGCGCATTGCAAACCTGCTGGAAATTAAAGGCGATGTAATTTACAAAATCCGCGCCTATCAGCGCGCCGCCGAAAGCCTGCGGGCCGAGCCGCGCTCCGCCGCCGCCCTGCTGGCGGAAGGCAAGCTGGATGAAATCCCCGGCGTCGGCAAAGCCATTTCTGAGAAAATCGAAGAACTCATTACCACCGGCAAACTGGAATTTCTGGAACAGCTCGAACAGGAAATCCCCCCCTCTTTGCTAGAGCTTTTGCAGGTTCCGGATGTTGGCCCCAAGCGCGCCGCTCTGCTGTGGAAGCAGGCCGGCATCACCGACCTGGCCGGTTTAGAGGCCGCCGCCCGCGAGCATAGGCTCAGCAAACTGCCCGGCCTTGGCGAAAAATCAGAGGCGCGCATTTTGGCCGGCATCGAAGCGCTGGGCCGGCGTACCGGGCGGATGTCGCTGGATGTCGCCTGGGCGCACGCCCAACGCTGGATGGATTGGCTGCGCCAACAGCCTGAAGTACAGCGCGTAGAACCGGGCGGCAGTCTGCGCCGCTGGCGCGAAACCATTGGCGACCTCGATCTGATCGCCGCTTCTGATCACCCGGAACCTTTGATGGAACGCTTTATCCACCATCCCGACGTACAGCGGGTTAAAGGTCACGGCGAGAACAAGTCCAGCGTCGAATTGCGCAACGGCGTGCACATCCAATTATGGGCACAGCCGCCCCAACGCTTCGGGACGCTGTGGGTCTACGCTACTGGCTCCAAAGCGCACAACGTCCGCCTGCGCGAGCTAGCCCTCAAGCGCCAGTTATCTCTCTCAGAGCGCGGCTTTGAAGACGCCAGCGGCCGCCTGATGGAATATGCCACCGAGGAAGAAGTCTATGCGGTTCTCGACCTGCCCTGGATTCCCCCGGAACTGCGCGAAGATCACGGCGAAATTGAGGCGGCGCTCAAAGGCCAACTGCCCGAATTGATCGAAACCCGGCAGATCCAGGCCGAACTGCACAGCCATACCACCTGGAGCGATGGCGCTTTATCTGTCGAGGGCATGGCTCGGGCCGCCATTGAGCGGGGACTGCGCATTCTGGCAATTACGGATCACTCCGGCACGCTGGGGATCACCGGCGGGTTGAAAGCCGAGCAGTTGCCAGCACAGCGCGCCGAGATCGAGCAGGTTCAGGCGCGCCTGGGCAAGCAGATCAAACTCTTGCACGGCATCGAGGTGGATATTATGGCCGATGGCAGTCTGGGGTTTGCCGATGAAGTCCTGGCCGGGCTGGATATCGTCATCGCGTCGCTCCATTCCAGCCTGCGCCAACCGCGCGAGACGATTACCGCCCGCCTGGTACGCGCCATTCGCAACCCGCACGTTGATCTGATCGCCCACCCCAGCGGGCGGCTGCTCCCCAACCGTGAGGGCGCCGACCTCGACTGGGATACCGTGCTGGCTGAGGCCAAAGCGCACGGCGTGGCGCTCGAAATTAACGCCAACCCTCACCGCCTGGATCTGACGGACCTGTACGCCCGGCGCGCCCTTGAACTCGGCATCCCGCTGGCAATTAATACCGATGCGCACTCCCCCGGCGAACTGGATCTGGCTCGCTACGGCGCAGCGGTGGCGCGCCGCGCCTGGGTCGGGCCGGAACAGGTTCTCAACACCTGGACGGTGGAGCGCCTCACCCGGTGGCTGGCCCAAAGATAAACTTTTGCCCTGCTATGGGATGGGTAGTATTTCAAATTTTGTGTAAATTGCGGGCTGCGCCCTGCAATTTACACAAAACTCGGTAAACGACCTATGGGATGGCCCCAAAGAAAACTTTATCTTCAAACGCAACCAGGATGAGCCGGTTGGGCGTGATGGCAAAGGCGGTGGGCGGTGACTTGGGGAATGGGAAATCGGCGTCTACCAACTGGCGGTACTGGCGCTGGTAATTCAACCGCCGCAGGCTGAAATGGTAAACGGCCTGCCCGGCATCGTCCAGGATAAACAGGGATGGGTCTGGCGGTTGAGTGGTCTGCACCTGGATAAAGCGCGCATCCTCAAAGCGCAGGGGGGCGGTCTCGCGGTCAGGGCGGTTATCACCATAGGGGGCCGGGTCGCTGCAGCGTGTGGGCTGGAACTCGAACCCGCTGCCCTCGCACAATGTCATGCGCCCATCGGCGTGCAGAAGGTAGAGAAATTCCTGATCAACGGCAAAATCAACAATATCATCCATCTGCGGGACCTGGCTGTCAAAAAACAGCCGCGGGCTTTGGCCATAAACGCCCTTATCGCCCGCGTAGAACCAGACGGCGTTAAACTGCGGGTCTAACACATACAGCGTATCTCCCTGCGTGGTCATCCCCACGATTTTCCCCCAACCCGTGTCTGGCGGGGTCAACGGGCGGCTGTCAAACCCAGATTGGTTCGGCGAGCAGTACACCAGCACACCGGCGGCGTCAATTCCCATGATCGTAGCCCGGTAATCGTTGTTGGGCGGCAGTGCCGCCATGCTGATTAACGGGCCGACAATCTGGCCTCCGGCCTTGCCCGGTCCGCAGGTGAATTCTGGGTCAATGGCATAACCGCTTCCGGTGCGGTACAGGCGGATAATGCGCCCCTGGCTGGCATCCAGCAGGTAAGCGTCATTCAAAGTAGCCACAATGCGGGTGACGCGCACATCCACCCCCAGCCCCACAGGGGTCACTGGCTGGAATTCGACGCGCACAATGCCATCCATCGCATCCAGCGCGTTTTGGGCTTGCTGGCTTAACACCTTCCCCTGCTCTGATTCGCCCATTTCGTTGGCTTTGCGCACCCACAGCAGGACCTGGTTCCAGTCATCGCGCTGTGCCTTCAAGTCGGCCTGGGTTGGGGCACGTTCGGCATACTGCTGGGCGGTATACAGACTCAGGGCCATTTGCTCCGCCCGCCCGGCGTTCATATATACGGCCGCCGCTACCGATACCACCAACATGGGCGTAAACACGGCAATTGCCAGCATCGCGCCCGGTGACAGGTTAAAGAAAGGCTCACTGCGGTTAGGGAACGCCTGGGCTGCTGCGTGCCTGACCGCCTGCCGCAGCTTCGTCTTGGCCGCCGCCCACGCGCCGAACACTGCCGCTAACGCCTTGCGGAGCGCCATAACGGCCCGCCCGGGGGCCGCCGGCTTAGCCGGCTTGGGGGCCTTCTGCGCGGCCGCCGGCTTTGCTGGATGTGAAGATGGTTTTTCGGCGGATGGCTCTCTCTCAACCGGGCGGGCCGC
>DAOUAC010000078.1:0-12788 GCA_034434155.1 Anaerolineaceae bacterium
GAGTGCGGCGGGCATCAGGCGTTCCTTTCTTTCAGCCCCTGCAAAACGCGGGCGCTGATCTGGTCGGCATCGCCGGCAGACAGCACCAACAGCACGTCGCCGGGCTGAAGCTCGTGGAGGAGCATTTGCGCGGCTTCCTCCAGCGTGGGAGTGAAAGCCGCGTGAGGATGTTTCATGCGCTCCACCACGCGCGCGGCAGAAAAATGGTCGAACTGAGCGGCCGTTTCGCGGGCGGCGTACACTTCCGTCACCAACACGCAGTCGGCGTCAGCGAAAGAACAGGCAAAATCAGGCAGAAGGTTGAGCGTGCGCGAGTAGGTGTGCGGCTGCCAGACGGCCCAGATGCGCGCCTGGGGGTAACGCGCGCGCGCCGCGGCCAGCGTTGCCCGAATCTCAGTGGGGTGGTGGGCGTAGTCGTCAATCACGGTGATGCCCCCGGCCTGCCCCAGCACGTCGAAACGCCGGCCCGTCCCCGTAAACTCGCCCAGCGCGGCGGCGGCCTGCTGAACCTGGGTGGCGCTCAGTCTGAGCGCTGGCGAGCGGTGTAGGGCGGCCAGCGCGCCCAAACTGTTGCGGACGTTGTGTTCGCCGGGAATTTGCAGGCTGACGCGGGCCAGGTGAACCCGGTCGCCGTCGTCGGTGTTCCAGGTCGCGTCGTAGTCAAAGCCGCCGCGCGTATTGCGGCTGAGGTTGTCGGCGGAATAGTCGGCCCCTGGCGCGGTTCCATAGGTGCTGGCGATGGCTCCCTGGGGAGCGGCGTGGACCAGGCGGCGGGCTTCGGGGTTGTCATGCGAGGCCAGCAGGCAGCCGCCGGGGCGCAGCCGCCGCACAAAGGCGGTGAACGCCTGGCGGTACGCTTCGAGGGTGGGGTAGCAGTCGGGGTGGTCGTGTTCCAGGTACGTTAAGACGATCACATCGGGGTCCAGGCCCAGGAACATGCGGTCGTACTCATCCGCTTCAATCACAAACACCGCCCCCTGCCCGGCGTGAGCGTTGCCGCCCAGGTTTTTGGCCGTTCCGCCAATAATGTAAGAAGGGTCCAGCCCCAGGCGGGTGAGCATCCAGGCGATCATGGCGGTGGTGGTAGTTTTGCCGTGCGTACCGGCCACGGCGATCACGTGGTGATCGGCGAGTAAATACCCCAGGAATTGGGCGCGCTTAAGCACGGGAATACCCGCCGCTTGCGCCGCCAGCACTTCCACGTTGTCATCTGGCACAGCGGAGGAGCGCACCACCACGTCAGCCCCGGCCACATTCCCGGCCTGGTGACCAGCCAGTATGCGCGCGCCAGCGGCGGCCAGCTCGTGGGCCAGCGGCGAAAGCGCGCGGTCTGAGCCAGAAACGACGCAGCCGCGTTCTAACAGCACGCGTGCAATGGCCGACAGCCCTGAGCCGCCGATGCCGATGAGGTGGATGTGCTTGCCGGTTAAGTCCATCAAAGCCCTTTAGATAAACACGATTAAGACAAATGCAAAGGCCAAAGCCACTGCAAAGTAAATGGCCGAAGACCCGCCCAGCAGTTGTGGGGGCATTAAGGCCATCATGCGGACGGTGGCATCGTACACTTCCGTTCCAGGCACTGGGGCGCTGACAATATTGGGGAACGGATAACCACCGCTGTCCATAAAATACCATACGGTTCCAGCTATCAGATAGCCGTTGAGTGCGCCCAGAAAGATGCCTAAGAGGATGTCTTGCAGGCGCTCGCGGGCGAAGCGGTTATTGCCTGCCAGCCGCGGGATGTTGGGGGTCTGGTAGCCAAAGAACACCAGGGCCAGGAGCAGCCCGGTGCGCACCCAGAACCACAACTGCGGGCTGGCCCTTAATATCGGAGCGAAGGGGGCGAAGCGGTCAATGACGGTCAAAATAAACAGAGCCAGGATAACGGCAAAGCTAACCAGCAGTTCGCGCGCCCACCCGCGCATCGCTCCAATCACGGCGAAGAGTATGACGTACATCCAGAAGATCACAACCAGGCTGACCATAAGTTCTCTTCTCCCTGTTCTTTCAGGTTGCCAGTTCTCGTACCAGGCCGGCCAGTCGGTTGGCGGCGTCGGGGCGGGCCAGAGTGCGCATGGCCTGGCTCATTGCCGCTAACTGCCGGGGGTCGCGGCGCAGTCGTTCGATCGTGGGTATCAGATGGTCGGCTAAACGTTCATTTTCCAACAAAAGGGCCGCTCCCCGGCCCACCAGATAGGCCGCATTGACCTTCTGGTAACGCCAGGCAAACGGGTAAGGAACCAGGATGGCGGGCAGGCCAAAGAGCGGGTATTCGCCCAGCACCGAAGCTCCCGCCCGCGAGACGGCCAGATCGGCGGCGGCCAGGGCCGCGCCCATCTCGTGCAGGTAAGGGAAGGGAAAATAGCGGGCGGCCAGTTCGGGGGGTAGGCTGGCTTTGGCGGCTTCGACGGCAGGCCAATCTACCTGGCCGCTGATGTGAATGACCTGCATCTCGGCTAACAGCGCGGGCAGAGCGGCCAGCACGGGGCGGTTGATGGTTTGCGCGCCTTTGCTTCCGCCGGTAACCAGCAGGGTGAAAAGTTCTGGATCCAGTCCCAGGTGAGCGCGGGCCGGCCCGCGCTGCCAGGCTGCCAGTTCCGGGCGCACCGGGTAGCCGGTGACTTCCACGCGGGCAGTAGGCGCAAAGTAGCGCCGGCCTTCCTCGGCAGTAATCGCAATGACGCTGGCAAAGCGCGCCAGAAACTTAAGGGCCAGCCCCGGCTCGATGTCTGGCACATAGACCAGGCTGGGGATGCCGCGCCCGGCCACGGCCATTGGCACGCCCACGTAGCCGCCGGTGAAGAACAGCACATCTGGCTGGAAGTCATGCAGAATCTCACGCGCGGCGATGACGCCGCGGGCCAGGCGCGCCAGGTTGCCGGGCAGGGCGCGCAGTCCCACGCCGTGCACCCCGGCCGCAGGGATGGCGGCAAACGGCAGGCCGGCCCGTTTCACCAGACCCTCTTCCATGCCGCCCTCACCGCCGACCCATAGAAGCGCGCCGGTTTCGTTAGCGAGTGCCTGCTGAACGACCAGGGCGGGATACACGCCGCCCCCGGTCCCTCCAGCGCAGATCAATAACCGCACCAAACGGGTTCCCTCCTCCGCGCGTCCCGCCGGTTTTTTCGGACCGGCCCGACGTGCGAGCAATATTGATTAAAATCCCCACCCCGGCCAGCGTCACCAGCAGGTGCGTGCCGCCGTAGCTGATGAACGGCAGCGCATTGCCGGCGTGCGGCAGCAGGTTGACCATCACAGCCATGTTAATCAGGGCTTCAAGGGCGATCCAGATCGTGATGCCGCCCGCGATGAGCGCCCCCAGATGATCTTCGGCGCGGCGCGCGATGCTCAGGCCGCGCCACAGGATAATGAGATAGGCAGAGATCATCACGCCCGCGCCCAGCAGACCCAACTCTTCAGTGATGACGGCAAAAATGCTGTCAGTCAGCGCCACCGGCAGGCCGGTGAACTTGGTACTGCCGTGACCGATGCCCACTCCGAACAGCCCCCCGTTGATGACGGCTTCGAGGGCACGCTGCACGTGGTAAGAGGCTTCTAATGGGTTATTCAGCCCGGCCAGGTAGCGCGTGATGCGGTCTACGCCGGTGGGGTAGACGTTGACGATGCCCCAACCCAGGACGACGGCCACCAGCAGCACCAAAGCGATCTGCCGCCACTCACCGCCGCTGAGGAAGAACAACAGACAGCCCAATATCAGCACCGTCAGGGCGGCGCTCAGGTCGGGCTGTACCAAAATGAGCCCACCGGTCAGGCCGAGAATCGCCATCAGGGGGATCAGTCCAAGCGAAATTTCGTTGAGAACGTCGCGCTTGGCGTTCAGCCATACCGAAACGTATAGGATCGTCACCAGTTTCGCCAGTTCGGAGGGGCGGATCGAGCCTTCAGCCAGCGAGCGGATCGCGCCGTAGGTGGTGTCGCCGAAGGTGGCGACGGCCAGCAGCAAGACCAACGTGCCAAGCATAATCCAGACGCCAAAGACGCGGATGTAGTGATAGTTGATAAAGGCCAGCAGTGTAGCAACGAGTGCGCCCAGCCCGGCCCACAGCGATTGGCGGAGCAGGAAGTAATAGACAGGCTGTTCGATTTCAGCGGAGAATTTGACGCTGGAGGAATACACCATTACCAGCCCAAACAGCACCAGACCGGCAACCACGCCGACCAAAAGCCAATCAACCCCGGCGCGCCCCCGGACCTGAGCGCGGGCCGGGCTGAGCGGCGGGACTTCAGTGCCCCAAATGCCGCCGGTAGGGGCAGCCGGTTCGGCCCGCGGCGGCGCGGGCGGTGGGCTGCGCCGCTCGGATGGCGATTGCCAGTCTTCGGGCATCTCAATGGTTGGCTTTACGTAAGTTCCTTCACCCATGCTCGAAAGCGCTCCCCACGCTCTTCAAAATCTTTAAATTCGTCAAAACTGGTCCCGCCCGGCGAGAGCAGCACCACGTCTCCAGGCCGGGCCAGGCCAGCGGCCACCTGGACAGCATCATATAGCCCAGGGCAGGCATGAACCGACTGCAAGCGCGCGCCGGGTCGGGGCGCCGGGCCAATGGCCGCCAGAATCTTGGGGACGGCTTCGCCAAACACCACCACGTGATCCACTCGGCGGTGCAGGGCTTCGGCCAGTTTCTCCCAGGGCAGGTTTTTATCGCGCCCGCCCAACAGCACGATCAGCGGTTCATCAAAGGATTGGATGGCGGCCAGGGTGCGCTCTGGCGCGGTAGCGATCGAGTCATTGTACCAGGCGGCCCCCTTCCATTCGCGCACCCATTCCAGCCGGTGCGCCACGCCCGCAAAGCCTTCTACGCCACTGCGCAGGCTGTCCGGGTCGAAGCCCGCCGCCAGGCCGATGGCGCAGGCCGCCAGCACGTTGAGCAGGTTATGGCCGCCGCGCAGGCGGACAGCACTGCGGGGGAACAGGGCCTGGTCCTGCCGCCCATCGGAGTAGATCAGAGTATCATCCTGCACGTAGGTTCCGGGCAGGCCGGCGGGCGGGCGCTCGCGCCCAAAGGTGATCAGGCGGCCGCGCACCTGCCCGGCCAGCGCCCACGAACCGGGGTCTTCGCGCGAGAGGATGGCGCAGTCTGCGCCAGATTGAAACGCCAGGATGCGCGCTTTGGCGGCGGCATAGGCTTCGAGCGTGCCGTGCCGGTCGAGGTGATTGGGGGTGATGTTCAGCACCGCCGCGACGTGCGGCGAAACGGTCATCAACTCCAACTGGAAGGAAGAAAATTCCACGATCACCGGGTCATCGGGCTGAATCTGGTCCAAATACTCCACCAAAGGCAGACCGATATTGCCGCCCACCCAGGCGGTACGCCCAGCCTTAGCGGCGTGAGCCTGAGCCATGCGCCCCACGAGGGTAGTGGTGGTGGTTTTCCCCGCCGACCCGGTGATACCCGTGACCGGCGCGGCGACGGACTGCATGAAAATCTGCGAGTCGTTGGTGAGGGGCAGTCCGCGCCGCTGTGCTTCGACCAGCAGGGGTAATTCCAGGGGAACGCCGCCCGAAACGCAGATCAGGTCTACGTCATCCAGCAGTTCGAGCGGGTGTCCGCCGAGCGCCCAGCGCACCGGCAGGCCAGCCAGAGCTTCTACTGCACTGCGCAGCGTTTCGGGCGTGCGCTGGTCGTTAAGAGTCACCTGCGCCCCGCGCCCAGACAGGAAGCGCGCCAGCGCCAGCCCCTGGCGGGCCGCGCCGACGATAAGTACTTTCTGTCCGTTCCAATCAGGCCGCATGGCGTCTCCAAAAATCACTGCGTTCTAAACCATTGCAAGAGCAATGCCGAGCATGGCAAATAACAGGCCAACCAGCCAAAAACGCTGTACCACCTGCGTTTCGCTCCAACCGAGCAGTTCAAAGTGGTGGTGAAAGGGAGCCATTTTAAACAAACGCTTGCCCTTGGTCAACTTAAAATATCCAACTTGCAAAACCACGCTCATCGCTTCGCTCACGGGGATAATGGCGATAATCGGCAGCAGCAGCCACTGGCCGGTCATCAGGGCAACGACGGCCAGGGTCGCGCCCAAAGAGAGCGAGCCGGTATCGCCCATAATCATCTGGGCGGGATGAACGTTGAACCACAAAAAGCCAAACAGCGCCCCAACGATGGTGAAGCAAAAACGCGCCAGGAACAACTGGCCTTGCAGCAGAGCAATCCCGCCGTAAGCGGCAAATGCCGTAGCGGAGATCAGCCCGGCCAGCCCATCTAAGCCATCCGTAAAATTGACGGCGTTCGACATGCCTACGATCAAAAAGACAGCGATGGGAATGTACAGCCAGCCGAGTTCAAAGGGCGCTTCGCCCGCGAACCAGAACAGTTCGGGAACTCCCAGAAGATACTTGAGGGCAAAGGCCACGCCAATGGCGAAGATCACCTGGATGAGGAACTTGGTGCGCGCACGCATCCCCAGGCCGCGGCGGGGGCCGCGAATGCCTTCCCAATCGTCAATCGCGCCCAGAACCGAATAACCCAACAGCACCAGTAGAGGAACCAACACCGAGCGCCCCAACACGTTCAGACCCAACAGCGAGGCGGCATTGAGCAGAATCGTCAGCATGGCGACCGGCAGGATCACCATGACGCCGCCCATGGTAGGGGTTCCCATTTTGGCAAGGTGAGTTTTCGGCCCCTCAATGCGGATGAGCTTGCCGATCTTAAAATGGCGCAGCACGCGCAGCAGCGGCCCGCCCCAGATGACAGCCATCATAAAACTGAGGCCGCTGAGGGCCAGGGCCATGGAGGTTTCGGTCATGCCGTTTCCTCCAACGCTGTCACAATGCGGTCCATGCGCAGACCGTGAGAACCTTTAATCAAAACGACATCTCCTTCCTTTAGTTCATCATTTAGAAGCTGAATGGCTTCTGGAACGCCGGGAACCCAGGTGATAGCCTGTTTTTTAAACCCGGCGCGGCGGGCCGCGTCGGCGATGATGCGCGCGCGCTCGCCAACAACGATCAGCCGGTTGGCGACCTCTGCGGCGCGCGCCCCAACGATCTCATGGCCCTGGCGCTCGTAGGGGCCTAGTTCGAGCATCTCGCCCAGCACGGCCACGCGGCGGCCTTCCAGCTCGTTCAGCAGGTTGAGAGCCGCCAGGGTGGATTCGGGCGAAGCGTTGTACGAGTCATCCAACAGCAGCGCCCCGCTGCGGGCGCGCACCGCCACCAGCCGCAGTTGAGCGTGCGCCTGGCGCAGACCGTCAATGATCTCGCCCCAGGTGAGGTTTTCCACCAACCCAACCGCTGTGGCCCGCAGCACCGTATGGACGGAGTGCTGGCCGATCAGCGGCACGCGCAGGTGCAGAACCTCGTTTTTAAAATGCAGCCGGAAGCGGATGCCCTCCAGGCCCATGCTTTCCACCTGGTCGGCCCACAGGTCGGCGGCGGGATCCATGCCGTAATACAGCACGCGGGCGCGGGTTTGCGCGGCCATTGGGCGCACCCAGGGGTCATCGTAATTGAGGATCGCCACGCCGTCCGGCGGCAGGGATTGTACCAGTTCGGCTTTGCCGCGCGCAATCGCCTCTTGCGAGCCAGCCCGCTCGGCGTGGACGGTTCCAACGTTGGTAATCACCCCTACCGATGGCAGCGCCAGGTCGCACAGCAGGGCGATTTCGCCCGGCACGTAAAAGCCCATTTCCAGCACGGCGCGCTCGTGGCCGGGCGTGAGGCGCAGCAGGGTGAGGGGCAGGCCGATTTCATTGTTGAGGTTGCCGGCATTTTTAAGCGTGCGGTAACGCTGCCCAAGCACCTGGGCAATCAATTCTTTGGTGGTGGACTTGCCCACGCTGCCGGTGACGCCGATGACGCGCACGTCCTGCTTGCGGCGGTAGAACCGGGCGATGGCCTGGAGCGCTTGCAGGCTGTTTTCGACGAGCAGGCAGAACGGCCCGCCGTGCAGCAGGTTGCTGGGCAGAGTCAGTTCGGTCAGCCGGCGCGGGGGGCGCACGTCCAACACGGGGAACTGTTGGGCCAGTTCGGGGGCCAGTTCATGCTCGATGAGGGCCAGCGAGGCCCCGTTCTTAAAGGCATCTCCCACAAAAAGGTGGCCGTCGGTGCGCTCACCGGGCATGGCGACGAACATTGCGCCGGGGATAATCTGGCGCGAATCAACGGCGGCCTCGTTAATCACGAGGGAGGCGGCTGGAATGCGTTCGCCGGTGAGGGCTTCGAGAACGTCGGCCAGGGTCAGCACAGTTTCTCCTGCTACTCCGTAGTTGAACTTTGATTGGCGATCTGCTGGCGGATGCTGTCTGGGGGCAGATCCATTAAGATCACCAGGTTTTCAACAGCCTCTTTGAAAACAGGCGCGGCAACCACCGAGCCCCAGATCGAGGTGGAAGGCCGCTCCAGCCAGACGTAAACCACAAAGCGCGGGTCATCCACCGGCCCCCAGCCGACAAATGAGGCGTTGGTGCTTGCGCTGGAATAGCCCTGCGGGGTAGGAATTTCCGCCGTGCCGGTCTTACCAGCTAAGCGGTAGCCTTCGACCAGGGCCGCGGACGATTCCTTCTCCAGCGATTGAGCCAGCATTTCGGTGAGCGTGCGGGCCGTTTCCGCCGAGACGGGCCGCCCGATGACCTGGGTGGGGGTATTGTACTGCTTGTCGCCGTCAATCACTGCGCGCAGTACGTGCGGGGCCATCATCTTGCCGTCGTTCGCCAGCGCGCTCGCCGCCATAGCCATCTGAATGGGCGTAACGGCCACGCCCTGACCAAACGAATTGGTTCCGAGGTTGACCGGGTACCAGGAAGCGTCGCCCTGGACGCTCAACGGCCAGTTGACTTCGCCGGCCAGGTCAATGCCGGTCTTGTTGCCGATGCCGAAGTTCTTCAGGTAAGTATAAAAGGTCGAAGGCCCCATTTCGGTGGCTATCCAGGCCAGGCAGACGTTCAGCGAGTGCTGCAAACAGCCGATCATATCCTGCGGCCCCCAGGCTCCGCGGTCCCAGTTGTGGATGGGAACGCCGCCGACCAGGATGGTGCCGGTGTCGAGGAATGAGGTGTCGGGCTTTACTGCGCCCGAATCCAACCCGGCGGCCATCGTCAGGATTTTAAAGACCGACCCCGGCTCATAGGTCTGACCAACGGCGCGGTTATAAGGGGTGGGCGGAGGAAAGACCTCGGTATATCTCCAGTATTCGTTGGGGTCCAGGCGCGGGGTAGAGGCCATCGCCAGGATTTCGCCGGTCTTGGGGTCTGAGATAATGATCGTGCCAGAGTCGGCCCCGTTGGTAGAGACGGCGTTGTCAATAACGCGCTCGGCCATGGACTGAATTTCGCGGTCAATGGTCAGCACCAGACTGTTGCCGGGCGGAATGTTGGGCGGCTCGGTGATCAGGTACGGGTCTTGCGGGACAACAATCTCCACCGGGGTTCCGGCCAACAGGTGGTTATACTTCTCTTCCACGCCGAAATAGCCGCGTCCGGCGTCGCGGTCGAGGTAAGAGAAGAAGCCCAAGACATTCGACCCCAGGCTGTGTTCGGGGTAACTGCGCTGCAGGTGGGGGGTCCATGTCAGTCCGCGGAGCGAGGGCATCGAGGCACGCTGTTTTTCGCTGACGCGGGCGGCCTGATCTTCTAACTGCTGCTGGATGACCTTTAAAGCTTCAATTTTTTCGGGCGGGACGTTGTTCGACAGCACCAGATAGCCGGGCTTTTCGCGGTCCCAGGGTTGGCTGAGGGGCGGGTAGATTTTCTCGTAATCCAGCCCAAGGATGGAAGAGAGCGTCATGGCAATGGTTTGGGGGTCCTGAACGTAGCGCAGGTCTGCGCCCAGTTCGTAAACTTCGATATTGCCCGCCAGCAGATGACCCCAGCGGTCGTAAATGTTGCCGCGCTCTGGGTAAACGGTTTTGCGAACCCAGTTATAAGCGCGGGCGTTTTTAAGGATTTCCTGGGCAGTCTCCGAGGTTTGGATGCGGATCATCCACAGAAAAATCAACAGGCCCGCCAGGGTCAGCGCGCCTCCGATCATCAACAGGCGGTTAGCAGACAGGCCCGCCGGGCCATTTTCGCGCGCGTTGACCATTCTCATGGGTTAGTTCCTCCTGTGGAGGAAGGCAGGACGGCCCCATTTTTCTCGCGGATGGATAGGACTCCTTGCAGCAGCCATTCCCACAGCGATTGGGTGTAGCCAGGCTTGATAACCGGGCCTTCTTGCCGGCGGGCAGGGGACTGAGCAGATATGGCCGGGCGCCGCCCCGTGTACGACGGCACCACGATATATTGAATGTTCTCCGGTTTAACCGGCTCAAAACCCATTTCTTTAGCACGCTCGGCCATGCGCGCGGCAGAAGTGAGAGCGGCATACTCCGTGCGCCGGCTGGCGATCTGGCGCTGTAGTTCTTCCTGGCGCTCTTCCAAATATTGAATTTCCAGGCCGGCGGCGCCTGCTTCGACCGTGACGCTGAGCATGAGCCATAAAACCGACACGCCCAGAATCACGGCGATTAACAAGATCACCAGCCGTTGAGTCTGGAGGCGCCAGGGCGCCTGCCGGTAGGCCTGCACCATTCGGCGAGCGCCAGCGTTTATTGGGTCACTTGCATTCAAAGTCGGCATACAGACGCTTTTTCTCCTGTTGTCGAAACGGATGTGGGTACGCGGTTACTCCGGTTTCCCTGCTTCGTTTCGTGCAACTGTCATGCCAGTATTGACGTACTCCTGCGTTATTCACTCACAGCGGCCCGGAGCCGCTGTGAGTGAGATAAAATCACTTTTTTTCAACCACCCTTAGTCGGGCGCTGCGTGCCCGTGGGTTCGCGGCGACTTCTGCCTCGCTGGCCTCCAGGGGCCGCCGGTTGACCTCGACCACGCTGGCCCGGTGATTACAGGTGCAGACGGGCTGCTCTGGCGGGCAAATGCAGTCACGGCTCTCCTGGCGGAAGAACTGCTTGACGAGGCGGTCTTCGAGCGAGTGAAAGGCAATGACCGCCAGCCGTCCGCCCGGCGCCAAAGCTGCCACCGCCTGCGGTAAAAAAGCCTGGATAGCCTCTAACTCCTGGTTGACGGCCATGCGCAGGGCCTGGAAGGTGCGGGTGGCGGGATGGATGCGGCTCTTGCGCCCACCGGCGGCTCTGGCGACGACTTCGGCCAGTTCGCGGGTGGTGCGCAGCGGGCGGGCCTGGACAATGGCGCGGGCAACGCGGCGGGCCTGCGGCTCTTCACCGTAGCGCCACAACAGGTCTGCCAGTTCGCGCTCGCTCCAATCGTTGACGATATCGGCGGCTGTGAAGGGGTGGGTGGGATCGAAGCGCATATCGAGCGGTCCTTCCGACTGGAAGGAAAATCCGCGCTCTGGGGTATCCAACTGCATGCTGGAAACGCCCAGATCGATCACAATGCCCTGCACCGCATCCCAGGCGAGCTGGTGGAGTTGCGCGCTCAGGGTGGTATAAGAAGCCTGCCGCAAGATGGCGCGCTCTCCAAAAGGGGCCAGGCGTTGGGCCGCCAGCGCCAGGGCCTGAGGGTCGAGATCTAACCCCAAAAGCTGGCCGTGCGGCTGGCTGTGAGATAAAATCCCCCAGGCGTGGCCGCCGGCTCCAACCGTGGCATCCACATAGCGCCCCGGGCTCGTCGGACGTAATGCGAGTATAATTTCATGGTAAAGAACAGGTTGATGTGCCCCTTCAGGGCCGCTTCCTGGAATGCTCTCCGGTCTTTCCATCGTCTTTTCCGGCGACCAGTTCGGGCTGGCGGGTTATGCCGCCGAGCGAAGCGACAGGTTCAGGGCTGCGAAGCGTTGAATATTGGCGTCTGTGTCTTGTAAGGTCTCATTTTGGACCGCCCACAGTTTTGGTGACCAGATTTCAAAATAGTCGCCCACGCCGGCAATCACAACGCTGTCTTCTAACTGCGCGGCCTCGCGTAGAAACGAGGGGAGGAGCATCCGCCCGGCGCGGTCAAACTCGACGCGCTCGGCGGAGGAGAAGATGAGGCGCTTGAGCTGGCGAGCAACGGGGTCCGTCAGACTGATTTCGTTGACACGATCCGAAATCTGTTGAAAGGAGTCCGCCGTCATCACCATCAGATTGCGGTCAAAGCCCTGGCACACGAACGCGCCATTCGCCAGGGCTTCGCGGTAGCGAACCGGGATGGTAATACGGCCTTTATCATCAATAGCGTGTTCGTAGCGGCCAAGGAACATATGTTCTACCTGTCTTTTAATGGACGGAACGCCGGGTTTTGTTGTCCGGCGCTCCACGATCTCCCACTTTGTACCACTTATACCCACCAGTATAGCCGAATCAATCCCTTTTTGCAAGTACCGTGCCATTCCTTCGCGAAAATCTTAACAGGACATTTATGATTTAGGAGGAGCCAGATGAAACCCGAATTGTTCGCACTGCTGACCGCCATCTGTTGGGGGGTAGGAGGCTACTTTGAGAAGAAGGGCCTGCACCTGGGCAACCTTTCGCCGCAGATGGGCATTACCCTGCGCACCGTTACCGCCCTGGTGATCCTGGCGATTGCCAGCTACCCACAGTGGAAAACGCTTCCCCAGGCCGGGCCGCGGGCACTGCTTTACATGGTCATCGGGGGTGGGGTGGTAGCGGGCGCCGCCGGCATGTTGTGCTTTTACACTGCTCTAAAAGGCGCGCCGCTCACGCGGGTCATGCCCATTGCCTTTACTTCGCCCTTGTTTGGCGCTCTGATGGGCGTGATCTTCGCTGGCGAGCCGCTGACCCTTAAAACCATTGCCGGCATGATACTGACCATTGCCGGAATTATTGTGTTAACGATCTAAACCCGGCCGGTCTGCGTCCACTGCGCGC
>DAOUAC010000079.1:0-29815 GCA_034434155.1 Anaerolineaceae bacterium
GGGTTCAGGGCGCGGGCGGATCGGCGGGGGTTGAAACCCCCGCCTCAGTTCATGAAAACCCCTGGCGGGGTTCTGATTCTCCAACCCCGCAGGGGTTTTCACGTCTTGAGCAGGGGCATTCATCCGTCTGCGGCTTCATCCGTCCCCACCGGCGGCTGGACGATCATTCAAATTTCTTGTTGACAAACCAAAATTTTTAAGTTATTATCAAAAAAGTGAAGTGATAGCCCGTCTTTCAGGAGGAACGATGGCGAAAATGCCCAAAAAATGCCCGTCTTGCGCGGCGGACCTGCTCATTACCCGTTTGAGCTGTCCGGCCTGTGGTACGGAAGTTACCGGCCAGTTTGCGCCGGACTTCTTCGCGCGCCTGTCGCCTAATGATTTTGATTTTGTCGTCCTCTTTATCAAATCAAAGGGCAATATCAAAGAAATGGAGCGCGAATTGGGGATTTCCTACTGGACCATCCGCGCCAAACTGAACGCAATCATCGAACAGTTGGGTTTTGAAGACCGTGCGGCCGCTCAGGGCGCGGCTGACCCCGCCGAGGAGCGCCAGAAAATCCTGGAGCAGCTCAACGCCGGGCTGATCAGCGTGGCCGAAGCCACCGCCCGCCTGGAAGAAATTAAAAAACGCGGTTCATAGAATTAAACTCAGGAGATGCGTTATGTCGAAGGAACAATTGATGATTTTAGAGATGGTTCAGAACGGCAAGCTCACGCCCGAAGAGGCCGTGCGCCTGCTCAATGCCCTGGGCAGCGCCGCAGAGGAGGTTGGCGGTCAGGTTCCACCTACGCCGCCGGTTCCACCGGTCCCGCCGCCCGCCGATGTGGAAGGGCCTGAAAGCCTGGATGAATTGGAAGCCAGCCTGGACGAATTGGAAGCTGACCTCGACGAACTGGATGAGGTGGAGGACGAAGCGGAAGGCCGCCCGCACCTGCCCCATCACGCCCACCTGCGGCACATGCCTCAACCCCCACAGCCGCCTCAGCCGCCCATCCATGCCGGCCACTCCGTGCGCCTGCGCGGGCCGCGCTGGGCCTGGAAAGGCCGCCGCCCGCGCTACGCCGATCCTTCGTATGCCGCCGCCGCCCGCCGTACCGGCCTGGAATTTTCGAATGATCAGTTGATTGACCTCGAAATGGCCGACGTCTCTCCCCAAGAGATCGAAGCCCTGGCCGCCGTGCGCCGCAAAGAGTGGTCCACCGCCGAACTGGTCGAGATGCTCACCCATCACGTCAGCCCGCAGGCTATCTTACAGTTCCACGAACTGGGCCTCGGCAGCCTGACCCCTCGCCAGTTGGTCGAATTTACCATCCACGATGTGACCCCCGACCTGGTGCGCGAGGCCCAGGGAGCCGGCTTTACGAACCTGACCCCGCGCGACTACGTAGAATTTGCCATCCACGCGGTTGATTTTGAAGCCGTCCGCGAGGTGGTGAAATCCTACGGTCCCATCAGCCCTCGTCAGGCGGTGGAAATGGCAATCCACGAGGTCAGCCCGCACTACATCCGCCAGATGACGGCGTTCTTCCCCGGCATCAGCCTGCGCCGCCTGATCGAAATGCGCATTCACGACGTCACCCCGCGCTACCTCGAAGAACTGCGCGCGCTTGGGTTGGGCGACCTTTCGCCTGAACTGGTCACGGAACTAAAAATCCACGACCTAGACCCGCGCGAAGCCGTTGAACTGCGCGAAGCCCTGGGCGCAGACGTAGACCTGCGCACCCTGATCGAAATGAAAAATCACGATGCGACCCCCGACTACGTCCGCGCGATGCGCGAGCAGGGGCTGGAAGACCTGTCTCTGCGCCGCTTCATTGAGATGAAAGATCACGGCGTAGACCCCGATTACGTGCGTGAACTGAAGGATTTGGGGCTGGAAGATCTGTCTCCGCGCCGCATTATCGAGCTGAAAGATCACGGCGTAGACCCCGATTATGTGCGCGAACTGAAGGATTTGGAACTGGAAGACCTGTCTCCGCGCCGCATCATCGAGCTGAAAGATCACGGCGTGGATCCCGATTACGTGCGCGAACTGCGCGAGCAGGGCATTGCAGACCTGAGTCTGCGCCGCATCATCGAGATGAAAGACCAAGACGTAGACCCCCAGGAAGCGCGCCGCCTGGCCGAGCTGTTGGGCGGCCCGCTGGAGGCCGATGACCTGATTGCCATGAAAATCCACGACGTGACGCCTGAATTTGTGGAGGCCATGCAGGCGTTGGGCATTACCGATTTAGACGTTCAGGCGCTGGTGAATCTGCGCATTCACGACGTAAGCGAAGGCATGGCGCGCCGCGCTCTGGAACGCTACGACGGCCCCCTCTCGGCGGATGAACTGATCGAAATGGCGATTCACGGAAGAATCTAGCGGTTTTGGCGGGGTTAAGGTTTTGAATGAGATTCGTGGGGTTTTGCGGCGCGGATGCGCCGTAGAACCCCACGAATTTTTGGTTCCACGCCGCGGGTCTTGACTTTGCGAAATTCCAGCCATTTGTTTTTGCCGCCCTCTTGACAAAACCTACCGGAATGATGTATATTAGTCTTATCCCCCCCCCAGGGGGAGGGGTAGTAGAGATCAGGAGTTCTTATGCACGCCGACGAAGAAACCATCCGCCGCCTTAAGACCGCCGAGGGCCACCTGCGCGGCATCCAGCGCATGGTCGAGCAGGGTGAGTACTGCATTGACATCCTGCGCCAGATTCAAGCCGTCCAATCGGCCCTGAACAAAGTCAGCGCCCAAATCCTCGACCATCACCTCAACTCGTGCCTGGTCACAGCCATTAAGGGCAACGATCCCGCTGAACGCGAGCGCGTCCTGAAAGAACTCCTGGATGTATTCGAAGCCTCGCGCAAAACCTGATCCCACCCAATCTGTTCTCAAGGAGACACTATGAAAACCGTTACCTACAAAATCCCCAATATTAGCTGTGGGCACTGCGTCCACACCATCAAGACCGAGATCAGCGAGCTGGCCGGGGTGAAGATGGTAGACGCCAGCCCGACCACCAAGATGGCGACGATCACGTTTGATGACCCCGCCACCGAAGATCAGATTATCGAAACGCTCAAAGAGATCAATTACGCGCCGGCCGGCAAGTAGGGGAGAATGACAGCTTCCAGGCAAGTCACCCTCCCCATTACGGGCATGACCTGTGCCAACTGCGTGGCCGCCGTTGAGCGCAACCTGAAGAAAGTCAACGGCGTACAGCAGGCGGTGGTCAACCTCTCGTCGGAGCGCGCCGTTGTGGAGTTCGACCCTGCGCTGACCGGGCTGGATGCCCTCATCGGGCGGGTGGAGCGCGCCGGATACGGCGTAGCGACCGGCGAGGCCGACCTGCTCATCCGCCGCCTGGCCGATGATAACGACGCCCGCCGCCTGGAAAAGGCTCTGCGCGCCCTCGAAGGCGTGCTGGACGTGCAGGTGAGCTATGCCGCCGAGCGTGCCCGTGTCCGCTATATTCCCACCCTCGTCAGTCAGGCCGAACTGCGCCGCGCGGTCAGCGCCGCCGGGTTTGAGGCCGTGGAGACGGGCGGCGAGGCCGAAGACGCTGAAGCCCAGGCCCGCCAGGCCGAGATTGACCAACAGCGCCGCCTGTTGATCACCGGCATTGTGTTTACCCTGCCGCTCTTTCTGCTCGCCATGGCCCGCGATCTGGGCTTCTTCCCCATGGAAATTCAGCACGCCGGGTGGATGGACTGGATCATGCTGGCGCTGGCAACCCCGGTGCAGTTTTACGTCGGCTGGCAGTATTACGTGGGGGCATATAAATCACTGCGCAACGGTTCGGCCAATATGGACGTGCTGGTGGCGATGGGTTCATCGGCGGCGTACCTCTATTCACTGCCGATCACCTTTGGAGTTCTGCCGGGGCATGTCTATTACGAAACGGCCGCCGTAATCATCACGCTGATAAAACTCGGCAAGTTCCTCGAAGCGCGGGCCAAAGGCCGCACCTCAGAAGCCATTAAAAAGCTGATGAGCCTGCGCGCCCGCACCGCGCGCATCGTGCGCGACGGGCAGGAACGCGAAGTCCCCGTAGAAGAGGTGCGCCCCGGCGACCTGGTGCTGGTACGCCCCGGCGAGAAGATTCCGGTGGACGGCGTGGTGGTGGAGGGGCGCAGTTCGGTGGACGAGTCGATGCTGACGGGTGAATCACTGCCGGTGGAAAAAGGCCCCGGCGACCCCGTGATCGGGGCGACGCTCAACAAGCTGGGACTGCTGCGCTTTGAGGCCACGCGCGTGGGCAAAGAAACCGCCCTGGCGCAGATCATCCGCCTGGTCGAAGAGGCGCAGGGGTCGAAGGCCCCCATTCAGAAGCTGGTGGACCGCATTTCGGCGGTCTTTGTGCCGGTGGTGATCGGCCTGGCGCTGCTCACCTTTGCGGCCTGGCTGATCTTTGGCCCGCCCCTGCCCGTCAATGCCGATGTAGACCCCTTCACCCGCGCCCTGATTAACATGGTAGCCGTGCTGGTGATCGCCTGCCCGTGCGCTATGGGCCTGGCGACCCCCACCGCTGTGATGGTCGGCACGGGCCGGGGCGCGGAAATGGGCATCCTGTTTAAATCATCCGAAGCATTAGAGCGCGCCGGGCGGCTGACGACGGTGGTGTTGGATAAAACCGGCACGATCACGCGCGGACAGCCGGCGGTGACGGACGTGGTGACGCGGGGACAGATGGCCGAGGATGAACTGCTGCGCCTGGCCGCCTCGGTGGAAAAAGGCTCAGAGCACCCTCTGGGTGAGGCCATTGTGGCCGAAGCCGGCAGCCGCGAACTGGCCCTTTCAGACCCGCAGTCCTTTGCGGCGGAGGCGGGTCACGGCGTGCAGGCCGAGGTGGATGGCCGCAGTGTAGCGGTTGGCAGTCTGCGCATGGCCGCGGCGCGCGGGCTGGCGCTGGATGGATTGGCCTCAGAAGCCGCGCGCCTGCAGGGCGAAGCCAAAACCGTCATGGTCGTGGCTGTGGATGGCCGCCCCGCCGGGCTGATCGCTGAGGCCGACACGGTGAAAGAAGGCTCGTTAGAAGCCATCCGCCGCCTGAAAGAACTCGGCCTGAAGGTGGTGATGATTACCGGCGACAACCGCCAGACCGCCGAGGCCATTGCCCGGCAGGTGGGCGTGGATGATGTGCTGGCTGAAGTACTGCCTGGCGACAAGGCCGCCGCGGTGAAACAGCTCCAGGCCAGCGGCGCAGTGGTGGCGATGGTGGGCGACGGCATCAACGACGCCCCGGCGCTGGCTCAGGCCGATGTGGGCATTGCCATCGGCACAGGCACAGACGTAGCCATGGCCTCGGCCCCGGTAGTGCTGATCAGCGGCGATTTGCGCGGCGTTGCCCGCGCGGTGGAACTCTCGCGCGCCACACTGCGCACCATCAAGCAAAACCTGTTCTGGGCGTTCTTCTACAACGTCATCCTCATCCCCGCCGCCGCGCTGGGCCTGCTCAACCCCATGCTGGCCGCCGGAGCCATGGCCTCCAGCAGTATTTTTGTGGTCAGCAACAGTTTGCGCCTGCGCAGGAAGAAGCTCGGTACTACCGATCCGCGCAGATAAACATCTATAAAAGCAAGAAGGAATAAAGTAGGGGTCGGGTCTCTCGACCCCTATTTGATTTGCCGGCTGTAACCGCCGTTCAACGGTTCAGGCCGGCGTGATGATCTCTAAGGCGGCGGGGAAGAGTTCGATCTCCAGCGACTGCCCGGCCTCGCAGAGCATTTCGCCGTCCACGTGGGCCGGGATGCGGCCTTCCAGCGCGCGGACGCTCACGCGGCGGGCGCGCGTCATCTGGATGGCCGGGTGGCCGGCCTGCTGGCCCCGCAGAAACAGCACGGCGATGCCTGGGATTTTCGCCTGGCTGACCTGCCCGGCCAGGCACAGGTCGAAGAGGCCATCGGCGGGGTCGGCGCTGGGGGCCATGCGAAAGGCCCCGGCCAGGCGGCGCCCGTTCATCACCGAGACCATCAGGAAAGGCCCCTGCACGCGCTCGCCGTCGCAGTCAATCTCGTAAACTGGAGCGCGGGCGTAGAGGAAGATGGCGCGGGCCACGCCCACCAGGTACGAGGCTACGCCGCTGAGGCGCTGCATGCGGTTGGCCTCGAAGCCCACGACTGCGTCGAAGCCCAGGCCCAGGCCGTTGCCGAAAAAGCGCGGCGCGCCGCCGTCCACGCGCGCCCGGCCCAGGTCTATGGCGCGGCGCGATCCGGCGGCCAGCGTGTTGCAGGCGGCGGCCAGTTCGCCCGGCAGACCGGCCCCAAAGGCGAAGTCGTTGCCGCGCCCGACCGGCAGAACGCCCAGGGCCGGGCGCGGCTTACCATCTAATTGGGCCTGCATCAACCCGTTAATGCACTCGTTCACCGTGCCGTCGCCGCCCGCCGCCAGAACGAGCGGGCGGCCGGCTTCGGCCGCCGCGCGGCTGAGGGCCTGGGCGTGACCGGCGCTGTGGGTGAGCGCCAGGTCATAGGCCAGCCCGCGCGCCCCCAGCAGGGCCTGCACCCTGGGCAAGAGCCTGGCGGCCTTGCCTTTGGCGGCGGCAGGGTTGTAGATGAGCAAAGGGATCTGCATGGCTTCCATTTTACTGATGAAGGCTGTACAGGTGAAGGCCCTTCTCTCCGGTGTATAATTCCCCTCGCAGGTATTCTCAGCAACAAGGAATTGGCGTTATGAACATTCTCGTTACGGGCGGGTCTGGCCTGGTGGGGCGGGGCGTGGTGCAGTACCTGGTTGAGCGCGGTCACGCGGTGCGCTCGTTAGACCGCGCCGCCCGCGACCCACTGCCCGGCGTAGAGACCGTCGAATGCGACGTTACCGATTTTGCCGCCGTGCGCGAGCAGGTGCGCGGCATGGATGCGATCATCCATCTGGCGGCCTACGCGCACCCGGCCGCCGCCGCCGGGCAGGAAATCTTCCGCGTGAACTGCTGCGGAACCTATAACGTATACGAAGCCGCCGCGCAAGAGGGCATCCGGCGGGTGGCCCAGGCCAGTTCGATCAACGCCCTGGGCTATAATTTCGGCGTCAAGAGCTTCTCCATCCAGTACTTCCCGATTGACGAGGCCCACCCTGCTTTTACCACCGATCCCTATTCTTTTTCGAAGCAGGTAGTTGAGGAAATCGCGGCGTACTACTGGCGGCGCGAGGGCATTACGGGCGTTTCACTGCGCATGCCGGGCATTTATGCCCCCACGCCCGAAATGGCCGCGATGGCGAAGCAGTACGCCGCTGTGATGCAGTCGGCCTACCAGGCGTTGATTGACGCGCCCGAAGCTGAGCGCCGCGAGCGCGTGGAGCGGATCATGGCCCGATTAGAAGCGGCCCGCGCCGCGCGCCGTTTTGAAAAGCCCTGGGAGCCGGAACAGGCCGAAAGCTTTGACCCCATGGACCCCGATAACCTGGTGAGCTTCGGTCACACGGATTTTTGGGCGATTCTATCGGTGCAAGACGCGGCCCAGGCTTTTGAAAAGGCAGTAACAGCCGCTTACGAGGGCAGTCATCCGCTGTACGTATGCGAGGCCGAGAATTTCACCGGCATGCCCTCCGAAGATCTGCTGAGGGTGTTTTTCCCGCAGGTAACGCGGCGCACCCGGCCCATCCTGGGCGCAGGGAACCTGGTCAGCTATGAGCGCGCCCGCGCCCTGATTGGCTTCGAGCCGGTTCATCTGATTCGTGAGATGGTGGAGTAAGGTGAATCTGGCCGCCTATGGCGGCAGTTTAAACGAACAGCGTGTACGCTGTGGGCTGAGTGTCTACAGCGTACACGCCATGTAAGCTAAGGTTCTTACGGCGAGTCAGGAGACAGCGGCGGGACGGGGGTTTCGTCCACGATGAGGCAGTTGGTCCATTGGAACGACGACGACTGCGGCGCGGATGTCACCGCAGACGTCACCCCGCCTGTGCAAAAGCCACGCGCGGAGGATGGAGACACGGCGCTTAACGCCAACAGCAGCAGGAGGCAGGCCAGCAAAATGAGTGCATGGGTCCGCCGAATGGGGAAGTGGTTCAGTTTCATGGCATCCTCTGGATATAGAATGGTGGTTACGTCTATGGATTAGACGTTACAAACCGTATACATTATACATAATACAATAATTAAATCAAAGCGGTTTTTGTCACAAAATCGTTGCATTTTTTTATCATTATTCTTTAACCAAAGAGCTGCCGCTCCCGCATCTTGTAGGTCGGGTTCGGGGCCGCTGTGGGCGAATGGTCGTCGCGGTGAGCCGCTCTGGCGCTTCCATTCCACCCCGAACCGGACCTGCAAGAGCTGTGACGGGCCTGCAAAAATCTTCAGCCCGTCAGCCTCTGGTTAACCGAACAGCAAATTTTCGGGGTCTTCGAGCAGTTCCTTCACGCGCACCAGGAACTGCACGGCGGTTTGCCCGTCCACAATGCGGTGATCGTAAGAGAGGGCTACGTACATCATCGGGCGGGCGGCGATTTGGCCGTCCACCACAACCGGGCGTTCCTGGATGCGGTGCATCCCCAAAATGCCGACCTGGGGCGGGTTGAGGATGGGGGTGGAGAGCAGGGAGCCGTAAACCCCGCCGTTGGTGATGGTGAAGGTTCCGCCGCGCAGATCCTCCAGGGTGAGGGTTCCGGCCTTGACCTTTTCTACGAAGCCGCGGATGGCTTTCTCGATGTCGGCAAACGAAAGGCGGTCGGCGCTGCGCAGTACGGGGACTACCAGCCCCTCTTCAGACCCGACGGCGATTCCGATGTCGTAGTAATGCTTAAGGACGATCTCTTCGCCCTGGATTTCGGCGTTGAGGTAAGGGAAGGCTTTGAGGGCGGCGACCACGCCTTTGACGAAGAAGGGCATCAGGCCGAGGTCCACGCCGAAGCGTTGTTTGAAGCCCTCGCGGCGGCGTTTGCGCATATCCATAACGGCGCTCATGTCAATCTCGTTGAAGGTAGTGAGCATGGCGGCGGTGTGCTGGGCTTCGACCAGGCGGCGGGCGATGGTCTGGCGGCGGCGCGACATGCGCTCGCGGGTTTCTTCTCCGGGGCGGGCGGGCGCGGGGGCCGGGCGGGGCGCGGCGGGGGGTGGTTCTGGCGCGGGGCGGGGCCGCGCGGGCGCGGCAGGGGGGACCGGCGGCGTTTGGGGGGCTGATTCGACGTACGCCTGCACATCGGCTTTGGTAATGCGCCCGCCCGAAGGCGGCACGCGCTTCAGGTCTATGCCCAACTCTTCGGCCATGCGGCGGGCTACGGGCGTTACCTGGGCGGCGGCCGAGGGGACGGGCGCGGGGGTTGTATCGCCCTGCTCCGAGGCCGCGGGCGGCATGGTCTGGCCGGGGGCGGGCGGCGGCACTTCGCGTTGAATCTCGGCTTCGAGGTCTTCAGCGGTAGAGGTCGTCCCCGTTGGCTGGATGGTCGCCAGCACGTCGCCCACGCGCACCGTCTCGCCGGGCTGGCGCAAGACTTTCGCCAGCACGCCGGCCTGCTGCGCGCTCACTTCTACATTCACCTTGTCGGTTTCCAGTTCTACCAGCGGCTCGCCCGCCAGCACGGCGTCGCCTTCCTGTTTAATCCAGCGTGCAACCGTTGCTTCGATAACCGATTCGCCCATGTCTGGAACGGTGACATCCATTGCCATAACCTCACCTCTCATATGCCTGTTCCACCAGCCTGCGCTGGTTGTGGATATGCAGATTGTTCGATCCCTCCGCCGGGCTGGCGGCGCGCGGGCGGGCTACCAGGCCCAGCGGCAGTTTTCCGGCGGCTTTCTGCAAATAGGGGCGGACGAAATCCCACGCGCCCATGTTTTCAGGTTCTTCCTGCACCCAGGTGATGGCCTTCAGCTTTGGGTAGCGCGCCAGCAGTTCCTGCACTTCGCGCAGGGGGAAGGGGGCCAACTGCTCGACGCGCGCGATGCCCACTTCGGGGTGGCGGGGCTGAAGCTCGCTGGTGATCAGGTCTACGTAAACCTTGCCAGAGCATAGAATCAGCCGGGTGACGTTCTCGGCGGGCGGCAGTGAACCTTCGGGCGGGGCGGCGCGGTCCATCACCGGCTGCCAGCGGCCCTCGCTGAACTCGATCGGGGCCGAGGCGGTCAGCGGATGTCGCAGCAGGCTCTTGGGGGTCATCACCACCAGGGGCAGGGGATCTTTGAGAAGCAGGGCGGCCTGACGGCGCAGTAAGTGGAAGTATTGGGCGGCAGTGGTGCAGTTTGCCACCCGCAGGTTGTTGTCGGCGGCGAGGTTCAAGAAGCGCTCCAGCCGCGCTGAAGAGTGGTCGGGGCCCTGACCTTCGTAGCCGTGCGGCAGCAGCAGTACCAGCGAGGGCAGTTGTCCCCACTTGCCGCGCGCCGAGACGATAAACTCATCTACCACCGTTTGGGCGTTATTGATAAAGTCGCCGTACTGGGCCTCCCAGATCACCAGGCGCTCGGGGGCCTGGAGGTTGTAGCCGAACTCGAAGCCCAGCGCGGCGGCCTCTGACAGGGGCGAGTTGTAGACCTCGAAAGCGGCGCGGGCCGCGGGCAGATGGTGCAGGGGGAGGTGGGTTGCGCCGGTTTCTACGTCGTGCAGTACGGCATGGCGGTGGCTGAATGTGCCGCGCTCCACGTCTTGCCCCGTCAGGCGGATGGGCGTGCCGTCGGCGAGGATGGTGGCAAAGGCCAGTTCTTCGGCGGCGGCCCAATCAACGGTCGGCCAGCGCGGATCGCCGCCCAGCACTTTCGCGCGGCGCTGGCGGATGCGCTCTAAGCGGGGGTGCAGTTTGAAGCCCTCCGGCAGACGGTTGAGATGTTCCCACAGTTCCGTCAGCCGTTCCAGGGGTACGCCGGTAGGCACGGAACGGGCCGCGCCGGGCGGCGGGGGAGCGGGGATTGGCTCGCGCAGGGCAGAAGGGTCTAATTCGTCCAGGCAGTGCTGGAGTTCGTTCATCTTCCGGTCGTAAGCCGCCTGCACCTGTTGGGGGGTAATCCAGCCGCGCTCGATGAGCGCCTTGGCCCATAGCTGGCGCACGGTGGGATGTTCGGCAATGCGCCGGTACAGGGTGGGCTGGGTAAAAGCCGGTTCGTCGCCCTCGTTGTGGCCCAGGCGGCGGTAGCCGATCAGATCAATGAGAAAATCGCGCTCGAACTGCTGGGTGAAGGCAAAGGCCAGGCGCGCCGCCGCGATGCACGCCGCCGGATCATCGGCGTTGACGTGCAGGATGGGGATGCGGAAGCCTTTGGCGAGGTCGGAGGCAAAGCGGGTGGAGCGCGAGTCGGGCGGGTCGGTGGTGAAGCCGATCTGATTGTTGGCGATGATGTGAATGCTCCCGCCGGTGGTGTAGCCGCGCAGGCGGTAGAGGTTGAGGGTCTCAGCGACCACTCCCTGACCGGGGAAAGCGGCGTCGCCGTGGATGAGGATGGGCAGGGTGACGGAAGGGTCAAAGCTGGCGGGGCCGGGGCGGGCGGCGTCGGTGCCGGCGGCGCGGGCCATGCCCTCGATCACCGGGTTAATCGCCTCCAGGTGCGAGGGGTTGGGGGCCATCTGCACCTTCAGGGTGATCTCTGCCTGCTGGCGGGCGGCCCCGGCGTGGTATTTGACATCGCCCAGCCAGCCGTCGGGTTCGTTTTCCATCACCTGACGGCGGAGCGGGTCTTTGAACTCGGCCAGGATTTGGTCGTAAGGCTTGCCCAGGATGTGCGCCAGGACGTTCAGGCGGCCGCGGTGCGCCATGCCGATGAGCAGGTGGTGGATGCCCGCCTGGGCCGCGCCGGAGATGATCTCATCCAGCAGGGGGATCATCATATCCAGGCCCTCAATGGAAAAGCGGGTCTTGCCGGTGAAAGAACGCTGTAAGAA
The DNA here is from genome assembly GCA_034434155.1 of Anaerolineaceae bacterium. GTDB lineage: Bacteria > Chloroflexota > Anaerolineae > Anaerolineales > Anaerolineaceae > DSYU01. The sequence continues at coordinate 11,792 of DAOUAC010000079.1, forward strand.
GTGTTCAAAGACTTCCACTTCGGTCAGGCGGTCCAGCAGGGCCAGGGCCTGGTCTTGGGGAAGGTCGGCGGCAAAGCGCCCGGCCTCGACGGCGTCGCGCAGCCAGTCGCGGGCGGCGGGGTCTTTGATCTGCAGATAATCGTGGCCGAGCGTGCCAGAATAGAGGGCGCGCAGGCGCTGGACGGCTTCGAAAGCGTCGGCGGCCCCCTCGGCGGCGGGGCTGTCCACCACGGCGGCGGGCAGGGCGCGCAGGTCGGCTTCGGTCAGCCCATAGGTAGAAAGTTCGAGGCTGGGGTCGCCTTCGGGGGGCGTGCCAAGCGGATCGAGGCGCGCGCCCACATGCCCATAGCGGCGGATGGCCTCGACCAGTTGAAAAACGGCGCGGGCCGCGCGCAGGTCTGGCATGGGGGGGGCCGGCGCGGGCCTGGCGGCCTGAGCTGGCTCCACCGCCGGAGCCAGCCCGCTTCGGTCCCAGGTTTCAAACAGCGCCCGTTCCTCAGCGGAAACTGAGGCAGGGTCGCGGAGAAATTGTTCGTAGCGTTCCAGTACATAACCTGCGTTGGGCCCATGAAATTCTGACCACAGGTCCATGCCATTTCCTCCCCACAAGGGCGTGAGAGGCGCTCTCACGCGCTGGTTTTTATGATGATACCATGAGAGCGAAGCAAATGAGAAGTAAAGAGGTATACGAGGTGGTGATTAGCGCTCAGTCCGTCAGGCGAACGATCACCCGGCCCACCTGGCCGCCGCGCAGGATGGCGTTGATTTCCGCATCCAGTTCATCCAGGGTGACTTCTTTGGTGATGGGGTCGAGGTCGAGCTTCCATTCGCCGGCCAGTTTGCGCCACAGGCGCTCGCGCTCTGGTTTGGCGGGGCGCAGGGCGTCTATGCCCGCCAGGGTGACGCCGCGCAGAATGAACGGGAACACGGTGAGCGATAGTTCCGGCGAGGCGGCGTTGCCGCAGGCGGTGACGACCCCACCTGGGCGCGTGGCGCGGATGGCGGCGGCCAGAAGCGGGCCGCCAGTGGTATCCACCGCCCCGGCCCAGCGGGCGCTCAGCAGTGGGCGGGCCGCGTCGCCGATGGCTTCTTCGCGCGAAAGCACCGCCCCCGCGCCCAGCGAGCGCAGCAGGGCGGCGCGCTCTGGCTTGCCGGTGACGGCGGCGCTGGCGTACCCCGCGCGCGCCAACAACAGCAGGGCAATGCACCCGACCCCGCCGGTAGCGCCCGTCACCACAATTTCGCCGTCCTGGGGGCGCACGCCCTCGCGCATCAGCCGTTCAACGCACAGTGCGGCAGTGAACCCGGCTGTGCCGTAGGCCATGGCCTGGCGCGCCGTCAGCCCAGGGGGCAGAGCCACCGCCCAATCTGCCGGAACGCGCACGTACTGGCCGAAGCCGCCCGGAGTGTTGACGCCCATCTCGTGCGCCGCGATCACCACGCGGTCGCCGGGCCGGAATTCTGGACTTTCGGAAGCTTCTACCACCCCGGCGGCGTCAATGCCGGGGGTATGCGGGTAGCGGCGGGTCACGCCGCGGTGACCGGAGGCCGAAAGCGCATCTTTATAATTGAGCGAAGAGTACTCCACGCGCACTAACAGGCCGCCGGGCGGCAGGTCGGTGATAGAACGCTCCACAATGCGGCGGGTAAAAACGCCCGGCGTGGTTTCTTCAACCCACAATGCCTGGAACATAAGCCCTCTTGTTATAATTTCCTCAGAGCCATTATAGCGTGAAAGCATTGAGCAGGGGGACCGACCCATCGGAATGGGCGGCCCTACCCAATACCTGTGCATATAATCAAACAAGATCGAAATAGGAGACGCCTTCGTTGCGTGCCGCTATTTTTAAGACCATCGCCGCGATTGCTTACCGCTACCGTTTAGCTCTGGCGGCCTACCTGCTGATGGGTATTTCTCAGACCTTCGCGGGGCTCTATGCGACGGTGTTGTTTCAGCGCCTGATTGACGGACTGCCGGCGGCGCGGCAGTTTGGTGATGCGGTCGGGCCGTTGGCCCTTTACCTGGGGGTGATGGCCGCCAATCATATCCTGATCTACCTGGAAGGCATCCCGCGCAGTGTGCTGTACAACGGCCCGTTCCTGTGGGTCAAGCTGCGCGCTCTGGAAAAGATCGCGCGCATTGACTACCTGGCCTACCAAAACCTGGGAACGGGCAGTCTGGTGCAGATCATCGAGAACGGAGCCGAGGCCGTGCGCAATATCTTCAACGGCTTTTACCTCGAAATCGCCCGTTCACTGCTGCCGCAGTTGATCCTCAGCCTGATGTTTATCCGCTTCTACGATGCCGCCCTCTTTACCGTCATCGTCTTGGGGTATGGGGTGCTGTACCTGATCGCCTATGCGTTGATGGTTTTCTGGCGGCGCGAGGTAGAAAGGCTGTTGGAGAATCAGGAGAATTTCTCGAAGTTTTCGGTGCGGGCGTTCATGGAAATGGTGGTGTTCCGCATCAATGGGCGCTTTAAGGCCGAGGTAGAGCGGGCGCGGGGCCTGGCGGATGAGATTGTGCGCTCGCGGGCCCGCATTTACCTGCTGCAAGAGCTGTTTTATACCGGGTTCGCTTTTTTGGTGTTCTTCATCCAGGCAGGGGTGGTGATTCACCAGGCGCGCCTGATTGTGGCCGGGGCGTCTAGCGTGGGGGCGCTGGTGGCGCTGGTGACGTTCATTGGCACGGTGTTTGGGCCGATCACGGGCTTCAGCATGGCCTACGTCCGCTATAAGATGGATGCGGTCACCTTTGCGCGCTTCCAGAAATTTTTGGCACTGCCCGATGACCCCGGTTTGAGCCGGGAAGGGCGCTTGAAGATCGTCCAGGGCAGTATTACGCTGGAGAACGTTACCTTTGCGTACCCGGCTCAGGCGGGCGCAGAGGAACGGCCCGTACTGGAAGATTTCTCTTATACCTTTGCCGGAGGGCAGATCACCGCGTTGGTAGGGGAGAGCGGCGGGGGCAAATCAACGCTGGCGCGGCTGGCCCTCTACCTGTTGAAACCAACGTGCGGGCGGGTGTTAGTGGATGGGCAAGACCTGGCGGCGGCTGACCTGGAAGCGTTTTATCAGTCCGCAGCCTATATTCCTCAGGAACCGCCGGTGTTTGACGGTACACTGCGCGAAAACCTGGTCTTTGACCGGCATCCCAACCCGGTTCAACTGCAGGCGGTGATCGAGCAGGTAGGGCTGGCCGGGTGGGTGCGCAGCCTGCCGGCGGGGTTAGAGACCCTGGTGGGCGAGCGCGGGGTTAAGCTTTCAGGCGGCGAGCGCCAGCGCCTGGCATTTGGCCGCCTGCTTTTGCAAGACCCGAAAATCGTGGTGCTGGATGAGCCGACTTCCGCGCTCGACAGTCTGACGGAAGACTTTGTCATCCGCAATTTGCGTTCCTTTTTGCGCGGCAGGACGGTGCTGATTGTGGCGCACCGCCTGCAAACCGTCACGGCGGCAGATGAGATTGTGGTGTTAGAAGCGGGCCGCATTGTACAGCGCGGGCGCTTCGATGCGTTGGTATCCTCGCCGGGGCGCTTTCGAGAACTATGGGAGAAGCAGGTGACCAGCCTTCAGAATGCCTGCCCTGAAGAAGTTGGGGAACCACAGATGGACACAGATGAACACGGATGGAAGAAAGATGAGAAGAGCTGAAAAATCCGTGTGGATCGGTGGTTTCTATGATGAGGGGCGTTTTTGGGGAAAACCACAGATGGACACAGATGAACACGGATGGAAGAAAGATGAGAAGAGCTGAAAAATCTGTGTTCATGTGTGTTGATCTGTGGTTTCTATGATGGGGGACGCTTTTTGGGGGAACCACCGATGAACACAGATGAACACGGATGGAAGAAAGATGAGAAGAGCTGAAAAATCTGTGTTCATCCGTGTTGATCTGTGGTTTCTATTATGGGTTTGGAATACGGTTACTATGCCGGGCCGGGGACGGGGGCGGCATTGGGGGAATGAAATAGGGTATAATCTCACCCACGATGGTAGAAAAAGACCGGTTTGACGTGGAATTGTGGAATGAACAGCGCGTGGTGACGCCGGAGCGCGCGGCGCTGGCGCGGGAGATTTTAGAAGAGGTGCGCGCCGGGGCCGATCTGATGCGCGCCACCCGCCGCCGCCCTCTGCCGGGGGGCGGCTACCTGCCCAAGAGCGTGCTGGTGGCCGTGTATAAAGACCTGGTGGAGCGCGGCGAGTGGCAGCCTGACCCGGCTTTTCTGGCGCGCATTCGCATGAAGCCGGTGCGCACCCTCTCTGGGGTGACGACCGTGACGGTGCTGACCAAACCCTACCCCTGCCCCGGTAAGTGCATTTTCTGCCCGACCGACGTGCGCATGCCCAAAAGCTACCTGCCCGATGAGCCGGGGGCCATGCGCGGCCTGCAGAACGATTTTGACCCCTACCTGCAGGTGCGCTCGCGCCTGGACGCGCTGGAAGCCACCGGCCACCCCACCGATAAGATCGAACTGCTCATTTTGGGCGGCACGTGGTCGGCTTACCGGCGCGATTATCAGGAGTGGTTCATCCGGCGCTGTTTTGACGCTCTGAATGAGGTGGAGTCCGCCTCGCTGGAAGAGGCCCAGCGCATGAATGAGACGGCCCCGCACCGCAACGTGGGGTTGGTGATCGAAACGCGGCCTGATGAGATCACCGCCCGCCCGTTAGGGGGCGAACTGGCCTGGCTGCGCCGCCTGGGGGTGACGAAGGTGCAGATGGGGGCGCAGTCGCTGGATGACCGCGTTCTGGAACTGAACCGGCGCGGGCATACCGCCGCCGAAACCCTGCGGGCCGTCACGCTTTTGCGCGCCGCCGGGTTTAAAGTGGTACTCCATTGGATGCCCAACCTGCTGGGAGCTACGCCAGCAACCGACCGCGCGGATTTTCAAAAGCTGTGGAGCGGCGGCTACTGCCCTGATGAGATCAAAATTTATCCCTGCCAGCTTTTAGCCAACGCGGAACTCTATGAATACTGGCAGCGCGGCGAGTACCAGCCCTATACCCAGCAGGAACTGATTGACCTGATCGCTGACGTTAAGCCGGGCATTCCGGTGTACTGCCGCGTTAACCGCGTCATCCGCGACATTCCTTCGGATCACGTAGTGGAGGGCAACCGGCGCACGTCTCTGCGCATGGACGTGCTGGAAGAACTGGCGCGGCGCGGCCAGCACTGCCGCTGTATCCGCTGCCGCGAGGTGCGCGGTGAGAAGGTAGACCCCGCCGCGCTGCGGCTGGAAGATGTGGTCTACTCCGCCGGGCAAGACGCGGCCAGCGAAGAGCATTTCTTGCAGTTCGTCACCCCCGATGACCGCATCGCCGGCTACCTGCGCCTGTCACTGCCGGGGCCGGCGGCCCCCGATCTGAGCGAGCGCCTGCCCGACCTGGCCGGCGCGGCCCTCATCCGCGAGGTGCACGTTTACGGGCAGTCTTTGGCAGTGGGCGAAGAACAGCCCGGCGCGGCCCAGCACAGCGGCCTGGGGACGCGCCTGCTGGCGGAGGCCGGGCGGTTGGCCTTACAGCGTGGTTTTGCCCGCATGGCCGTCATCGCGGCGGTTGGCACGCGCCTGTACTATGAAAGCCGGGGCTTCCGGCGAGGCAATCTGTACCTGGTGAAGGATTTACAGTAACCTTTCCAAAGATTGATGGAACCACAGATCCACACCGATGGACACGGATTTTTTAGCTTTTCTTATCTATCATCCGTGTCCAGGGGGAAGTTTTCCATACGAACATTCGTTTTAGATCTATAATTAACCCATCGTTTCCAGGCTCTGAATCAAAGGAGGGGATCATGGCTGGATCGCTTCCAGAGACGGTGCTGTTCTGGGTGGGGTGCAGTGCATCCGGCTGGCACAGCAGGGGATGGAAACCACCGATGCATACCGGTCACTGTGGGCCAGAACGATGAAAGCCGCGGATATAGATCAGACGCAGTGTTGGGAGGGGAAGCACCCAACCGGTCCGCTGCTGCGGCGCAGGCAGTGGGCGCAGGATGTGGCGCGTATTCTTCTTCTGCTGATGACCCTGGCGGTGCTGTTGGTCGGTACGGGGACGCTGTTGGGCTGGTTTGAATTTCGGTATACCCTGTCAACTTACATTCTACTGGGGGCTGGCCTGGCCGCGTGGGGGGCGGCGCATACGCGAGCCTGGCGGCTGGCGGCATGGATAATGGTGTTGATGTGCTTCGGCCTGGGGGTCTATAGTTCGTACCGATCTGGGTTCGATACGATTTTCGTGCTGTTCTACGGCCTGGCGGTACTGCTGGCGGGGATGCTGATCAGCCCGGGCGCGCGCCTGGTGGTGGCCGGCGCGAGCATTGCGGCTTACGTGCTTTTTGGGCAGATGCACGCGCCCGGCCCGTTCATGGATTGGCTGGGCTGGGTGATTACTTTTATGTTTGGACTGGCGGGAGTGGCCGCGCTGCAAATGTATTACAGCGCGCGCGTCGAAGCAGCCCTGGATGAACAGGTGCGGCTTAACCTGGCCCTGTGTGATGAGATGGAGGAGCGCAAGCGCGCGCTCGAAGCCCTGCGCCTGTCGGAGGAGAAGTTTTCGACTGCGTTTATCGCTTCGCCCGATTCGATTAACATCAACCGCCTGACCGATGGCCGGTACGTGGATATTAACCAGGGCTTCACCCGCCTGATGGGATATACAAGAGAAGAGGTGATCGGCAGATCTTCGCTGGAATTGAATATTTGGGTCAACCCCGCCGACCGCGCCCGCCTGACGCAGGAACTGCGCGCAAAAGGCGAGGTGGAAAACTTCGAAGCTCCCTTCCGGCGCAAGAATGGGCAGATCGGCATTGGGTTGATGTCGGCGCGCGTGATGCAGGTTGGCGGCGAACTGTGCATCCTCTCCATTACGCGCGATATCACCGAGAGGATTGAGGCGCAGGAGGCGCTGCGGCTGGCCCACGAGCGGCTGGAAGAGTCTTACCAGGCCACCTTAGAGGGCTGGGCGCGCGCCCTCGAACTGCGCGAGCATGAGACAGCTACGCACAGCCGCCGGGTGGTGGAACTGACGGTGAAAATCGCTGAACGGTTGGGGTTGGATGAAGAAACTCTGGGTCACATCCGGCGCGGGGCGCTGCTGCACGACATCGGCAAGCTAGGCGTACCCGATGCGATCTTGCTCAAACCTGGCCCACTGACCGCCGAAGAATGGGTCTTGATGCGCCTGCACCCCGAATACGGCCGCGACCTGCTGCGCGATATTCCCTACTTACAGCCGGCGGTTGAGATTCCATACGGGCATCACGAACATTGGGATGGGAGCGGCTACCCTCAGGGGCTGCGCGGCGAGGCGATTCCGCTGGCGGCGCGCATCTTTACCGTGGTGGACGTGTACGACGCGCTAACGTCTGACCGCCCTTACCGCCTGGCCTGGAACAGCGCCGCCGCCCGCCACTACCTGGCCGAACACAGCGGCCAGTTGTTTGACCCCCACATTGTGCAGGTGTTTTTCCAAATCCGGGATGAGGCGGATTGAAAAACGACCTCAACAGGAATGGCGCGGTGGGATCGGGTTGGCTGTTCAGGCTCTAAAAAAAGGATGAAAGTCAGCAGGCTTTCACCGGCCCTGGCGGTGACTTCCCAACAGCCCGCGGCAGGAAAGTACAGGCCCGAAGCCTGGAAGCGGGTGGGGTAACAGCACGGCACGTGCGCTTCAAAGGGCGGGGCGGTGCCGTCGGTGCGCCGCGCGGTGATCTCCAGTGTTTCTCCGGCGGGCCGGAACCAGCCGACTTTGAAGCCATCCGTGCTCACCCGCAGGGGGCCGCCGGTGGGGCGAGCCCAGCCGGCTGAGGCCCAGATGGAGCGGTCGGCGTTGATGAAATAATGACCGTAATCCGGCGGGTTAGAAACCGCCGCGTCTTCCGGCGGTTTCTCCCAGGCTGGTTCGGTGACGGGGCAGGCTGGCGCGGTGGGCGTTGAACCTACCGCGCCAGCCGTCCCCTCTGCGCAGCCCGCCAGCAGAAGCCCCAGCAGGCCCAACAGTCCGATCAGCGTACAGCCAGAAAGATGGATTGCGCGCATTCTGATAGATCCTCCGGTGCTCGATTTATTCTGGAATACACCGGCCGGCTGCAGCCCGTTCCATTAAAGGCGGCCTGCGGGCTGGAAGCCGCCGATTGAGACCTTGTATTATGGGATTAACGCGATAAAATAGGTATGATAAATCCCGTTACAGACGCAGGCGTAGAGACCTATGCCCATAACCAAAGCATGCCAGTTTGACTATCTTCAGAAGGTAGATATCTTTGCCGGTCTGGCCGAGCCGGAGCTTGAGCATGTGCTGCGCGCTTCGTACGAACAGACCTATAAGGCCGACCGGTATCTTTTCTACCAGGATGACCCCGCGAAAACCTTTTATCTGCTGGTAGAAGGCCATATTAAGCTCTCGCAGCTTACGCCAGAGGGCAATCAGGTGGTTTTGCACTTCCTTAACCCCGGCGATGCCTTTGGGATTGTGGCCGTTCTGCGGCAGATTAACTTTCCGGTCACTGCGCTGGCAGTGGATGACTGCCGCGTGCTGGCCTGGGATCACGATGTGATGAAAAGACTGATGGTCTGCTACCCGCAGGTTGCGCTGAATGCGATAGAAATACTTTCCAAATACATTCTTGGTTTCCAGAACCGCATCCTCGAACTATGCACCGAGCGGGTGGAGCGGCGGATTGTGCGCGCGATACTGCGCGTAGCTCAACAGGCTGGCCGCAAGGTGGATCAGGGGGTGGTTCTCGACCTGGCGTTTACCCGGCAGGACCTGGCCGAGATGGCCGGCACGACCATTTACACCGTCAGCCGTACGCTTAGCAAACTGCAATCGGACGGGCTGATTGACTGGCGCGGCGACGTGATCTTGCTGAAATCTCCCCATAAATTAGTGGATATCGCCGAAGACCGCGGCGAGTGAAATGAAAGAGTGCTCCAAACGCCGCCGGGTGGTTCGCGCAGTGCCGTGAGCCGCCCGGCGGTTGTGACTTTCATCCTATTGCATTTTGGGATGAAATGGATTAAAGTATTCTGAGCAAAATACAAACTTGTAGAGTATTATTGTAAAAACGCTGATCGAGAGGCGCAATGAATACTTTCTTGAAAATTGCCTGGCGTAACTTGTGGCGCAACTGGCGGCGGACGCTGATTGCGCTGGCGGCAGTGGCGCTGGGCCTGCTGCTGATGGTTTTCATGGATGCGATGATTAGCGGCTCGCGCGACGCGATCTACGGTAACCTGATTAAGCTGCTGGGCGGCAATATTCAGGTTCACGCTGAGGGTTACCGGCAGAAGGCGCGGCGCATCCCGCTTACTCCGGTTCCCAACCCGGAGGAAGTCATCGCCGTGGCGCTGGCCCAGCCAGAGGTGATCAATGCTTCTGGGCGGATTGTGACCGGCGGCTTTGCCAACAGCCCTGCGGCTTCACTGCCCGTCAGCATCAGCGGGATCGAGCCAGAGAAGGAAGGGCCGGTGGGGCTGGTGGCCCAGCATATCGCTCAAGGCCGTTACCTGACCTCTGCCGACCAGGACGTGGTTTTGGTGGGTAAGGCGCTGGCCGACCGGCTGAAGGTGGGCCTGGGTGACCGCATCAGCCTGGTGGGACGCGCGGCGCACGAACAGATGCGCACCCGCACCATGACCATCATTGGGATTTATGACGTTGGCTCGCCGGAACTTGAGAAAGGCCGGGTCTATATCTCACTGGGAGAGGCCCAGGCGCTTTACGACATGGAAGGTCAGGTGACGGAAATTGCGATTGCTCTGCGGTCCGTTGGCAGTGAGGAACAGGTGGTAGAACGCCTGCAAGCCGCTCTGCCGGGGCGCGAGGTGGCTTCGTGGAAGGAACTCAACCCTGACCTGCTGATGACCTACAGCGTGGGCGAGCAGATCATTGACGTTTTTGCCCTGGTGGTGCTGTTGATCGCGGGGATTGGCATCCTCAACCTGATGATGATGGCCGTGTTTGAGCGCACCCGCGAGATTGGGCTGTTAGGGGCGATGGGCCTGAAGGGCCGGCATATTTTAGGGTTGTTTGTGCTGGAAGGCGCGCTGATCGGCGTGGTCGGCGCGGTGGCCGGCTGTGCGTTGGGCGCGGCGGTCACGCTGTTGGTGAGCATTAACGGGATTGACCTTTCTACGACCAACTCAGCCGGCGATGTGATGGCCCTGTTAGGCACGCGCCTGTATCCCACGCTGACAATGGCGGCGCTGCTGCGGCGCGCCCTGACGGTGATCGTTATCGCGGCGCTGGCGGCGCTTTACCCGGCCTGGCAGGCCGCCCACCGCGAGCCGGCCGAGGCGCTCCATTACGTGTAGCGGCCAGAAGGGAGGTTGTATGTCTCAATTATGGAAGATTGCTTACCGCGACCTGCTGCGGAGCCGGCGCCGCTCGCTCCTCACCCTGCTGGCGATGGTCATCGGCGTGACGCTGTTGATCTTTATGTCCGCGCTTTACAAAGGCGTCTTCGATGGCTCGCTCAAGATGGCGATCCAGCTTCAAACCAGCCATTTGCAGGTGCGCGCCGAGTCTTACGACGCCGATCAGGTCAGTTTGCTGTGGCAAGACCTGCTGTCCGACCCCGCCGGGCTGACCCGTCAGATCGAGGCCATCCCCGGCGTGCAGGCGGCGGCGCCCGTCTTATGGGCCAACGGCCTGGTGCTGTCTGGCGAAGAGTCGGTGGGGGTGACGGTGAACGGGGTGGAAGTGCAGTCGCCCCTGCTGGACCCGATCCGTCAGGCGGTGGTGGCCGGAACGATGCCCGCTCCCGATGACCGCTCTGGCGTGTTGATCGGCGCGCGCCTGGCCGAACTGCTCGATTTGCACGTGGGCGACACGGTGGTGCTGGTGGTCAGCACGTCGAACCAGACCACTGACCAGGCCCCATTCACCATCCGGGGGTTATACGATACCGGCGTGGGCCAGTATGACGAGGTGAACGTCTACCTGCCGCTGGCGAAGGCCCAAGCGTTCACCCAGGTTGGCGAGCGCGCCAGCGCCATCCGCGTACTGCTGGATGACCGCGAAAACGCGGAGGCCTTCGCGGCGGCCTTCCGTGCGCCCGGGCTGACCGTTCTGACCTGGCGCGATCTGAACCGGCTCATCCTCGATTCGGTAGATGCCAGCCTGGTCTTTACCAACCTGCTTAACCTGATCGTCTTGGGCATGGTGGCGGTGGTGATCGCCAACACGCTGTTGATGTCGGTGTTTGAGCGCACGCGCGAAATGGGCATTCTGGCGGCGCTGGGCATGAAGGCTCACCAGATTATGGGCATGTTCCTGCTCGAAGCCGCCATGTTAGGCGCGGCCGGCGTGGCGGGCGGCCTGCTGGTGGGCGGCTCCATCGTCTATTACTACTCCAAAGTGGGCCTGGAGTTCCCCCAGGCTATTATCGAGTCGAAAGCCTCGAATATGATTACCTACGGGCGGCTGTTGTACACGTCCTTTGCCCCTGAACAGGCCTTTATGCTGACGCTTCTGGCCCTGGTGATCGTGCTGGTCGTGGCCGTGTACCCGGCCTGGTTTGCGGCTCGCCTGGAACCGGTCCAGGCGCTGCATGGAAAATGAGAGAAGATTTGAGGTAGCGTATGGCCGTCATTGAAGTGGAAAATGTGACCAAAGTGTATAAGATTGGCGCGCAGGAAACCCATGCACTGCGCGGCGTGACTGTGTCTTTTGAGAAAGGCGAGTTCACGGCTCTGGTGGGGCCTTCGGGTTCCGGCAAGACCACGCTGTTACAGATCATCGGCTGTCTGGATAAGCCCACCAGCGGCGTGGTGCGCATTCAGGGGCAGGATGTGACCCGCCTGAACGCCAACGGCCGCGCCGAACTGCGCAAAAAACTGATTGGCTTCGTGTTTCAGTTCTTTGCCCTCATCCCTGGGCTGACCGCCTACGAGAACGTGGAGATGCCGCTTTTGTTGAACGGCGAGAAGCCCGCCGCGCGGCGCGAGCGCGTGAAGTACCTGCTCGAAGCGGTGGGGTTAGGCGACCGCATGAATCACCGCCCCGATCAACTTTCTGGCGGCGAGCAGCAGCGCGTGGCGGTAGCGCGGGCCCTGGCGGCGCGCCCGCTGGTGGTGCTGGCCGATGAACCTACCGCGAACTTAGACACCGCCAACGGCCAGCAGATTATGGAAATTATGCAGCGGCTGAACCGCGAGACGGGCGTTACGTTCCTGTTTGCCACGCACGACCCGCGCGTGGTGGCTCATGCGCGGCGGGTGGTGCAACTGCGCGACGGTAAACTGGTTGAGGAAAACGGGGCTGTGCTGGCGGCGGACCGCCGCGAGGCCGCGCCGGCCCATTAGAGGGTACACAGATGAACAGGCTGTCTTTCTCGGTCCGCGCCCGGCGCGGGCTGCTGCTCACGATTCTGATTCTGGCGGCGCCGGTCCTGGCCGGCTGTGCCAAAGCCACGCCTACGCTGATCCCAACCCTGGCGGTCACTCCCCCTGCCGGTACGAGCGCGGCGGCGGGCCGCGCCGCTGGCGGCGCGGTGACGGCTTCGGCGGAAGTTGTACCGGCGCGCTATGTTGAAGTGGGCTTCGCCGCCGCCGGGGTCATTCAGACCATCCACGTGCAGGAGGGCGACCGGGTGAAGGCTGACGACCCGCTGGCCGTCCTGACCAATCAGGCGGAGCTTCAGGCCGCGGTGGATGCCGCCGAACAGGCCCTGCGCAGTGCCCAACAGGCCCTCGCGGCCTACCAGGCCAACGCGCCCCTGGCCCTGGCGAATGCGCGCCTGGCGGTGGTGCAAAACCAGAAGCGTTACAACGACGCCGTGAAATACCACAAGCGCCCTAACATGCGCCGCTGTTCAGAAGATACCCTGGAGCTGTATACCAAGCGGTATGAAGACGCTAAAGAGCGGCTCCAGGAAGCCAAAGATAACAACGATGGGTCGTTGGGGGCGCTAGAGCGCATTCAAGAGGCGCAGAACGTCTACAACACGGCCTATGCCAATTACATTTACTGCATGGGCTACACCGAGCAGGAAATTTTAGAGTCAGATGCCGAACTGGCCGCGGCGGAAGCGGCGCTGAAACAGAGCGAGGAATATTACGCCCGTCTGCAAGCCGAGGGCGGCCTGGACCCCAACGAAGTGGCGCGGTTGAATGCGGCCATCGCCGCCGCCCAGGCTAACCTGACGAGCGCGCAGGCGGCGCTGGCGCGCGCAGTGCTGTTAGCTCCATTTGAGGGCGAAGTGGTGCAGGTGATCGGCGTGCCCGGTCAGGCGGTTGTGCCCGGACAGCCGGTGGTGGCGCTGGCGGACCTCTCGACACTGCAAATTGAGACGACCGACCTGAGCGAGCGCGACGTGGCGCGGGTGAAGGTGGGGCAGACGGCCAGGGTGACGGTGGACGCGCTGGGCGCGGACCTGCCGGGCAAGGTGACGAAAATCGCCCCGCGCGCCAGCAAGATCGGCGGAGACGTGGTGTTTAAGGTCACGATTGCGCTGGATGAGCCGCCGGAAGGTCTGCGGTGGGGCATGAGCGCCAAGGTTGAAATCCAACCCTGAATCCACTAAAAGTCTCTTAAATCATCGCGCCAGTCGAAAGAGGCCCCGATGAACACGCCCGCGGCGCTGAACAGCACGGCGGCGCCCAGCCCGGCCAGGTCTACCCAGGGCGCATCAACCAAGATGGAAAGCAGGATCCAGGCCAGCAGGCCCAACAGGATGCCGACAAACAGGCCCCTGACCTTGTGAGAAAAGGTGCTGAGCACCGAGCCGGCCGTCAGGCCCTTGCGGGCGGCGCGCTGGCGGTGATACTGGCTCTGATAGCGCCCGCGCCGGGTGGAAGGGTCGCGGGCCTGGAGATTGCGGTCGCGCAGGCGCTGCAGGCGTTCGATCTCATCGTTCGTGTCTGGCATGGGTTCCCTCCGATTCGCAGTCATCATCCTTCATCAGCCGCCCGCCGAAGTTTGAGACCAGGTCTGTGGCGCGGCGCAAGATTTGGGCTTCGTTGATTGGGGCAAACAGGTGATACATCAGGCGCTGGCGCGCTTGCCCCCATGCAAAGGTCGCGCCGGGCAGTACCCTGGCCCCCAGGCGTTCGTAAAAACGGATGCGGCGGGCGGCGAGTTCTCGGTCGGCGGGGTTGGGAAGCAGGTCGGGGCGCTCCACGTCAAAGAGCAGGAAGTCGGGGCCGGGGGTCAGGATGTGCGGCAGAAGCAGGCGGTAAAAGCTCGCGCCGAGGCCCTGGCCGCGCCTTTCGGGCAGGATGGCAAAATACCCCAGGTAGGTCAGGCGGTAGGGTTCATTCCACGAAGTTTGCGCCATGCCGGTGAAGTCTCCGGCCCCGTCGCACAGAATCCACAGCCGGCTGTGGGTGGGGCGGCCTTCCTCGCGGGCCTGCAAGGCGCGGATGATCCAGGATACGGCTCCGCGCCCGTGAGGCGGAAAGGCCGATTCGTACAGGTCCAGCCAATCGAGCAGGTGCGGGTCGCGCAGGGTGGTGATTTCGTGGAGCTTTAAAGAGGAAGGGTCTGAAGCCACAGGCTAACTTCCTGATCCGTGAGAAGACAGGTGGATGCGCATTAACAATACCATAGATTGTTCTTGGCGTTCAGAATAGAGGCCTGTTTCAGATTTTTCAGGAACGGTTGTTGATGGATTTTAAGCCCGTTCCGATGGGCCGGGAACAGGGGACGGGCCGTTTTTATCCGTTGACAGATGGCTTTTCCGGGCTAGAATCCGGTGAGAAGAAGGTGATGTAGGTCGTAAAGAGGGGTTGTGGAGAAGAATCAGGTGGATTTTACCGTAGTGATTCAGGCGGGGGGGCAGTCTTCGCGCATGGGGCAAGACAAGGCGTTAATGCCCTTTCTGGGCCGCCCGCTGATCGCCCGGCAGGTCGAACGGTTAAGGGGGTTAGACGCGGCTTTGCTGGTCGTCACCAACCGTCCGGCGGAGTATGCTTTTTTGGGCCTGCCGCTGGCGGCGGATCGGGTGCAGGGGTTGGGCCCGCTGGGCGGGCTGGTGACGGCTTTTGAGGCGGCCAGTACGCCGGTGGTGGCGGTGGTGGCCTGTGATATGCCCTTCCTCAATCCGGCGCTGCTGCTGGCACAGCGCGCGCTGCTGGAACGCGAGCAGGTTGACGTGGTCATTCCACGCTCGCCAGAAGGTTTAGAGCCGCTCCACGCCGTGTACCGCCGCGAGGTCTGCCTGCCGGCAGTGCGCCAGGCGCTGGCCGAGGGCAAGCGCAGGATGATTGCCTGGTTAGAGGCGGTGCGTGTGCGCGAGATGAACGCCGAAGAAATCGCCGCCGCCGACCCGACCCTGCGCTCGTTTGTGAACGTCAACAGTCCCGCAGAGTTTCGCCAGGCCGAAGAATGGGCGCGCGCAGAAGAAGGCTGAGGACCTTGAACGGATCGTCCTGATCCGCCGCCTTTTGTGATAAACTCTCCCGTTGAAGGACAGGGATATGACCACGTCGCGCGCTTTTCTGACGGCTGAATGGCGTTACCTCTTGATGCTCAATTACGAAATTGACCCCCAGGTGCTGGCTCCGCTGGTTCCGGCTGGCGTAGAGCTGGATACCTGGCAGGATAAGACGCTGGTGAGCGTAGTGGGTTTCCTTTTTTTAAAGACCCGGGTGCTGGGGATACCGGTTCCCGGTCACCGCAATTTTGAAGAAGTGAACCTGCGGTTTTACGTGCGGCGCAAGGTGGGGTCGGAGCGGCGGCGTGGGGTGGTGTTTGTGAAAGAAATCGTCCCCCGTCCATGGATTGCCCGTGTGGCAAATGGGTTCTACGGCGAGCATTACGCGGCACTGCCGATGGGGCATACGATTGAGCCGGGCAGTGACGCGCGGCTCCCCCGGCTGGTGGAATATACCTGGCGTCTGCGCAGAGGTTGGGCGCGGCGCTCGCGCCTGCACCGGTTAGGCGGGCTGGCGGTAGGCGGCCTGCGCGAAATTGCGCCCGGTTCGGAGGAGGAGTTTATCACCGAACATTATTGGGGATATACCCGCCTGGGGGCGCGCCGCACGGGGGAATATCGGGTGGAACACCCGCGCTGGCGGGTCTGGGCCGTGGAACAACCCTATTTATTGTGCGACGTGCGGGCGCTGTATGGGCCGCAGTTCGAGGCGGCTTTGTGCGGCCGTCCGCGTTCGGCGCTGTTGGCCGAAGGCTCGCCGGTGACGGTTTATATGGGTGGGAGCTGGCATGTTGAATGAGGAAAACGCAACTTTAGAGGCGCACCTGAACGAGGAACAGCGCAAACTGCTGAGCGGGCTGGATTCGCCCGCGAAGATTCAGGCTTATCTGGATACGACCGCCTACCGGCCAGAGTATTCGAACTTATGCCCACTGCGGGTCATGCAAACCGGTCGGGCGCACTGCCTGGATGGGGCCGTTTTTGCGGCGGCGGCACTGCGGCGGTTGGGCTTCCCGCCGTTGTTGGTGGATATTTTCCCGGACCCCGGGATGGATGACGATCACGTGCTGGCGGTTTTCCGGCGCAGTGGGCGCTGGGGGGCGGTGGCAAAGTCGAACTTTGTGGGGCTGCGCTACCGCGACCCGGTCTACCGCGACCTGCGCGAGCTGGTGATGTCGTATTTTGAGCAGTTTTATAACGTGGATGGGATCAAGACCTTGCGCACCTATACCCCGCCGCTGAACCTGGCGCGCTTTGACCGGCTGGGTTGGGAATGGAATGACGCCGGGGTGGATGCCATCGAACAGGCGCTGCTGAAGCGGCGGCGCATTGCGGTGATCTCGCCGGAGATGGCGGCGGCGCTTGCGCCGGTGGACCCAATCACTTACCAGGCGGGGCTGTTGATTGCCAATCCCGAAGGGTTGTATCAGCCCAAAACCAGCCGCGAGGCATAGACAGAGCGCGCGAGGGAGAAGCCCGGCTTCTCCCTCGCGTTTTTTGTGGGGGGGTATTTCAAATTCTCTTTAGCGGGCTGTGCGGGCCAGCGTTGGCCTGGTCTGATCGTATTGAGAGGGATACAGGATGGTTGGAGTGTCGCCTAAAACCCGGTGATTGGGGCTTTGGTCAATCTCATAAACCATTTCAAAGATGCCGATCTGCTTTTTAAAGATCACAATCCGCACGAGGGCGCTGTGACGGTGATCGTCGAAGGTGATGGTTGGGGTAAAGTCAGCGCGTAGGGCAGAGAGGTAGTTTTGCATCGGGTTAAGGCGGAAGGCTTTCCAAAACTCTTTTTCCTCTTGCACCAGTTCGTACTGACTGCACAGCACTTTGGCATCGCGGAAGTCTTTAGGGTTAGTGAAATTTTGTCCCTCCAGGTTAAAGACCGGCGGCTGAGTCTTAAACTGATAAAAAGCGCGAAAGAGGTAGGGGTAAAGGTCGCCCAATTTGGGGCCTGGGCGGTCCATGTCGAGCGCGTCGAGGTGATCCGACAGGTAGCGGCATTCTTCTTTCAGGTCTTCCACGGCATTGGCATGGCTGGCTGTTGGACCGGTTTTGGGGAGGGTGTAGAGGGCCAGAAAGGCAAAGGCAAGGATGAGAAAAAATAATTTTCGAAACATGGAATGGCTCCATTTAACTTCAAAAGACAGCAGTGGAACGGCAGGCTGTTCAATTTACGTCAGGTGCTGCCCCAAAAAGGCTTGTACCCCCCATGGCACTTAAATTCACAGCATACGGTTAAAAGGTTATAGGGTAAGAAGAAAGGGAATCTTTACGGATATTTTATAGGAAAATAGGAATCGCATAGTAAAAATGGGAGGCTCGTTTTTTGAGGAATTTTTTTTAAACCCTTGACAATAGGGAAGAAAGCCGTATAATACAGCCCGTTGCACGCGGAAAGAAGATGTCAGACAAATGACGGGTTGGCCGCAAGGCGAACCGATAACAAACGCGCAAGAGACCCAAAAAAGGCATTGAAAAAGCCTTGACAAGAGAGCCAGACATGGTAAAATAAAGGTCTCACAAGCAACACGCCATCAACCTGACAGCAGGCGGATGGATGACAATCGAAAGACGGCGTAACATCGTCGTGAGGACGAAGAGGCCGGTGTCTGAGCGGAAGTACAGCCAGGGCATCGGATTTT
>DAOUAC010000080.1:0-37534 GCA_034434155.1 Anaerolineaceae bacterium
CCGGTGGGTTCACTACAAGCCTTCCTCGATGCCTGGGGACCGCAGGGCGGTTTTGATCACATTGATTACGTCCACGGCGATGATGTGGTCATCGCGCTTGGCTCGCAGGAAGGCAACCTGGGGTTTTACCTGCCCGCCATGAACAAAGAAGACCTCTTCAAAACCGTTATCCTTGATGGCGCCCTGCCCCGTAAAACTTTCTCCATGGGTGAGGCCAAAGAAAAACGATTCTATATGGAATGCCGCCGGATTTCCTGATCTGCCGGATTACGCAAGAGTCGCCCCCTGCCGGGGTATAATGACAAGGTAGCACCTAATGTGGCGATGGAATCCTCATCACCCCCCTGAAGATGGCCTGCCCCCCCAGGAGGTTCGGATTGTGCAATTGGGCGCCGAACCCTGGCCGGACCGCCGCCGCGTGCGCGTGACCCTTGAAATCACGCCTTTTTTAGAGCCGCCCAACATCGAAGTTGTCATCACAGACCCTCACCAACAGGAGGTGTCTTCCGTCAGCATTATTCAGACCATTGACAGCCGCATGACCTTTACCATGCACCTGCGCGGCCCAGAAATTACCGGTACCTGTACGCTAACCGCGACCCTTAGTTATCCCGACGCCGGGACTGTCCATCAGGACAATATCACGTTTGAAGTGTGATGAAGGCCGCCTGCCGCGGCCGCCCGGCCTGCCGCCGGTTTTTATTTGTTTGCAAAGGATCGAAATGAAATCTATCAAACGCCTGAGCATCTTGTTAAAACCTTACCGCCTGCGAATTCTTGCCATCGCCCTGATGCTGTTGACCCTTACCACCATTGACATGATCTTCCCCGCTATCATCCGCCAGGTCATTGACATTGGCGTGGTTGGGGGCCAGAGTCACTATACCGCGCTGGCCGCCGGCATCCTGTTAGGGATGGGGCTGTTTAAATCGCTGATCAGCTTTGGCAACCGCTACAATTCTGAATGGCTGGCGCATACCGTGGCTTACGACCTGCGCAACCAGCTTTATAACCATATCCAGCGGTTGTCCTTCAGCTACCACGACCACACCGCCAGCGGGCAGTTGATTAGCCGCGTGATCGAAGACGTGCGCTCACTGCAAAACTTCACCGGTCAGGGGTTTATCGAGCTGACCCGCGTGGTCGTCCTGATGATCGGCATTATCTTCATCCTCATCACCACCAACCCCCTGCTGGCGGTCATCTCACTTCTTCCACTGATTCCCCTCACGCTCATGAACACCGCCTTTGGCAGGCGGATGGGCAAAATGTTCCTGGCAGTAGACCAGACCCTCGGCGAGCTAAACTCGCGCCTGCAAGAGAACGTCAACGGCGTGCAGGTCGTGCGCGCCTTTGCCCGCGAGGCCTTTGAAATCGAGCGGTTTAAGGCCGTCAACCAGGAACTTTATAAAAAGCAAATCCGCGTTGTTCAAGAAATGGCCCGCGTCATGCCCACTTCCAGCCTGTTGGTGGGCCTTAGCACGCTGTTAATCCTGTGGTTTGGGGGCAACATGGTCATCAACGGGCAGATCACGCTCGGCGAACTAGTCGCCTTCAACAGCTACGTGCTGATGCTCTCCGGTCCGGCCCAACAGCTTAGCTGGCTCATCAATGCCGCCGGTGAGACCAGCGCCGGCCTGCAGCGCACGTTTGAAGTCCTCGATCAGCAGTCTGAGATTCGCTCGCCCGCTCAGCCGGTGTTTTTACCCAAACTGCGCGGTGAAGTGCGCTTTGAGAACGTCTCATTCCGCTATCGTAACGAGAAAAAGGACGCCCTGCACGACATTAACCTCACCGTCCAGCCTAATCAGATCGTCGCCCTGGTTGGCCCCACCGGCTCCGGCAAGACCTCGATCGTTAACCTCATTCCGCGCTTTTACGATGTGACGAGCGGCGCGGTGAAAATTGACGGCGTGGACGTGCGCCAGCTAGACCTGAAAACCCTGCGCAGCCAGATTGGCATTGTACTGCAAACGTCACTGCTGTTCTCCGCCACCATCCGCGAGAACATCGCATACGGGCGGCCCAACGCCAGTATGGAAGAGATCATCGCGGCGGCCAAAGCGGCCCAGGCCCATGAGTTCATCATGGAGATGAGCAAAGGCTACGATACCGTTGTTGGCGAGCGCGGCGTTACCCTCTCTGGCGGTCAGCGTCAGCGCGTGGCAATTGCCCGCGCCATCCTGATGGATCCCCGCATCCTCATCCTGGATGATTCGACCTCTTCGGTTGATACCCAAACGGAACACCTCATCCAGGAAGCCCTGCGCCGTCTGATGAAAGGCCGCACCACCTTCGTCATCGCACAGCGCCTTTCCACCGTGCGCCAGGCCGACCTGATCGTCGTCCTCGATCACGGGCGCATCGTCCAGCAGGGAACCCATGCTGAATTGCTTCAACAGCCAGGTCTGTACCGCCAGATTTACGACCTCCAACTGCGCGACCAGGAACGATTCCAGGAAGAAATGGAACAACTCCAGGCCCAAGAACTGAAGAAAGTGAACCGATGACCGTACAAACCGCCCCAACCCAATTTTCGCAGGTCACGCCCCCACAACTAGAGGACCTGCCTTACAAAGATTACGACCCCGAAGTGACCCGCCAGATGATGGGTTTTATTAAACCCTACGGCACCAAAATTTTGATTTCTGTCTTCTACATGATGCTCAGCTCACTGGCGGCGGTGGTCGGTCCGTACCTTCTCCAGATCGCCATTGACGACGGCATTAGTGTGGGCAACCTCGTCACCCTGCGCAACATCGCCCTGTTATTCCTTCTGGCTCAGGGCATCCAGTGGTTTTTTAACTACATTCGCGTCAAAATGATGGCCGAGGTAGGGCAGTCGATCATCTACGACATCCGCGCGGCCATTTTCAAGCATCTGCAAGAACTATCGCTCAGTTTCTTTTCGCGCTACAGCGCCGGGCGCATCACTGCCCGCATGATGAGCGACGTTTCGGTACTGCGTGATTTCGTCACCTGGACGCTGCTGGCTGTGGCGCGCGACATTTTCACCCTGGGCGGCATCGTAGGCACGATGCTGCTGATGAACGTCCAGCTTTCGCTCCTCACCTTTGCAGTACTGCCCATCATGGCCGTGATGACCTTTGCCTTCCGCCGCCGCGCCCGCGATAACTACCGCCGCGCCCGCATGGCGATCAGTTGGGTGAACTCGGTGCTGGCCGAGAACATTAACGGCGTGCGCGTGGTGCAGTCCTTCTCGCGCGAAGATACCAACTACGCCTACTTTCGCGATGTGGTCAACGGCTACAACTTAAAAGCCAACCTCAAAGCGGCCCGATTGTCTTCGATCTTCTTCCCCACGGTTGATTTTCTCGGAACCCTGGCGATGGCAGTAGTGATTTACGTGGGCGGTTCGGCGCTGTTGGGTGAGAGGCTCACCGCCGGGGTGCTGACGGCCTTTGTCCTGTACATCGGGCGCTTCTTCGACCCCATCCGCGACTTGAGTATGCGCTACGATGGCTTCCTCTCGGCCACGGCCAGCGCCGACCGCATTTTGGGCCTGATCAACGCCCCGGTTGAGGTTCAAGATAAGCCCGGCGCCGGAGAACTGCCGCCGATCAAAGGGGAAGTCAGGTTCGAGAACGTCTCTTTCCATTATTCCGACGATGACACCCTGGTCCTTCAGGATATTAACCTGCACGTCCAGCCCGGCGAGACGGTAGCCTTTGTGGGCAAAACGGGGGCCGGCAAGACCACCATGATTAAACTGCTGGCCCGCTTCCATGACCCCACCAGCGGGCGCATCCTGATTGACGGGCATGATATCGCTCAGTATACCCAGCACAGCCTGCGCAGTCAGATGGGAATTGTACTGCAAGACCCCTTCCTGTTCTCTGGAACCGTGCGCGAGAACATCCGCTTTGGCCGCCTGGAAGCCACCGACGCCGAAGTTGAGGCCGCCGCCGCGGCCGTCGGCGCGGACGAGTTTATCCGCAGCCTGCGCCTCGGGTACGAAACCCCGGTAGAAGAAGGCGGCGCGGTGCTTTCGGTAGGACAGCGCCAGTTGATCTCGTTTGCCCGCGCTCTGCTGGCCGACCCGCGCATCCTGATCCTGGATGAAGCCACCTCCTCCATAGACACCCATACCGAGAACATCATTCAACAGGCCCTGGCACGCCTGCTGCAAGGCCGCACTGCCTTTGTCATCGCTCACCGCCTTTCCACCATCATCAACGCTGACCGCATTGTGGTGATCCAGAATGGGCGAATTGTGGAGCAGGGCCGCCACCAGGAACTGCTGGAAAAGGGCGGCGTCTATCAAAGGTTGTATGCAATGCGGTTTCAGGAAGAAGAATAACCTCACGAACCGGATGAAGCTTCTCATTCTGTTGTGGCTGGTTAGTCTCATCCTGGCCGGGTGCGCGCCCGAACCCACTCCGGTTCTCTTGACCCCAACGGCGGCTCCGTCCGCAACCGGCGCGGCGGATGGCGTGCCCGCCGCGCCCACCGCCGCCGCCACGCCATCTGCCGTGCCGACAGCCACTGCCTCACCCGCTCCGCGCCCGTCGCTCACCCCCACGCCGGGGGCCGGGCTGTGTTCCCCGCTGGAGGGCATCCCCCTGGCGGAACTGATCGGCCCCGACCTGCTCAAAACCCGCTTTGAGCGCCCCCGCCCCGGTTGGGATGAGGGACATCACGGCGTGGACTTTGCCTACTGGTCACGCGGCGAGCGCAAAACCATGCGCGGTCACCCGGTTCTGGCCGCCCTGGCCGGCAGAGTAGCCGCCGTCTTGCCGGAGCGCCTGCCTTACGGCAATGCCGTCATCATTGAAACCCCCTTAGAAGCCCTGCCGCCCGCCTGGCTGCGCTTTCTGCCGGTTCTCAGCGCCACTCCCGCCCCCACTGTAGCGGCCCTCAGCCTGCAATGCCCGCCTTCCACTCTCGAAGCCGGCCCCACCGCTCTCTACCTGCTCTACGCCCACCTCGAAAAGCCTTCCCCGCTTAAGGTCGGCCAATCCGTGGCCTGTGGAGAGCCAATCGGGGCCGTTGGCACAACCGGCAAATCGGTGAACGATCACCTGCACCTCGAAACGCGCATCGGCCCGGCCCACACCACCTTTGAATCCATGGCCCATTACCAGAACGACGCCACCGCCGCCGAGATGAGCGCCTACTGCGCCTGGCGAGTCAGCGGCCTGTTCCAATTAATGGACCCGCTGGAGATTTTCGCCCTGGATCAAACCCATTAGACGCCCCTCTGAGATCATTTGAGTTCATCGAGACTGATCTGAGTGCATCCGGGTTTCCCTTCTTCCGCCTCCATCCGAAAAGTGCTACAATCCAGACGAAGGAACGCCCCAGAGTTTCTATCTGCTGGAAAAATCCTCCGCTGCGGCGTGATCCATCATGGAATCTGATCGAACCAACCGCACTCGCAAACTAATCCTCATCCTATCTCCCTTGCTTGTTGCGCTCCTGGCCGCCCTGGCCTGGTTCGACGCGCCAGCCCTGCGCGAGCGCTTTGCCCAGGCCGCCCAGCCCTCTCTGACCCAGGGGGCCGCGGAGAACCTCACCGCCACCCCGCCTCTCATAGGCGCGCAATCTGAGCCAGCCACGCCCAGTCCCCAACCTACTGTTTCACCCACCCCTGCGGGCGCGGCCATTTCTCTGCCATCCGCCGGTTCGCTGGTTGATCACCTCAACGCCGAGGGGGTGATGATCCTGGCAATGCGCGACGGGTCCTTCATTCACCTGTTTGCTTACCACCCGGTCTTTCTGCCCCTCACCCGCCTGACCAACACCCCCTGGGACGACATGACCCCTGCCCTCAGCCCCGACGGTAAGCGCCTGGCCTTTAGCTCGCGCCAGAACGGGTATTGGGACCTGTACCTGCTCGACCTGGAAACCGGGATGCGCACCCGCCTGACGGACACGCCCGATTTTGAGTCGGCTCCTACCTGGGCCCCCGATGGGCAGTGGATCGCCTACCAGCGCTTCGATGGAGCCAACCTCGAAATTGAACTCTTGCCCCTCAACGACCCCGTCTCCGGCGTCATCCGTCTGACCGATTCACCCGGCCTGGATTACGCCCCGGCCTGGTCGCCCCAGGGCCGCCAGATTGCGTTTGTATCGGATCGCTCCGGCGACGAAGAGGTCTGGATTGCCGATCTCGACCAGGTGGAAGGGCGCTTTACTAACCTGAGCCAGAATGCCAACGCCCACGACCGCTACCCCGTCTGGTCGCCAGATGGCCGCCGCCTGGCCTGGTCTGCCGAAAAAGCCGGGGCCCGCCGGTTGATGGTCTTAGAGGCCGGTTCGGGCCAGCCCGCCGCCCAGTTGCCTGCCGAAGGCGCGCGCGCGGCCTGGAGCCCCGATGGAAGCCAGCTCTTTGCCGAGTTCCGCGGCCCCAATCAGGTAGACCTTACCGCTTACCAGGCCGCCAGCGGGCGCATCCGCCTGCAGCCGCTCCCACTGCCCGGCGCGCTCTACGGCATGGTGTGGGTTCCGGGCCCGCTCCCGGCCCGGCTGTTAGAGGCCATCCAGCAGGGCGATCAGACGCCCCCGCCCAACCTGTACCGCCCCATTTTGACCAAATTCCCCATCGCGCCTGCCGGTCGCCTCAGCCTGGTGGAGCTGACCGACGTAACCGCCCCCGCAGCCCTGCTGCACGACGAAGTGGACGAGGCGTTTAACGATCTACGCGCTCAGGTGGGCCTGGAAGCCGGATGGGATGCCCTCGCCAGCCTCGAAAACGCCTTTGTGGCCGTCACCACGCCCAATGACCCGGCCAATGAAGACGAATGGCTATACACCGGACGGGCCTTTGCGCTCAACCCATTGCTCATGTCGGCGGGGTGGATGGTGGTGGCCCGCGAGGACTTCGGCGGCCAGACCTACTGGCACGTCTACCTGAAGGCGCGCTACCAGGACGGTTCAATGGGCATGCCGCTCACCCAAACAGTGTTTGACCTGAACGCCCGCTACTCTGGCAACACCCGTGAATACGAGCAGGGTGGGCGGGCATCCTCGCCCCCACCGGGGTATTGGATTGACCTGACCGAAATCGCCGCCCGTTACGGTTGGGAACGCCTGCCCTCGCTGACTACCTGGCGCACCTATTATCCGGCCATCCGCTTTAATCAGTTTGCCATCACCGGCGGGTTAGACTGGCGCGCCGCCATGGCCCAAATCTACCCGCCCGAAGCCCTGGTGACGAACACCCCCCAGCCCACGTACACCCCGCTGGATACGATCACCCCGGCCACTCCCGTCCCCACCGCCGAGCCGACCCGGGTCCCCTCGGCTACGCCCATCCCCACCCGGCGGCCCACCTGGACCCCGCTGCCTAATTTCTCGCCATGAAAAGATGCAATCCCGGCAACCGCATCGTTCGGGGGGCAGGCTCTCGCAATCTCGCAATCCTGAAAACCCTGCAGGGCATAGGGCTGTGCGTCTTGCTCCTGGTGCTGCTGACAGCCTGCCGCCAAACTGCCACCCCCACCCCCCGGCCAGAGGATGGCTCAGCAGAAGCCGCCGGCGGCCCTACCCCTTCTCCTCAAACAGCAACCCCCGCCGCCGAAGCTGGCTTTGCCCGGAATGGGGGCGGCACGGCCTTCTTTGCTCCGCCCAACGGCGAAACGCCCCTGCGCTTTACCCTGCCCACCCCCGGCCCTGCGCCGATCTCGCTGTGGCGCCCCCCGCTGTACGATACCCCCTGGGCGTTGGGGCCGCACGACCATTTTTACTTTACCCGCCCCATTGCCGCCGATGAAGTCAACTGGCCGTTAGCCGATTACCGCTATGGGGGCGTCTTCTTTAGTTCCGAAATCGTCCACACCGGCATAGACATCCCCGCCCAACTGCACACCCCGGTGCTGGCCGCCGGGCCGGGCAAGGTGGTTTGGGCCGGTTATGGCCTGTACTACGGCAACAATGACCCCAACGACCCCTACGGCCTGGCCGTTACTATCCGCCACGATTTTGGCTACAACGGCCAGCAGATCTACACCGTCTACGCGCATATGGACCGCATTGATGTCAGCACCGGCCAGCTCGTTCAGACCGGCGATCCGCTCGGCATCATCGGCACAACCGGCCTGACCACCGGCCCCCACCTGCATTTTGAAGTCCGCATGGAAAAGAACAGCTACTTTACCACCTACAACCCCGAACTGTGGCTGGCCCCGCCCCAGGGTTGGGGCGTATTGGTAGGTAAGGTGCTCAACACCAACGGCTCCATCCTGTATCAGAAAGATGTGGTGGTGCGCAGTCTCACCAGCTCGCGCCGCTGGACGGTGCGCTCTTACGGCAGCCTGGCCGTTAACAGTGATCCTTACTTCAACGAAAACCTGGTCCTCTCAGACCTGCCCGCCGGAGACTACGAAATTTCCATTGACTATCTGGAACGCTCCTACAAACAGCGCGTCAGTATTTTCCCTGGCGCGGTCACATACTTCACCTTTCAGGGCGACCGGGGCTATACCCTGGCCCTGCCGCCCGACCCCGGCGCAAAAAACCTGGTGAACGAGATCGAAACCGGCCCTGAGAATTAAGAAAAACCTTGACAATTCACCGATTGGGCAAGACAATACAAATCCTGCCTTACCCCATAAGGCTGATGACCGCGCGCCTGATCCTGGCTGTTCGACCCAACAGGCCGCCCATTACCGGAGGAAACATGAATCGCATTCACGTCCCGTTGGGGACCAGCATTTTGATCGTTCTGAGCCTGCTTCTGGCCGCCTGCTCCTCACAAAC
The DNA here is from genome assembly GCA_034434155.1 of Anaerolineaceae bacterium. Lineage (GTDB taxonomy): Bacteria > Chloroflexota > Anaerolineae > Anaerolineales > Anaerolineaceae > DSYU01. Next base: position 8,722 of record DAOUAC010000080.1, read on the forward strand.
GCCTACCGCCGCTCCAACGGTGGATACCAACCTGGTCTATACCCAGGCGGCGCAGACCGTGCAGGCCGGGCTCAACGCTACAGCCTCGGCCCGCCCACCGGCTACTGCCACCCCTGAACCCACCGCTACTCCACAGCCAACCGCCACTCAGCCGGCCCCCGCCGGTGACGCGCAGGCCACCCCCACCCTGGCCGTCACCCCCACCCTGGCCCAAACGCCGGTAGTGCAGGCCACCAATACGCCCGTCACCGGCGCCCAGCCCCCCGCGCAGCCGCCTTCGGGAGATAACTGCCAGTGGGTTGATCAAAGCCCCAAAGACGGTACCCAGGTGAAGAAAGATGCGTCTTGGGATATGACCATCGTGGTTAAAAATTCTGGCACGACCACCTGGGATAAAACCTATGCCCTCAAGTTCTGGGGCGGCGACCGCCTGGGCAGCCCTAACGACTTTTACCTGACCAATGAGGTCAAGCCCGGCGAGATGTACCGCTTTGTGTTCACCATGAAAGCCCCGTCGGATACCGGCAAGAAACAGGCCAACTGGGTGATCCAGAACGGCAGCGGGGTTAACTTCTGCCCGCTCTTCTTACAGGTGGAAGTTGTCAATTAACTCTAAAGAAGGGCATCCAGCCACCTTTTCAGGGAGCATCCATGAAAACAACCTCGTCCACGCGCGCATTTCTGATCCTGCTTCTGGCTGGCAGCGTACTGCTGGCGGCGTGCAGTAACCAGGCCAAAGCTACCACCGCCCCAGAAGCCACCTTCGACGCCGGGCCAATCTATACTCAGGCGGCCCAAACCATCGAAGCCAACTTCCGCCAGACCGAGGCCGCGCGCCCAACCAGCACGCCAGAACCCTCGGCTACGCCAGAACCTACCCAACAGCCAGAACAGCCTACCGCCACCTCGGCCCCCGCTGAAGATCAGGCCACGCCTACCGCTACCAGCGCCGGAATCACGGCCCCTACAGTGACTGCCACTCCCACCACTGCCGCCCTGATCATTCCCACCGCCACCCGCGCTACGTCGGGCGGCGTCGTGGCGACCGCCACGCCTCCGGTAGACCGCGCCGAACTGGTTTCGCTCTCACCGGCGCGCGGCATTAAGGTACAACGAAACGCTTCATTCGACCTCACCGTCACGGTAAAAAATACCGGCGGCTTTACCTGGAAGCAGTATGCTTATGCCCTGCGCTACTCACGCGGCGATCAGCTTGGCCCCACTGACTTCGTCATCCAGAAGGATGTGAAGCCGGGTGAGAGCTACAGCTTCGTCTTCACAATCACCGCGCCAGACTCAACCGGCCCCAAGCAGGTCTATTGGGCGCTGACCGATGGCGACCGCCGCGAACTGATGTGGATTGACTACAATATCGAAGTGACGGATTAACGATTTGTCTTTGCTCGATCTCATTCAAGCCGAGACGGAGCGCCTCGGCTTGCTCCTTTGGGGCGCGGCGGCCGTTGAGCCGCCGCCGCACCTGGCGACCTACCACAACTGGCTGGCGCAGGGGCTGCACGCTGGCATGGCCTACCTGGCGACGGAACGCGCCGTCGCACGCCGCGCCCAACCCGCGCAGATTCTGCCCGAGGCGCGCTCGTTCCTGGTAGTGGCAGTGCGCTACTGTTCGCCAGCGGCCATTCCACCCGGCCCTGATGGTGAGGCCCTGGGGCGCGTAGCCGCTTATAGCTGGGGCGATGATTACCACGAGATCATCCCGCCCCTGCTGGCCGAACTGCTGGCGCTGATCGAAAAGGCCCTGGGCCGCCCCATCGCCGCGCGCTCTTATACCGATACCGGCCCCATCTTAGAGCGCGACTTCGCCCAAAAGGCCGGGTTGGGCTGGATTGGCAAGAATACCTGCCTGATCTCGCCCCAACACGGTTCGTACTTCCTGCTGGGCGAGAGCCTGTTAGACGTTGATCTGCCGCCCGCTCAGCCTTTTCAAAGCGACCACTGCGGAACCTGCACGCGCTGTATCGAGGCCTGCCCTACTGCCTGCATCCGTCCAGACCGCACTATTGATGCAGGACGCTGCATCTCGTACCTCACTATCGAGAACAAAGGCCCCATTCCGCCGGAACTGCGCCCCAACCTGGGCGATTGGGTCTTTGGCTGTGACGTGTGCCAGATGGTCTGCCCCTGGAACCTGCGCTTCGCCACGCCCGCCGGTCACCCCGCTCTGGCCCCTCGGCCCGGCATTCCGCGCCCCGTCCTGCGCGCTGAACTGAGCCTGACGCCCCAAGCGTTTAACCGCAAGTTTAAACGCAGTCCTATCCTGCGCGCCAAACGGCGCGGTTATCTGCGCAACGTGGCGGTCGCCATGGGCAATCAGCCCGACCCCGCCGCCATTCCCGACCTGGAGCGCGTACTGCAGGAAGAGCCAGAACCGCTTGTGCGCGGTCATGCCGCCTGGGCATTAGGCCGCATGCGGCATCCCCACGCCCGCCGCGCGCTCGACCACGCCCTGCGCGCTGACCCCAACCCGGCAGTGGCGCAGGAAGCTCGCGCCGCGCTGGATGAATCCTCTACCTATACTCTATAAATTCACAAGGAAATGACTATGCGCTTGAATCGTTCATTCTCTGCTGCCTTACTGCTGGCGTTGGCCGCTGTGCTGGCGGCCTGCAACGCCCCTGTTGCCCCTACCGCCGATTCCAATGCCATCCTCACCCGCGCCGCCGGTACAGCCGCCGCCCGGCTGACCGAAGCCGCCGCTTTGCAGCCTTCCGCTACGGCTACCGTCACGCTCGCGCCCACTCACACCCCTGCCCCGCCAACCCCCACGCTCGAACCCTCTCCCACTCCGCCCCCCGCCGCTGAGACGCCTACCGTCACCGCCACAACCGCGCCGCCAGCGGCCTCCTCCGCAGATGCCGCTGGCTATATCGCCGACGTGGATTACCCCGATAATTCGCCCGTCGCCCCCGGCGAGGTCTTCACGAAGACCTGGCGAATTAAAAACACCGGAACCACCACCTGGACGACCGCCTACAGCCTGGTGTGCATTGACCCCGGCAAATTCCAATGCCCCGAAGCCACGCCCCTGCCCAAAGAAGTCAAGCCGGGTGAGACGGTAGACATCCAGGTACGCCTGACGGCCCCCACCCAAACAGGGACCCAACGCGCTTTCTTCCGCCTGCGCAACGCCGCCGGCCAGTTCTTTAAACTCGATGGCTCCGGCGACCTGTGGGTGCAGGTAATCGTCGGCGACAGCAACACCGTCACCAAGCCCGGCGGCACGCCCACTGTCACCGTCACCCCCGGCGGCCCGACCTTCACCCCCCAACCCACCGCCACCCTTACCAACACGCCAGAGCCAACAGTTACCCCCACCCCTTAGGAGAGCAGTCAGATTTATAAAGAAGCGGAGATTTGGCTTCGGATACAGCCAGGCGGGAAACTGACGTTATAATTAAAACCGGAGACTGCAAAATGCCTGAGATCAGCCGCTTTTTTGGCATGATCATCGCTATGTTCTATAATGACCATGCCCCTCCCCATTTTCATGTCCGATATGGTGAACAGAAAGCCATCATCGCTATTCAAACGCCTTCATTGCTGTCCGGCACCTTATCGCCCCGGGCATTGGGCCTTGTCATCGAGTGGGCGGCTTTACATCGTTCGGAGTTACTCGAAAACTGGGAACTGGCTCGCCAACAGGCACCTCTTAAAAGCGTTCCTCCACTGGAGTAATCATGTTACGCGATATTGTTGCTGTTCGACCAGGCACAGGTTACCGCTTGTGGCTTCAATTTGAGGATGGCGTGGAAGGAGAGGTAGACCTTTCACAACTTATTCGCTTGGATGGCGTATTTGCGCCCTTACAGCAGCGTGAATTTTTTGAGCAGGTGAAAGTCGATCCTGAATTGGGCGTCATCGTCTGGCCCAACGGCGCGGACCTCGATCCAGACGTTCTTTACGCCCACATCAGCGGTCAGCCCTTGCCATCCTTTGAAAATTTTTATATCAACGCATCGGATGAATGCGGCTAAGGAAGCCACGCCGGCAGGGCGGCATCTTCGGCAATGAGGGTGACTTCTCCCTCACGCCAGACGGCCACCTGCGGGCGGCTTTGCGAGCCGCCCAGTTCAAGCCGCTGAAAGACCAGCATGGCGCCGGAGGGGTCCCAATGGTAGCTTCCGTAAGCGTAAAACGGCTCTGCGGTCAGCGCCTGGAGTGCCGCGCCATCCGGCGAGAAACGCCACAGGCGGGCGCCGGCCCCACTGCCCGCCTCAGACGCCGCTAACGCCACCCAGCGGCTATCGGGCGACCATACCGGGCGGCCCAGGCGGCTGAAACGCGCCCCATCCCACGCCACCGGGCGGACTGTAAAGCCATCCGCCCTCACTTCTGCGGCGAACAATCCCATCACCACCGCTTCGCCGCTCAAATCGGTGCCTGCGAACCAGATTTCACGGCCATCGGGCGACCACGAGCCGGGCGCGCCCCCATTGGAAGGCACTACCCAGCGCGAGCCTTCCAGGTTCACCACCCCAATGCCCCCCGGCGCGGTAAAGCCTTCTCCCACCGCATTTTCGTCAAAAAACGCCAACCGCTGTCCATCGGGCGACCACAGCAGATCGCTGGCGGCCAGGTTCCCGCCGCCAGCCAGCAGGCGCGTATCGAGACGGGTTAAATCCAACAGCCAGACCTCGGCGGGCCGGTAAGTACCCGCTCCACTGGCCTGACTGCGAGTGTAAGCCAGAAAACGGCCGTCCGGCGCGTAAGCCAGGCCGCTGCAGCGGTCTGCGGCGCACGTCAGCAGTTGGCGCGGCTCGCCGCCCGCGCGCCCGGTCTCCCACAGGTCCAGACCACCCAGGTCGTTCTCAGCCGCGTAAGCTACGCGCTCGCCGGAAGGTGAGACGGCAAAGTCATACACCCGCCCCCCGGTAAAGGTGATCTGATAGGGATTGGCTCCATCAGCCCGGCTGCGCCACACCTCCGGCGCGTCTACGTGGGCCAGATACGCAACTTCTGGCTCGCGCACCTGAATAATCCACGCCAGGCTCTCGCGCAGCGTCCGCCCGCTTTGGTCGGAAATACCGGCATCCAGGCGCAGGGTATACGCCTGCCCTTCCGCCAGGGGCTGCGCGGGCCAAAACCAGGCCGTGTTGCCCTCCCACGCCAGCCGCCCCGCCAGTGCCGCTCCGCCTGCCTGGGGCCGCAAATAAATCTTCTCCGCCGCCTCTGCGGGCATAGGAGCGGCAAACGCCAGCCCCACCGGTCCATAAACGCCCACCACGCCGTCCGCCGGGATCAATGCGGGCGCGGGCATCCCTGCCCGTTCCCCCAAGACAATCACCACCGCCAGCACAGCCCCTAACCCGGCCAGGATCAGGAGCATCAGCCGGTCAAAAGAAGAAAAATGCCACTCTCGTTTCACGGGAACAAATAGGGCTGCTCCGGCTCAGGGATGACCTCCACCTGCTCGGCTGTAATCAGCGGAACGGTTCGCCCGCCCACCTGCACCTCTGCCACCGTCCCGCGCACCCGCACCCAGCGGTTGTCGGGCAGGTCTTGGGCAGTGGACCACCGCACCGCCACGCCGTAAGCCACCGCATCGGCCACGCAGCAGGCAATGGTAAAGCGGCTGACCAGAAACATCCCCTCGCCCAGCCGGGGGTCGTGGTAAACAAACCCGGTCACATCCGCCCGCTCCCCATGCACGAGCGCGCCTTCCGCCGCCAGCCGCGCCCAGTCTAAGACGTTACGCTCTTCCGCGGGGATGCGTGCCGCGTCGCCAGCGTTAGACAACCCCGCCCCCAGGTTCACCCCCCGGTTGTAGATAGCCGCCGCGCCTAACGCCCGCTGCGGGATGAACAACCCCAACAACAGCGGCAGCGCCAACAGCCACAGGCCCCAAGCCGAGCGCGGTTCGCCATGCCCGTGATCGTGGAGAGGCTCCATCGGTGCCGTATCACCCGCCGCTTCGCCATCTTCAGACGGAGGGCGCTCGCGCAGTACAACCTGCGCCAGAATCATCAGCCCCAGGCCTGCCAGCAGTACCAAAATGACAAACCGCTGGTTAATATAGAGCAAAATACGCCCATCAGAGACTTTAAAGAGCAAAAACAGCCCCAATGCGCCTAAGATCAACGCCTGGAAGGTGCGGTAAGCCCGGACGCTCATACCTTTTTACCCAAAATAGTTATACAGCACTGCCATCGTCAGCGTAAGCAGCAAGGGAAGCAGCACCAGGTAAATCACCGCGCGTGGGCGGAACACGCGCAGGAACATCAGCGTGCTTTTCACGTCCACCATCGGGCCGTAGACCAGAAAGGCCAGAATCGCGCCGCCGGTGAACGTACCCACAAAGGCCAGGGCGATAAACGCGTCCACCGTTGAGCAGACCGACAGGAGCACCGCCAGCGTAACCATCACCACCACCGAAAGCACCGGCCCCTGCCCCACTGCCAGCAAATCCGCCTGGCGCACCACTGTCTGCATAAGCGCCGCCAACAGCGCCCCCAACACCAAAAAGCGCCCCATTTCAAAAAACTCGTCCGCCGCGATCACCAGAATCCGCCGGACCTGTTCGCCAAACCTGCGCCCGCCCTGCGGCGCTTCCTCATCCAACGCCAGATGGCCGGATTCTGGGAGGGCCGCGGCTCTTAAAATCTCGCTGGCGCGCGGGTTCATGCCAAACAGGGCCCCTACCGTCACGGCAATGACGAGCGTCGCCCCCAGGCGGCCCCACAACAGCGGCCCAGGGCCAAAAGCCGCCAGAGTGCTGGCAATGACAATAGGGTTAATCACCGGAGCGGCCAACAGCACGGCAATAGCCGCCGGCGCAGGCACGCCTTTGCGCATCAGACGGCGGGCAAACGGCACAACCCCGCACTCACACACCGGGAAGAACAGCCCCGCCAGGCCGCCGGCCAACGCCCCGCCTAACGCACTGCGCGGCAGCAGGGCCGCCAGGGTGGCCCGGTCAATCAGCACTTCCACTGCGCCCGATGCCAGCGTCCCCAACAGCAAGAACGGCGCGGCCTCGATAAAAATGCCCAGAAAAACCACCGCAAAGCGGCTGGCCCAATCCAGCGCGGATGCCGCCCAGACGGGCAGGTCGCCAAAGGCCGCGCCCATCCACGCCGCCAAACCTGCGCCTGCCAACAGCAGGGTAATCCACAGCGGCAGGCGGTCGCGCAGCGCGTTCAACCGGCGCATGGCAAGCGGCTTACGGGGTCGGCGTGGCCGAAGGCGCTTCTGTTGTGGCCGTTGTAGTGGCGGTTGGCCCGCCCGGCGTGTTAGTGGCAGTGGCCGCCCGCGTGGGCGTGGCCGTGACAATGTTCACGGGGACGATAATCTTCTGCCCCGCCAGGATGGCATTCACATTCGTGATGGATTTGTTTTCCTTCAGAATGGCATCTACCGTCGAATTGAAGCGGGCGGCGATATCCGCCAAAGTCTCGCCCGTTTTAATGGAATATTCGATCTTGCCGGTCATATCCGGCGGGATAGGCGTTTCAGTGGGCAGCAGCGTGCCTTTGATCGGGATAAAAATCTTCATCCCTGGGGTAATCGGACAGGTACCCGCCTCAAAATTATTGATGGCAAGCAGCACGTCCAGGTCCACTTCGTTCTTCACGGCCAGGTCCCAGCAGGTATCGCCGTCTTTCACCTCATACTCAACCGGGCCGGTAGGCGTGGGCGTTTCGGTGATCGTCGGCGAGAGCGTAATCGTTGGCGAAGCGGTAAATGTGGCCGTCGGCGGAACGGACGTGGGCGTAGCCGTGGCTTCAGCAGCCATTTCTGTGACCGTAGGGGTTGGTTCTGCCGGCGGTACCAGCCCCAGCCCACTGCTGCCCCGGAACCACAGCAGTAGAATGACTATCCCGGCGATCACCAACAAGATCGCCATCGCCGCCATATAGACGGGGGTCATCTGCTGTCGCCGGCGGTAAGATTCAATCACGCTTTGAGGCGAGTCTTTGCGTTTCATATCGGTTCCTGTTCGAGAAATTTCCTTTTCAAAAAGGATCGGTTGATGCTGCAACCTGCCAGGGTCGTATTTTTCGCCGCGCGCTGCACCCACCGGCGCGCCCAAACCTATGAACGACACCTACGAGGCTGAATTGTCAAGGATTCTACCTGAGATTCATGGATTGTGAAAGTGTCCTACTTCGACGCCTCCAACAGCTTACTGTAGCGATTTTCTTCATGCAGGTAGCGTTTGAGAAATTCTCCGGTGTAAGATGCGGGCACAGCGCAAATTTCTTCGGGCGTACCAGCGGCGATCAACTGCCCGCCGCGGTCGCCGCCTTCTGGACCCATATCAATGAGATAATCGGCGGTTTTAATAATATCCAGGTTATGCTCAATAATCAGCACCGAGTTACCGGCATCCACCAGGCGCTGTAAAACCTCGATCAGCCGATGAACGTCGGCGGCGTGCAGGCCCACCGAAGGCTCATCCAGCACATAGAGCGTCCGCCCGGTAGCGCGCCGCGAGAGCTCTTTTGCCAGTTTTACGCGCTGGGCTTCGCCCCCAGAGAGCGTTGGCGCGGGCTGGCCGATGCGCACGTAGCCCAGGCCCACGTCTTGCAGGGTGCGCAGCTTATTGACAATCGAGGGGAACGCGGCGAACAGCTCCACGCCTGTATCTACCGTGGTATCCAGCACATCCGCGATGGACAGCCCCTTAAAGTGGACCTGCAAGGTCTCGCGGTTAAAGCGCGCCCCATGACATACGTCACAGGGGACGTAAATATCGGGCAGGAACTGCATTTCGATGCGCAGTTGGCCCTGGCCCTGACAGGCCTCACAGCGCCCGCCGTGCACGTTGAACGAAAAGCGCCCGGCCTTGTAGCCGCGTATTTTGCTCTCTGGCAGTTCGGCAAACAAGTTGCGGATCTCGTCGAAAAGGCCGGTATACGTGCCAGGGTTCGAGCGCGGCGTGCGGCCAATGGGCGACTGGTCAATATTAATCACCTTGTCAATATGCTCTATGCCCTCAATGCGCTCGTACTCGCCCGGCTGGGTGTGCGCCCCATTTAGCTCGCGCGCCAGGGCGTTGTAGAGAACATCCACCATCAGCGTGGACTTGCCGCTCCCCGACACGCCCGTAATGCACACCAGCTTGCCTAAGGGGATCTTGACCGTCAGGTTCTTGAGATTGTTGGCCTTCGCGCCGACAACCGTCAGGTACTTACCGTTGCCAGTACGGCGCTGTTCGGGCATTGGCACGCGCTTGCGCCGCGAGAGGTACGCCCCGGTCAGCGAGTCAGGGCTTGCCATGATCTTATCCAGCGGCCCTTCGGCGATAACCCTGCCGCCGTGCTCGCCCGCGCCCGGCCCCAGGTCAATGATCCAATCCGCCGAGGTGATCGTCTCTTCATCGTGTTCAACCACCAGCACCGAGTTACCTAAATCGCGCAGGCCCTTCAGGGTTGCCAGCAGGCGGGCATTGTCGCGCGGGTGCAGTCCAATGGAAGGCTCATCCAGCACGTACAGCACGCCCATCAGGCGCGAGCCCACCTGGGTTGCCAGGCGAATGCGCTGGGCTTCGCCGCCCGAAAGTGAACCTGCCGAGCGCTGCAAGGTGAGGTAATCCAGCCCCACATCCACCAGGAACCCCAGCCGCGAGCGAATTTCCTTGAGGATGCGCTCGGCAATGATCTTTTGGCGAGGGGTCAGCGGCGATTCTGGCCCCGCCAGCCGCTCAGCCCATTTTTGGGTTTCTAACACCGGCCACTGCGTGACCTGCACGATGTTAACGCCATCAACCGTCACAGCCATGGCTTCGGGGCGCAGGCGCGTGCCTTTACAGGTAGGGCAGGGGCGGTCAGACATAAACTCGGCAATCTTGTTGCGCAGATAATCCGAGTTGGTTTCACGGTAGCGCCGCTCCAGGTTAGGAATAACCCCCTCAAACGCCGTGCTGTAGCTGGCCTCGCGCCCGCTCTTGCCCTGCACGTGAACTTTGACTTCTTCGCCCTGCGTGCCGTAGAGGATGCGGCGGAACTTCTCTTCAGGGATGGAGCGCACGGGCGCATTGAGGTTAATGTGATAGTGCGCCGCCACGGCTTCGATCATCTGCCAGTAATAACCGCCCTGCTCTGGGGTGCTGTTCCACTCTAAAGCGGCAAAGGCGCCCTCACTCAGCGAGCGATCCATGTCAGGAATGAGCAGGTCGGGGTTGATCTCTAAGCGGCTGCCCAGGCCCTGACAGTCTGGGCAGGCCCCGTGCGGCGTATTGAACGAAAAGGTGCGCGGCTCCACTTCCGCCAGGCTCACGCCGTGTTCCGGGCAGGCCAGGTGTTCCGAAAAGAACAGATCCTGGGGTGGCTCGACCGACAGGTTTTGGATGGTGAGGTATCCCTCACCCACTTTCAGGGCCGTTTCGACCGAATCGGTCAGGCGCGAGCGGAACTGGCGCTCTTCTTCATCGCCCTCGCCCCGGCGCAGTACAATACGGTCTACCACGGCCTCAATGGTGTGCATCTTGTAGCGGTCCAGGGCAATTTCTTCGTCCAGGCTGTAGACTTTGCCATCCACCCGCACACGCACAAAACCGGCCTTGCGGATCTCTTCAAAAACAGCCTGGTACGTACCTTTTCGCCCGCGCACCAGCGGGGCCAGCACCAGCAGGCGGCTGCCTTCGGGCAAACGCTCGATGGTCTCCACAATCTCTTGAGCCGACTGGCGCACTACTTCGCGCCCGCAGATCGGGCAGTGAGGAATGCCCACCCGCGCAAACAACAGACGCAGATAGTCGTAAATTTCGGTGACGGTCCCAACCGTGGAGCGCGGGTTGTGCGAGGTGGCCTTCTGATCAATCGAGACGGCTGGCGAAAGCCCCTCGATGGCGTCCACTTCGGGCTTATTCATCTGCCCCAAGAACTGGCGGGCATAGGCCGAGAGCGACTCAACATAGCGCCGCTGGCCTTCGGCAAAGATCGTGTCGAACGCCAGGGATGATTTGCCGGAGCCAGACAGCCCGGTGATCACCACCAACTTATCGCGGGGGATCTCAACAGTAATATTTTTAAGATTATGCTGGCGAGCGCCAACGACCCGGATCACGTTTTGGCTCATAAATTTCCTCGCTTGTCCCTGCGCCAACGCCCGCGCGAAGGCCGCCCTTTCTAACCGGAACCATGATGCAATCGGTAATTATACCAGATGCGGCAGGCAAGAGGAAATTTGTTCTAAACCTCTAAACCCCCTCATCCAAAGCATTCTCACGGGTCATTTGAACGTGCTATAATCAAACCAGCGTCATGGGACAGGATTTGATACCCACCATGGAACTCGACATAAAAACCGGCGTCCAAACCGCCATTTTACTGGCCCTTTTTTTTGGCGTCTTATTCCTATACCTGGGCTACCGCACGGTTAAATCAGGAAGCAAATTGCCCTACTTCCGCAAGCGCCGCGATATGCTGGTACGCGGCTGGCGCTTGATTTTTGCCGCCCTCGGCATGGGTATCGTCTCAGTGGTGATTAACTTCGCCGCCGAGCCGGTGGCTTACCGCTTCTTCCCGCCTTCGCCCACGGTTACCCTCACCCCAACGATCACCGTTACGCCTACCGTTTCACCCACCTTAACCATCACGTTGACGCCCACGATCACCAATACGCCATCCGTAACCAACACCCCCTCTATGCCAGAGGAAATCGCCGCCCAGTTTGAATCGACCGTTACGCCGGTTGGTGAATACATCTTCAGCCCCATCCAGTTTGCCCGCGACCTGGACGAGAACTGGCAGTTAGTAGAACCCGGCGTGGAGTTCGCCAACCCCATTCAAAAGATCGTGGGCCTGTTCAGCTACGACCAGATGACCGCTGGCGCGCAGTGGACGGCGCTGTGGTATCGCAACGGCGAGCTGGTCTATTACGAAACCCTGCCGTGGAACGGCGGAACCGGCGGTTACGGCTACACCGAGTGGGCCCCCAGCAGCGAAGAATGGCTGCCCGGCATTTATGAAGTGCAAATCTTCGTCGGAACCGATTGGGTTGAATCGGCAGGTGGGACCTTCCTCGTCACCGGCGAGCCGCCTACTGCTACGCCCACCATCGCGCCCTCAGCCACCCTGCCCCCCACGCCCACCCGCACCTTCACCCCCACCCAGGGGCCCTCGCCAACGCCTTCCCCCAGCCTGACGCCAACCGTCACCATCACCCCTACGGTGACGCTGACGCCCACCATTACGCTCACGCCAACCGTCACCCATACGCGCCGGCCCACGCTGACCCCCACCATCACCAAGACCGTCACCGTCACCCGGACGATCCGCCCGACCGACACGCGCCGCCCAACGCTGACACCCGAACCGCCACGCCGGGCGACCAACCCGCCGTAAAAAGTAAAGGCCGGGTTTCCCGGCCCGCCCCTATAGTGGCAATCCTATTCCTAAATCACCAACCATATCAAATGACTGGAGTCTCTTTGCGGTAAAGCGCCAGGGCAATTTGCGCCGCGAGTCGAGCGTTATTCTCCAGCAGCGCCAGGTTAGCGTTCAGGCTGGCCCCGGCGCTCAGGCGGCTGACACGCTCTAACAGAAAAGGCGTCACCCCTGCCCCACGGATCCCGGCACGGCGGGCTTCTTCCAGAGCGCGGGCCACCACCGCTTCAACCTCGTCCGCCGGCAGAGCGGCTTCTTCGGGCGGGGGCTGTACAACCAGCACGGCCCCTTCTAACCCTAACGACCACTGCGCCCGCGCAATCTCAACGATTTCATCCGGTGTATCGGCCCGCGCCGTCACCGGTAGGCCGCTGGAGCGCGCGTAAAAAGCAGGGAAGTCGTCCGTCTTGTAACCGATCACCGGCACCCCGACCGTTTCGAGGTATTCCAGCGTGGCCGGCAGGTCTAAAATGGCTTTGGCCCCCGCGCACACCACCACCAGCGGACTGCGCCCCAGCTCCGGCAGGTCCGCGGAAACATCAAAGGGCGCGTCGCGGTGCACCCCGCCAATGCCCCCCGTGGCAAACACGCGAATACCCGCCAGCCGCGCCGCGATGAGCGTGGCGGCGACGGTCAGGCCGCCCATCTCGCGCCGCGCCAGGGCAATGCCAAAATCTCTGCGGCTGATCTTGCGCGGCGGCGGTTCGCCCCCGGCCAGGCGCGCCAGTTCACCAGCCGAGAGGCCCAGGTGCACCCGCCCATCCAGAACAGCGGCGGTAGCCGGGGTGACCCCCTGCTCGCGCACCACCTGTTCTAACGACTGCGCCAGCTTCAGATTGTGCGGGCGCGGCAGCCCATGCGTGATCACTGCCGATTCCAGCGCTACGATAGCCGTCCGCAGCCGGCGGGCCAGAGCAACTTCCTGACTGAATGCCAGAGGCAGCGCAGAAATTGCACGGTTCATCAGATCACCAACTCGTCATACAGTCTTTCGAGCGTCAGGCCGGGGAAGACTGTACCGGGGTGCTTTAAGATCAATGAGGCCGCCGTCACCCCCAGGCGCAGCGATTCGTCAATAGAAATATCATTCACCAGGCCAAAGATCACTGTGGCCGTCAGGGCATCGCCCGCACCGGTAGGGTCAACCACCCGAGTGCGTACCGCCGGAACATGCCCGCTGGTGCTGGAAGTGGCATAACATACTCCAAAATGGGCCAGCGAGATGATGGCAATCTCTACCCCACGGTTGACAAGCTGACGGGCGGCTTGCAGCGCCGTGAAGCGTCCGGTGATTTCGGGCGTGTCAGGGTTGATGACCGCGGCCTCGCTGCTGTTGGCCGTGAGCAGGTAAATTTCTTCGAGGTGCGGCGCCAGCCGGGCCGCCAGCGAAACAGACGTGGTATCGGCGCAGACCGGCACTTTGGCCCGCCGGGCCAGCGCAAACACCGCCTTAAGTGCCGCCGGGCGCAGATTGGCATCCACAAACACCATGGCGGCATCCTCGAATAGCGCGGCTTTCTGACGCAAATAGGCCGGTGTCAGCGCATCGAGAATGCGCATATCATCCAGCGCCATGACCGGCCCCACATCTTCCTGAATGACCGCCAGGTAAGAAGCGGTAGCGACATTGTTCAATTCCAGGCAGGCCGTAACGTCTACCCCCACCGAAGCAGTGTGCGCCAGCAGGTTATGGCCCACCGGGTCACCCCCCACGGCGCTGATCAGGCGAACCGGCTGGCCCAGACGCGCCAGGTTTTCGGCCACGTTACGCGCCACGCCGCCAAATGAAACCCGAATACTGGCCGGGTTCGAGCCATCATGGCGGGGGCTTCCGGCAATCGTCCCAACCATATCCATGCCAGCGGCCCCGATCACCAGCACCGGCCGCTCTGCCACCACCTCTGGCACGAGGTCCTTTTTTTTCGTCACTTTATATCCCTGACCCTGTTCCGGCAGTATTTCGTCCATGTTCCCCACGCCCAATACCCTTTTACAGTCTTGATTCTAGTCGAAATTCAGCCCTTTACAACCCTGTAAGTATCCATCTCGAATGAGTATTGTATAATGAATTCACCAAAGAGGTTATGCATGCAATCTACCAGCCGTTCAATCACCCGCCGGCTCATCCCAGGCTTGTTGCTGGGGTTTCTTGTGCTTATCGGGTTGGCCCTCCTGGGCGACCTGCGCCAGGTGAGCCAAACGCTCTTACATTACCGTTGGGAATTTTTCCTGGGGGCGTTGGGCTTCACCCTGTTTAACTACACGCTGCGGTTCCTGAAGTGGCATTTCTACCTGGGACAGGTGGGAGTGCGCAATGTGGGCTGGCGGCAGAGCCTGCGTCTGTTCGTGGCCGGGTTCCCGCTGGCCGTCACTCCCGGTAAAGTGGGAGAAATCTTAAAAGCGGTCTGGCTAAAACGGGCCAGCGGCTTGCCGGTGGCGCGAGGGGCCTCGGTAGTGGTGGCGGAGCGCATCAGCGATGGCCTGGCGGTAATGCTGCTCTCCACTCTGGGCGTTTATGCCTACCCGCAGTACTGGCCGGTCTTTATCTTCATTCTGGTCATCTTGCTGCTGGTGGTAGTGCTCTCGCAGGTGCGCCCGGTGGTCACGTTCTTTTTCGATCAAGGCGAAAAACTACCCCTGCTGCACCGCGCTATCCACAGCCTGCGCGACTTTTACGAAGGCAGTTTTGTTCTGCTCCGCCCTGGCCCTATGATCGTGGCGGTGCTGTTAGGCACGGTCTCGTGGCTGGGTGAGGGCATTGGTTTTTACCTGATTCTGCGCGGCCTGGGACTGGAGCCGGGCTTACAACTGGCGGCAACCGCCGTTTTTGTGCTGGCTTTTTCGACGGCGGTAGGGGCGGCCTCGGCCCTGCCGGGCGGGTTAGGCGCGGCGGAAGTTTCGATCGCCGGGATGCTCACGTTTATCCTGCGCTCCGAGCCCGCCCTGACCTCCTCGGCCACCCTGCTGATCCGCCTGGCAACCCTGTGGTTTGGCGTGCTGCTCGGATTGATGACCTGGAGCATCTCCACCAACCTGTTAGGGCTGCGCGCCGAACCGGAATTCGCCGCGGAAACGTGAAAGCACGAGGGGGCGGCCATTCTGCTTAATATTTAGCCTGTTTTTACCTGTACGGCGCTTTCGCGCATTGCGTCAGGCCATCAGGTCGGTTAAAATTGTGATATACGCCAGAGAGAAGGCGCGCTTATGCCTTTATCACCCGGAACGCTGCTCAATAACCGGTACCGAATCGTTTCCATCCTGGGCCAGGGAGGAATGGGAGCGGTTTACCGTGCGTTGGATGAGCATTTGAACGTTCCGGTGGCCGTCAAAGAAAACCTGTTCCTCACCGATGAATACGCCCGCCAGTTCAGGCGCGAAGCTCACATCCTGGCGGGCCTACGCCACTCCAACCTTCCCCACGTTACCGATTATTTCTCTTTTGAGCATCACGGCCAATACTTGGTAATGGATTATATCGAGGGGGAAGACCTGCGCCAGCGCATGGAGCGCCTGGGCAACCTGCCAGAACGTGAGGTCATCCTGGTGGGCATCTCCATCTGCGAAGCCCTCACCTACCTGCATACCCGCGTCCCGGCCATCGTCCACCGCGATATCAAACCCGGCAATATTAAAGTGACCCCCGACGGCCAGGCCGTGCTGGTTGATTTTGGCCTTGCCAAGATCATGCAGGGCAGCCAGGCGACCTCCACCGGCGCCCGCGCCATGACCCCCGGCTACTCCCCGCCTGAACAATACGGCACGGCCCGCACTGACCCGCGCTCCGATGTCTATTCTCTCGGCGCTACCCTCTACGCCGCCATTACCGGCCTGATCCCAGAGGATGGCCTGGCCCGTATGACGGGGAAGGCCGAACTCACCCCCATCCGCGACCTGGTCCCACGCATCAACCGCCGCCTGGCAAGCACCATCGAAAAAGCCCTGGAAGTGGACCCCGAAAAACGCTTCCAGACCGCCGCCGAGTTCCGCCGGGCATTAGTGGAAGCCGGCGAACTCAATCCCATCTTCCAGGAACGCCCTACCATTGCCCCACCGCCCGCTGCGGTCCTGGAACAGCCCGCCGAGCCAGCCCTCGCCGAGCCTCCCCCGGCGGCCAGAGAAGACATCCTTTCCAGGCCCGTCTCTTCCTCGCGCAAGCGCAAGCGCCGCCAGCGCATCATGGCTTACGTAGGGATTCCCCTGGCCGCCTCCCTGCTGGCGGTTGTCCTGTTGTTTGCCTTCAACCCCGGCCTGTTCTCGCCCCGGCCGGTTGCCATGCTAGACGCCTCGGCTTCCACCCTCCAGACCCAAACCAGCGCCGCCTCCCCGGCAGATACTCCCGTTCCTCTCCAAGCAACCAGCACGCCCACGCCTGGCCCCTCTCCCCAACCCACCGGGGATGAGACCGGCTCCAGCACGCCGCAGCCGGCTGACGCCCCGGCGGAACCCTCAGCTACCCCCACCGTCAGCCCCACGCCTTCGGCCACCCCGCTGGGCGGCTCAGAGCAGATTGCTTTTGCCTCAGACCGCAGCGGCGTTATGCAAATCTGGATCATGAACGCCGATGGCTCACAGCAAAAACAACTGACCGGGGTTTCCGGTGGGGCCTGCCAGCCGTCCTGGTCGCCCGATGGCAAGCAGATTGCCTTTACCTCGCCCTGCCCCAAGCGCCAGGATATTTACGAAAACTCAGGTATTTCGATCTTGAATATCGAGACCGGTGAGATCACCGACCTGCCTAACAGCCCCGAAGGTGATTTCGAACCCGCCTGGTCGCCTGATGGCAAGCAAATCGCCTTCACCTCGCTGCGCACCGGCAAGCCGACCATCTTCGCCATCGACCTGGCGACCCAAAAAGTCCGCCAGATTTCCTTAACCTCGCGTTTCTCAGACCGCCACCCCTCTTGGGCCCCCAGCGGCCTGCAACTCGTCTATATGCGCCTGTTTTCGAGCTGGCAAATCTGGTACGTAACCTCCGATGGGCTCACCCACAACGAATTCAGCCGCAGCGGCAACCTCAACAATATGTGGCCGGCCTGGTCGCCTGACGGCCAGGTGATTTACTACAGCCAGACCAGCTTTGATGTGTCCATCCCCTGGCTGATGGGCCGCCGCTACGAAGACCGCGCCACAACCAAGGAATTCCGCATCCCATCCAAAAACGCCGGCGACCCCGGCCCGGTGGCCGAAGTGGACCCCTCGCCGGATAATAACTGGCTGGCGTATCTGAGCTTCCCAGATGGCAAGAACTTCGACATCTACATCATGAAAACCAACGGCTCCGGCTCGGTGCGCCTTACCACCGACCCGGGAGTTGATTTTGGCCCGGCCTGGCGGCCGGCCCCCGTCCAACCGTAAAGGTCCGCTATGCCGCTTGAACGGGGGAGCCTGCTGTACAACCGCTACCAGATCGAAGAACCCATCGCCACCGGGGGCATGGGCGCGGTGTATTGCGCCGTTGATCAAATCTTGGGCGTGCGGGTAGCGATTAAAGAGAACTTTTATACCACCGCCGAATCGGCCCGCCAGTTCCGCCGCGAGGCCACCATCCTCGCCGCGCTCAAACATCCCAACCTGCCGCGCGTCACCGATCACTTTGAAATCACCGGGCAGGGGCAGTACCTGGCAATGGATTTTATCGAAGGCGTTGACCTGCGCCAGGTTTTGGCCGCCGGACTGCCCCCACTGGCAGAGACGGTACGCATCGGCCTGGAGATCAGCGAGGCCCTGGAATACCTGCACAGCCGTAACCCGCCGGTGGTCCACCGCGACATTAAGCCAGGGAACATTAAAATCAGCCCCAACCGGCAGGTATACCTGGTGGATTTTGGCCTCGCCAAGCTGGCCCAGGGCGAAGCTACCACCACCGGCGCACAGGGGCTAACCCCCGGCTACGCGCCGCCCGAGCAGTACGGCCAGGGAACCGAGCCGCGCTCCGACCTGTATGCCCTGGGCGCGACCCTTTACAACGCCCTGACCGGCAAAGTCCCCGAAGATGGATTAAGCCGCAAGATGGGCACGGCGGAGCTCACTCCCATTCGCAAGCACAACCCCGCCGTCCCAGAGCCAATCGCCAGGGTGATCGAGCGCGCAATGGCTGTTGAGGTAGAAGACCGCTACCCCGATGCGCGCGCCTTCCGCCAGGCCCTGGCGGGCGCCGCTCTGCGCGCAGGGTTGGTGACAGAGGTCAAAGGGAGCGAAACGTCTTACCCTCCCGCGCCCGAACCGCCCCTTCCAGCGGCTAAACCTGCTCAAGAGACCATGCGGCGGCAGAGTGTCTCGCCATCCCCTGCCCTTCCTGCCCGCCGCCGCTTATCGGGGTGGGTGGCCGCCGGTCTGCTGGTGCTGTTCATTCTGCTGGGCGCCGTCGGCGTGATCCTCTGGCGCGGACTGCTCCCCTTTTCCTCCGCCCCTTCTCCGGTTCCAACCGGCAGCCCACCGCCAACGGCCATCGCCGCCGCCAACACCTCACTCCCCACCCCTGCGCCGACCCTCACGCCCGCGCCAACGGCCACACCCGCTCCAACATCCACCGCCGCGGTTGCCGAGGCCGCCATTTTGCCATCTCCAACCCTTGAACCCTCTCCCACCGTACTACCCAGCGCCACCGCTCCGCCCCTGCCGGCTGGCACGCCCACCGGCGGCGGCGCCGGGTGGCTGGCTTTTGCTTCGACGCGCGGCGGCGGCAAGCCCCAGGTGTGGGTGATGGACCCCGACGGCGGCGGCGCCCGGCAGATCACCCGCCTGGCGGATGGAGCCTGCCAGCCGTCCTGGTCGCCCGATGGCGCGCGCCTGGTCTTCATTTCGCCCTGCGAGGGCAAGCAAGACAGCTACCCCGGCTCCAGCCTGTACCTCATCAACCGCGATGGCAGCGGCTTACAGCCCCTCGCCTCGCTCCCCGGCGGCGATTTCGACCCCGCCTGGTCGCCCGATGGCAAGCAAATCGCCTTTACCTCACTGCGCGATGGCAAAAACCAGGTCTACCTCTACCATCTGGCCGATCATACCGTCACCCGCCTGTCGCGCCCGGTGAACATCGAGCGCCGCCCGCAGTGGTCTTGGGACGGCACCCGTCTGGCCTACGAAACCAACCGCCTGGGCCAACCCCAAATCTGGACGGTAGACATGACCGCCCCCGACCCCAGCCAGACGGCGAAAGCGTTCTCTCTGCTCGAAGGGGGATTTGCCCACATGCCTGCTTGGTCGCCAGACGGCAGCGTTCTAATCTACAGCCAGGGTTCCAGCCCGGCCCGCTTTGCGCTCGTCGCCCGCCAGGTGGATAACCCGCAGGCTCAAGAGTTTAAGGTAACGGATAAAATCAGTGGAATCGAAAACGCCTGCTTCTCGCCCGATGGCTGGTGGATTGCCTTCTCGATGACCCAAGACGGGGTGACGGCCATTTACCGCATCCAGCGCAACGGCAGCAGCCTCACGCGGCTCTCCGCCGTCCCCGACGCAGACTTTCACCCTGCCTGGGGGCCCTAAGGTTGTTTTTTTAATGGCGTGTTCGCTTTATAGCCCCACCTGACGCTGTGTCGCCGCTCGCCCCCGGCGGCGCATGACGTCTAACAGGCGGGGCAGCAGGCGGGTGTAGAGGTCATACAACAGTGGGCGGGTGGTGAAATCCCACGCGCCAGGGGTGCGCACCACCTCGGCCCCCAACCCCTCTTTGAACCGGAAGACTCCCCACAAGCTGTCGCGCTCGTCAAAAACATCCGGCGCGCCCCATAAGTCGTAAATCTCACAGCCCGCCGCTTTGGCGCGCCGCATGGCTTCCCACTGGAGCAGATAATTGGGCATCTTCTCGCGGTGGGCGGCGCGCGACATGCCGTAGAGATACCAGGCCCGCCGCCCAAAGGTGAACAGCACCAGCCCCGCTACAGCCTCGCCCGCCACCTCAGCAATCAGCGGCTGCGCCAGGCCCGCCTGCATAAACGCCCGCCACAGGGTAAGGTAATAATCGGCAGGGCGGATCACAAAGCCATCGCGTACCGAGGTTTCGGCGTACATGCGGTACAGTTCTGCCAGGTCGCCCTCCACTGCACTGCGGACGGCAACGCCCTTGCGCTCGGCCAGGCGCAGGTTGTAGCGGGTTTTGGGCTTCATGCGCGCCAGCCAGCCGTCCTCGCTGCCGGTCAGGTCCAGCCAGGCGGTGTTGCGGAACTGGATTTGCTCGCGCGATTCTCGCCAGCCGCGCCGCCGCCACTCGTCTACCACCTGTGCACCGGTTGGGTTAGGGCGCTCGCTTTCTGTCCCCGGTATCCCACGTCCCAGTGGCACTTCAGGATCAATCTTGACGAAAATCACGCCGCGCCGCGCCGCCATGGCTTCTATCCCCGCCAGCACCTGCGCCCGCGTATCTCCATCGGACCAGTCGAGCAGAGGCCCGGCGGCCTGAAGGTGCTGTACCTGCCGCGCGGGCCTCTGCTCGACTGGTCCGATGGAGATACGCGCGGCAGGTACAGCACCTTCAGGCCGCCGGGCGCGGCGCGGGTCAGCGCCAGCGCCGCCGCGCGCGTGGTACTGCAGTCATCGCGCCACAAGAGATATTCCGGCTGCCAGCCATAGGCCCGCTTAAACTGCCCCCACTGCCAGGTTTGCAGCACGTGCGCGCCCGGCAGGGCGGCAATGGCCTGGTTCCAGTCTGCCCCGCTCAGGGCGTTGATCTCCATCCGCAGCGAGGGCATTACTCCACCCCCCGCGCCCCGGCGCGCCCCCGCCGCCGCTCGCTGTACCAGCGGTACAACCGCCCCGCCAGGGGGACGTATTCGCGGTCCCAGGCCCCCACCGAGCGTTCCACCCGGCCCCCAAAACCGCGTTTAAAGCGGTAAACCCCCCACAACCCATCCGAGCGATTGGCAAATTCGCGTTCCAGGGTGGCTTCATCTTCGTCAGGAACGCCCACCAGGTCATACGCCAGGCAGCCCGCAGCTTTGGCCCAGCGCATCGCCTCCCATTGGAGCAAATAGGTGGGCATGCGGCTGCGCTCCTCCTCGCTAGAGGCGCCAAACAAATACCAGGCCCGCTGACCGTGCGCAAAAACCATCAAAGCCGCCAGTGGACGGCCCTCAAACTCAGCGGCCAGCAGTTCGCATTGGCCCAAGGGGTGAAAGAGTTCGTAGGCCTGCCGGTAATAGTCGCGCGCATGGATGGCAAAGCCATCGCGCTCCGCCGTCTGCCGCATCATGGCGTAAAAACCGTCCAGGTCGGCCCAGGGGCGCACCTGCACCCCTTTGCGTTCCGCCAGGCGGATATTATAGCGCGTCTTGGGCTTCATGCGCTCCAACCACGCCGCTTCGTCCCCGGCCAGGCTCACCAGCACGGTGCGGCGCGGCTGTACCGGCTGCGAAGGCGTCAGGTCGCGCAGAGCTTCCGCTTCTTCTGCTCCCAACGGCTCAGAGCGATCCGGCTCGATCTTAAGCAGCAGGGCGCGGCGGCGGCGGCAGGCGCGGTCTATGGCCGGCCACAGGGCCCGCCAGTGACGGGCTTCGCCCACCGGGCCTTTGGGCAGGTAAGCGACCGTTACCCCTCCCGGCAGCCGGCGGAACAGCACCTGCGCGCCCGCCTCGCCCTGACGGATGCGCTCAACCTGCCAGCCAAAGCCGGCCTTTAACTCACCCCAGGCCCCGGTTTGCAACAGATTCGCTTCGGGATGCCCCGCCAGGTATTGATCCCACTCAGCTAAGGTGACGGTTGTCATGGATGGTTAGGATAGACGCTCGTCAGGGCCGGTTTGCCCGGCCAGGGACGCTCACTGCCCTCTGAACCCCACCACCGTGCCAAAGGTGCGCAGCAGGATGATGAAATCCAATAGAAGATTGCGGCGTTTGATGTAATACAGATCGTGTTCCAGCTTAACGGCTGTATCTTCGACGGTGGTAGCGTAGCCAAAATTGATCTGAGCCCAGCCGGTAATGCCCGGTTTAACGAGCAGGCGCGCGCGGTAAAACGGCACTTTACCCTGTAACTCGTTGACCAGCTCCGAGCGTTCCGCGCGCGGCCCCACTAGGCTCATCTCGCCGCGCAGTACATTGATAAACTGAGGCAGTTCATCCAGATGGCTTTTGCGCAAAATACGCCCTACCCGCGTGATGCGCTGCTCATCGGGCAGGGGGCGGCCTTCCTCATCAAAGGCTTCGCGCATGGTGCGGAACTTAATAATCTTGTATTCGCGTCCGTTTTTACCCAGGCGGCTTTGGGTATAGATCACCGGGCGGCCCGATTCCAGTGTAATTGCCAGAGCGATGAACGGGAACGCCATCATTAAGATAAGAACCCCCACCAAACCGCCAACGATATCGAGCAGGCGCTTGATGAGTTCATAGAACCCGTTGGCATGGGCCTGGTCAACAAACGAGCGCAAGATCCAATCACTGCGCAGTAAGAAAATCGGCACGCGGCCCATCAGTTCTTCGTACATGCTCGCCATGGTGGTCACTTCCACGCCCTCTTCCTCAGCTTGCAGCAGGGCCTGGAACATCTCCGGGCTCATCTCGCCGGAAATGGCAAAGATCACATCGGAAATGCGGTGCTTTTCCAGGGTGGTCATCAGCGTTTCACATCCGCCCAGCACGGGGTAGCCCTCAACGGTGGTATTGCGCTTGGCGGGATCGTCGTCAATTAGCCCCACCAGGTAGAAAGGCGGGGGCCACATTTCACGGACGACTTTTGCCAGCGTACTACCTGCCCGCCCGGCCCCCACGATCACCACGCGGCGCAAAAATTCGGGCGCGGTGAATACGCCGATATAGGTAAAGCGCCAGGCGGTCATCAACAGCGCGGCGAAGACAATAAACGTGATCACTCCACGGCGGGGCAGATCGCGCTGTGAGAGGAAGAACACAAACACGTATAAAAACAGGCTGATGGTAGCCGCGATGGCTACGCCTTTGATCGTCTCGCGGCGGCGCCCGGCCCGGCGGATATCATATAACTCAACGTTGAGAATCAGCCAGACCAGGGGCATCAGCCAGAACCAGGGTGGGATGCGTTGAAATAAGAATTCCCAGGAAAAATCAAGCCAATCAATTTGCCCCCACCAGTAAATGGATATTCCCAACGCTGCCGTAGCCGCGACCACATCTCCTAAGAACAAGATGACCCGGCGCTCGGCAGGATGCAGGCGGAAGCGAACTGATCGTTGTGCCGCAGTGAGTGAACCCATTCTTGTCCTACGATAACCCTGTATTGATAAAGATTTTTCGCTTGACGAATTGCAGTCCCGCGCTGATCAGGCTCCACCACAGGCCGGCTCCCCAACTGAGGTGCATGGTCGCCATGGCCGCTGGAACGAGCAGGGCCAGGCGCCAGTCGCGCTCGCGCAGCGCCGCCCGCGCAGAACCTGCCATCAGGATGAGAAAGTATACCAGAATTTCAGCAATCAGCAGACCCAGTGCCGCCGGCCAGACCAGCCCCACCAGTAGCAGCCCCACCAGACTGAAGATAAAAGCCGGGGGCAGCGCCTGCCGCCAGCGCAGGGTTTGCGGATAGCGCGCGAGCATCCGCAGCTTCCAGTACCCATAACGAGCGTACTGCCTTGCTAACGCCCCCAGATTGGGGCGGGCAAAGTAAGTCGAGCGGATGCGTGGGTTGAGCCATACCCGCCCTCCCTGCCGCCGCAGGCGGGCGTTAAACTCGTAATCTTCGTTGGTCAACAGGCTTTCGTCAAATGCGCCCAGCCGGTCGAACACGTCTCGTCTGAAAGCCCCAAAAGGAATGGTATCCACGTAACCAGGCTTCGTTGTATAGCGGTAGAGCGCATCTCCTACTCCCAAGGGATGAGCGGCGGCGATGGCAATGGCGCGCTGAACTACGCCGGAACCGCGCGGGCGGATATCCCAAACCCCGCCAACATTCTCGCCGCGCCCGGCTTCCAGGTCGGCCACGCAGTGCTGGATGTAATCGGGGTCGGGGGCCGAGTGCGCATCCAGCCGCACCACGTACTTGCCCTGAGCCGCGGCCAGCGCGCGGTTTAGCCCCGCGGGAATGTTGCGCCGGGGGTTATCCACGACGCGCACCAGCAGTTCCGGGTGTTCGCGCTGAAAAGCCGCAATCTCCTCGCGCGTCCGGTCGGTAGATCGTCCATCGGCAATCACGACTTCCAGCTCGCTCGTCAGAAACGTTTGGCGGCAGATCGCTTCGAGCAAGAGCCGGATCGTATCTTGCTCATTATAGCAAGGGACGATAATGGAAACGAGCGGCATTTAATTGTGCATTTGCCCTTCTGAACACTCATCCTCCACCGATTCGGCCAGCAGGGCAATCGCTTCGATCTCCACCGCCGCGCCTCTGGGCAGCGCCGCCACCTGGAAGGTCGAGCGCGCCGGAGGGGCCTCCTTAAAAAATTCGGCGTAGACTGCATTCATGCGGGCAAAATCGGCCATGTCGCGCAGAAATACCGTGGTTTTCACCACGTGATTCAGCGAACTGCCCGCCGCTTCGAGGATATGGCTCAGGTTGGTAAGGGCCTGGCGCGTCTCCGCCTCAACCCCGCCCTCAACCAGGTTCCCGGTGACAGGGTCCAGGCCCAGTTGACCAGAAGAAAACACCATTTGCCCGGCCTTAATCCCGGCCGAGTAGGGGCCAATGGCCTTGGGGGCCTTCGCAGAGGTTACGACTTCTTTTTTGACGCAGCTCATTGAATCACTCCTGTTTCGGCTATTGTTGTTATTGTACGGATCGCCGCTGCTTTCTCGTGGGCGCGTCCTATTGTCGAAAATCTCTTGTGGGTTGAGTTGAAGGCGCGTGATGGCACGAATCACCCGGATAGTCGCCAGCCTGCATACAGCAATTCTAGCACGAATCCAGCGGCTCAATAATGCAGTTCTTCCGCCTTCGACCCCACCCGTTTGCGGAACACCCAATAGGCCCAGGCCTGGTAGGCCAGCACAAACGGTAAGAAGATCAGAGTGATGATGGTCATGGTGCGCAGGGTATACTGGCCCGAAGCGGCGTTGTAGATCGTCAGACTGTAGGCCGGGTCAATGCTGGAGACCAGCACGCGGGGGTAGAGGATCATAAAGATAGTCGCAACAGCAGAGACGACCGCCAGCACCGTCATCGTAAAAGCCCAGCCACTGCGGCGGTTGTAGATAAAATAACCGGCCACCAGCAGGAAGATCGGCGCGCCCAGCGGAACCGGGCCGGGGTTAACTCCCAACTGCTTCAGTACGTCGGTGAAGAAGTAAGTGGCGATGACATACGCCAGCAGGGCAACGCCCGCCGGAGCCCACGCGCGCCGCGCCACGGTTTCCGCCGCGGTTGCCAGCTCACCGGTGGTCTTGAGCGCCAAAAAGAGCGCCCCCA
Source organism: Anaerolineaceae bacterium (assembly GCA_034434155.1). Classification (GTDB taxonomy): domain Bacteria; phylum Chloroflexota; class Anaerolineae; order Anaerolineales; family Anaerolineaceae; genus DSYU01. Next base: position 34,374 of record DAOUAC010000080.1, read on the forward strand.
GCAGAATAAAGCCCAGCAGTGATACCACCCCGCCCAGCAGGGCATAGGGGTTGAGCAGGTTGAAGAACCCACCCACGTAGACAAAATTGCCGTCAATCGGCACGCCGCGAATGAAATTGGTAAAGGCCACCCCCCACAAAAAAGACGGAACCAGACTACCGCCAAAGATGGCCCAATCCCAGCTTTTGCGCCAGAGGGGGTGTTCATCTTTACTGCGGAACTCAAAAGCCACGCCGCGCACAATCAGAGCCAACAAAATCAGGAAGAGGGGCAGGTAAAATCCGCTAAAGAGGGTGGCATACCACTGCGGGAAGGCCGCGAAGGTGGCCCCGCCCGCTGTAATCAGCCAGACCTCGTTGCCGTCCCAGTGCGGGCCGATGGTGTTGATGATGGTGCGGCGCTGGGTATCGTTCTTGCCCAAAAACGGCAGTAAGATGCCCACCCCAAAATCGAAGCCTTCCAGCACAAAGTAGCCGATATATAAAATCGCGATCAACAGGAACCACAGCGTATTCAGATCCATGCTTTCCTCCCGTTATGGAACCGCCGTCTCGAACTCAGGCGTTTGCTCGGCCTTGCCATCCTTATCCGATTCTGGCGCGGGCGGCCCGGCCTTGGCAAACTTGCGCAGCAGGTACACATCTGCCGCCATCAGCCCGGCGTAGACCAGGGTAAAGACGATCAACGTCAGCAGTACAGCCCCCGCCGGCACGTTGGGAGAATAGGCATCTTCGGTTTTCATCAGGCCCATCACCACCCAGGGCTGCCGGCCCATTTCGGTGAAGATCCACCCCACCGTGTTGGCAATGTAAGGCAGGGCAATCACCCAGGGGAAGAACTTCACCAGCGGCATCTGCGAGATGGGCCGGCCCCGCAGCGTGGGGTAGAGCGCAAGCAGCGCCAGGGCCATCATCAAAAAGCCCGTTCCTACCATGATGCGGAACGACCAGTAGGCGGTGATCACCGAGGGGACGTAATTGCCCGGCCCGTACTGCTGTTCGTACTCGGCCTGCAAGTTATTAATTCCCTTGACTAAACCCGTAGGCTGGTTATAGGCCAGCACGCTCAACAGCGCCGGGATGCGAATGGCAAATACATCGGCGCGCCGCTTTTCGTCGCCCACTGTGAACAGCGAGAAAGAAGCCGGGTCTTCGCTCTCCCACAGAGCTTCGGCAGAGGCCATTTTCATCGGCTGGAACTGCACCATGCGCTGCGCCTGCGAATGCCCTACCAGAATGACCAAAAAAATGGCGATCACCCCAAAGACTGAGGCCATCTGGAACGAGCGGCGGAAGAAATCTACCTCGCGCCGCCGCACCAGATGATAAGCACTGATCCCCAGCACAAAAAAGGCCCCCGTGGTAAAGCCCGATAGAACCGTGTGAGGGAACTGCGTCCACAGATAGGGGTTGCCCAGTAACGCCCAAAAGTCGGTCATCACGGCGCGCCCGTTTTCGACAGCGAAACCAACCGGGTGCTGCATAAAAGAGTTGGCGGTTAGAATCCACAGAGCTGAGATATTCGCGCCGAGCGCCGCCAGCCATATCGCCGCCAGATGCATCCCTTTCGAGAGCTTCTCCCACCCGAAGATCCACACCCCCAAAAAGACCGATTCGAGGAAGAAGGCCAACAGCGCCTCAATCGCCAGCGGAGCGCCAAAAATATCCCCCACAAAGGCCGAGTAGCGCGCCCAGTTCATCCCGAACTGAAATTCCATGACGATCCCCGTCACCACCCCCATGGCGAAGTTAATCAGGAACAGGTTGCCCCAAAATTTGGTCATGCGCTTATAAGTGGCGTTGCCGGTGCGGACGTACATCGTTTCCATCATAGCAACCAGAACCGACAACCCCAACGTCAGCGGCACAAAGAAAAAGTGGTAAACAGAAGTGATGGCAAACTGCCAGCGCGACAGCGCAACGACATCCATAGCGGAACTCCTTATCAACAAAACATGGGGCCGTAAAGGTACAGCGCACAATTTTCTCGCATCGGATACCCCTATTGTACATCACGCTCCTGCTGATGAGCATATTTGCCTACCCAAAAATGCGCCACATCACACTGTTGCCGGGTCGGGCAGCAGCGTAAACTAGGCAGTGAAACCCTATGCCTTTGCAAGGACTCTCCTATGCCCCGTTATCGTACCAAACTCCAACCCAGGCCCAAACAAAGCTTGCTGCCGATCTGGTTTGCGTTGGTGGGCCTGGTGCTTATCGTGATCGCCGCCTGGGCGCTCCTCGGCGGCAGCCGCCAGTCCAAAGCCGCGATCGAAGTTCAAGGCGCGCCCCGTCTTAAGGTGGATACCGCGGTGATTGATCGTGGCAACGTCCGGTTAGGAACGCTGGTGCGCGACGAAGTGCGCGTTACCAATGTAGGCGATCAGCCCCTGCGGTTCACCGAAGCCCCTTACGTCGAAGTACGAGCAGGGTGTTGACCTCCTACCCCGGTCATCGGTTCGATGACCATCCAACCCGGCGAAAGCACCGTAATTACCCTGGAATACCTCATGCACGGCAACATGGGCGGCCCGCATGACTTCCGCCTGCACCTCATTACCAACGACAAGACCCAGCCAGACAAGGAAATTCAAATCCTTTCCAACTGGGTCCCGTAAACCCACCGGTGCGACCAGGGTGGTTGATGGGCGCGGAATGCCCACCAACTACCCTGTTTTCATTTAATGCCCCGGCGCGGATGCCGGCGGCGCGTCTGGGTACCACGCCTTGCGCCAGGCGTTCATCTCGTCAATCTCCTTCTGTTGGGCGTCAATGATTTTCTGTGCCAGCTCTTTAATTTCGGAGCGTTGAGCTTTGCTCAGAGCCATCCGGGCCGCGTCAATCGCGGATTGATGGTGGGGGATCATCGCGTCAATGAAGGCCAGGTCAAAGGGTTCGGGAGCATTTTTCAGCCGCTCCACATCCGCCTGCATATCCATAGCGTGACCAGTTCCGCCCATGCCCGGCATTTCCTCTAACGACGGCATTGCGCTCATGGGCGGGGTATCGCCGCTGCCGTACCACTGCTGCCTCCAGGTCTTCATCTGTGTGATCTCCTCCTCCTGCCCGGCAATGATCGCGTCGGCCATGGCCTGGATCTCCGCGTGTTCGGCACGTTCCTGAGCAATCTTCGCCATCTCAACCGCCCCCTGGTGGTGCGGG
>DAOUAC010000081.1:0-12019 GCA_034434155.1 Anaerolineaceae bacterium
CTCACGGCTGGCGTGGTCACTGCCTTTGGGGAAGAAAGCCAGCCCGGCGCGCTGGGCGGCTTCGCTGAAGTTGCGCATGCGGCCTAACACCGCCTCGTACAGGCTCTCGCAGTCGGGGAAGATGCGTGGATCGGCTTCCAGAATCACCTGGGCCGCAACACTGATGGGGCGTAAGATGCTGTTAGAATTGTAACGTTTGGCGCGGTAGAAACGCCGGTAAAGCAATGTCAGTTCACGGGCATAGCTCATAGCGGATTCTCCTTCAAGGTAATGCAGATATTGCAGATACTGTGTGATTTTGCCAGCCGGCAGTGTGTCATTCTTGCGCTGTGTGTCATTCTTGCGCCGCCATTTTTTCAGGTAGTGGAAGACATACAGCGGCGAGTCGTCCAGGTCGCGAGCCAGAGCTGGCAGTTTTTGCCAGGCATAGTCAAAACCGCCGGCCCCGCTTCCACTGTTGGCATCGGCATGAATAAAGTAAGCAGCCAACAGGCGCCGCAGTGCCGGTAACACGCGGTCAATGTTGATGCGCACCTGCCCTTTGAGCAGGCGCTGAATACTGGCATGAGGTGCATCGAGGAAGACGGTTTCGGGCAGTTCGGCAGCCTCTAATAGGATTGGCAGTGACGACTCACTGGCAACGACCTTCACATCCAGCAGCAGCGGCAGCAGCAATGCTAATAGCGCCGGGTAAACCCAAGATTCAGCATCTTTTGCATCGCGCTCCGCCGGCGGAATTCCTAAGAAGAAAAAGGTAATGGGCTCATTCTCCGGGAAATGCAGCCGCGGGTAGCGGTCTGTGGCAGCGGGGTCTGGGGTTAACATAAAAGGCTGCAGGTGCTGCAGCACAGCATTGGTAATCTTTAGCTGTCCGCCCTCTGTCAACTGCTCACGCAGATCCTTCAAACTGGGCCGCCGCAAGGCGATGTACAGGCGGCGCAGTACGGCCAGCGTTTCTGGGGTGAAGAAATAGGTCGGATAGAAGTACAGGTAGCGCACCTGGCGGCCTTCGTAGTCGCCGCCGCTGGCTTCTGTTTCTTTCATCAGGATCTGGCGCAGCATCATTTCCAGCCCGCAGATAGCGCAGATATCCCGTCTGGCATCACTGCTGTTGAGCAGGCGCTTGTTGCTGTAGACCTGTGGGGCGAACAGCACGGCTGTTTCCTGCTGTTTATCGATGCGGAAGGAAGAGGAACACAGAGCGCAAACCTGCGCCCCGCCGCGCCCGCGCTGTTTGGCCTTGCTGTAGCGTGCCAATTCAGTCTGAAAGGAATCCAGGCTCACGGCTTTTTCACCTGCGCCAACGTGCAGTGTTTGCAGGATATAGCGCCGCAGTTCGTCCCAATCTGCCAGGATCGCGGGTTCCGTTTCCCCCGGAAGCTGGCTAACCGTGTCTGCCAGCGCGTTCGCGAAGCGCCCGATCTGTTCAGCCCAGGCAGCGGGGTCTAACCCGCTGGCGTAGCCGCGTTTCAGGTAATGGCCGGCAGCGTAATACCAGTGATAGCCTACGCCGCCCGCCCGGCCGTCGCGCGGCACGGCGGCAAAGGAATCGCGTAAATCCTCCAGATTCATTGCATGTAAGAGGAAACCTTCTACGTCAAATGAAGGAATCCGTTCCTTGACCTGCTGTTCAGCCAGAAAACACCATTCGGCCAGTTGGTCCACACGCAGATCATCCGGCAGATCGAGATCTACACCGGGTTCCATCCAGCCGCCGGCGCGAATTTTTTCAAAGCGCTTTCCCGCAACAGGCTTTTTCCCGGCATGGATAATCTTGCCGGCAGCCGCCGCGCCCAGGCGAATGAACTCGGGCAGGTTGAAGAACAGCCAGAGGAATTCGGCATATTTGATGCCTTTGCCGTCGCGCTGAAAGCCTTTACGGTTGTTATTCCGCACCTGCTCAGAGGCAGCCTGGCGGATACGCTCGACCGTATCCGTGGCGATTTGCGATACCTCCGGCAGTTCCCCGGCTAAGGTTTTGTGTTCCACATAGACTACGCCGCTGGGTGCATAGAGCAGGGGCACACGGTACCGGTTGGTCATGGCGGCTGTCGCCGCGTTATGGATAAAGTTGGTCAGCACGCCGCGGTTATCACTGAGGTGGTGGGCTGTCAGCCGCGCTTGCGAATTGCTCAGTGTTGAAACGAGAGAGCGAATGGAGGCATGCGTCACGACTTCCTGCGGAGTGCGCGCTACATAGGTGATCAGATCCGCGAAGTGGCTAAGCTGCTCGGCTAATGCCAGTTGCGCGGGCGGCAGCTTCAGGCGCGGCAGTAGTTGTAAATTGCGCAGTGTGCTCCAGCGCACTTGCGTGTTGCAGGCGACATAGATCAGATCGTGCAGGACAGTATCCACCCCGTCCGGGCCGTCGAGAAAATCATCCAAGCCCAGCTCGCTGCACCAGACCCGGAAAATATCTTCCAGCAGGGGCATTTGCGCCGGGCCGACGGCCCGCTGGTGACTGAACCCGGCCTGTTCCATCTGCTCATCCACCCCGGGCAGCTTAAGAAAGTCATGCAGAATATACCCGGCGATGAACACCCGGCGGGTCTCATCATTATAAGCTCGGAACTGCGGTAATTGCCAGCTTTGCAGCGTACGCGCCAGGTTGAGGGCGGGAAAGAGCCCGTTGAGCAGGTGCGCCCGAAAGGACTGGTCCGCTTCGTAGCGCTCGATATCCTTGCCTTCCTGCGCCAGTAAGCGGCTGAAATCTCCGCCTTTGGCACTCTCGCCGCCCAGCCTATCGGAAATGCGCGGCGCGGCAAACCGGACGAACTCTTCCATTACCCGATCGCCAGGCCATTGTTTGCCCACCACATCCAGCAGCAGGGTGCTAAATAGCGGCTGCTTGAGCAGGGTCAGGGCTGGGGTAGTCTCTTCTGGTTCCAGATCCGTGTATATTTCATCGGGGAGAATGAAATCAGCGTCATCCATAGGGTCTCCTTGTCAGAAAATGAAAGCGGCTCCGCCAGGGGTAAGCGGGGTATCACGCAAGCGCGTTTCCAGCAGAAGCGCCTGGCGGCCAAAGGCAATACAGCCGGTTTGATAATCACGACTCTTGAGCGGATGCAGGCTGAACAGTATGGGCAGGCGCAGCAACCGCTTAAGGTTGAGCGGCTCAGTTCCCAGACAGATCAGTGCCGGGATGTGCCGCGCGGATAACCGGCCATTGATCGCATGGATTCCTGGGATGGGAACATCCAACTGCAACCGATCCAGCAGAAGGGTTTTCCCAAATTGGTCTGCACTCCAGGCTGATAAATCCTGATCCAGAAAGAAGCTGAACTCCTGGCGCTTCTCCAGCCAGCCAATATGGCGATAAAAGCCCAAAGGCTGGTGCTGCTCAAAAAACCTGCGCGGAATACCGTGCGCCTCGGCGGCGCGGTAAAACGCTTCCTCAGATAATGTTTCTAATTGCGCGTTGGGGGCCAGTTGCAGCAGATCCCCATTTTTGAACTGGTCCACTCCGGTTTCGCTGTCGTCGATAACTCCAATCGTAAAATAGCTGCCGCCGCGGAAGGCGATCACTTCATCGAACAGCTTGCTCTGCTCTTTCCGCAGCTTCAGATATTCCTGCTTTTCTGTCTGGCCCAGGCGCAGTTGAAAGGTTTGCTGAAAGCGGCGGAATAAATTCTGCCGGAGCATGGTGTACTGTTCGCGCACGGTGGGAGCGCCCAGACCAGTCAGGATGTGCATGGTCTGAAATTTACCCCAGGTTTGTGCGTAGCGGGAAAACCGGGCGGGCTGCGGGTAGGCGCTGTGAATGGCTGCTTGCAATTGTTCGCGGTCGATGGCTTCATCCGCTCGCAGCAACGGCGGGGCGCCGGTCTTGCCGTTGAACAGGGCTTCCTGCACCCATTGGGGCACCAGCGCGTAGGCTGTATAGGTGTCAAATGGTATGGTCTGCCCGTCTCGGATATACGAGCGGTGACGTCCCAACCGTCCCAGGCGCTGGATCAGGCTGCCTGCGTCACGGCTTTCGAACAGCAGGAAGTTGATCTGGAAATCGACCCCCACATCGACGGTGGACGTGCCGATTAACAGGTCAGCCGAGTAGGATTCTTTCCGCTGGGTACGTGAGGTAAAGCCGGTGTTAGGCGCTGCACGCAGACCGTAAGGGGCAAGGGCGGCTTGCAGCTTGCTCAGCAGGCGGTAGACACTGGCGATGGAGTTGACGATAATCGCCCCCTTCGCCCCCGGGCGATGGTCAAGGAAGAAAGGCAGCAGTGTATCCGCCAGGTGCTGCTCGATCCACTGCTCACCTGTCAGCGTGTCGAAGTGGAGATCGGCTTCCTGCAGGATGGGCCGCCAATTGTGCGGTTCGGCTGGCTGGCCGTGGCAGTACTGCCCGCGGATTTCCTGCACGCGCAGTCCGGAGCGAGACAGGTATTCCATCATGAGGTCGCCCGGCGTGGCAGAGAGAAATAGAAAGGTATGCGGACGTGCCGCCGTGCTCATCTCATGGATCAGCAGCAGGGCATTGAGCACACTGACGATCTGCGGCGCTTCAAAAATGTGGAATTCATCAAACGTGAACTGGGCATACTTTTGCAGCAGTGGGCCGAAGATTTTATCCGACGCATCCTGCGGATAGCGATAAAACTGGTGCATTACCAGATGGAAGATATCGGGGTTGGTCAGCAGCACCTCATGGTTGTGGATCGTGCTTAACAACGCGTCGCCGCGCGTCCGGTAGTCCTCGCCGGCCATCAGGTGATCGATCGCCGCACTGTCCAGCGATTTGATTTCTAAATCGACGCCCCAGCGCTGTTTGGTCGATGCCAGGTGGGTTTCCTGATCGCGGAGCAGCTCATTGGTCGGGTACATTGCCATTAGTGGGGTATTCATGCCATTGACCAGCACCGCGAGCTGACCGCTCAGGCTTTTGCCGTCCCCGGTCAATGCGGTGTTGAAGATAACATCGTACGTTCCGCTGGTGACTGCCCGATAGGTATCCAACTGGTGCTGAGATAAGCGGATATAATCGGGCAGAATGGCCTTTAGCTCGGCGAGGAGCGGTGTGTCTGATTCGACCAAACGGGAAAAGGCAGGTGGCAGATGAATCTTCAAGGTAACCTCGATTGATTGTGTTCCTTTATCTGTATTCTACGAGCCCCCCTGGACCGTATACGAGGTCTAAGCCTGGCGAGCGGGATTTGCTATAACCCGTAATTGGCCGCCATTTTGCGGATTCGGTTTTCGGTTTGTGTCCGCACTTCCTCACCGCCCAGGACGATGCAGTTTTCACCATAACTGAGCAGGATACGCACTGCTTCCCATGCGTCATCCGTGACTGCGTGAATTTCTGCGCTGCCGTCCGGCAGGTGCTCGATTGTCATTTCGTCAAAATGACGGCTGATTGATCCGCGCGCCAGGACTGGTAACAGACGGTAATGGACGATGTAACGCGGTGGGGTGCGCTGGACCGGCGGCAGGCGGGTGGGGAGTACGGCCAGCTTCTCATCATCCAGAATGTAGCTCAGGCGAAAATGGCGGTACGTGAGGTCATGTCTTTCGAAACCCTGCGGATTGCGCCAGAAAAGGTCACAGGCGTACAGATACCAGTGCCCACGCCTGAACCGGATGCGATAAGCGGCTACTTCATGGTAACGGGGCTGGCGGTCGGCTTGCTGGGGGGAAAGGTAATGAAAGCTCAGTCGCCGCCCTTCGTGTATGGCCCGTTCCAGAGTGTGCCATACACGAAGGCTGGTTTTACCCGGATCAACTTCCTGTTGCAGATTGATTTCAAGCGGCAGGCGGCCTTGCTCAAGCAAATCGCGCTCGTTGGATGCTAATCGCAGAACGACTTCATCAAAAAAAGCGCGAATTACGCCGCTTTCAGCGAAAGTACCTTCTTCAAAGGTTTGGATAAGAACACGCAGCCCCTCTAAGGCAGATTTCGAAAATTTAATCTGGGTTAACGGACTGGGGGCAGTAAGCTGATACGTCTTATGCTGTTGGCTGTAAGACAGCTCCGCCTGGAATTGACGGCGCAGATTCTCCCGATCCCGTTTGAATGCACGCTCTCGCGCTTTTGGTTCCGCTGAATATGCTCCAGGACCCAATTCGCGCAGCACTTCTGTGATTAATTCCTCACGAGATGCCGGCCCGCTTGACAGCCGTTTGAGCAGAATCAGGCAGCGGTGGACAGCGAGCCAGTCACGGCCAGAGTTTTCTTCACGGGGTTTTGTAGATATGGACATGTTGTGAATTGCTTAAAGCGCAGATTGTAAAAAAAAAAAATTAGTTGGAGTATAGCATGATCTTGTTATTGGATGAAAACGGTGAATCGGCAGATCGGCAGCACAAAAAAAACAGTTCTTGAAACTATTGTGATTGCGCGCTGCAATCAGACCCGGTTATTCCTGGCAGGCTGCTGGTGGGTGTGGGGTACTATTGCGGAGATTGGGCGTTTCAGCGCAGATCACATCCCTGGCGCACGCCAGGCTGGATTGGGCGACGCTTGAAAGCCCCTGCAAATCCGGTCCTTCCTGGACAAGCCAGTTATCAATAGCGGTTAATTGGAACGATGGAACGCGTTTGCGTGTTTTTCAATGACCGAGATGGCTGCTGAAATCCCGTTTTCGGATTGAATTTGCTTCCCGACTTCTTTTGCCCGTTTGCAGATAGAGTCCGAACTGGCCTGATGGATGGCAGCAACCAGTGTTTCAACCGATACCGCCTTCACAGGAATGGGTTCTGGCCCGGCGCCAATCGCGGCGACGCGGCTGCCCCAAAAGGGCTGGTCGGCTGCGTGCGGGATAAGGATGGATGGCACGCCTGCCCGCAGTCCGGCTGCAGTAGTTCCGGCTCCGCCGTGATGGATCACGGCACGGCAGCGCGGGAATAACCAGTCGTGTGGGGCTGCATCCATAAGAAGAATATTCTCCGGTGTTTTCTCGGGCTGCCAACCGCCCCAACCGGTCAGAAAGACGGCGCGGCTGCCGGTCTGTTGGATGGCATTCAGGACTGCTTGACCAATTCGCTGTGCTTCCCGGTTGACCATGCTGCCAAAGGTGATGCAGACCGGCGGATCGCCAGTCTCAAGAAACCTACTCAGCGCATCCGGTGGCTGGTATTCCAGATGCTCCAAGAAGAAGTATCCGGACACATGAATATGAGGGTGATTCCAGTCATCTGGTTTCGCCAGCACAGCCGGGCTGATTGCAAAGATCAAGGGGGTGACTGGGCGACCTGGCGTTGGATGAAAAGGCCAGTACACTTTGGCTGGGAAATCATCAGGCGCTCTTTTGCGCAGTTGGTAGTAGCCTAGATTACCGGCATGCCAGAACACTTTCGTTGAGAACCAATGACTGAAATAGTTCAGCCATCCCAGTCTGCTCGCTGGCATGCCAATCGCTGGAAACGACCGGGTTGGGGCAAAGACTGGAAACATTTGTACCGAGACATCTGGGATGCCAAGCTCCCGGGCAAAGCTGTGCGCCCCGGTGGTGAAAGCAAAACTGTGGACGAGAAGATCCGCTCCATGCAGGGCCTTGCGCACGCCTTTGACGACATCTGGTGCGATCCGAAAAACATGCTTCTGCATGCTGCGCACCATCTGGAAGGCATTCTCGCCGGCGTCATTGAAGAGCTGGCTGAGTTCATCCGGATCGCCGGCGAGTGGTTCACAGCGGACACCATAACGTTCGATAAAATCTTGAAAACGGAATGGTGCGGCGAGCGTAACCGTGTGGCCGGCCTTCTGCAACCCGATTGCCAGCGCCAGGAACGGCTGCACATCACCACGCGAACCGTATGTTAGAAGCAAGATGTTCATGGCTGCCACCAAGAAAATGGGTGATGTCCGAATTGTTCTTGGCTAAGTATATAGGATGATCTTCTCATTCAGGGATCAATACGGCCAATGGCGTTAAGAAATCAGTGTCTCCCCAACTTGCAGCCAAGACTCACAGATATTTGCCGTGCAGGATCAGGATGTAACGATGCGCAACCCCGCTCAGCTCAGTGCCAAAGCGATCGCCTGCCCGGTTGCTATCGCCGCCCCTTTCGACCAGGCCAGTTCATAGGTCACAGGGCTGAGCCGAGCGCTGGCTTGCTTCTCTTCCTGTCCCTTGCGGGATTTCTGGTACGCCATATGGTCTCCTTGTGTATTTCGGGTGACGGATGAAATGGTTGGGGGGGTAAACGCAAAAACCCCACCGAGTGGGGTTTCACTCAGGTGGAGGTTAGGGGTTTAAAGATGAAGTCCTGAACTACCCTTTGGGTTGCTCAGGACTTCATCCTTTGGTGTTTTTTACACGAAGCGGGAACCCTTTGTGTAACACCTTTCGTTTTTCCATCGAGCGGGAGCGACGGGATTCGAACCCGCGGTCTCGGCCTTGACAGGGCCGCATGTTAAACCACTACACCACGCCCCCGGGCGATCACTTTCATTCGCACCGACGGGCTATAGTTTAACATGGGTTGATACGCTCGTCAAGGGTTTTCAAAAATTCGCCGGTAAGAAAACTACCCGGTTATGGTTAGTTATTGGCAAAGATCCAGTCGTCGGTGGGGCGGCTCCAAGAGATAAGTTCCTCTGGCCGGAACCACAGGGCCACTTCGGCCTGGCCGTTTTCTGGCGAGTCGGAGGCGTGCGTCAGGTTGCGGCCAACGGTGAGGGCAAAATCGTGGCGGATGGTTCCAGGGGCGGCTTCGGCAGGGCGGGTAGCGCCCATCGTCTGGCGGACGGCGGCGACGGCGTTGGGGCCTTCCCAGACCATCGCCATGACCGGCGCAGAGATAATATAATTCACCAGACCCTCGTAAAACGGTTTGCCCTGGTGGACGGCATAGTGGCGCTCAGCCAGGTCGCGGCTGACCTGCATAAACTTGGCGGCGACGAGTTTCAATCCGCGTTGTTCGAGGCGGCGAATGACCTCACCGATGAGGCCGCGCTGCACGCCATCGGGTTTAATTAGCACCAGCGTTTGTTCCAATGTTGGTCTCCTTTAGCGTAAAAGTTCCTCGGCTTTGGTATAGGCGTCGAGTGCTTCTTGCAGTTGGTTGTTGCGCGCGAAGGCGTCTCCTAAGGCCTGCCAGAGGGAAATATCCACCGGGTAGCGGTAGAGCGCGTCGCGCAGATCGTGGATCACGGTATCCAAATCGCGGCCTTCCTGGATACAGCGGTTGTAGAAGTCTAAAGCCGCGTCCAGACTGCCGCGCATCAGGGCAGTTTGTGCTTCGGTCAGGCTGTTAATCTCGCCGGGAACCGGGCCGGACGGCTGAATGGAGGGAGCGGCGGCGGGTTCCTGGGCCGGCATCCACTGCGAGCGGTAATCGGCCTCTTCCACCGGGGTAAAGCCGGGCAGTTCGGCCTTTTCGGCCTCGCTTTCCACTTCCAGGCCGCGCAGCCAGTCATCCACGGTTGATTCTGGCTCAGCGATGGTCTGGGCAGGTTCTGGCTCTGGCCGCCATTCGGGCGGTTCTGCGGGGGCTTCTTCAGCGGGTTCGGCAAACTCCGGCGCCCATCCCGTTGGCTCAGAGGCTTCGGCAGGTGATTCCTCGGCAGGCTGTGTCTCGACCGGGACAAACGGCTCTTCAACCGGCTTTTCTTCTTCTTCCAACAGCCATTCGGGGAGGGCTTCAGTGCGCTGTTCGGGTGTTTCGGATTCAGCGGCGCTCAGCCAGTCGGGGAGTTCCCCTTCGGCGGCGGCGGTTGGCTCTGCGGCGCTGGCCGGTTCTTCAACCTGCTGTTCCAGCCAGTCGGGCGGGGTCTCGGTGCGCTGTTCGGGCGGGGTGATGAGGGTGGCCTCGTCCGCGCCCTGCTTGGCCGCCAGCGATTCCAGCCAGGCGAAAGCGCTGTCTGCGTCAACTGGGGCTTCCTCGGCAGTAGGGGGCGTTTCCTCGACCGGCGCGGGTTCAGACGCTTCGGGTTGGGCGGCGCTCAGCCATTCAGGGAGTTCCCCTTCAGCGGCGGCGGGCGGCTCTGCGGCGCTGGCGGGTTCCTCCACCTGCTGTTCCAGCCAGTCAGGCAGGGTCTCGGTGCGCTGTTCGGGCGGAGTGATGAGGGTAGCCTCATCCGCGCCCTGCTTGGCCGCCAGCGATTCCAGCCAGGCCATGGCCGCGTCCAGGTTTGACATATCCGCGGCAGGCGCGGCCTCCGTTGATTCCTCGGCCTGTTCCTGCTGGATGAGGTATTCCGTCATGCCGGTGGGAGGCGTGACCGGGGCTACGGACGGCGTCTCTGCGGCGGGCGCTTCTGGCTCCTCGCCGGTTGGGATTTGAAAATCGAAGGTGCTTTCTGCCTGCTCTGCCGCTGGCTGTGATTGTTCTGCCGCCGGCTGGGGTTGTTCTGCCCCCGGCTGGGGTTGCTCTGGTTCAGCCGCCGCGGCAGATTGCAGCCAGTCGGGCAGTTCGGCGGTTTCGGCGGCGGAAGCGTCTGGCTCGATAGATTTTAGCCAATCGGGCATTTCAGCTTCCGCGGCCTCCGATTCCTGCCCGGCGGCGCCGGCCAGCCAGTCGGGCAGTTCGGATTGGGCGGCGGCGGGTTCGGCTTCTGGCGCGCTCGTCTCGCCCAGACCGGCCAGCCAGTCGGCATCTTCGGACAGCATGGCGGTGTCTTTCGGCTGTTGGAAGAGGTCTACCGGCGGGCCGCCCGGCGCGCCCAGGTCTGGAAGATCAGGTGATTCTGGTTCCTGGCCTGGCAGAATCGATTCCAGCCAGCCCAGGCGTTCCTGCTCTTCGGTTTGCTGTTCAGGGCTTTCGGGCAGGGGCGCGGCTTGCTGTAACCAGTCGGGAATTTCCGCAGGGGTGGCCTCTTCTTCGGGTTCGGCTTCCTCAAAGGCGGGGGGCATTTCTGTGGTCTGGCCCTCCGATACGCCCCATCCGGCCGCCTTCATCCAGTCGGGGATCACATCTTCCGCGGCGGGCTGCGCCTGCGGCGGTTCGGCAGGCGGCGTGGAGGGCTGTTCGCGGGTGGCAGGTGGCGCGGGGGGGTGCTCGGCGCCCAGGGTGTTAAGCCAGCCGGGCAGTTCTTCTTCCGGCGCTTCTTCCCAGGTGATCCCGGCGGAGCGCGTCCAATCGGGGGCTTGCAGGGCCGTTTCGGCACTGCCCAGCACAAATTCTTCCACCATCACGGCCTGATCGGGGACCTGGTCGGCGCTGGGCGTGGTCGGAGAGACAAAGGCCTCGTAGGGGTCTAACGCGTACATGCGCTGCCGGAAGATTTGGGCGTCCTCGGCGCGGCTGGTTCCGGGCAGCACCTCGGCCAGAATGCGGTTGGCCTCGTAGCAGTACGGCAGTTTGGCGAGCAAAGCAGTGCACGTTTCGGCGGCTTCTACGCGCTGGCCGCTCTGGTAGTACATGCGCGCCAGCAAGACGCGCAGATCATAGCGGTTGGGTTCTTCGGCCAGCGCCGCCTGAATCTCGGCGATGGCCTGCTGGTAGAGTTCACCGCGCCCATACATGCGCACCAGAGCACCGCGCGTCAGGCGGATGCGCGGCGGTTCAACGCCATCGCGGCTGCCGTACAGCCGGCGGAGTTCATCCTGCACGGCGGGGTTGAAGGGCTGGATTTCATAGGCGCGTTCCATGTGCCAGATGGCGGCGTCTTTATTGCCCTCATCTTCGCGGATGATGCTCATGCCGATGTGCGAAACAAAATCATCTGGGTGAACCGAAAGTACCCGCTGTAGGATATCGGCGGCCTCGCTGTAGCGTTGGCTTTCGAGGTAAGCCTTGCCTAACAGCCGGTACGTGTCGATATGCTTGGGGTACGTCTGTAAGATATTCTTGGCATGGGCAATTGCCTGCTCAATATTGCCCCGTTCGATGAGATTCTCGATGTTCTTTACATAAGTTCTGAGTGGAATCTTCGCCATAGCCGGTCAACCTCCGCTTTTTTAAGTATGCTACATTAACGATGAATGCGCAAGTGATTGGGAGGTTGAGGGGCAGGGCCTTCTCAAAGTCCCCCCACCCCTGGCCCCGCCCCCCTCGAGGGGGGCGGGGAACCAAAGATTCGTGGGGTTTGGCGGCGCATTCGCGCCGCCAAACCCCACACCCTTCCTACAAG
>DAOUAC010000082.1:0-10041 GCA_034434155.1 Anaerolineaceae bacterium
GTCATGCGCGGGACACGCTGGGTGAGGTCGAAGTACAGGCGCTGGTCGGCCAGTTGAGTGGAGCGCGAGGCTTCGATGCCAGCGCGGTAATCTTGCATCACGCTGTCACCGACCGCTTCGCGGAAGGCCGGGGAGAACACGTTGGGGTGTTCAAACAGGTCGAACGTCAGCACGCGGTAGTCGCGGTAGGCTTCCATGTGAACGCGGATGGCATCTTCGGGGCTGTAATCGGCCCAAAAACGCGGGCGCAGCCCAAAGCCAAACATTGCATCTCCCAAAAAGCCTTTCAGCAAGATGGGCGCGTAGCGGGTTTCCTCTTCCAGGGCGGCAATGGCGTGCAGGTTGACCAGGTTGCCCATGCCGTCGGTCAGGCGCGTACACTTCTCGTGCTTATGAAGCAGCCAATCGGGCCGCAGTTCGAAAAAGTGGTGTTCCACCCCGGCGATGTTCGCCAGCTCGCGGGCGTAGCGGGCATCGTCAGACCCTGGAATGCTCCAGGTAAAGGAATAAAGCCGGTGGCTGTCCTTAATTTCTGCCAGCAGCCCCAGCAGAATACGTGAATCCAGCCCGCCAGAGAGCAGCAGCCCCAGGGGCTTATCACCGCTGGCCTGCCGCCGCACCGCCTGGCGCAGGTAGAACATCAATTCCTCGCTGTATTCTTCTTCGCGCCGGAAAGGGTATTGGTCGGCGTATTTTAACTTCCAATAGCGGTGAATGGAAAGCTGTCCCTGATGGTACTTCAGCAGGGAGGCCTGGGGCAGCAGGCGCACTTCTTTTAAGAAGGTTCGTTGGCCTAAAACATGATCATAGGTGAGGAACTCGGCGATGGCGGTGCGGTCAATCTCGCGGGGGAGGGTGGGGTCTACCAACAGCGGGGCAACACCCGAAGCGAAAGTAAACTCGCCGGGGCGGACATAGTAATAGAGCGGGTATAGGCCCAGGCGGTCGTTGGCGAGGGTGAGGGTTTGACTGCGGCTGTCCCAAATGGCGATGGCAAAGGCTCCATTGAGACAGGCGGCGAAATCGTCCCCCATTTCTTCGTATAG
Source organism: Anaerolineaceae bacterium (assembly GCA_034434155.1). Lineage (GTDB taxonomy): Bacteria > Chloroflexota > Anaerolineae > Anaerolineales > Anaerolineaceae > DSYU01. The sequence continues at coordinate 1,047 of DAOUAC010000082.1, forward strand.
ATAGAGAATTAATTCGGGGTCATTGTTCACGCGAAAGCGGTAGCCCCGCTGTTCCAGCCGGTTTTTCAGGCCCTGGGTGTCGTACAACTCGCCTTCCATGCACACGCACAGGTTGCGCTGCTGGTTCCAGATGGGCTGTGGCTCTGGGTTGACGATCCCCAAGCTGGCGCGCCCCAATCCAACGGGCCCTTCCACGTAGGTATCCAGCTTAAAGCGGGCTTCAGGTTCTAGCGCGCGCCCCATTTTCTCTAACAGGGTTGGGCCTGCCGCCGGGTCAACCGGTTTGTGAAAGCCAAAGAGTCCAGGCATACGGTTTCTTCCTTGTTATGGGGCTTTTAAACGCCGGCCGGAACCAGCACCTCATCAAACATCCCCTCGTAGGGCGTGTTGGCGTAGCAGGCGCGCAGTTCATCGAAGTTTAAAACCACATCGCGCAGGTTGTCGCTGGTATGTTTCAGGGTTTTGCCCTCCACTGGGCGGTGCGGTACGTTCAAGAAGTCAAAAACCTTGCTCAAAACGGCGTCGCGCCCGGTCATTAGTTCTTCATAGGTGATCAGCAGGGTGGGCAGGGCCAACTGTCGGACGTATTCATTCAACTGGTTGTCGGCGTCTTCGCGTTCCTTAAGGAACTGGGCAAATTCCTGCAAGTCAACCGTCATCGGGGGCATCCGATCTTCTTCTTTATACAGATTCCAGGTGCCAGAACGATCATGCAGCCGGCGGGCGTTGATGCGTGAGATGACCGCTTTAACCCGGTTGCGCCGCTGCATTTGGATAACGCGGCAGCCCTTTTGCCGGAGCAGATGGGCGAAGCCATCCAGGTCTAATACATCTACCAGTTTGGTCTTGAAGCCCACCGCGCCCTTGCGCCCTACCAGCGGAGGTGTAAAAAACGCGCGCGCCCAGGCGAGCTGTTCTTGCGCTGACGCGCCTTTTTGCTTGAGTACTGCAAACCGCTCGTAGACGGCTTCGATTTCAGGGTGCGACATGAGCAGGCTCGAAAGGTAGGTCGAGCCGTCGCGCTCGATAAACAAGATCACGTAAGGTGTAACCTGGCTTCGAAGGTAAAAACCGGCAATTTTAGACATACATGCACCTCGATGAAAAGCGATTGCTTGCGTCAGGTAAGCGGACCGTCCGGCTCACCCTTTTTAAAGCCCCCCTGAACGCAGCAGGGACTTGAACAGAACCGACAGCACCCCCCGGTTCACCAGATAGCGGGGCTGATAGCCGATGGCGCGTGCCATCCGCTGGCGCGCCAGCCGGTATTGGCCCTGACGGTAAGCCTCAAAGGCCAGGTTGGCGGCGGCGACCCCCAGATAGTGCCGCTTGCGGCTGCGCAGCGATTGGAGCGCATTGGGCAGGTGGTTGTACACATTTTCCAGAAAAACCAGCGGTTCGTTGGTTTTGGGCAAATCGGTCATCCCGGCCAGGCGGTTTGCCAGGGCATCGGGGTTAAGCGCCAGCGCCGGGTGAAGGGTAGCGGCCTTTTCCAGGTTCGCCCGGCCAGCCTCAAAATCTAGCGCCAGATAGCAGTGCGCCGCCGCGCGCACGTAAGCATAGGCATACGCCTGGTCGCGCAGTTCGCGCCAGCGGTCTGGCAGATCGGGTTCGCGGTAAATTTTGTCCAACACGGCAAAGCTGTTGCGCGTCATCTGGCTGCCGTTGCGCGTCATCTGGGCGGTATGAAAGCGGTACATGGAAACGGGCCGGTCAATGGTTCTAATCTGGCAGCCGGCTTTCGCCAGCCGCAGCCAGAGATCCCAATCTTCATACGAGCGCAGTGATTCATCGAAGAACCCCACCCGTTCTTGCCAGCTTTTGAGCAGCAGCACACTGCCTACATGGAAGGGGTTGCCCAACAGCAGGGCGGCGCTCTCGGCGGGCATGCGGCTCTCGAAGGTTTTGCCCAGGCGGCGGCCTTTTTCGTCAATCAGAATCGCCTGCCCTGCCAGCATCCCGCAGTCGGGGTTGCGGTAAAACCCTTCGAGCAAAATTTCCAGCTTTTCAGGCAAAAACAGGTCATCCGAATCCAGAAAGGTGAGGTACCTGCCGGTTGCCCGGCGGATGCCGGTATTGCGCGCGCCCGAAAGCCCTCGGTTTTCCTGGCGGATGTAGCAAACCCGCCGGTCAGTAAAGCCATGCACCACTTGCGGCGTCTCATCGGTCGAACCGTCGTCAACGACAATCACTTCAAAGTCAGGGTGGGTTTGCTCCAGAACGCTCTGAATGGCTTCCTTCAGGTAGTGACCCTGGTTATAAGCCGGAATAATGACGCTGACCTCTGGCATGGCGTTAATTCCCTATCTGGAGGATGGTGTAAATGGTGCCCACATCGGTCTGAAGAAGTGCCCGCAGAGGCATGGCCTGAGCAAGCTCTTCTTCAGTGGGAACGGTTTTCCCTTTGACCCAGGAATAATAGATCAGCACTCCGTTTCTTGCCATCATGGCCTGCTTTACATCTGCCAGTTCCTGGGCAAACGCTTCATTGGCCTGCTGTGACATCAGGTTCACCTTGCGGGGCAGCCGGTAGGCGGAGCGCCCGGTCTGCAGGTAAACAGCCTCTGGCGAATTAGAATAAATGAGGGTCTCTTCCGGCAGAGCCAGTATCTGGGCGATCATCTGCTCGCTGGCCCGATTGGGCGTGTTGTAGTTGTTCCCGGCGGTGTATAACCCTTTGGCCCACTGGTAATCTTGCCAGCAGGCCGCGGCTGTCAGCACGAGCCAGATTACCCCGGCCACGGCTATCCCCCTGCCGCCTTGCGGCAGGCTCTTTGCCAGCAGTCCCAGGGTGAGGGTGGCAAAACAACCCCACGCCGGGAACAGGATACGCTGATCCAGCGGGATGTTGGCATCCATCAAAGTAAGCGACGCCCCGATAAACAGCCCATAAGCGAGGATGGCAAGCCCGAGCAAAAGCTCCAGCCGGGGTGATTTTAAGGAGAAGCCCGGCAGCGCCCGGCGCAGTAAGAACACCCATCCGGCGGCGGCCAGCAGCAGTGCCCCAAGTTTGACAACCATCGCCACCGTCTCAGGGACCCACAGCCAGGCGGCCAGCGTGGTAATAAGCTGGCGCAGGTGTTCGGCCCCGGGTGGGTGCAGACCCAACTGGCGCGACGTGGCGGCGCCGGTCTGCAAGGCGGTGTACAGCAGCCAGAGCGCCGGCGGAAGGCTGGCGGCCAGGGTGAAGGCCAGGCCGCGTCCCAGCCGCTGGCCGAGCTTCCCAGCCCCCCACCAAACCACTCCCACGGCCAGCGCGCCGATGAAAGCGGCCCCCGCATAGCGCGTGAGGGTTGCCAGCCCGGCCAGGGCCGCCCCAACCCACAACAGCGCCGGGCGCGCCGTTTGAAGATAATCCGCAATTGCCAGAATCGCCAGCAGTGTCAGCCAGATGAACAGCCCCTCAGCCCATGCCATCTGATGAATCGCCAGAAAATTGGGCGACAGCGTCACCAGCGCGGCCCCTGCCGCTGCTGCCCAGGGGCGCGTTCCGGCTATTTTGCCAATCATGAGGGCGATGACCACCGTATTGCCGGCCAGCAGCAGCGCCTGAATCACTCCCGCTGAGGCAATGGGATCACCGCCCAAGAAGCCGGGAACCGCCAGCAGGATCGGATAAAGGGGCGGAAACTGGGTAAGCGGTCCGTCAATTACCTCGCCAAAGGGGACGGTGACGCCTTTACCCGCCGCCAGGTTGCGCGCCGCCCCCAGGTAGGCCGCCGAGTCAGGCGAAACGCCCACTCCCAGGCGCAGGGCAGGCAGTAAGAATGCCAATCCAAGCCCAATCACGCCCAGAATCAGAACCCACCAGGGGACCTTACTGCCAATTGTCAGCGGTTTGGGGATGGTTGTGGTTGCCATAGGGTTTAAGCGGTGGTCTCTTCAGAGAATTCTGGCAGTGCTGGCTCGATTGAACTCACCCGGAAGGACGCTTGCAGGTCGGCGATGCCGCGCGAGCCGCGGTTGGATGTCACTACGAAGTCCAGGGCGCGGTCCATCCGATCGTAATAGCGCGTCAGGTCTTGATAAGCGATGTTGACGCCCATATAAAAGGTTCCCGGCGACAGGTTCAGCTTGAGCTGATATTCGATGGTTGCTACCGTACCGGCTTCAAAGTCTGGGGTGGGCAGATTGGCCCAGTGGGTAGTGAAGTCGTAAACCACCTGCATTTCGGGGGTGCGCACCACGCAGGCAAAAATCGGGGCGCTGACCTGCTGATTAAAACGCACCTTGACCTGTAAGATTACATTCTCACCTGATTGAAACGAAAGCGCCTCACTGCCATCCTCGCGTAAAAGTTTTACCTGTTCGATCACGGCTTCGTGGGTCATAATCTGCTGTGAAATGCCGCTTTCGATCAGCCCGGCGTTGGTTTTGCTGTATTCCGCCGCCGCCGTGCGCAAAATATTGGAGTAATTGGCAGTGGCTTCAGGCGTGGGACCTTCAAAAGCGGCGTTGCCCCGGTACATCACCAGACAGCGGGCGCAGACCTTTTGCACGGCCCGCAGGTTGTGCGAAACAAACACCATCGTCGTGCCGTTTTCGATCATCTTGACCATGTGTTCGTAGCACTTGCGTTGAAACGCCATGTCGCCAACGGCCAGCACTTCGTCAACGATCAACACTTCTGGGTCTACATGGGCGGCTACGGCAAATCCCAGGCGGGCGTACATGCCCGAAGAATAGCGCTTGACGGGCGTATCTAAGAATTTGCCGATCTCGGCAAACTCCACAATTTGGTCAAAGCGCGCCTGAATTTCGCGCTTCTTCATCCCCAGGATTGCGCCGTTTAAGAAGATATTTTCGCGCCCGGTCAGGTCGGGGTGAAAGCCGGCCCCCAGCTCGATCAGGGAAGAGTACCGCCCGTTCACCCGGATGCTGCCGCTGGTCGGGAACGTGACTTTTGAAAGCAGTTTGAGGATGGTGGTTTTTCCTGCGCCGTTGGGGCCGATGATCCCCATCGATTCGCCCGGTTGCAGTTGAAAACTTACATCGTTGACGGCGTTGTGAAACTGCTCTTGATAACGCCGCCGCCATTGTTGGATGAGCGCGCGTAAGCTGAGGGGCGGCAGCCCGACCCGGTAGCGTTTGGTGACGTGAGAGAACTCAATCGAGGGTTTCATGGAGCCATACTCTCTAGATGATATCCGCAAACTGGGCTTCTAACCGTTTAAACAGCCAGTAACCCGCCGCCAGCACCAGCAGCGAAACCGCCGCAGAAACGGCAAACGCCGGCGGCGGGACCGTCCCGTCAATCATGACGCTGCGATACGATTGAATGATGCCAACCATCGGGTTGAGGTAATAATAGGGCCGCAGCCAGTCGGGAACCAGACTGACGGGGTAGACGATGGGCGTGGCATAGAACCAAATTTGCAGGATCAGGCCAATCATATGGCGTACATCGCGGTAAAAAACGTTGAGCGCCGCGCCGATCAGCCCTACTCCCAGGCTGATGGCAAATTCCACCAGCAAGATCAGGGGTAGAAAAGCCCAGGCGACGGGAAAGACCTTCATGCCGTACAGAAGCATCAGGACAATCAGAACCGCGTAAGCAATGAGAAAATCCAACAGGCGTGCCAGCAGCGCCGCGATCACCAGTACTTCGCGTGGAAAGTAGATTTTGCTCACCAGGTTCATGTTACCGGTGATCGCATCCACCATGTCGGTCATCGCAGTGGAGAACAACATCCACGGGACGATGGCCGTATAGGCAAATACGGCATACGGGGTTCCGCCGGTGTCAACGCGGATAAAGTAAGAAAACACCGTGGTAAAAATAGTCACCATGGCAATGGGCTGCAAGACGGCCCACAGCCCGCCCAAAATGGACTGCTGGTAGCGGGCGCGGATGATGCGCATGGTCCAGGCGGAGAGTAAATCGCGGCTGTGGAGAAGCGTTTTCAGCGGTAATGAAGTCATAGGATCAACCGTGGGTGAAAAAGAGAGACTAAGGCGAACTGCGCAAGAGGCGCCAGCCGATTACAACCATCACAACGAGCAAAACGGGCAAAATCCCGGCATACACCGGCAGTGATGGATTCACGGGCGGTTCGGGCGCAGTGTCAAAACCGCCTTGCGACAGCGTATTTGAAATCGGGTTCGGGGTAGGGGTGAGGGTCGGCGCAGGCGTGGAAGTAGGGGCGGGGGTGGCAGTTGGCAGTTGGGTAGGGGCCGGAAAGGTTCTGGCCGGAATCAGCGGGGCGTCTACGTAGGCATACGAATACCAGACTCCGGTCATGTTCTCGCGGCCAACGTTGTTCCACCAGGTGACCAGAATCAGGTTGCCCTGTATCATCACAGCCTGGGGGCCGCTGGGGTCAAAAACGCGGGTCATCGGGCCAGAGATGATTGAGTCAAGCGCCGACCATTGATTGCCCAACCAGCGGCTGAACCACATCCCATGAATCTCGGGGTCGGTGGTGCGGTTGCCTAAGATCATGTAGATATTGTCAGCACTATCTTTAAGCAGCACAGCGTTTCCATATTCGCCGATCTCAGGGAAGGGCCGGATGGGAGTAGACCAGGTATCGCCGTAATCTTTGGAGATTCGCATCCAGCGCGTTGCCGGAAAGCTGTCTTGATATACCAGGATCAGCTCGTTTTTGCGAGAGATCAGGGTAGGCCAGTTCGTAGAGTATTCGTTGCCGGTGCGGTTGGCGATCTGGATCGAATGAGTCCACTGCCCCTGGGGATTGATGCGGGCATAACGCACTTCTTCCCCCAGGCCCTGTTCAGAAACGACTGCCCAGGTGACGTGAATATTCCCCTGGTCATCGAGGACCATTCTTATGTTATGCGGCCAGCGGTCCTTTTCATTAATAATCTCCACCGCAGTGGGGATGCTCCAGGTTTCACCGCCGTCCTGTGAAATGACCTGATACAGACCAATGCCATCCTGCTGGCCGCCGTAGAGAAGAATGATTCTACCGCGTTGATCTTCCAGGATCGTAGCCGCCACCAGCGGCCCAGCGCTGGTTCCAATGGGGATCGGTTCAGACCACGACTGCGCGCGGTTGGCAACCGAGACATGCGCCCGCGTCAGAAAGATATCTCCAATTTGTTCACTGCCATCGTAATAAATCACGAATAATACCCCCGCACTGCTGATGAAGCCGCCTTGCACAGTTGCCTGCCCGGCTCCCAGCGTAGGGAGAATAATATCAACCGGCGGCTCCCATCCTCTGTTGATGCTCCAGCGCCGGTAGTAGATTTCGCCAACAGCCAGCGACGGAGATTCATAGTTAATGGCATGAACAATGCCAGAAGGGTCCGCAAGCAAGAGAGGCGGCATTCCCCAGTCCAGGTAATTGGGGATGCGTTCCGGGGCCGACCATTGGATCGCCCCTTGCGCGTGGGCAAGGGAGAAATTCAGATGGGAGAACAAGATCAGGAACCATCCTACCACTATGAAGATCGAAAGCAGTCTGCGCATACCTGGAAACCCTGACAACAAAAGGTTGAAATTCATCTTTGGCGTTGGGCCGGCAAGTTCAGTTTACCATAATGATCGATTAGATACGAGTTCCCAAATTCATAAATATAAGGTACGGCGTTTGCCAGCGGCGGTGGATATTTCGTAAAGTAATCGTAAGGTTTTTGTTGTCTAAATGGCAATTTCTTAATTGAATTGATGACTGGATTTTATTACAATAGTCCTACCCAATTTCTATCTGGTATGGGATGGTTGGGTTGCGTTGGCTGATTTCCAAACGCCCCGCAGATTATGTAATGCAAAATGCCAAAAGCCTTCGATCAAAAACATCCACGCAATTGGATGTTTTGCCCCAGTCATTCGCTGGTTTGCCAGCATTGGTGGTTAGGTTGCTTTCGGTGAATGACCTCATACGGCTGTGAACTCGGAAGGTGACATCCATGAAAAAACGCGTAATGCTCATTGTTTTCGTGCTGTTGACAAATCTCTTGACCCCCTGGAGCCGTGTCTTTTCTGCGCCTCTCGGCGACAGTGGGGATGGAGTGGATCAAGATGACAGTAGTGGAACGCGGTCTTTCCTACCCGTTGTGGGGGCAGGCGCGCAGGCTTCGGGCTGGAATATGACCGCCGGCAACCCAGAGCGCACTTCTTGGACGACCGAAGAGGTTACCGGAATGTTGCGGGTGGAATGGTACCGTCCCATTGAAGCCTACATTCCTCAGAACGCCCAACTGATCGCCGCCAACGGGCTGATCTTCGTCCCCACCTCGCGCGGGCTGTACGCCCTCAACGCCGCCAACGGCGACCTGGCCTGGCGCTTCGACACGGCCCTGCCCATCGGCAATTCACCCACCGTGGTGAACGGCGTGGTCTACGTGGGCGGCTACGACCGCCAGCTCTACGCCCTGCGCGCTTCAGACGGGGCCCTGCTGTGGGCCTTTGGCGGGGCGGGCGCGGGCTACTCCACCAACCCCCTGGTGGTGAATGGCCGCGTCTTTGCTGGCAACCGCGACGGCTTTCTGTATGCCATCGGCGCGCACGGCACGCCCCAGCAGGGACAGCTTTTGTGGCGCTACCAGACCGGCGGGCTGATTGACCTCTCGGCGGCCTACAAGGATGGGGTGGTGTTCTTTGCCGCCAACGACAACTACGCCTACGCCCTGCGCGCTTCGGATGGCGGCCTGGTGTGGAAGTCGGCCAAACTGCCGGGCGATGGCTACCAGTCGTACTGGCCGGTCATCTACCAGGATAAAGTGATCTTCGCGGCGGCGGCGGCCTACCGCACCGGCCTCAACCCGGGCACGGCCAGCATCCTGTCCCCCGATGGCACCGGCTACGGCAAGATCTACGACCTGGAGCGCGACGAGATCTTCGCCGGAGTTCCCCAGGGCGCGCTCATTGGCGACGAAGTGACCGGCCAGGAATGGGCTAACGGCAAGCAGGTATTAGACGCCTCGCGCATTCTCGAATATCACGAAGCCAAACCCTGGCGGCGGGTGTTGATCGTCTTGAACCAGCGCGATGGCAGTGAGTACACCTTCGATTCAGACGGCGATGGGC
>DAOUAC010000083.1:0-28072 GCA_034434155.1 Anaerolineaceae bacterium
CCGGAGGCCGGGCAGGCCGGAAAGTACCTGAATCCGCTCCCCACTCCACTGCCGAAGCTCAACCAGACAGACTCTGAACAGCCGGCCCCCCTGCCAGAAGGCGGTGTGCCGCCCTCTGCGGCACAAGAGCCGGCCCGCTGGTTAAGGCTGCCCCCACTGCGTGTCATTCAGCTTGTACTGGGCCTGCTGGCCGTCAGTACCGGCGCGGCGGCCGTGTGGCTATGGCGGAAAAACCGTTAGATTCTGTGACGATCAAAGAGCGCATTTTATCTGAGGTGCGCTTCTGCTTGCGCTGCGGCGCGGCCCTGACGCGCCGCGAATTGTTCGGCGAGGTGCGCCCGGTCTGCCCAAACTGTCAATGGGTTTTCTTTGCCGATCCCAAAGTGGCCGCCGGCGTGCTGGTAGAGGTGGATGACCGCGTACTGCTGGTGCGCCGGATCAATGAACCGGGGCGCGGCCTGTGGAGCTTTCCGGCGGGCTTTATGGACGCCGGAGAAGATCCCGCGTCTGCCGCCGCCCGCGAGTGCCTGGAGGAAACCGGCCTGCAAGTTGAGGTATTGGGGCTGTTGGATGTGATCGCCGGGCGCGAACACGAGCGCGGGGCCGACATCGTGATCGTCTACCGCGCCAGGGTAATTGGCGGCAGTCTGCTGGCGGGAGATGATGCCGACCGGGCCGCATTCTTCTTACGCAGTGAACTGCCGCCGCTGGCATTCCGCGCCACGCGCATTGCCCTGGGGAAATAAAATTAACAGCGTGTACATGACGGGCGCAGTCTGCCGTGTACACGCTGGTTGTGCTTAATTTTATTTCCGCAGCATGTCGCGCCGGAGGGTGTCTATCGCGGCACGGTATTCGGCCTCATTCGACGGGTGCAGGCTGACAATCGTCTCCAGGATGTTAATCGCTTCCAGGTGTTTGCCTTCCGTCAACAGCGCGTCGGCGACGGCGTCTAACTGCCCCACGGCTTCTTCGATTTTGTGATCGCGCACGTACAGGTCGGCCAGCCGGCGGCGCAGTTCCAGCCGGTTGCCGTGATCTACTAACAGGTCGCTGATAAACTCAATCGCCGCACTGCGCCGGCCGGTCCCTTCCAGGTAGTTCAGGTATTCATCCAGTTCTTTCACCGCCGCGGGGGCCTGCATCAGGCGGTAATTGAGGGTGACGAGCTGCATCCGCACGGCGGGGTCATCCGGCTGGATGGTGCGAATCTGCTCATAAATGCGCAGGGCCTGGCGCAGATTCAGCCTCTGCATGTCAATATCGGCCACTTTTTCGAGCAGCGTCACCCCCCAGGTGCGGGCATTCTTCGATTTTTGCGCCACTTTTAAGGCGTCCATATATGTCTGCCGGGCCTTGTCGAACTCGGCCAGGCGGTAGTAGATGTCGCCCAGGGCCTGATACTCTTTGAGGGCTTCATCGAAACTTCCCTGGGCAGTCAACAGGTCAATCAGGCGCTGGCGGATGGTGAGATCCATGGGGACCAGAGTGGTCACCCGTTTAAGGGTGCGGATGGCGCGCCCGGTTTCGCCGCGCACCGTGTACAGGTCTGCCACCACCATAAATTTGCGCACGGCGTCGTTAACGCGCTGCTCTTGCAGAAGCAGTTCGGCAATTAACAGGTGGAGCGGCAGATACGTGGGGGCGAACTGGAGAGCAAACAGCGCTTCTTCCAGGGCGGAGCGCAGCTTATTCTGCTGGGCCAGGCTGCGCACCTGGGCCATGGCCTCCACCACCTGAGTACTGCGCACTTCAAGCACCATCTCTGCCAGCGGGGCCGGCGGACTGCCTTCAGGCGGCGGCGGCATCTGCTGGCGGGCTTTCATCAGGTAATCACGCCAGTCAGAGCGGAGCAGTTGGCTGGTGATCGTCTGGCAGATGCGCTCCAGGTTGGCTTCATCTTTTGACCCACTCTGTGAGTCGATGATGGGGTCGTACATCTGGTTGAGTTCATCCACCTGCTCGGGCGGGACGGTTTCGGCATCGGCCAGTGCCAGGGCCTGCAAGAAAGCGGTGGCGGCCTCTTGGAGCTGGCGGTTGGCCTGGTAAATCTGGCCGATGAGCAGGTTTGCGCCCAAAGCATAGTCTGGGTTTTTAACGGCTTGCTGCAGATAGCGCAGGGCGCGTTCGGGGTCCTGGTCTTTTAAAATCCGCCCGATGATGAAGTAGGCGGAAGGGTGATCCAGCCCCAGTTGAATGGCGTGTTCCAGTTCCACGACCGCCTGAGCGGTATCCCCCTGGGTGGTGGAGTCGATGGCCTGACCGACGTGCATCACAATGCGGGTGCGGTCGGCGCTGTCACTGCTGGAAGAATCACTTACTCCGCGCGTCAGGGCCGAGAGGCCGCGCCGCGCGCCGCCCGTCTGCGGCTCACTGCCGGCGCTTTCGGCCTGGTCGAACAACAGCGATGCCAGGTGCACCAGGGCCTTCTGGTTGGCTTCTGAGACCGGGTCCGCCAGCTTTGTCTCGCTCTTATCTGTCGTATCAAACTGGCGGACGTGCGCCATGCGCACCGGGCCGGTTCCCCCTTTGGGGCGTGCCGGGCGGGGCAAGAACTGATTCTGGCGCAGCATGTGCAGGGCGATGCGCGCGTCCTGGTTTTCGGGCATCAGTTGTTGGGCGTATTCTACGATTTTAAGCGCGCGCGTCAGGTCTCCGGCGTGTTGTAGGATAGCCGCCGTGGAAATGTATTCCGCCACGGCTTCTTCTTTGCGGCCCAGGCGCTCGTAGACGGTTGCCAGACGTGTGCGGATATTTAAGTTGTCTGGCTGGAGGCTGAGGACGCGCTTCCAGTTATCAATGGCTTTGTCGGCGGCGCGCACCTTCAGGTGCATTTCGGCGGCCTGCATCGAGGCGCGGACGGCCTGCTCCAGCCTGCCCATGCGCTCATAAATGCGCGCGATCTTCTCGTGCGGCACGGGGTCGTCAGGCGCGAGGACGGCGGCCTTTTCGTAGCATTTCAAGGCGCTTTCGTAATCCTGCATTTCAAACAGGGCTAGCCCCAGGCTGGAGAGGGCAATCGGATTCTCTGGAAATTCTTCCAGTGCCAGGCTGTAATAGTTGGCGGCCTGTTCCCAATCCTGGTCCCAGGCCGCAGAATGGCCCTGGTTCATCGCTTTTTGGAATGCTTCTTTATTACCAGCCATGACACCTACTTACGGAAGCCCGTGACTTTTTGGATTGATTCTGATTGTATTATACCGAAAAAGAAGGCGCGTTTTAATCGCGGATGACCTCCATGTTGCCCCAGGTTGTTCCACAGCGGGCTTCGGTTTCCAGCGGGATGGAGAGGGGATAGGCGCTTTCCATCACCTGGCGGACGATGGCGGCGGCGGCTTTGATCTCCTCGCGCGGAACTTCTAATACCAGCTCGTCGTGAACCTGTAAGAGCAGGCGGGCGTGGCAGTTTTCACGCTCTAGGGCGGGGGGCAGCCGGATCATCGCCAGTTTTATAATGTCGGCGGCCGTCCCCTGAATGGGCGCGTTGATGGCTTCGCGTTCTTCGCGGCTGCGCATATTGATGTTGGCCTGGCTCGACAGGTTGGGAAAATAGCGCCGCCGGCCAAGAAGCGTTTCTACATAGCCCTGTTGGGCGGCAATACGGCGGATGCTATCTAAGTAGCTTTTGACGCCTGGGAACTGCTGAAAGTAAGCCTTGACGAAGTTTTCGGCTTCGGCCAGGGTCAGCCCTGTGCCGCGGCTGAGGCCGTACGGGCTCATGCCGTAAACCAGGCCGAAGTTAATGGTTTTGCCCACCCGGCGCATATCTTTGTTGACCGATTGAATGGGGACGCCAAAAATGGCCGCGGCTGTGGCGGCGTGGATGTCATGCCCCTGCCGGAAGGCTTGCAGCATGGCCTCATCTTGAGACATGTGCGCCAGGATGCGCAGTTCGATCTGCGAGTAATCCACCGAGAGCAGCAGGTGGCCCTCTGAGGCGACAAAGCCGTTGCGCACCAGGCGGCCGAGTTCGGAACGGGTGGGGATATTCTGCAGGTTGGGGTCTGACGAAGCCAGGCGGCCCGTTACCGAGCCGGTCTGACTGAAGGAAGTGTGAATGCGCCCGGTTTCGGGGTTGATCTGCTGCGGCAGGGCATCGAGGTAGGTGGATTTTAACTTGGCAAGCTCGCGGTATTCCAGGATCAGGTCTACCACCGGGTGTTGGCCGCGCAGTTCTTCGAGAACTTCAGCCGCGGTAGAGAAATGACCGCTGGCGGTCTTTTTGCGCCGGTCAGGGGGTTCGAGGCGCAGGGTTTCAAACAGAGCTTTGGAAAGCTGTTGGGTGGAATTGATGTTAAACGGATAGCCCACCTGCCGGTAAATCTCATCTTCCATCTGGGCCATGCGCTGGGCCAGGTCTTTAGACATCTCTTGCAGTACGGCGGCGTCCAGGGCAATCCCTTCGCGCTCCATAGCGGCCAGCACTTCGATGAGGGGCATCTCGATTTCATTGAACAGGCGGGTTGCGCCTGCCTTGTCCATCTCAGCCTGAAGGATGGGCATCAGGCGCAGCACCACTTCGGCATCGGCGGCGGCGTATGGCCCAACCTGCCCCACCGGGACTTCGGCCATGCTGCGCTGGTTCTTGCCGCGCCCGATCAATTCTTCGATGTGGGTCATGCTGGCGTTCAGGTAATGCCCGGCCATGTCTTTCAGGCTCAGGTTACGCGAATTGGGGTTGATGAGCCACTCGGCCAGCAGGGTATCAAAGGTCAGCGGGGCCGGTTTGAGGTTGTGGCGCTCTAACACTTCCAGGTCGAACTTCAGGTTCTGGCCGATCTTGGGAATTTTGGGGTCCGTAAAGGCGGGGCGCAGGGCGGCGATGACCTGCACGAGGGGGAGCTGTGGTTCGTTGGTCACGTGCCCTACCGGGATGTAATACCCGTGACCCTCGCGCACCGCCAGCGAGATGCCCACCAGCTTCGACTGCATGGCGTTGGTTGAAGTGGTTTCCGTGTCGAAGCTGATGACCTGCGCTTCAGATAGGCGGCTGACCAGGTCTCGCAGGGCTTCAGGCGTATCAACGATGGTGACGTCCAACTGATAAGTGGGGACCACGCCCACGTGGGTGATCTCCTCGCCGAACAAAGAGAGCTGCTCGCCGCGCCCGGCGGGCGCGCCGCTGGGCGTGGGGGGGGCAATCAACGTGCGCAAGCGCGGGATCAGACTGCGAAATTCCAGCTCGCGGAAGAGCGCCTCGATGGGAGCAACGTCCGTCAGCCGGACGCGCGCGTCGGCCAGGTTTAAAGAGACCTTCAAGTCGGTCAGGATGGTCGCCAACTGTTGGCTGAGGTACGCCGATTCGCGGCCGGCTTCCAGCTTCGAGCGCACGCCTTTGGGCAGCTCATCCAGGTGGGCGTAGATTTCGTCGAGCGTGCCATAGGTGGAGAGCAGTTTGATGGCCGTCTCCTCGCCAATGCCCCGGATGCCGGGGATGTTATCGGACTTGTCGCCCACCAAGGCCTTAAAGTCCACCACCTGATCGGGGCGGATGTGCAGGTAATCAACTACGTCTTTGGGGGTGTAATCGCGCGCTTCGGAGAGCGACTTACCGGGCAGGTTGACGATGACCCGCTCATCTACCAATTGGAGCAGGTCGCGGTCGCCGGTGATGATCTTGACGCCAAACCCCTGCTCAACCGCCTGGCGGGCAATAGACCCGATGATGTCATCCGCTTCGTAGCCTTCCAGCTCCAGCCGGGGGATTTGAAAGGCATCAATGATCTGGCGAATGCGTCCCATCTGCTGGCGCAGGTCATCCGACATTTTAGCGCGGGTGGCTTTATATTCCTTAAAAATGGTGTCGCGGAAAGAATGTCCGCCGTCAAAGGCTACGGCCAGGTATTCTGGCTTCTCGTGTTCGAGCAGCCGCAGTAAGACGCTGGTAAACCCATACACGCCGGCGGTTGGCTCTCCAGTTTGGGTTTGCAGGCGCTCAGAAGTGCTGTTTTGGAGCGCAAAATACGTCCGGTAGGCCAGGGCATGGCCGTCAATAAGATAAAGGATCGGGGGCATGGGTTGGTATGGGCCTTTTCCAGAGTCTGAATGGACTGTGCATTGGTGGCTCAGGGTTTTAAAATCCCCTGGCGTTTGCGCGTCTGCTGGATGTAATCGCGCAGCAGTTGGGCCGAGGGCGGCTGTGAACCGCTGACAATCAAATATCCGGCTGCCCAGAAGTCGCCAGACGGGTTTTGGGCCTTCAAGTGTTCGTAGGTGCTGAAAATGGACGAAGACGTGCGCTGGCGAAGGATGCGCACGAGGTTGCCCGGCGAAACGGAGGGAGCCACCTGCACCGTCCACTGCAGGTAATCGGGCCGGATGGCGATTCCTTCCAGCCGCCAGCCGAAAGCGAGGCAGTACTGCTGCACCCATTGGGCCAGACGGTCGGCCAGCTCGCCGGTGAGATAATGGTGAGGCAGGCGCGGGATCAGAACGCAGGTATAGTTAAGCAGGCTGAGTGCCGGAGAAACCGGCTCTAACTGGCTGATGTGCGAGACGGTGTTCAACACATGCGGCTGAGTGTCACCGAGTGGGTCAATGGCTGGCTCAGGGCCGATGAGGCTGATGGAGCCGGGTGAATCGGCGCGGGGCGCGGTCGTTTCGAGGGCGGCGGTAGGCTGTTTTTCGGGCGGTTCCGGACTGCTTCCGGCGGGCGGGTGATTAAGAGAAGCGGGCGCGCCGGGCCGGGGGGAGGGTTCCCACGAATTGGCTTCATGCGTCCATCCCAGAGTGGATACGGGCTGACCAAAGGTGGAAGAGGCTTCTTCGCTGTCGTGCGGGTCTGGCGAGGGGACCGTACCGAGCAGTACGGTCAGGTCGAACTGAGCCGGCTCTTCATCCGGCAGGCCGGCGCTGTCGAAATCTTCGCCGCTGTCGGCGGGCGGCGTGTAGCCATCCAGAACTTCGGTGGCGGGCTCCAGCGCCGCCGGGCGCGCTGGGGCGCTGTCCTCGTGAGAGGTGATCTGCGCAGGGTCCTTGGCGGGTAGCTCAGGTGGGGCTTCACGGCCGTCCTTCTGGGTGGCCGGCGGCGAGCCGCTGTTCTGGCGGTAATCAGGCGGCGGCGCGGAGGCCATCGCCTGGGCTATGGCGCGCGTCTGCGGGCGCACCTGACTGATCGCCACGCCCGGTTCATAGGCCATCATCAGCACCAGGCCGTCGGTGATCTCCGTTACATAGGCCAGGTAATCGCCCTTCACGCTGGTGAGGCGGATGAAACGCATCAGGTCGGCTTTCTCTTCGCGATCCCAATACCGCAGTAATAGTTCGGCCATTTCTTGGGCGGCCGGCAGCGGCAGGCGGCCGGCGTTGGCGCGCAGTTTCCCATCCTGACCCACCAGCGCGGCCACCGCCTCACTGGAAGCCAGCAGTTTTTCCAGGTAGCCTTGCAGTAAGATGGTATCTTCCAGCCACTCCGGCAAGGTTTCACCCGGCGGCTGCGGCTCTGAGGGTTGGGAGAGGACGGCGTTATCGAGCAGCCGCCGGGTCATCTCCAGCAAATCTGGCAGGTAGAAAGGCCGGCTGAGATAGCCATGGGGAATCAGCCCACCCAGGGCCGGGTGGTTGGGGTTGTTTTCAGGCGGGATGACCACGACCCGCAGGTTGGGATACTGCGCCATGATCTCAAAGCAGAAAGGGACAAACGGCTCATCTTGCAGATCGTGGTCAACAATTACCATCTGGAAGAGCTGACGGCTCAGGCTGGCGCGCGCATCTTGCGCTGAATGAACCAGGCGAACCTGATAGTGACCCTGCTCTGCCAGGCTAAGGCGGAGCAGTTCACCAAAGGCATCATACGGCGTTGCCAGCAAAATTGCAGCGGACATATTAAAAGTGTATCACGCCGGGGGTTCTGAGGCAAGCCAAACTTGGATGGGCGCATCTCAGTTCTGGCGGCATGGAAGGCCAAACCGAGCCCGTTACGAACCCAAAAATGGCCTAAGCACCTCAGAATCCCCTATAATTTAAACCGATGAACGCACAAACTATCCCCCAAACTGTTGTGATTCGCCAACTGCGCGACCTGGGCGTCCAGCCGGGGAGCGTTTTGTTGGTTCACTGCGCGTTTTCCAGGGTCAAACCCATTGAGGGTGGGCCCCTGGGGTTGATCGCGGCACTGCGGGCGGCCCTGGGGCCGCAGGGAACCCTGGTAATGCCGAGCATGACCGATGACGATGAGACCCCGTTTGACCCACAGCGCACCCCCTGCGCTGGCATGGGCGTGGTGGCCGATACGTTCTGGCGGCTGCCGGGCGTACTGCGCAGTGACAGCCCGCACGCCTTCGCCGCCAGCGGCCCGGCGGCGGCGCAGATCACCGCGGCGCACCCCGTTGACTTTCCGCACGGGTTAGACAGCCCGGTAGGGCGGGTATACGAGTTAGATGGGCAGATCCTGCTGTTAGGCGTAGGCCATGACAGCAATACCACCATCCACCTGGGCGAAGCTCTGGGTGGGGCGCGCTACCGGCGCAAAAAATCGCTGGTGACTTTGCAGGCCGGGCGGCTGACCCGCGTTGAATATGGAGAGATTGATCACTGCTGCCAGAATTTTAACCGGGTTGATGCCTGGCTGGATGAGCGCGGGTGGCAGAGGCGCGGGCAGGTAGGTCACGCGCAGGCGCGCCTGATGCGCTCGCGCGACGTAGTGGCGGTGGTCGTGGAGCAAATCCGGCGGGATGAGACCGTTTTTCTCCACCCGCCCGGCGTTGATGAGGAATGTGACGAGGCGAGGGCCAGTATCCCATGATTCGGGTTCTTCCATTCCTGGGCCGGGCCGGGCTGACTCTGGCACTGCTGTTGGCGCTGATCGGGCCAGGGGCAGGCCGCCCCGCGGCGGCCCGCTTCACAGCGGCCCGCTTCATAGCGTCAGTTTCTGCCTCGCTGGTCATCAGCCAGGTGTATGGGGGCGGGGGCAACAGCGGGGCCATTTACACCCACGACTTTATCGAACTGTTCAACCGCGGCTCCACGCCGGTTTCGCTGGCGGGTTGGTCACTGCAGTACAGCCCGCGTGACGGCAGTTTTGGCAGCCCGGCGCTCAAGATTGACCTGCCTCCCTTTACCTTACAGCCGGGGCAGTTCTTTTTGGTGCAGTTGGCCCAGGGCGTAGGGGGAACGACTCCGCTGCCCGCCCCAGACTATGCCGCCAATATTCCTTTGCACGCCAGTTCGGCGGCGGTGGCCCTGCTGAATACCACCGCACTGCTGCCTGTCGCAGACTGCCCGGCGCTTTCGGCCATGGTGGACCTGCTCGGATACGGCTCTTTCGCCAGTTGTTGGGAGGGTGCGGCTCCCGCCCCGGCGGGAAGTAACGTTCTGGCGCTGACGCGCGCCGACCGGTGCGCCGATAGCGATAACAACGCCGCCGACTTCACCGCCCAGCCGCCTGATCCGCGCAACAGCATTGCGCCGCTCGCTCCCTGCCCGGCAGACGCGCTGGCCCCCGGAGTCACGCAGACGGTTCCCGCGCACGGGGCTGTGGATGTGCCGGTCGAAGCGCCTGTTACCGTGCTGTTCAGCGAGGATGTCGCCGCGGCAGAGGGCTGGTTCGAGGTCGCCTGCCAGGGCCAGCCGCAGGCTCTGGCTTCTGCCGGCGGGCCGCGCTTGTTTACCCTGACCCCTCTTGCGCCTCTGCCCGGTGGGGCCGACTGTACCGTTACCATCCTGCCGGAGCGCATCACCGACCTGGACGGCGGCAGTGATCCCATGCCCGCCGCCTATTCCTGGAGCTTCCAAACCGCCCTGCCGTGTACTGCCGATCCCACCCCCATCTATGCCATCCAGGGAGACGGCCCTTCTGGCGCGTTTGCCGATGGAACCCCGCTGACCACTCAGGGGGTCGTGACCGCTGATTTTCGCTCCGCCGGAACCGGTCAGCCCCGCCTGGGCGGCTTTTTCATTCAGGACGCGGTGGGAGATGGCCGGGTGGAAACCTCAGATGGCCTGTTTGTGGCCCTGCCAGGGTCGAACCCGTTAGCCCAGGTGAGCTTTGCGCCGGGTGACCTGGTGGAAGTCTCAGGCGCGGCGCGCGAACTGAACGGCCTGACCATCCTCGAAGCCGTTACCGGCCTGAAGGTATGTGATACGGGCGCAGTTCTCGCGCCCGCGCCGGTCAGCCTGCCGGAGACCTTTGAGGGCGAGCTGGAACAATACGAAGGCATGATGGTAACCTTCCCCCAGGAACTGACGGTGAGCGGCAGCGAGTACCTGGGCCGCTATGGGCAGTTGATTCTGGCTTCTGGCGGGCGGATGTTCCACCCCAACACCGGCAATGGGTTGGGTGGGTCTTTCTTTGAATTACAGCGGCGCGTTATCGTGCTGGACGACGGCAGTACGGGGGTGAATCCCAACCCGCTCCCTTACCTGGGGGCCGAAAATACCCGCCGCGTGGGCGATACTGTCACCGGGCTGACCGGGGTGATGGACTACGGCCCGATATCAGCCTTAACCTCGCTCCGCGATTACCGTCTGCACCCTGCCGTGCCTCCCGTCTTTACGCCGGCCAACCCCCGGACGGGCGCGCCCATCCCCGCGCCAGAAGGGCAGACGCCGGGGCTGGTGGTGGCCGGTTTTAACGTGTTCAATTACTTTACCACCCTCAACGCCGCGCCCTACCCAGAGGGTTCGCCCTATTCCACGTTTTCGCCGCCGCGCGGGGCCGTCACTGCCTTAGAACTGGAACGCCAGCAGGCCAAACTGGTGGAAGCCCTGGCCGCAGTCCGCGCGGACGTGTTTGGGCTGATGGAAATCGAAGCCTGGGATGGGGCTAATGCGCCCCAAACGCTGGTGGACGCGCTCAATGCGCGGTTGGGCGCGCCGGGTCTGTATGCGGTAGTGGCCGACCCGCCCACCGGCGTGGGCGGAGACCTGATCCAGGTAACGCTCATCTACCAGACGGCGCGCGTGGCCCCGCTGGGCGCGGCAATTAAGGGAGAAGGGGGAGTATTTGAGCGCGCGCCGGTGGCACAGCTGTTTACCGACCTGGACAGCGGCGAGCGGTTCGTGGTGGTCGCCAATCATTTTAAGTCCAAGAGCTGTCAGGGAGCCAGCGGCGAAGAGCTGGACCTGGGCCAGGGCTGTTGGAATGCTCGCCGCACCCGGCAGGCCGCCGCCCTGCTGGAGATGATCCACAACGTCTTAATCCCCCTCGACCCCGACGTGTTGGTGATCGGTGACCTGAACAGCCTGGGCATGGAAGACCCCATCCGCGCGCTGACGGCAGGCGGGCTGGTTAACCTGACGGCGGTGCATGTCCCGGCGGCGGGCCAGTACTCTTATGTGTTTGAAGGACTGTCGGGCTACATTGACCACGCCCTGGCAACCCCTTCACTGGCGGCGCGGGTGACGGGAGCGGCCTTCTGGCCCATTAACGGCGATGAGCCGCCGGTGATGGACTATCACACCGGGCGGCCCCAGGATTTTTATACCGTCAGCCCTTACCGCTCGTCAGACCACGACCCGCTGTTGGTGGGCATCTCGTGGACGGCAGAGCCGGCGCGCTTTAGAGTGTATCTCCCGGCGCTGGCGGGGCCGTAGTCACCCAGGCAATGACCAGTTCGGCGGCGCGCCTTTCAGTGTGCCAGTCGTCCAGCCCGTTCAGCGCGGAAACCACCAACAGCATGCGCAGCGCGGCGCGGATGAGAAACTGCTTGAAGTTGGGCACGTCGCGGAAATATTCCAGCACGCTCACGTCGCCGCGGCGCGGACCGGCAAAGTTGGCGAAGATCGCCAGCGAAAGTTCCGGCGGGCCCCAGAAGGGCGAGAAATCGAGAATCGCAGGGGGCTGGCCCGGTTGAATCAGAAAATTAGCAGGGCTGGGGTCGCCGTGAATCAGTTGCGCAGGCGAACCCTGGACGGGCCGGCGCAGAGCGGCCAGTTGACCGACCAGTTCGCGCAGTTCGGGCTGGATTCTGGCGGGCAGCTCGCCCTGGCACCAGCGGTGGGCTTTGCCCCAGGCCGTCTGATTATTACGCATGCGCGGGTGAATAGGCACTCGGGCAATAGCGCGGTGAAAGCTTTTCAGCGCCGTGATGCACGCCGGAATCTCTTCTGGAGCAGGGGGGCGGCCTTCCAGGTAGGTCATGGCCGTCCAGCCCTGCGGCGTAATCCACTGTTTTCTCACGGTCTGCACCGGGCGCGGGATGCGAAAGCCTTCTTGCGGCAGTGCCGCCGAGAAAGCGGAAATCCAGGCGCTTAGTTCGGGCGAGTAATTGTTTTCCAGGCTGGTGGGACGGATGCGCTTGAAGACCAGGTCGCCGCAGCGGTAGATGGGTTGGGACCCGCCGTGAAGAACCTGGGGGGTATCACTGGGTTCCGCCAGGCCAAACTGCTGGAAAACATCGGTCAGGGGGTGAGCAGGTCGTTGAGATGCTCTCATGGCAGGTTCTCGTGAATGGATAATGGCTTTTTGGGCCCGCCTAGTAGGGAGACCCAAAAAGCCATTGTATCAAGGTTTTTCGAGAACCGAAAAGATTACCGCGTTGAGATGTTCTGGTTGTATAACGGTATGCGCTGGTGATGAAATCGGATGAGCCCCGATCTTTTTCGGGCATTTGATTTGAGGAATCCCCTATAATCATTGTCAGAAGTTATGATCCCTTAGGAGAATACCACTGATGAAAGCAACTCCCTATCCTGTTGAAACCCTGTTAGAGCAGGGCCCGGCGCGGACGTTCAGCGGGCCGCAGTTACTGCAGATTGCCATGCCGCTGGGGGGCATTGGGGCAGGCTGTGTGTGTCTGAACGGTCACGGCGGCCTGCAGGACTTTTCTATCTACCATCAGCCCGCTACCAGCGCGCTGGCAGACGGCCATAACAACGTCAACGGCGCGTTTGCTCTGCTTCGCATGACCAACGCCGCCGGTCTGGATGTCACCCGGCTGGTAGAGGGGCCTCTGCCGGTGGAGAAAATCTACGACCAGGGGTTGAAAGGCCAGGGCTACCGCAACGGCGGCTACGAGGGCCTGCCGCGCTTTCGCGGCTGTACCTTCCAGGGCGAGTATCCCTTTGGCGTTGTAACCCTCTCAGACCCCAAACTGCCGCTGGTGGTGGAGATCACCGGATGGAACCCGTTTATTCCGCTGGACGACCGCAATTCCAGCCTGCCCTGCGCCATCCTGGAATACCGCCTGACGAATACGTCCGGCGAGGCGGTGGAATATGCCCTGTCTTACCATCTGGAGCATTTGGCCTCTGGCGACCCGGCCCGGCACGGCAGCCTGGGCCGCAACGCGGTGATCCCCGGCGTGGGGGTGTTCCTGTACAACGTTGAGCCGGAACAGTCGCCACGCTACGGCAGTGTGGCGCTGGGGCTGTTAAGCGCGGATCATCAGCCGGCCATCAAAGCCATGTGGTACCGTGGAGGGTGGTTCGACGCCGTCACGGCACTGTGGCGCGAGGTGTCGGAAGGACGCTTTGAGGCCAACGATGGGGCCAATGCCGCGCAGTTGTGGGGGCGCAACGGCGGCTCGGTGCAGGTCAGCGGCCGGTTGGCGGCTGGCGAGGCGGTGATGATCCCCTTTGTGATCGCCTGGCACTTCCCGAACGTCCCCTGGGGGGTGGGGATGGCCGCTCCACAAGCCGGCTGTGACTGCCCCCCCGGCGAGGTCTGCCCACCCTGCTGGCGGCCTTATTACGCCGGTCAGTGGGCCGATGCCCGCGCGGTGCTGGAACACGTGCGCGCCCATTACGCCGATCTGCGGCGGCGCACCCTGGCTTTTAAAGATGCGCTGTTTGGTTCTTCGCTTCCGGCGGTGGTGATTGACGCGATCAGCGCCAACCTGGCGATTCTCAAGTCGCCGACGGTACTGCGGCAGGAGAACGGCAACGTTTGGGGCTGGGAGGGCTGTTTTACCGAGCGCGGCTGCTGCCACGGCACGTGTACGCATGTGTGGAACTACGCCCAGGCGATGGCGCACCTCTTCCCGGCCTTAGAGCGCACTCTGCGCGAGCAGGAATTGATGCGCTCCATGGCCGAGAATGGGCATGTCACCTTCCGCGCGGCCCTGCCCGATGGCCCCACCGGGCATGATTTCCATGCCGCCGCTGATGGGCAGTTGGGCGGGGTGATGAAGGTGTACCGTGAATGGCAAATCTCCGGCGACCGCGCCTGGTTAGAGCAAATCTATCCGCGGGTGAAGCGTTCCATGGATTACTGCATCGAGCAGTGGGACCCGGCCCGCAGTGGGTTGGTGGTGGAACCGCATCACAACACCTACGATATTGAATTTTGGGGGCCGGATGGGATGATCTCCAGCTTTTACCTGGGGGCGTTAGCGGCGATGGGCAGGATGGCGCGCGAAATCGAGGGGGAACAGGCCGCGGCTCCGTATGAAGAGCTGGCCGCGCGCGGCGCGCAGGCCATTGAGAGCTTATACAACGGCGAATATTACGAACAGCGCGTGATGTGGGAAGGGCTTCGCGACACCTCACTGGCCGAGAAGATGGCGGCGATTGGCCCAGACAGCACCGCCGAAGACCGCCTGTTAAAACAGGAAGGGCCGAAGTACCAGTATGGCTCTGGTTGTCTGGCCGATGGCGTCTTGGGGGCGTGGATGGCGCGGCGCTGTGGGGTGGAATCGCCGCAGAACCAGGAACATATCCTGGCTTCCTTGAAGTCCATCTTTGGGTATAACTTCAAAGAGTCGCTGTGGGAACAGGTCAACCCCCAGCGTCCTGGCTATGCTATCGGCGATGAGCCGGGCCTTCTGCTCTGCACCTGGCCGCGCGGCGGCAAACCAACCTTCCCGTTCCCCTACTCCGACGAGGTTTGGACCGGAATCGAATACCAGGCGGCCTCGCACATGATCGAAATGGGGATGGTCGCCGAAGGGCTGACGATTGTAAAGGCGGCGCGCTCGCGCTACGAAGGCCACGTGCGCAACCCCTGGAACGAATATGAGTGCGGCAATTACTACGCCCGCGCCATGGCCTCTTACGCACTGCTCGAAGCCTGCACCGGCTTCCGGTATTCTGCCGTCACGCGCTCCCTGCACCTTCAGCCGCGCCTGGGCGATGAACTGACGACCTTCTTCTCCACCGCCAGCGGCTGGGGCGTGTTGAAGCTGGCAGGCGATAGGTTAGAGATTGACCTGCGCGAGGGAGAGTTGGCCCTCGACCGGGTGACGGTGGTGCGCGGTGGCAGAACGTTCGAAGCCGCGCCCAAAACAGCGGCCAGAGCCGGAGAGGTGTTCAAAATCGCGCTGGCGTAACCTGCCCCTACTTCTTATAGGCCACCATCAGGCCATCGCGGATGGGAACGAGCGAGGCGATCCAATCGGGCGAGGTGGTGATCTGGTGAGTAAACTCGCGGATGGCGAGCGTGTTGCGCGAGCGGTCCGAGGGGTCAAGGATCTGACCGTGCCAGAGCAGGTTATCAACGATCAAGACGCCGCCGGGGCGCAGTTTCTCATAAATGAGGGGCAGAGCCGTGGGGTAAGCGTGCTTGTCAATGTCATTAAAGATCAGGTCAAAGGGCCCGGGCGTCTCGCGCAGTGCCTGAACGGCTTCAGCCACGCGGTAGTGGATGAGGCCGTTCAGGCCGAGGGCCGCAAGGTGAGCGCGGGCGCGGCGCGACAGCTCTTCATCCCAGACAACGTGGTGAACCGCATCGCCGCCGTTTTCCTGTACGGCACGGGCAAACCAGGCTGTAGAGTAGCCGTAGCCAGAACCCATCTCAAAGACCCTGCGCGCTCCGATCAGGCGGGCGATCAGGTAGCAGAACTGGCCGGAGGCCGGGCCAACAATGGGAAAGTCCACCTGACGGGCATAGGCTTCCATGGCTTGCAGTTCCGGGTGGCGGGGTGGGACCAGGCTGTCTAAATACGGTTCAAGTTGAGCAAAATGAATATCCACCATAGTTTTTTTCCGGTTTTACTGACAGTCAAAGCTCGGTTGTGAGATAAAAAATCTGCCGGCTTAGTTTGACCGGCAGACGGTGATGAAATCACCAGGGAGGAAAGGGATCAGGCTTACCCCCAGGCTCTGCCTGATTTCCTGACAACGACGATACATATTGCCGACTCCAGGTGCTTGGAAAGCGCTATGTACTGATTTACGGTTCAATCCCCACTGTATCGCAATCGCATCGTTGTATGTTCCACCACTCTGATTTCATTGTAGCGGCGCGGGCCCCTCAGGGCTATCACCCAAGCGGATGATTTGGAGATCACCCCCTCTTTTTAGATGGCCGCAAACAGATCAGAACTCTGGCGGACGGGGACGGGGATCTTCTGGTAGATGTCAAAGTGATTGGCAGAAGTGTTGACGACGATCACGCGGAAACTGGGGCGTTTCTGGAGGTGCAGAAGCAGGCCAGGAAGGCAGTCAAATTTGATCGTGTCATCCAGGATAATGACATCGGGGCGGTAAAAATCAACAGCGTCAATTAAATCTGCGCAGTCTTGGGGTTGGGCTTCGATGGCGGTGATTTCTTCATTGGATTCAAACAAATAATGAATAACGCCGCCGATGAAGCATCCCGATTCAATAAGCAGCACGCGTTTGGTTCGCATAGGGGGCCTGCCGGATACATCATGCAAGATCATCTAATGCGTTTAGGATAGCAAAATCCACCCCGGCAAGTAAATCCCCAAATACTGAATTTGTAGATCTATAAAAGCACTATTTTAGGGAAAGGATGTTTCCAGCCAGTCGAGAGGGTCCACCTGCACGCCGCCCACAAACACTTCCCAATGCAGATGCTCGCCGGTAATGCGCCCGGTAGCGCCGATGATGCCGATGACCTGGCCGGTCTGGACGGTTTCGCCCACCTGCACCTGGATGGCGCTCTGATGCCAGAAGCCGCTGTAAACGCCCCAGCCGTGATCAATGATCGTGGCATTGCCGCGCACGTCCAGCGGGCCGGCAAACACCACCTTGCCCGGCGCGGGAGCGAAGACGTTGGGGCTTCCGCAGACGCCGTAATCTAACCCGGCGTGAAAGTAGCGGTACGGACTGCCGTTGAACGAGCGGCGGTTGCCAAACAGCGAGCGAAAACAGCCGGGCGAATCGACCGGCGGCACAAAGGGCCCATCCCAATACTTTGTGGGTGTGGCGGGCGCGGTGATCTCGGCTACCTGGGCCTCTTCTGGCGCGGTGACGGCCGGGTCAATGGTGGCCGGGTCTACGGTGAGAGGCGGGTCTTGGGGAAAGTCACCGGGGTAAAAGGGAAGCGAAACCTCAAAGCCGCCCAGGTTGGCGGCGCGCAGTTCCAGCAGGGCCAGCCCGGTCTGGCCCATGGCCGGCAGGCCTTGCAGCGCCACCCAGCCGTCAGCGGTGGGGAAGAAATGCAGGGGGTAGCCATCCAGCGCGCCGGTGGGAGGGGCAGACTCTGCCGGAAGGTTCACGCGGATAACCAACGTGCCGCCCTGCACCAGTTTTTGATCGGCCAGGTTGATGGGGAACGGCCTGGGATCACGTCCGGCGGCAGGGGGCAGGAACAGCGGTTCGCCGGGCATCAGGCGGCCAGGGGCGAGAGAGCCGCTCGCCAGGGCGAGCGCCCAGGGCGACTCGCCGGATTGGACGGCGGCGGCGATCAGCAGTTCGCCGGATGCGAGGGGTGCGGCGGCGATGGGGTGGCTGACCGCCTGGGCGTAGGCGGCTTCGGGCCACAGCAGGGCCGCGCCTTCGTATAGTTGAATAAGGGCGGTGAGACGGTTGAGGCGCGCCAGCAAAAGCGGGTCCAGGCCGTAAGCGCGCGCCCATGCAAGCGCATCTACGCCAGGGGGCCGGTCGAGGGCCAAGACGCGCCCTTCTGCCCCCCGGACGCCGGGGAGAGTCAGTTCACTGCCGGCGGCGAGGGCCTCAGGGGGAAAGGCAGGGTTGGCGTCCATCAGAGCCTGGACGGGGACGCGCAGGCGCTGGGCAATGGAGTAATAATTCTCGCCGCTCTGCACCGCGTAGACGGGGGCGGCGTCTACCGCCTGGAAGGGTAGAGCAGGGGCGGCTGGCGGAAGCTCAACCGCCAGCGCCGCGTAGCGTTCCGCCAGCCAGCCGTAGAGGGCTTGACGCTGGAGGGTCAGGCGCGCCGAAGCGGAAAGGGGACGGCTGGCGCGCCCGATTACCTGGAGAACGTGGAACCCCAACGGGCTTTCGACCGGCTCGGAGAACGCGGGCGGCTGGTCAGGGTCAAAGGGCAGGGCAAAAGCGGCGGCCTCAACCTGAGGGAAGAAGAGCGTGCCGCGCGCGAACCAGCCCAGGTCTCCGCCGGTGTAAGGATCGTAGCGGTAGGCGATGGCAGTAAAATCGGCGTCGGGCTGGCGGGCCTCCGCAATCACCTGGCGGGCCTGATCGAGCGTGGAGAGGATGACCTGGCGGGCGCGCACCTGCTCAGCCTCGGCAGGGACGGCGGCGGTGATGCGGTCGCGCATCCATGCGGCGGCGATAGCGCGGCGCAGGGTCACAAAAAATAGATCTTGCGCGTAGCCATTAACCGCTAGCCAGTTTGCCATGCCGCCGGGAGCCGCCTGATCCAATGCCTCGTAAACCGCGCGGACCTCTGACTCGCTCAGGGTAAAGCCGTTTTCAAAGGCGGCCTGTGCCAGCAGTTCCTGATCCACCAAATCTTGCAGGACTAGGACGCGCTGCTCATCAGGCGTCAGCTTCAGATTAGAGTAGGGCAGTGCCGCCTCGATCTGGCGCAGGCCGGTCTCGATTTCGGGCTGATAGAGAACGCCGCTCCCCACGCGCAGGGCCGGAGGGTAGGGCAGGGACGTAGCCGATGGTTCTGGCGAAGGCGTGAGCGCGGCGGTAGGGCGTTGAACCGCCTGAGGTGGGGTGGGCGTGGCCGTCGGCAGAGCAGCAGGGCGGCCCGAACAGGCCGCCAGCAGGCTTACCACAACCGCGGCGAGAAGAACGCGGTGGAAGGATCTGAGCATGTCAGCGATTTTAACCGGCTTCGATCACTTTGCGCAGGTCTTCGCCATTCTTCTTCCACCAGTTGAAGAGGATATGGAAGTCGGAACTGAGGTTGAAATGGCACACGCCCAGGTCGAGGTAGTAGCGGGCGTCGTCAACGGTGTGAATCTCGGCGCGGGCCGGCACGCCCAGGCGGCGGCAGGTCTCG
Source organism: Anaerolineaceae bacterium (assembly GCA_034434155.1). Lineage (GTDB taxonomy): Bacteria > Chloroflexota > Anaerolineae > Anaerolineales > Anaerolineaceae > DSYU01. Next base: position 19,061 of record DAOUAC010000083.1, read on the forward strand.
TACACCTTGCGTTCCGCCGCTCTAACTTCTGGCGAGCGCCGCTCGCCGGGGCGGCCAATGCTCATGCTGTAATCGGCAGGCCCCCACTGGATCATGTCTATGCCCGGCACGGCCAGAATTTCCTCCAGGTTTTCAACCGCCTCTTTCTTTTCGATCATCACCACCACCACGGCGTCTCGCAGGGCCTGGACGTAATCGGGGCCGCCGCCGTAGCCCATGAAGGTAAAACGGCGCATGGCCGCACCGTGCAGTCCGCCGTCCTGCGGAGTTTCGGGGCGCACCGCCTGCACGCACTGGCGAACGTCTTCGGGGGTGCGGCAGTCCGCAAATAAGACGCCCTGGAAGCCCGCGCCCAGCCCGCGCTGTGCTAAAAACTGGCGCGGCTCGGCATCCACCTTGATTAACGTCCCCAAATCGTGCAGTTCCGCCGCCCGGCAGAAATTTTCGAGCGCAAACAGGTCAAAGGGCGCGTACTCTGCCAGAAATTCAACGTAATCGAACATGCCGGTGTGACCCAAAACTTCGACCACATTGGCATCAACCAGATTGAGGCGCGTCCCCAGCGTGGGACGGCCCGCGTTTAAGAGGTTGCGTAATTTGTTGGATCTCATCAATGGCTTTTCCCCGGCATCTGCGCCGGAATGTGAACGGATGAGCCGGGGAGAGAAGACCAATCCGCCTATCCCGATTCTTTTTTCCCCGGCTATAATGATTATACCCCCTGGCCGGGAAGAGCGGGCGGCAGTCAGGCAGTCAGCGTTCCAGCCAGCGGCCAGGTGGCACTGAACAACCATCATTGGAGACAGAAATGGACAAGTTAGAGAAACTCGAATTGATCCACGAAACCGGGGTCATCGCCATTATGCGGGCGAAAAGCTCAGAGCAGTTGATCGCGGCGGCAGAGGCCATCCGCGCGGGTGGGGTGCGCGTGATTGAAGTGACCATGACGACCCCTGGCGCGCTGGATGTGATCCGCGAAGCCGCCCGGCGCTTTGGCGACAGCGTGTTATTTGGGGCCGGCTCGGTGCTGGACCCTGAAACGGCCCGCGCCGCCATCCTGGCCGGGGCGGGGTTTGTCGTTGCGCCAACGTTAAAGGTAGAAGTGATCGAACTGTGCAACCGCTACAGCATTCCGTGCGCGCCCGGCTGTTTTACGCCCACCGAACTGCTGACGGCCTGGGAGGCCGGCGCGGACCTGGTGAAGCTCTTCCCGGCAGAAATCGGCGGGCCGGCGTTGGTCAAGGCGATTCTGGCCCCTCTGCCGCAGTTGAAGATCGTGCCGGTGGGCGGGGTGGACCTGAAAACGGCGGCGGACTTCATCCGCAGCGGTTCGTATGCCCTGGGGGTGGGCAGCAGCCTGATTAACCAGAAACTGCTGGACGAAGGCAATATGGAAGAACTGACCCGCCGGGCGGCTGGTTTCATTGATGCCGTGAAACAGGGAAGAAGTTAGGCGGCAGGGGAATCGTAATAGCGGACGCCGGGCGCATGCCCCTGCTCAGGACGTGAAAAACCCCTGCGGGTTGGAGAACTGAAACCCCGTCAGGGGTTTTTCAGGAACTGAGGCGGGGGCTTTTGCTCTCCGCTGGGCGCGATCACATGGATAGGGCGGGTGGGGTTTCATTTGAAAAACTTAAGAAAATTTTACTTATCTTGAATATTCTGAAAATAATCATTGACTTTTTTTAATAGTCTCTCTATAATCAATAAGAATTCGTGATGGGTCAGCCGGCCTTTGGATAGGAACCTGTTAGCAGTCTGATAGCCTTCGGGTAGGCAGGTGGCCGCAGACGTGCTATCGTATCCATAGGATGAGCGCAATCTATTCGTGACGAGGGAAAACTATGAGCCAACAAGGCCAAAGAGGACAGCCGGCCTGGCCGGTGATCAGGCGTCTGCTGCGTTTAGCCGGCCCGACCCGGGCCTGGCTTGCGGCGGCGGTGATCGCTGATTTGTTTCAGGTGGCGGCCATGCTCCTCAGTACGCACTGGTTGCGGCGCATTTTCGATGCCGCGATGACGCGCGCGCCGGAACAGTTTTGGCATTTCTTCTGGCTGATCCTGGCGGTCAGCCTGGCGGCGATCCCGCTGGCGTACCTGCGGGTATACGGGGTGGGTCGCTTCAGCGAGACGACTCTGGCCCGGGTGCGCGGAAAGATCGCCGATAAAGGGGTGCGCCTGCCGGTAGCATATATGGAAACTCGCCACTCTGGAGATATGCTCTCGGTGTTGAATGCCGATCTGGGCAAAATGCGCGGACTGCTTACAAACAACCTGATGGACGTACTCAGCCAGTCCTTCCGCTTTGTCGCGGCGTTTGCCTATATCCTCTCGGTCAACTGGATTCTCACGCTGGTATCAACCATTGTCACCCCGGCGCTGTTCATCGGCGTTTCGATGCTGACCGCGCCGGTGTCGAAGCGCAGCGAAGAAATGCAGGACGAGATTGGGCAGGTGAACAGCGTGGCGAAAGACGGCCTGGCCGGCGCAATGGTGATTAAAGCCTTTAACCTGGTCGAACTGCTCGACCAACGCTTTCACCTGGCGAACCTGCAAGCCCTCAAGAAGGGCCTGCAGGTGGCCCGCCTGCGCGCCCTGATCGATTCGATCAGCCTGGGATTGAGCATCACGCCGTTTATCATTGCCATGGGCCTGGGTGGTTACCTGGCAATTGACGGCCAAATGACCTTTGGCGCTTTATTCGCGTTTATCAACCTGCTCAACTACGTGGTTAACCCGTTGGGGTATCTGCCCAATGTGTTCGCGGCCATTGCCGAGGCCGCCGGGGCGGGCAAGCGCGTCTTTGACCTGATTGACCAGGAGCCAGAGCCAGAAGGCGGCCCGGCCACCCAGGCCGCGCCGGATGCGGATGCCGCCGTAGCCTTTGAAGACGTGACTTTTGGCTACCAGGAAGGCCAGCCGGTGTTAAAGAACATCTCGTTTAAGGTAAAGCCGGGGCAGACGGTGGCCGTGGTAGGGCCAAGCGGAGGGGGGAAGTCCACCCTGTTGAAACTCATTTTGGGCTATTACCCGCTCCACAGTGGGCGCTTGCGCCTCTTGGGGCACGACCTGAACGAATGGCGGCGCGCCGCCCTGCGCGATCAGATGGCTTTTGTGGCGCAAGATACCTATCTCTTCCCGGTCAGCATTGGCGAGAACATCCGCTTGGGCCGTCCAGAAGCCACTCAAGAGGAAGTCATCGCGGCGGCCAAACTGGCGAACATCCACGATTTTATCGTCTCTCTGCCCCAGGGGTACGAGAGCGGGGCCGGCGAGTGGGGCGGGCGGCTGTCGGGCGGGCAAAAACAGCGCATTGCGCTGGCCCGCGCCATCCTCAAAAATGCCCCCATTTTACTGCTGGATGAGCCGACTTCGGCGCTCGATACCGAATCGGAAGCCCTGGTACAGCAGGCCCTGGAGCGGTTTACGCAGGGGCGCACGACCCTGGTCATTGCCCACCGCCTTTCGACCATCAAAAACGCCGACCGCGTCGTCGTAATGGATGATGGGCGCATTGTGGAGGAAGGCGCGCACGAGGAATTGATGGAGCGCGGCGGGTTGTACCTGGACCTGTACCAACGGCAGTTCCAAAATGGTTCCACAGAAGCCGGGAGGTAACAGCGATGGCCGTTCAAACCTTAAAAACCAGTTCCAGCGCCATCCTGCGGCTGTTGGCGCTGATCCGCCCCAAAGAGAAGAAATATCTGGCCGGGCTGGCACTGCGCGTGGGCCTCAGCACCTTCGAGCGCATGTTCATTGCCTATATCGTCAAACTCGTCACGGATGCCATTGTTGAGCGCAGTCCCGGAACCTTTAATCAAACCCTGCTGTTGTGGGGAGCGGGGTACGTCTTCATCGTGTTGGCTTCCATCCCGGTGGCATACCTGTGGCGCTCATCCATTTATGAGGCCACGGCGAATATCCGCGAGGCGGTTTTTAAGCACCTCAACCGTCTGCCGTTGGGGTATCACGAACTGCATCATTCGGGCGACGCGCTTTCGATCCTCACCAACGACGTGACCGCCGCCGAAAAAGCCTACCAGGATGACCTGCTGACGCTGGTGGAAGCCAGCGTGCAGGGCTTAGCGGCGGCCGTCTTTATGCTGACGATCAACGCTCCACTGGCCCTGGTGGTGATCGCCTCTGGACTGGCCCCGCTGATTATCAACGCCGCGTTTGCTGGCCCACTGCGCAAGATCGGGCAAGAACAGCAGGCGCGTTTAGGCATGTTAAGCGAGCGCATGACGGACCTGCTGGCCGGATTTCAGGTAATCCGCGCTTTTAACCTGGCGAACTGGATCATCGGGCGCTTTGAAGAGGCGAACCGTCAGGTGTACGATACCTCGATGAAGCGCGTGCGCACCGAGTCGGCTCTGGCGAGCGCCAACGATTTTGGCGGGCTGTTTAACTTACTGGCGTTGGTCTTTGGGGCTTACCTGGCGATGATCGGCCAGACAACTTTTGGCGCGATGATTGCCCTGCTCCAGCTTTCCAATCAGATTAACTATTTCGTCTATTCCATCGGCGGCACGCTCAGCCGCGTGCAGGGCGCGCTGGCGGCGGCTGACCGCATTATTGGGCTGTTGGATCAGCCTCCAGAGCCAGATACCTACCCCGTACTGCCCGCGCAGACGGCCAAACCAGCGGAGCGGCGGGCTCCCATGACCGCGCGGCCTTCCTCTCAGGCGGTGGTTTTTGAGCGCGTTCAGTTTGGGTATGGCGATGGCGAGAACATCCTCAACGATCTGAGCTTCAGCGTCAACACCGGCGAGATGGCGGCCTTTGCCGGGCCATCGGGCGGCGGCAAAAGCACAATCTTTAAGCTGTTGTTGGGCTGTTACCCGGTGCGCCAGGGCAAGATCTTCGTGATGGGCAGTCCTATCACTGATTATCGGCTCATCCACCTGCGCGAGCTGTTTGCCTATGTGCCGCAAGACGCCTACCTGTTCGCCGGGACCATCGAAGAGAATATCCGCTGTGGCAAGCCAGACGCGAGCGAGGCCGAGGTGATCGCGGCGGCGCGGGCGGCCTTTGCCCACGATTTTATCTCCGAACTGCCCAACGGCTACCAGACGCTGGTGGGCGAGCGCGGGGCCAGGCTTTCGGGCGGACAGCGTCAGCGCATCGCCATCGCCCGCGCCTTGCTCAAAGACGCCCCCATTCTGCTGCTCGACGAAGCAACCTCGGCCCTGGATTCGGAATCAGAGCAGGTAGTACAGCAGGCCCTCAATGTCCTAATGCGCGGCCGCACCACCCTGGTGATCGCTCACCGCTTTTCGACGATTCTGAACGCTGACCGCATTTTTGTGCTGGAAAAGGGCCGCGTGGTGGAGCAGGGCCGTCACGAGGAACTCATGGCCCTCAACGGCGTCTACCGCAACCTGTATAATTTGCAGTTCCAACTGCAGAACGGCGCGCACGTCTCTTAGTCGCCGCTCAAAGCCTTGCGCACATACGCCAACTGGATCGCCACGTTGGCGTATTCGTTTTTGCCGGAGTGGTGTTCTACCCCCCAACAGCCCTGATACCCGGCGGCCTGGAGCAACTGCATGCTTTCGGCCAGGCAGTTGAGGGTGATATCCCAAGAGATGTGCGTGTGCATGGCCCAGGGAACCATGACGGCGTCGCCCTCGTTGCCGCGGAAGTGCAGCAGTACGCCAAAAGCCGGGTGATTGACGCCCTCGTAAATCTTTCGCATATTGTCCGGGTGAACTTCTGCTCCCCAATGGTTTTCTGGGCCAACCTTATAGCCGTTGTCGTAAGCGCGTTGGGCATACTCGCGGTAGCGTTTGACAATCCAATCGAGCTGTTCGTTGGTAAAGGTGTCGGCGCGGACGCCGGCATCAATGCGCACGGTGCGCGCGCCCAGGATTTCACCGGCTTTCAGGTGGGCCAGGGCGTTCTGGTAGTTCTTTTCGCGCAGGTCGGGGTCATCTTCCCAGATGTGAGCGCCATCCACGCACAGGTTCACGAGCGTCAGCTCGCGCTCATCCAGGGCGGCTTTCACCTTTTTGAGATACGCTTCATCGGTGGATGTCAGCATCCCATTCCAAATATCGGCGGTGTCCAGGTGATAGCGATATTTACAGCTTTCCAGGTAGCCAAAGACGTCCATCTGCCCGGCGGCCAGCAAGCCGTGAAATGCGTAAGAGGCAATCGAAATATTCATGTGGGGGTTCTCCAGTTTGCGAGGATGGTTTTCGGTTGTTGCTCCACGGAAGAGGTTTCCTGTCTGTATTATAGCCATAAGGTTGAAATTGGGGGGATCGCCGAATGCAGGCAAATGTAAGGATTCGCTATAATCAATAAGGAAAATTCGCAGGCGCGATTCTACAGCAGATGGGCAAACCCCGCCCCATGCTCGAAGTTCATGCCGCGAGTGAAACCCAGGTTCTGACCAATCCAGCCGGGGGGACCATGCCAGAGAAAATTCTCATCATTGATGACGATATCGAAAGCGTTGAGATCATGCGGGTATTTTTAATGCGCCTGGGATACCAGGTGATCGTTGCCTACGGCGGGGCCCTGGGCCTGGAAATGGCGCGCCAAAAAATGCCCGATCTTATCATTTTGGATGTGATGATGCCCGGCATGGATGGGTTTGAAGTCGCCCGCAGTCTGCACCGCTCTCCCGATACCACCACCATCCCGATTCTGATGGTTACGGCGTTGGGCAAGGATGAACACCGCGAAAGAGGCTACGAAGCCGGGGCCGATATTTACCTGACCCGCCCCATCAACCAGGTGGACTTTCAGGCTCACATTAAGGCGCTGTTGATACAGCGCAAAGCCAGAGAGCGGATCGCGAACGACCGGGGCTACGTAGTAGGGGTGATGGCGGCAAAAGGCGGGGTGGGGGTTTCGACGACGGCGCTCAACCTGGCCGTGGCCTACAGCCAGCGCTACGCGGCGCCGGTCATCGCCGCCGAATTATGTCCCGGCCGCGGCGTTTGGGCGGATGAATTAGGGCTGGCGAATAACGAAGCCCTGGATGTATTGTTGGGTTTAGAACCCACCGGTATTACGGCGGGGATGATAGAGCCACTGCTGACTTCCACCGGCTTGGGCGTCCGCCTGCTGTTGGCCTCGAATGGGGTGACGACCAACTGCTTTGACAGAGGAACCGTTCACTTTGAGGCTGTTCTGCTGGCACTGCGTTCTCTGGCCCCGCTGGTGGTGCTGGATGTTGGCACGCATTTTTCACCGGCTTTAGGCGCGGTGATGAGCCAGTGCAATGAGATGATAGTCCTGACGGAACCACAGCCGCTGGCGGTACGCCAAACCGGGCGGCTGTTAGAGTCGCTGGCCGCTCAGAAATTTGGCGAGGCCAAACCGCTGTCTGTAGTCACGGTCAACCGGAGCGGTGCAATCCCCTGGGCGAGCGCGCCGCAGATCGAAAGGGCGTTATCCAGGCCGGTGCTGATCGAATTCCCCATGGCTGGGGACTTGGCCGGGGCGGCGCTGCACGAAAACCTGCCCCTGGTGGCCGTCCAGCCGCAAAGCCCGCTGGCACAGCAGTTCGTCCGGCTTGCCGAACAGGTGAAAACCAACCAGGAACATTTGCCCCATTCGCACGCCGGGCGTCCAATTGGATGAGGACAGCGTTGTTTATAAATCCTTGACCATGATGTAACCGGGGTGGAGCAGGCCATCGCCCGCTGTTTCTTCGCGCTCACCAACAATCTGAAAGCCAAAGCGCCGGTACAGGCCCAGCGCGGCCGTCTGACAGCGGTTGACCGTCAGCCGGGCCTGCCGGAACCCCTTCTGGCGCAGGGTCGCCAGGATGGCTTCCATCAGCGCGCCGGAAACGCCCCGGCCCCGGTACTCGGGTGAGACGTAAACGGAGACGACTTCCGGGGTGTCTTCATCTGTGGGTAAATACGCGCCGATCATGCCCACCAGCCGCTCGTCGGCCTGGGCAAACAACAGCCAGGTCGTCTGGCCCTCGGCGGCCCGGCTCAGTCGTTCCTGCCAGAACGAAGCCGGGCGGGTGAGCATATCCGAATAGGTAGTTACAAACGCCTGGGGTGAATCTTGCAGGGCTTCCAGGCGGAGCTGGCGGTAGCGGGGCCACTCATCGGGGGCAAGTTGAAGAATGGTGAGATCCATATCACCAGTATATAACAGATCCGGTTGCGCACATTGATATAACCCTTTGCGCATCATTTCCCCTATACTTAATCTGTCCCTTGGCCCGTCCTGGGCCTTATACGCTCTCGCACTTTATTAATCGAACCTTTTACCCTCTGCTGTACGCCCTTGCCATTCCCTTGCGCCGGATTTGTTTCGATTTGTTTTACCAATCAAACCGGCTTTACGGCAAAGCGTTATACGCCTCCACCCAGTTGTTGGCAAAACGGCGTTGGGCTTCTGACAGGCTCATGCGCCCTGCGCAGACCTCCTCGCGCAGGCGGCGCTCGAGTTCGTCCTTTTCTGCATGGCCGGGGCGCGGTTCAGCAGGCTGCGGCCACAGGTTAGCATCGTCATTCGTCCCCCCTAACGAGAGGGGGATGAGATGATCTACCTGGTATTGCCCCGGCGCGGGGCTGATGATGCCGTAGGCAGTGTAAATGGCCTCTTTCTGGCTTTCCGAAACGTCGCGGGCTTCGCTGGCATAACCGGAGACGCATACCTGTTCTGTAGACACAGCGGCCGCACTGCCAGGAGTGCAGGCCGGATCGGGCAGGTTGCCGCGCAACTGGCAGTTGGTCGTTTTGCTGCCCGTTCCAATGGCAGGCAAGCTGTCGGGAATGGGCGTACCGGCAATTTCAATGGCGGGGACGAGCGTTCCGGGAACGACGGTCAGAGGGATCTGAATGCCCGTTTGAGGAATTGCGAGGCGGGGCAGACCCGTCACAGGCAGGCGGATATTGGGCAGATTAAGGTTGGCAAAAACTCCATTTTGCGCCAGCAGGAGCAGCAGTAGTGCCAGGCCCAACAGGGCCAGCACAGCCAGGGTATCGCGCCGCCGGCTGCGCCGGTATTCGCGGCGCCGGTATCTTCTTGGCATGAT
>DAOUAC010000084.1:0-14279 GCA_034434155.1 Anaerolineaceae bacterium
AATTTACGGCTACACCTTCCCCGAAGGACTGCGCAAAAACCAGGCCCTGCCCGAACCGATCATCACCCCCACCACCAAGGGCGGCCCCACCGGTCACGACGAGCGCCTGACCTGCGCCGAAGTGGTGGAGCGCGGCTACCTCGACCGCGCCACCTGGGATGAAGTGCAGGCCGCGGCTCTGGCGATCTTCCGGCGCGGTCAGCAGGTAGCCCAGGCCGCCGGATTGATTCTGGTGGATACCAAATACGAGTTTGGCCGCGCTCCCGACGGGCGCGTCACCCTCATTGACGAGGTTCACACCCCCGATTCCTCGCGCTTCTGGAAGGGCGACAGCTACCCCGATCGCTTCGCCGCCGGCGAAGAGCCGGAGAACTTCGATAAAGAGTTCGTCCGCATGGCTTACACCGCTCAGGGCTACCGCGGCGACGGCGAGCCGCCGGAAATGCCCCTGGAGCTGTGGGCCGCCGCCAGCCGCCGCTACATTACCATCTACGAACTGCTCACCGGGCAGTCCTTCGTGCCGGGCGACTATCCGGTTGAACCACGGCTGGAAGCCAATCTCCGCCGGGCAGGTGTGCTATGAGCGCCGCCAAGCCCCTGGTCGTCATCCTGATGGGGTCAAAGGCCGATCTGCCCCACTGTCAGAAAATCGCCGAAGCCGCCGCCGTTTTTGGCCTGGAGACGGTTTTGCGCATCGGCTCGGCCCATAAAACCGCCCGCCATACCCTGGCGGTCTTACAGCAGTACGAGGCGGAAGCGCGCCCCAAAGTGTACATCACCGTAGCCGGGCGCTCCAACGCCCTCTCTGGCTTTACCGATGGGGCGGTGACGGCTCCGGTCATTGCCTGCCCGCCCCCTTCAGAAGCTTTCGGCGGGGCAGACGTGTTTTCTTCCCTGCGGATGCCCTCCGGTGTGGCCCCCGCGCTGGTGTTGGAACCGGCCAACGCCGCCCTGTTAGCCGCCAAAATCTTGGCCCTGGTAGACCCTGGCGTTGCTCAGGCCGTGCGCGATTACCAGGCCCGCCAGGCCGAGAAGATTGTTCAAGATGATCGGGAATTAACGCAAGCATGAACCGTAGTTGGGAACTGCCGATGGAGAGTATCGAGGCGGAAACTGCCTTCTCCGACGGCCCGCGCGAAGAGTGCGGCATCATCGGCATTTACGCGCCGCACGAAGAGGTCGCGCGCATGGCCTTCTTTGGTCTGTTTGCCCTCCAACACCGCGGGCAAGAGGCCGCCGGGATGGCCGTTTCAGATGGGCAGACCGTGCGCCTGCATAAAGACGTTGGGATGGTGGCGCAGGTGTTTAACCAGCACAACCTGGCCCCCCTGCAGGGGCATTCGGCCATCGGTCACACCCGTTATTCCACTACCGGCGCGTCCATGCAGCGCAACGCTCAGCCCTTCCTGATCGAAACGCTCAACGGACCGCTGGCGGTAGCTCACAACGGCAACATTGTCAACGCCGCCCAACTGCGCCGCGAACTACTGCGCCATGGGGTGGGCCTGTCTTCCACCTCAGATACCGAAGTGATTACCATGATGCTGGCCGGGGCCGAGGGCAGTACCTGGAACGAGCGCCTGAAGAACACGATGAAAAAGTGGGTGGGAGCCTACTCGCTGGTCGTGCTGACCCGCGAAGGCGTGCTGGCCGTGCGCGACCCGTGGGGCTTCCGCCCCCTAAGCGTGGGGCTTCTGCCGGGGGGCGGGCACGCCGCCGCCTCAGAATCGGGGGCACTGCAAACCCTGGGCTGTGAAGCCATCCGCGAGATCAAACCCGGTGAAATCGTTGCCCTCAGTCACAGCGCCCTGATCGTCCAGCAGGCCCTGCCCCCTGCCCCGCAGTTGGCGCGCTGTACCTTCGAGCAAATCTACTTCTCGCGCCCCGACAGCGTTTGGGATGGGCGGAGCGTCCACCGCGTGCGCCAGAATCTGGGGCGAATGCTGGCCCGCGAGAAGCCAATCGCCGCCGATGTGGTCATCCCCGTACCCGATTCGTCCATCCCCGCCGCGATTGGCTACGCCGCCGAGGCCGGCCTGCCCTATAACGATGGATTTATCAAGAACCGCTACATCGGGCGCACCTTCATTCAGCCCACCGACTCGCTCCGCAAGCAGGGCGTGGCCCTCAAGTTCAACGTCGTGGCCGAAAACGTGCGCGACAAGCGCGTGATTATGATTGACGACAGCATCGTACGCGGCAACACCACCGGCCCGCTGGTGCGCCTGCTTCGCCAGGCCGGGGCCAGTGAAGTTCATGTCCTCATCACCTGCCCGCCCATTGCCCACCCCTGCTATATGGGCGTGGATATGGGGACGTATGCCGAGCTAATCGCCCACCGCCTGAGCGTGGACGAGATTTGCCAAAAAATCGGGGCCGACTCGCTCTATTTTCTCTCGCTCGATGGTATGATGGAAGCCATCGGGCGCACCGAGGGCTACTGCAATGCCTGTTTTACCGGCCGCTATCCCATCAACATAGACCCCGAAACGAGCAAATCGAGCTTCGAGACGGCAATTGCGTGAGGGAGCAAGCAAAATTGGCGGGCAACATGCCCGCTAACAGCAGCGGACGCAGGGCTAAAATCTGCAACCCGGAGGGTTTTCATGAACTGAGGCGAGGGCTTCAGCCCTCCGCCGGGCAGGAACGGGGCGGGTGAGACGGCAAGTGTATGAAAGGAGCAGGATGAACGTACTCGTGGTTGGATCGGGCGGGCGCGAACACGCCCTGGCCTGGAAGGCGGCTCAATCGCCGCGCGTGGAACGGCTCTACATTGCCCCCGGCAATGCCGGAACGGCCAGCGTGGGGCAGAACGTCCCCATCGCGGCTGACGACGTTACCGGCCTGGTGGCTTTCTGCCGTCAGCAGAAGATTGACCTGGTCCTCATCGGCCCCGAAGCGGCCTTGGCGTTGGGGCTGGCGGACGAACTGGCTTTGGCGGGCATCCGCGCCTTTGGGCCAACGCAGGCCGCCGCGCGGATCGAAACCTCGAAGGCGTTTGCCAAAGAATTTATGCGCCGCCACGACATCCCAACGGCGCGGTTCGCGCGTTTTCGCGTTTACGAAGAAGCTCTGGAATACCTGCGCGAAGTGGATGGGCCGGTGGTCGTCAAGGCATCGGGGCTGGCCGCTGGCAAGGGCGTGATCGTGCCAGAGAGCCGCGCAGAGGCCGAACTAGCCCTGCGGACGATCATGGTGGAGCGCGCCTTTGGCGCGGCGGGCGATGAAGTGATTATCGAGGAACGCCTGAGCGGCGAAGAAGTCTCACTGCTGGCCTTCACCGATGGCTGTACGATCTCCCCCATGCCCCCAGCTCAAGATCACAAGCGCCTGCTCGACGGCGACCGCGGCCCGAACACCGGCGGCATGGGCGCTTATGCCCCCGCCCCCATCTGCCCGCCCGAACTGGTCGAACAGGTGTGCGCCCGCATTCTCCAACCCGCTGTGGACGGCCTGCGCGCCGAGGGAACCCCCTTCTCCGGCGTACTCTACGCCGGGGTGATCCTCACCCCAGACGGCCCCCAGGTTCTAGAGTTCAACTGCCGCTTCGGCGACCCCGAAACCCAGGCCCTCTTGCCCCTGCTCGACAGTGACCTGGTGGAGATTGCCGAAGCCTGTATTGACGGACAGCTCCACTGCCTCCAACTGCGCTGGAAGCCCGCCGCCGCGGCCTGCGTGGCCCTGGCCTCTGAAGGCTACCCCGGCAAGGTCACCGCCGGGCAGGTCATCACCGGCCTGGATACGCCGTTTGCGAATGTGCTGGTCTTTCACGCCGGCACGCGCCTGGAAGACGGGCGCGTCCTCACCGACGGCGGGCGGGTGTTGAACGTCACCGGCGTCGGCGCAACGCTCTCCGAAGCCCTGAGCGCCGCCTACCGGGCCATCTCTGGCATTTCCTTCGAGGGAATGCACTACCGGCGCGATATTGGCGCGCGCGCCCTGCAGGCCGCCCCGCCAGCCAGTGCCTACACTGCCAGCGGCGTCAACATAGACGCCGGCAACCGCGCCGTTGAACAGATGAAAGCCGCCGTGCGCTCCACCTACACCCCAGAAGTGCTGGCGGGCATCGGCGCGTTTGGCGGGCTGTACGACGCCGCCGCCCTGCGCGCCATGCGCGCCCCGGTGCTGGTGGCCTCAACCGACGGGGTAGGAACCAAGGTGCGCCTGGCCGCCGCCGCCGGGCGCTATGAGCCGCTGGGCGAAGATATTGTCAACCACTGCATCAACGACATCCTGGTGCAGGGCGCGCGTCCCCTCTTCTTCCTGGACTACTTCGCCACGGCCCGCCTCGACCCCGAAATCGCCGCGCGGGTGGTCGCTGGCATCGCCGCCGCCTGCCGCGCCGCCGGCTGTGCCCTCTTGGGCGGCGAGACCGCCGAAATGCCCGGCGTGTACGCCGAAGGCGAATTCGACATCGCTGGCACCATTGTCGGCATTGTCGAGCGCGAGCGCATCTTGCCCCGCGCCGGCCTGCGCCCCGGCGACCTGCTGGTGGGCTTGCGTTCCAGCGGCCCGCACACCAACGGCTACTCCCTCATCCGCAAGGTGTTTACCGGCGTCCCCCTAGACACGGTCTACCCCGAACTGGGCGTGCCCCTGGCCGATGCCCTGCTGGCCCCGCACCGCTCGTACCTGCCCGTGCTGGCCGATGCGCTGGCGCTCGACCCAACCCCCGTCAAAGCCCTGGCCCACCTGACGGGCGGCGGCTTCATCGAAAACATCCCCCGCGTCTTGCCAGAGGGCCTGCGCGCCGTCATCCACCTGGGAAGCTGGCCCATCCCGCCCCTCTTTAACATCCTGCAAAGGCGCGGGGCCGTCACCACCGCCGAAATGTACCGGGTTTTCAATATGGGCATCGGCATGATCGCCGTGATCGCCCCCGAAGACCTGACGCAGTTCCAGGCGTGCCTGCCCGAAGAAAGCTGGGTGATCGGCGAGCTGGCGGCAGGCCCAACCGGCGTGGAGTTACGCTGATGGCCGCGCTGGCGCGTCTGGTCGTGCTGATTAGCGGCCACGGCTCGAACCTGCAGGCCATTATAGACGCCTGCGCCGATGGAACGCTGGCGGCGCAGGTGGCGCTGGTGATCTCCAACCGCTCTGCGGCCTACGGGCTGGAGCGGGCCCGGCAGGCGGGCGTTCCTGCCGCAGTGCTGGCGGCTCGTAAGGGGCAAGACCGCCGCGAGTACGACGCCGCCCTGGCCGACCTGGCCGCCGCGGCCCGGCCCGATTGGATCGTTTTGGCCGGCTGGATGCGTCTCTTAACCACCACGTTCTTAAACCGCTTCCCCGGCCGCGTCATCAACCTGCACCCGGCCCTGCCGGGGGCCTTCCCCGGCGTCAACGCCATCGAGCGCGCCTACCAGAGCTATCAGCGCGGCGAAATCCAATCCACCGGCGTCATGGTTCACCTCGTCCCCGATGAGGGCGTGGATAACGGCCCGGTGCTGGCCCAAGAGACGGTTCCCATCCGCCCGGAAGATACGCTGGAAACGCTGGCCGAGCGCATCCACCAGGTCGAACACCGCCTGTTAGTGAACACGCTCCAAAAGGTGCTGGCGGCTGACCCGCCAGGCAGGGCAGGTTGAAAACGGCATAGAGAAGACCGGCTCGCCCTGCACAACGGCGGCCGCTCACGAAGGAAATTAAATGAACGAAGAAATTTTCAACTCTTACGAATCTTTGACGTTCGATGACCTGCTGGTCGTCCCCGGTTACAGCGAAGTCTTACCCGGCGAGGTGGATATTCGCGCCCGGCTCACCCCCACCATCACCCTCAACCTGCCCATCCTCTCGGCCGCTATGGATACCGTCACCGAAGCGCGCCTGGCGATTGCCCTGGCCCGCGAAGGCGGCCTGGGGGTGATCCACCGCAACCTCTCCCCCGAAGCCCAGGCCAAAGAGGTGGATATCGTCAAACGTTCCGAATCGGGCATGATAACCGACCCCATCACCCTGCCGCCCGATGCCTCTTTGCAAGAAGCCGAAAACATCATGGCGCACTTCCACATCAGCGGCGTCCCCATCGTTGACCCCGCGACCAACCGGCTGGTGGGCATCCTCACCAACCGCGATACGCGCTTTGCCGAGCCAGAAGATTACAGCCGCCCGGTGCGCGACTTTATGACCTCTGAAAACCTGATCACCGCGCCCGTCTCAACCACGCTGGAAGAGGCCCGCCGCATTTTACAGGCGCACCGCATCGAAAAACTGCCCCTGGTGGATAACGCCGGGCATCTTAGAGGGTTAATCACCGTCAAAGACATTCAGAAAAAGCGCGACTACCCCAACGCCGCCACCGACCCGCAGGGCCGCCTGCTGGTAGGAGCCGCCGTTGGCGTGGGGCCAGACCTGGAAGAACGCCTGGAATGCCTGGTCCCCAAGGGCCTGGACGTAGCCGTGATTGACACCGCCCACGGCCACAGCGCCGGAGTGTTAAAGGCCATCCGGCGGATCAAAGCGCGCTGGCCGCAACTGCCGGTCATCGCAGGCAACGTCGTCACCGCCGAAGGCACGCTCGCGCTGATCGAAGCCGGGGCCGACGCGGTCAAAGTGGGCGTGGGGGCCGGGTCCATCTGCACCACCCGCATTGTCGCCGGCGCGGGGATGCCGCAAATGTCGGCCATTTACCGCTGTGCGCGCGCCGCCCGCCCCAAGGGCATTCCCATCATTGCCGATGGCGGCATTAAATACAGCGGCGATATCGTCAAAGCCATCGTTGCCGGGGCCGATACCGTCATGCTGGGCAGTCTGCTGGCCGGGCTGGAAGAATCACCCGGCGAGATCATCGTCTACGAAGGCCGCCGCTACAAAACCTACCGCGGGATGGGCAGTCTGGGGGCCATGCAGGGGTACGGCAAAGACCGCTACGGCTCCGGTCAGGGGCAGGGACGGAGCGGCAAGCTCGTCCCAGAGGGGGTGGAAGGCATGGTTCCGCTTCAGGGCTCGCTGGCCGATTTTATCTATCAACTGGCCGGAGGACTGCGCTCTGGCATGGGCTACGCCGGGGCGCGCACCCTCGAAGACCTGCGCACCCGCACCCAACTGACGCGCATCACCAACGCCGGGCTGACCGAAAGCCACCCCCACACCGTTACCATCACCCGCGAAGCGCCCAATTACCGCAAGAACGATTAAGGCCCTGCGAATTGGCTTCGCGTTCGGCGGGCGTACTGCGCACACCCCCGCCGAACATGAAGCCAATTCCTAAAGAATCAGAAATTCTATTAAAACTTTACTTGCATTTGGTATTATAATAATCTCAGCGTTCGTGTTGTCGTCTGCTCCAGACATCCGCGCGTTACACCGCTGTTCCACCTTTGCAAAACGAGCCTGTTTCACTGCTCACTCGCCGCCGCCAGCGCGGGTTAAGTGTGTGGGGGGTATCGGCTCACATCCATGCAATGATACCGGAGTTCTTCCGGCCATCATCCGTTCATCAACCTGTTGAGTTTTTTAAATCCTTCGAGGAGACAATCCATGGCTGACCTAAACACGAAAAAAGAGTTTCTCAGCAAAGTGGCCTTGTTCCAACACTTGAAAGACCGCCAGTTGGCGCGCCTGGCCGAGCGCATGGTGGAGCGTAAGTTCGGAGCAGGTGAGACGATCGTCAAGCAGGGACAGGGCGGTGAAGGCTTTTTCATCATTGTCTCTGGCAAAGCAGAAGCCATCCGCGAGCGCGGAGAAGGGGAAACGGCGGTGGTAAACACCTTTGGCCCCCGTGATTATTTTGGCGAGATGGCTCTGTTGGATGAAGAGGGCATCCGCACCGCCACGATCAAGACCACCCAGCCGACGGAATGCCTGGTCCTCACTCGATGGGATTTCCTGGCGATCTTACGACAGGATGCTGAAATGGCGGTGGATATCTTGCAGGAACTGGCCCGCCGCTTCCGCGCCGCGCTCAACGCGCTCTAGGCTCTACCTGAAGAGACCGGCATTGACGAGGCGCTCTGAAATCAAGGGCGCTTCGTTTTTATCACCCCGGCGCTTATGAAGTGCCCCAACTGCGACTACGACTGCCCCCCCGAAATGCGCTTCTGCGGCATGTGCGGCGCCGCCCTCACCCGCGCGTGCTCAGAATGCAGTTTTATCAATCCCATTAACTACCGTTTCTGCGGCATGTGCGGCGCCGCCCTCACCCCTCAAGACCCGGCTCCGGTGCGCAGTCGGGCCGCCGCTCCGCGGCCTAGCACGCCGGCCGCAGTCACGCCCCGCCCGACTTCGAAGCCGCCCGCCGCCGCCCCCACGCTCCCGCCGCCCGCCCCCGCCGCGCTCGATGGCGAAAGGCGCATTGCCACCATTGTCTTTGTAGACGTAAAAGGCTCCACCGAACTGCTTGAACAAATCGGAACCGAAGCCTGGGTGGACCTGATGAACAACCTCTTCCAGGCGCTCGAAGCGGAAATCTACCGCTTCAGCGGCGAAGTCGGCCAGTTCCGCGGCGACGGGTTGGTGGCGTTCTTCGGCGCGCGCTCGGCCAACGAGGATGACGCCGAACACGCCGTGCTGGCCGCCCTGGCAATGCACGAGGCCATCCGGCCCATTGCCGCCGACCTGGCCCGCAGGTCCAACATCGAACTGGTACTGCGGGTGGGCGTCCACACCGGCGAGGTGATCCTCGCCAACGTGGGAGATCGGGGCCAGTACAGCGAAGACACGGCCATGGGCGAAGCCCTCACCCTGGCGGCGCGCATGGAATCGAGCGCCGAACCCGGAACCGTGCTGGTGAGCGAAAACACCTACCGGCTGGTGAAAGACCTGTTCGAATGGCAGCCGCTGGGCGAAATCATGGTCAAGGGCATCAGCCAGCCACAGCCAGTCTACCGCCCGCTGGCGGTGAAAGCCTCTGGCGACCTGCTGGGCGACACGGCGCTGACCCACGGCCTGGCGCACGGCCTGGTGGGGCGGCGGCAGGAATTTGAGACCCTTAAAGCGACCGTTGAAGACCTCTACAATGGGCGCGGCGGCATTGTCCTCGTCACCGGGGCCAAGGGCATGGGCAAATCGTACCTGGTCAACCAACTGCGCCTGTACTTTACCCGCCAGAACGCCCTGCTGGCCGCCGTACAGAGCAAAGAAACCGGCCACGACCCAAGCAGCGAGGGCCCCAGCCGCCCGGCTGTCCCCAGCCGCCCGGCTGTCCCCAGCCGCCCGATCGTATGGCTCCACGGGCGCTGTCGTTCCTACGGCCACCTGCGCCCCTACTCTATGTGGCTGGACCTGATCGAAAGCTGGCTGCAAACCAACCCAGATGCCCAAACCAGCGAGACGCAAACCCTGCTGCGCGCTCAGATCGAAGCTCAGTGGGGGCAAGAAGCCGAGCGCTTTTACCCCAACCTGGCCTCGTTCCTCTCCACCCCGGTGGACGAAACCGCCCTGGTGCGCGTCAAACACCTGGACGCCGAGAGCATGAAGCGCCAGTTCTTCGAGACTTTCCGCAAGCTCATGCAAGACACCGCCCGCCGCGCCCCGCTGGTGGTTTCGTTTGCCGATATGCAGTGGGCCGATTCAACTTCCTTAGAACTGCTGGAATACTGCCTGCCGCTGTGCGACCACGAATCGATCCTCTTCCTGATGGTCTACCGGCCCGACCGCGACTCGCCCGTCTGGGAATTTGAACACCGCCTGGCGACCGACTACCCCCACCGTCTGCGCCGCATGGCCCTCCCGCCGTTCTCAGAAGAAGAAAGCACCGCCTTTATAGATCAGATGGTCGGCCCCGACGCGCTTCTCCCCGAGACGCGCGCCCTTCTGCTTAAGAAAACCGAGGGCAACCCTTATTTCATCAAAGAACTCATCCAATCGCTCATCGCCCAGGGCGCGCTGGTGCAGGAAGGCGAGCGCGTCTGGCGGCAGACCCGCGCCGTTACCTCGCTCGACCTGCCCGACAGCCTGCAAAGCCTGCTGATGGCCCGCCTCGACCGCCTTTCGCCCGATGAGCGCCGCCTGCTGCAAATGGCCGCGGTGATCGGCTCGGTCTTCTGGCTGAACGCCCTTCAGGCTCTGGCCGGGCCGACCATCCCCATCACCCAGCTCGAGGCCGACCTGGTCGGCTTACAGCGTGCCGGGCTGATCCACGAGCGCGCCTTCGTCCCCGATTTGGGGATGGAATACGCCTTCGACTCGCTTCTCATCCGCGAAGTGGCCTACGAAAGCCTGCTCAGCAACCAGCGCGTGGCCTATCACCTGCGCGTGGCCGAATTTTTAGAAGAAATCGTCTTCCGCGAGGGCAAAAAACGCTACTTTAACTCGCTGGCGCACCATTACCGCCTGGCCGGAGACGTGAAAAAAGAGCTGTTTTACACCCTTCAGGCCGCCGAGCGCGCCCAGAGCATCTACGCCAATAACGAGGCGCTCCAATATTACACCCGCGCGCTCGAACTGCTCGACAGCATCTCAACACAGGCCGCCAACGGGCCGCAGAAGTACGCCATCCTGACCCAAAAGTTCGAAGCCCTCAACGGCCGCCGCTCCATCCACTTCCTCATGGGCAACATCCAAGCTGGGGTGGATGACGCCCACGCTCTGCTGGCCCTGGCCCGCCAGATGGAAAATGACCCCACCTGGTTGATTGACGCGCTCATGCAGCAGCCGGGCGTTTCGGGGGTGACGGCCATTGACAGCCGCGAAGAGATCCAGCAGAGCCTGCCGCTGGCCCTCGAAGCCCTGCACCTGGCCCAGCAGATCGGCGATAAACAGCGCGAGATGAACTGCCTGCTGGCTATCGCCAACCAGCGCAACCTGCTCAACGAACCCAACTGGGTAGAGACCGGCAACCGCGCCCTTGAACTGGCCCGCGAGTTGGGCGACCGCCGCTCAGAGGCCCTCATTTTGCTGGCGCTGGGTCACGCTTTTGTCGGACGCGATGAGCTGACCAAAGGCATGGAATACCTGAACACCGCCCTGCCCATCTGCCAGGAACTTAACGACCAGATGACGGAAATCACCCTTCTGCGCGTGATGGGCTCGCAGTACGAGCGCTCCGGCGACCACTACCGCCGCCTGGTGGAATTTGAGGAAAAGCGCCTGCGGCTGACCCGCGAAGTCGGCAACCGCTTCGAAGAAGCCCAATCCCTGATGTTCTGCGGGCAGATCAAGGCCCTCAACCTGGGCGATTACGACGCCGGTCTGGAGATGCTGCGCGAAAGCTGGCAGATTCTCAGCCAGGTATCGGGGCGGCTGTTCCCACAACTGCGCATCGCCCAGGTGCAAATCGGCCTGGGGCATTACCTCGAAGCCCAAGAAACCCTGACCGACGCGCAGGCACTGGCCGACAGCAACATCTACCAGTTGGGCCGGGCCGGGTGGTTCCTGGTCGCTATGATGTTGTACATCGCCCTGGGCGATGAGGCCCACCTGCGCATGGCGCTGGAGATGTCTGCCAAAGTAGCCGAGTTGGGCGAGCAAATGCTCATCTCGCGCCAGTACCCCATGGCCGCCGCCTGCCACGCCAGCACCGCCCATTTAGCCCTCACCCGCCTGCTGACGGGCCAGGCCGAGCGCGCCGAACACCTGCGCCTGGCTTTAGAGGCTTCGCAAAAAGCTGTGGAAATTTACGAATCGTTTGGCTACGTCAACATCATTGAGTGCACCCCAGAAGAGATCTACTTCCGCCACAGTCAGGCCCTGGCCGCCAATGACCTGCACGGCGAGGCCAACCATTACCTCGAACTTGCCTACGAAGAGATGATGCGCAAGCACGAGATGATCCCCGCCGGCAGTCATTACCGGCGTACCTATCTCGAAAATATCGCCCACCACCGCGAGATTCGCGCCGCCGTCGCGGCCTGGCGGCTGCTCTCGCCACCTTCTTAGATTTTCTTTGGAGTCTACGCTATGTCTTCACCCTGTCGAGTTGCCATCATCGGCTGCGGCGGCATGGCCCGCCACCACATCCGCCAGATGCTCCAGCAAACCGCCACCACGCAGATTACCGTCCTCTGCGAACCTTCCGAGAAGGCCCTGGCCGCGGCCCATACGCTGTTCGAGGCCGCCGGGCTGGAGCCGCCCCCCAACCAACCCGACCTGAACAAACTGCTGGCAGAGTACGCGCTTGACGCGGCGTTTATCATCACCCCGCACGCCTATCACTACGAGCAGACCCGCGCCTGCCTGGAAGCCGGCCTGGATGTTCTGCTGGAAAAACCGATGGTGATGAACGCCGCCGAAGCCCGCAGTCTGATCGAAGTGCAAAAGCGCACCGGCCGGCTGTTGGTGGTGGCCTTTCCGGGCAGTTTATCGCCGCAAATCCGCACTGCCGTGCAGATGCTGCGCTCTGGTGAATTAGGCAAACTTCTCAGCATTGATGGGTTGTGCTGGCAAAACTGGGGGCCTGGCACGGTGAACACCTGGCGGCAAGACCCGGCCATTTCTGGCGGGGGCTTCTTGTTCGACACGGGCGCTCACCTGCTCAACACGGTCGTAGACCTGGCGGGAGAGGATTTTGTGGAAGTCTCGGCCTGGTGCGACAACCATGACCGCCCGGTGGAGACGATGGCCGTCGCCATAGGCCGCCTGCGCTCTGGCGCAGTTGTTACCCTGCACGCCTGCGGCGAAGCCATCCCCTCGTGCGCGTCTGAAATTCGCCTGTTCACTTCCAAAGCCATCCTGCGCACCGGCATCTGGGGCGAGCGCCTGGAAATTCAGCGCGCCGGCCAGAACGAGTTCGAGCCGGTGCCTGTTCCCCCATCGCTGGGCGTGTGGGAGCAGTTCCTGGCCGTCCGCGCCGGGACCATCCCTAACCCCTGCCCGCCCGAAGTGGGCCTGCGCATGAACCTGCTCTATGACGCCATCCGCTGCTCTGCCCTCGAAAACGGGAAGGTGGTAAAATGCTAGGCAGTTATGGCGTCATGACGGCAGGATGCAATACCTTGATACCACAACAAAAATTTACATCCAACCTGATTCCCAAGGAGATTCGCAATGTCTGCTTTACCACGCGTCACCGTCTGGAATGAAGGCCGCCACGAAAAAACGCACGAAGCGGTTCGCAAAGTGTACCCCGATGGCATCCACAACGTTCTCGCCAAAGCCCTGCGCGACCGGGGACTGACGGATGTGCGCACCGCCACCCTCGACGAGCCAGAACACGGCCTCACCGATGCGGTTTTAGAGAACACCGACGTCATGCTGTGGTGGGGCCATATGGCCCACCATCATGTGCAGGATGAGATCGTTGACAAAGTCCACAAGCGCGTTTTGGCCGGCATGGGGCTGATCGTTCTGCATTCGGGTCACTACTCCAAGATTTTCCGCAAGCTGATGGGCACCACCTGCAGTCTGAAGTGGCGCGAAATCGGCGAGCGCGAGCGCCTGTGGAACGTTAACCCGGCCCACCCCATCACCCAGGGCCTGGGCGAGCAAATCGTCATCCCGCACGAAGAGATGTACGGCGAGTTCTTCGACATTCCCACCCCCGACGAACTCATCTTCATTAGCTGGTTCCAAGGCGGCGAAGTCTTCCGCAGTGGCTGCTGCTACAACCGCGGCGCGGGCAAGGTCTTTTACTTCCGCCCGGGTCACGAAACTCTGCCGACCTACT
Organism: Anaerolineaceae bacterium; assembly: GCA_034434155.1. Taxonomy (GTDB): domain Bacteria; phylum Chloroflexota; class Anaerolineae; order Anaerolineales; family Anaerolineaceae; genus DSYU01. The sequence goes on from DAOUAC010000084.1 coordinate 13,541, forward strand.
ACCAGCCCGAAGTACAGCAGGTGATCTACAACGCCGTGCTGTGGGCCGCGCCCGTCGCCAGCTTTAAAGTCACCGGCGATGCGCCCAATATCAAAGTCCCCTACGAAAAGGTAGAGATCAGCGACTAGCCTCAGCGGTCCGCTTTCAGTCGTCAGCGATCAGCTTGAAAAGGCTGATCGCTGACGGCTTTTCTCAGGCGTTTCAAAAAAAGCGGACGGGCGAAAGCTCACAATTTTATCTGGCCCTCGGCGAGCTTCATCAGCGTGGCATGTTCTGGGACAATGCCTTCATTCAACCGGGCGGCGGCCACGATGGGGATAAACGCATCCGACAGGCGCACCACTTCCGGCGAATGACGGCGGTAGGTCTCCAGATAGGCGCGGTAGAAGAGCCGGCGGATCAACTGGATAATCAGGATGACCAGCGGGTTGCGCTGGAGCGGCGTGCCGGCAGATAACAACACGCGGGTGCGGGCCACGTCCATGGCCGGATGGCCGCAGGAAGCATCCACCCAATCAATAATCACCGGGCCGCGCGGGGTGAGGAGGACGTTATCGGGGTGAAAGTCGCCGTGCAATAGATGATCGCCATCTGGCAGGGCGGCAAGCTGTTCTAACAGGCGGCGGCGCAGGTCATCAGGCAGGCCGGGGGCCTGCTGGATGCCGCCTTCCAGGCGGGCGCGGCGCAAGGGCAGTCTGGCCGCGTGCGCGGCGTGTGTTTTCAGGTGCAGGTCGGCCAA
>DAOUAC010000085.1:0-61857 GCA_034434155.1 Anaerolineaceae bacterium
AACCTTCTCCGGTTTCCCCATCTGCGAACCCCTTGCCTGACTACGCTCCCCCGCCGCAGCGACGCCACCCCTGGCGCTCTGGCCCGGCCGTCCTCCCCTCAAAAAACTGAATCACACTCAATGCCGCCGCCGCTATTGACACATCCTGCAAATCCTGCTAAACTGACAGGGAAAGTTTAATGCCTTTCTAATGTGAGGTAAGGAAGTGATGGTTCATTTCGAGATGCCTGCAAACCATTGCATTCCCCTCCTGACCGGGACGGGTGGGGATGTATTTGCCTTCTCGGAGTGCGCCTGCTGACGGTTTAGATATACGCAGTTCTTCCGGCCACGGTGCGCTCCGCCCGTGGCTGTTTTTTTGCTCTCGATCCAGCAGAGCCGGCCACGGGTGCATATCGTGGCCGGTTCTTTGTTTTTCAACGTTTTATCTGGATGGAGAGTAGTATCATGTCGATCTTAACTGCCAATAACCTGGGTTTATCGTTTGGAGCCTTCGATCTCTTCAAGGGGGTTTCTGTCACCATTGCCAATGACAGCAAAATCGGCCTGATCGGCCCCAACGGCATTGGCAAGACCTCTCTGCTGTTAATTCTGGCTGGCATCAACTCACCCACCACCGGAGAGGTCTCTCTTGCGAAAAACCGCCGCCTGGGATACCTGCGCCAGGAAGCAGTAGACGCCTTCGCCGACCGCACCAACACCGTCTATTCGGAAATGCTGACCGTCTTTGCCGATCTCATTGACCAGCAGGCCCGCCTGAACAAATTGGAAGCAGAAATGGCCGCCGGAAACCACTCGGAAGAAATGCTTGAGAAGTACGGCAACCTGCAACACGTCTTTGAACAGGCTGGCGGTTACGAGTTCGACACGCGCATCCAGCAAACCCTGGAGGGCCTGGGATTGGGGAAGAAATACTGGCACATGCCTCTCAACCACCTCAGCGGCGGTCAAAAGACCCGCGCCCTGCTGGCCCGCCTTCTGCTGGAGAAGCCCGATCTCTTGATGCTGGACGAGCCGACCAACCACCTGGATATCGAAGCAGTGGAATGGCTGGAGCGCACCCTGCGCGCCTGGGAAGGGGCCGTGCTGATCGTCAGCCACGACCGCTATTTCCTCGATAACACCGTCAACACCATCTGGGAGATGACGCCCACCGGCATCGAGGTCTATTCCGGCAATTACAGCGCCTACCTGCTCCAGCGTTTGGAACGCTGGGAATATTTAGAGCGCGTCTTTACCGAAGAAAAAGAGCGCCTGCTGAAAGAGGTGGATTACATCCAACGCAACTGGGTACGTGAAAGCACCCACGCTCAAGCCCTGGGCCGCCTGCGCCGCCTGACGCGCGAACTGGCAATCGTCGAGAACTATGGCATTCTGGCTCTGAGAAACGGCAAAAAATGGTCGGAATTTGATCAAGACACCATTCGCGGAACCAGCCGGCCGCTAGATGTGATTGACGCCGTCCGGCGGGTGAACGCTATTGCGCTGCCCTCCAACCGTCCGCCCGCCATCCGCCCGCGGTTGGCGGCGGCCCATACCAGCGGCACGTTGGTGCTGCGCGCTCACGATATCACGGTAGGGTATCCAAACAACGTGCTGTTCACCGCCAGAGAAATCGAACTGCGCCGCGGCGAATGTGCTGTGCTGATCGGCCCCAACGGAACCGGCAAAACCACGTTCATCAAAATCCTCTTGGGGCAGATGGAGCCTCTGAAAGGCAAAGTGCAGCTAGGGGCCAGCCTCAAGATTGGCTATTTTGCGCAGGCCCACGATGGACTGAGCGGCGATCACACCGTGATTGACGAACTGGTGCGCCACAAGCCCATGCAGGCCGCCGCCGCCCGCAACTACCTGGCGCCCTATCTGTTTCGCGGCGAAGATGTTTTCAAGCCGCTCAACGCCCTCTCTGGCGGCGAGCGCGCCCGACTGGCTCTCGCCATCCTCGCGCTCGACGGCGCTAACTTTTTGCTGTTGGATGAGCCGACCAATCACCTGGACATCCCCGCGCGCGAGGCCCTTCAGACAGTGTTGGAGAACTTTTCCGGCACGGTCTTGCTCGTCTCGCACGACCGCTACCTGATTGACCGGCTGGCGACTCAAATCTGGGAACTGCGCGATGGCCGGCTGACCACTTTCCACGGCCCCTACCGCGAGTTTGTGCTGCGTCAGGCCACCGGATTGCAAGCGGCCCAGGCCCATAAGATTCTGCTGCCCGCCCGTCCATTGGTACGCGACAACAGCAAGGAAACCAAACGCCGCACCGAAACGCTCACGATGATTGAAGAGCGCATCCGCGAGCAAGAAACTACCCTCCAGCGCCTCTCGCGCGAGCTGGAAAAGGCCGGCAAGGCTAACGCCGCTGGCGAAAAGAAGGCGTTTGAACAGATGGAGAAATTAAGCTGGCAGGTGGCTCAGGCTCAGGCCAAACTGGAATCACTGATGCACGAATGGGAGCAGTTGATCACTTGAGATAATCCTCTCGATCTCGCGCACTGCGTGGGATCGAGAGGAACGTGCGTTTAAGAGGTTTTTGAATCATGAAAAGCAACGACGGCGAACTATCGCTTGAGAACATTCGCGTCATAGGCATTTTTGCCCACATTGACGCTGGCAAAACCACCACCTCTGAGGCCATCCTGTATCACACCGGGCGCATTCACCGCGCCGGCAGCGTGGATGATGGCAATACTCAATTAGACTGGATGGAGCAGGAACGCGAGCGCGGTATTACCATCACCGCGGCGGCCACCACCTGCTGGTGGCGCGGCTGCCGCATTAACCTGATCGACACGCCCGGCCACATTGATTTCACCGTCGAGGTTATGCGCTCGATCCGCGTTATTGATGGGGCCGTCATCGTGATGTGCGGTTTCGAGGGCGTAGAGACTCAGACCGAAACGGTCTGGCGTTATGCGGACGCCGAACAACTGCCGCGCCTGATCTTTATTAACAAATTAGACCGTGAAAGCGCCGATTTTCAGGCGGCACTGGCCGACGCTCGCCGCCGCCTGACGCCCCACGCCGTTGCCGTCCAGCTTCCTATAGGGTCGGGCAGTCAGTTGCGCGGCGTGATTGACCTGTTAGCGGATCAGGCCCTCATCTGGCAGGGCAGTGAAGAACCCATCGCTGGCCCCATCCCTGCCGAGATGGTAGATACCGCCGCCACAGCGCGCGCCCAACTGCTGGATGCTATTTGCGAACTCGATGAAAGCCTGTTATGGATGCGCCTGGAAGGGCGCGAGCCGCCTCTCGATGACCTGCGCCGCGTCTTGCGCCAGGCCGTCATCGCCGGGCGGCTGACGCCGGTGCTGTGCGGTTCGGCCCGCCTGCGCATCGGCATCCGGCCCCTGTTAGATGCCATCGCCGCGTATCTACCCTCTCCGGTGGATATCTCTGCCGTGACTGGCAGTGACCCTGACAGCACCGCCTCCCTCACCCGTCCGGCGGAGCGCGGCGCGCCTTTTTGCGCTTCAACCTTCAAGATCGTGGCCGACCCGCACGTCGGCCATCTGGCCTGGACGCGCGTTTTCTCCGGCGAGGTAACAGTTGGCGACATGGTCTATAACCCGCGCACCGGCGAAGAAGAGCGCATTGGGCGCATCTATCAGATGCACGCCAACCGCCGCGAACCGCTGAACCGCATGGGGCCGGGCGACGTGGTAGCCCTGGTTGGGATAAAATCGGCCATCACCGGCGATACCCTATGCAGTCCTGCCGCGCCGATCGTGCTGGAACCGTTCCACTTCCCGCAGCCGGTTATTTCTATTGCCCTCTCCCCAATCTGTGATGAAGAACGCGACCGCCTGCACGAGTGCGCGGCGCGTCTGTGCGCAGAAGACCCCACCCTGCAACTCAGCTATGACCCTGAAACCGGCGACCAGGTGCTGGCCGGCATGGGCGAACTGCATCTGGAAATCGCCGTGGACCGGCTGCGCAGCGAATGGGGGGTGACGGCCCGTACCAGCCCACTGCGGATTGCATACCGCGAAACCATCCGTCACAAAGCCGAGGCAACCGGCATCTATCGTAAGCAGACCGGTGGGCACGGCCATTTTGCCCAGGTGCGCCTGCGCGTAGAACCGTTGGAAGCAGGGAAGGGCATCCTCTTTCGGAGCATCGCCAGCCCGGTAGATGTGCCAGAGGCCTATGCCCGCGCCGCCGAAGCCGGCGCGCGCGAAGCCCTGCACAAGGGCATCGTGGCCGGCTACCCGATGACGGACCTGCAAATCACCCTGATGGCCGGGCGTTACCATGAGGTCGATTCCAACACTATGGATTTCCGCATCGCCGGTTCGATGGCCGTCCGCCAGGCCGTTGCAAAAGCCGCCCCCACCCTGCTCGAACCGATCATGTACGCCGGAATCCATGTTGAAGAGGACTATCTGCGCGCGGTCCTGGGTGACTTCGCCCGCCGGCGCGGAACCGTCCATGAACTGCAACTGCATGGAACTGCCCGCCTGATCCGCGGCGAAGCACCCCTGGCCGACCTGCGCGGCTATGCTACTGACCTCCGTCACATGACCCAAGGCCGCGGCGCGTTTACCCTGGAGTTCCGGCGGTATGAGGTCGTTTCAGAACGCCTGGCTATCCGCATTATCGAAGAACGGGCATTGGCCGGCGAAGTAGAAAGAAGGTAACATGACGATTCCATTGAAACAGTACTGGGATTTGCTTTCACGCTACATTGCGCCGCAGCGCGCGCGCTTTTTCCTGTTGGCCGCTTTGCTGATCGGCAGCATTGGCCTGCAAATCGCCAACCCGCAGATTATGCGTTCCTTTATTGATACGGCACTGAACGGCGGCGCCATGAGTCACCTGCTGCTGGCCGCCGCCGCGTTTATTGGCATTGCACTCTTACAGCAGGGCGTCTCGGTGGCCGTCACCTACCTGGGTGAAAATGTGGCCTGGACGGCCACCAACGCCCTGCGCGCCGAACTGGCCCGCCACTGCCTGGGGTTGGATATGAGCTTCCACAACGAGCACACCCCCGGTGAGTTAATTGAGCGCATTGACGGCGACGTGACTGAACTGGCAACCTTTTTCTCGCAGTTCGTCGTTACCATGATCGGCAACGTGCTGCTGTTGAGCGGCATTTTGGTAGTGCTGTTCTTTGAGGATTGGCGTGCCGGGCTGGCTTTTACCGTCTTTGCCGTCATCACCCTCTACACCCTCAATCGCTTCCGCGAGTTCGCCATCCCCGATCAAAAAGCGCGCCGCCAGGCCGAAGCCGACCTGTTTGGCTTTGTAGAAGAGCAGCTCAACGGGTCAGAAGACGTGCGTTCCAGCGGAGCCGTGCCTTTCGTCCTGCGCGAACTGACGCGCCTGCAAGCCGCCATCCTCAAAGCCGACCGCCGCGCCCATCAGAAGGGCTGGGTGATCAACGATGTAGTCATGGGTGGGCTGTTGATGGCGGGTAATATCATGGCCCTCGTCACCGGCTACCTGCTCTTTGACGCTGGAGCCATCACGATTGGCACGGTTTACCTGTTGGTCCACTACCTGAACCTGATTGAAGGCCCCATTTGGGCGCTCACCCGCCAGGTGGGCAGTTTTCAGACCATTGGCGCCTGCGTACAGCGGTTAAGCGAGCTACGCAAGTCTCAGAGCCGGGTAAAAGATGAAGGCCAGATCGAAGAACTTCCAGAAGGGCCGCTGGGGTTGGCCTTTGAGGGAGTTTCGTTCATGTATCACGACGGCAACGATAACGTTCTGACCGACTTATCCTTCGAGTTGAAACCGGGGAACGTATTGGGGCTGTTAGGGCGCACCGGCAGCGGTAAGACCACCCTCACCCGGCTGGTGTTCCGCCTCTACGACCCCACTGCCGGGCGGATTCGGCTGGACGGCGCGGACCTGCGCGATACCCGCCTTACGGCCCTGCGCCAGCGCGTGGCCGTCGTCACCCAGGATGTGCAGTTGTTCCGCGCCAGCGTGCGCGATAACCTGACTTTCTTCGACCGCTCTACTTCTGATGAGCAAATCCGGGCGGTGATCGAAGAACTGGAACTATCTGAATGGCTGCATTCTCTGCCCAACGGCCTGGATACGATCCTGAATACCGGCGGACACAGCCTATCGGCGGGCGAGGCCCAGCTTTTGGCCCTGGCACGCGTCTTTTTGCGCAACCCCAGCCTGGTGATCCTGGATGAAGCGTCTTCGCGCCTGGACCCGGCCACCGAACAGCGCATTGAGCGCGCCCTCGATAAACTCCTGTGCAACCGCACGGCCATTATGATCGCCCACCGGTTGAATACTGTGCATCGCGCCGATGAGATTATGATCCTTGAAGGCGGGCGCATCAGTGAGTATGGGCCCCGCGCTCGCCTGGCGGCGGACCCCGACTCGCAGTTTTACCAGTTATTGAAGACCGGACTGGAGGAGGTTTTGGTTTGAGCGACCTAAACGATAAAAGCAAATTAAATGGGAAGAGCCACAACCTAGAGACCGCCCCCAAAGTGGAAGCCCTCCCGGCCTGGCGCGTGATCGTGCGCATGATTCGCTTCCGATTCGGCTACTGGCTGGTTGATTTATTATCAGTGCTGGGCCTTCGCACCCTCTGGCAAATTGCCCCCGGGCTGATTTTGCAGGCTTTCTTTAACCGCATCACCGGAGACGCCCCCGCCGGTCTGAGCATGGGCGCAATTGTGGCCCTGATCGTCGCCACGTACATTGGGCGGCAGATCAGCACCTATGGATTTGTCCTCGTGGACGTGCCGCTGTTTTCGGAGATTGCCCTGCTCTTGCGCCGCAACCTGCTGAAGCACATCCTGCGCCGCCCCGGAGCCGCTCCCCTGCCCGATTCGGCGGGCGAGGCCGTCAGCCGCTTCCGTAACGATGTCATCGAAGTCCCGCTCTTTATGATCCTGCTGAACGACATTACCGTCGGCATTCTGATTGTGATCGTTTCGGTTGGGATGATGGTGAGGATCAACCTGATGGTCACGCTGTTGGCCCTCATCCCCCTGGTAATCGTTGGGTTTATCGCCAGCGCGGCTTCAACACGCATCGAACGCTACCGCACCGCCAGCCGTCAGGCCACCGGCCAGGTGACCGGCTTTATCGGTGAGTTCTTCGGCGCGGTGCTGGCTGTGAAGGTCGCCGGAGCCGAGAAAAACGTGATTGCTCACTTCGATGCCATCAACGAGGAGCGCCGCCGGGTTTCTCTGCGCGAGCGCCTGTTCGACCAGATTTTGCACTCGATCTACCACAACATGTCGAACCTGGGGACCGGCATTATCCTGCTGCTGGCCGGCCAGGCCATGCGCTCTGGCTCGTTTACCATCGGCGACTTTTCGCTGTTTGTCTATCTGCTGCAAAGCATGGGCGACCTATCCACCTTCTACGGGGAGATTGTGGCACGCTATAAGCAGTTGAACGTCTCGGTACAGCGCATGTACCGCCTGATGGAAGGCGCTCCGCTGGATGCCCTGGTGGAACCCGGCCCGGTGAACATGGAAGGCCCACTGCCAGAGATACCACAGCCGGTCAAGAGCGAGGCCGACCACCTGCGCACGCTCACCGCCAGAGGGCTGACCTTTCACTACCCATCTGGCGGCAGCGGCATCGAGGGCGTGAACCTGCGCGTTGAGCGCGGATCGCTAACGATCATCACGGGGCGGGTTGGCGCTGGCAAGACCACTCTGCTGCGCGTACTGCTGGGTCTGCTGCCGAAAGAAAGCGGCGAAATTTACTGGAACGAGCAGGCAGTGATGGATCCCGGATCGTTTTTCACACCGCCGCGCAGTGCCTACACCGCCCAGGTCCCCCGATTGTTCAGCACGACCCTGCGCAACAACATCCTGCTGGGCCTGATCCGCACGGATGCAGAAATCGAGCGCGCCATCCGCCTGGCCGTGTTAGAGCGCGATCTGCAAGAACTAGATCACGGCCTGGACACGCTGGTAGGACCGCGCGGGGTGCGCCTTTCGGGCGGGCAGGCACAGCGCACCGCCGCCGCACGGATGCTCGTGCGTGACGCCGAACTGCTGGTCTTTGACGACCTCTCCAGCGCCCTGGATGTAGAAACCGAGCGCCAGATGTGGGAGCGCCTGTTTGAGCATCAGGGGCAGTTCACCTGCCTGGTCGTCTCGCACCGACGGCCCGTCTTGCGCCGCGCCGACCATATTATCGTGATGAAAAACGGGCGCGTCGAAGCCGAAGGCAAGCTGGATGATTTGCTAGAGACCTGCGAAGAGATGCGTCAGCTCTGGCAGCACGAAGCCGTTGCAGGTTAGAGGCGTCAGCCCTCAATCAGCCGGCTGCGTTGGAAGCGGGCCATAGCCAGGCCGATGAATAAGGCCGCCAGCACCAGTAAGAGGACCGCCGCACCAACCGCAATCTGCGTCCCATCCAAGCCTGAGAAAAAGCGCAAAACCGGGGCCTTCCACGCCTCCGGCAGTAACTGCGGGCCTAAAATCAGCGGCAGCCACAGGATGAGAAAGCCCAGGCTCATCCGCTGATAGGCCTGGCGCACGGTTTCAGCGCGCAGTGAAACCAACACGCCCAGCCCACTCACTGCCAGCGCTCCCAACAGGCTGAAGACAAGCATCCCCACGATGTTTTGGGCCGGGTAAAAACCAGCCCCAGGCGACTGCATGTTGACCGTCGCGGCTCCAAGCAGTGCACCCGCCAGAGCCAGCGCCACCGCATATACAACGGCCGCCAGAATTTTTCCAAACAGGATAGCCCGGTCACTCAGGCGGCTGGCAAGCAGGGTTTCGAGGGTGTGACGCTCGCGCTCGCCGGCAAAAGTATCGGCAATCAGCCCCATCGAGAGCATCATCGGCAGCCACGCAGTGGAGATCAGCCCCACCGGGCTGGTGATCCATTCGGCCCCCCATTGCAGTGGGAACAGGACGCCGATCACCAGCATGGTCACCAGCAAGTTCGTCAGGCCGCTGCGCAATGAGCCGCGCTGTACCATGATTTCTTTTAATTCCTTGCGGGCCACAGTCATCATGTCATAAAGTAACATCTTGGTTTACTCCATCCCATCGTGCGAGAAAATCATTCCTGGTTCTCGACCAGTTCAAGGAAAGCCTCTTCCAGGCTGGCTTTAGCCTTGCGTACCTCTTCCACCATGCCACCCGCGGCCACTACCTGGGCCACCACCGGGGCCATTTCTGCCCCGGCGCGCAGTTCGATCACCAAACGCTGGTCTTCAGCGCGCGCCGCCAGCACATCGGGCAGAACTTCAAGACGGGCCGCCAGTTCGGGCGTCAGCCCCCGCCCTACAATCTCAGCCTGCTGACTGCCCTGGTGCGCCGCCATCCGCTGGCGCAGTTCATCGGGCGATCCCACTGCCAGCAATTGGCCCGCGCGGATCACCGCCACCTGCTGGCACAGGCGCTCGGCGTCTGCCAGGTTGTGAGTGGTCAGAAAGATCGTGACGCGGCGTTCGGCGGCCAACTGCGCCAGGTCTTCGCGCAGCGCAGCGGCGGCCACAGGGTCTAGCCCGGCGGTTGGCTCATCCAGAAAAACCAGCCTGGGCTGGTGCAGCAGGGCGCGCGCTACGGCCAGTTTCTGCTTCATGCCGCGGCTCCAACTTCCCACGATTTCCTTGCGGCGCTCGTACAGGCCCATAGCATCTAACAGCTCTCTGATGCGCGCCTGGCGCTGCCCCGCTGGCAGGTGGTAAATCCGCCCGTAATAATCCAGGTTATCTTCCGCTGATAGACGCTCGTACAGGCCGGTTTGCTCTAACAACGCCCCGGTGTGCATACGAATGGCATCGCCCTGGGTGCGGGTATCGAAGCCCAACACACGCGCCTGACCGGCGGTTGGCTCTAACAACCCCAACAGCAGGCGAATGGTGGTGGTTTTGCCCGATCCATTCGGTCCCAGAAAGCCAAACACAATGCCTTCGGGAACTTCCAGGTCCAGATTATCCAAGGCGCGCAGACTGCCGCCCGGCGCGCGAAAGTCTTTGGTGAGATGGTGAGTTGTAATCGCAGTGGTATTCATGAACGTTCCTCAGATATTTTGGTGACGATTTGCGATAACTGCTTGCGGTATGCCTCGAAAGCCTCTCGCCCCGAGGCAGACAAACGCACAAGTGTCAACGGGATCTTGCCCCGATAGGTTTTTTCGATCTCCACGTACCCGGCGCTCTCCAGCTTCGCCAGATGGGCCGAAAGGTTGCCTTTGGTCAGCCCGGTTTCGCGCAGCAGGAAGAGGAAATCGGCCTGTTCCACGTTATACAGGATGGCGGCGATCAGCATGCGAGCGGGTTCGTGGATCAGACGATCTACTTCGGTGAGCTTGCGCAAATCCTCTGCCATAGCGTCTTAATCTTCCATTGGGTGTTCCGGCGCTTCGTAGCCGGCAGAGTCAGCCGCGGGGCGGGTGCGGCGCAGGTACAGCGCCAGCGCAGCCCCACCCGAAAGCATCAACAGCAGGCCCAAGCCGCCAAAAAAGGCGGCCATGCCCAGGGTATCCTCAAGCCGCGCGGCGGCTACGCCCAATCCCAGTACGATGACCGGCGGAACCAGAGCATACAGGCGCAGCAAGTTGAACCGACTGCCCAGGTAGATGAGCATGCCTGCAAAAACGGTGCCTGTGGCGATTGGCGCCAGAGAGACACTCGTCCGCAGGGCCGCGGCAGCTCCCACCAGGGCCGCAACTCCGGCAGAGATCAACGCTATTTGCGCCCGCCGCCGCCAGCGGGAATGGAGGGGTGGACGGCGATAGGCCACATAACCGGTGCGCGGGTAGGTGATCTTCTCTTTCAACTTCTTCACCAGCACATTGATCAGCCTAAAAATGGCAACGATCAAGACAAATTCCAGCACCATCTGCCCCAGAGCGTTGATCGTTCCCCGGGCCAGCAGTCGCTGGAGCAATATCAGAGACCCGGCCAGGAAAATATTGGCCACGCCAAAGGCAATCTCCCAAATGCCATCCTCATACCAATACCGTTCCGTGCGCTTTTTGGCTTGCTCCAAGATATAATCGTTCATGCGCAAAACCTCCGACTACACACTAGTTTGTATTGCAAACCAGTATGTATAATCTAAATCATTTTCCAATGCCTGTCAAGCAAATCTGGTCAAAAGAATAGTTTCAATGGGGATCAGAAACGAGTCACAGACCCGCCTTATGCGGACAACGACGGGCTGTACCAATGCAAACGCGCCCGTCCGCTCTGGCAGTATTTTGCCAGCACGCAGATGGCGCTCTCAACGCACGCTCTGAAGCTATTACCGGGGCAGTGCCGCCCAGCAATGGGTCAGGGTCCTGGCTATGACTGGAAGGCTTGGGCAACCCCGGCGAACCGCCGCACCGCCTCAAGATGCTCCGCCGGGGTCTTAAACCCGCTCCCGGTTGCCACCAGCGAGATGTGCGTGGCCCCCACTGCCCGCCAGCCCTCTAACAGCCTGTACCACACATCGGGGTCACCGTTCCCGTAACGAATGCGCGCCTCCAGTCCGAACCCGGCGCGGCTGCGCCCGGCCTGCGCCAGTTCGCGCTCCAAAAGATCCAGGCCGGGCCGCGCTTCTTCTGGACTGCCGTAAAGGGGCATCCAGCCATCGCCCAGGCGAGCGGCCCGGCGAATGACCGGCTCGGACTGGCCGCCGAACCAGATTGGAATGGGCCGCTGCACCGGCAGGGGGCTGATGCCGGCGTCTGGGATGGTATGCCAGCGTCCCTTCAGGTCCACCAGGGGCTGGGTCCACAACCGCCGCAGTACTTCAATCTGCTCTTCAACGCGCCTGCCGCGGTTGCGCATATTTTCGCCCAGCGATATATATTCAATCTCGTTCCAGCCATTACCGATCCCCAACCGCAGCCGCCCGCCGCTGAGCAAATCCAGCCCTGCCGCCTGCTTGGCAACCAGCACCGTCTGGCGTTGAGGCAGCAGCAGCACGCAGGTTTCAAACTCTACCCGCTGGGTGATGGCCGCCATAAAACTAAACAGCACAAATGGCTCGGTGAACTCGGTGCGGTACGTTACCCAGCCCGTCCAGCCGCCCGGCCGGTTGGGGTTAGGGCCGATGATATGATCGTCTGCGCCAATATGGGTGTAACCCAACCCTTCGACCGTCTGGGCATAATCCTTAATGGTTGCAGGGTCGCTGCCAAACTCAAATTGGGGGTAGATGACGCCAATACGCATAAGAAAGCCTCATGGGTTGCTGAGAGCGGCCAGTTCTGCGCGGGCCTGGCGCGCGCTGGCCGTGTTTAACTGATAGCGGTCGGCAATCTGACAGGCCAGTTCCAAAAAACGCCGGTGGTCGGTGACATGATTGCTCTTAAAGTATAACGCCAGATCCAATAAACTACTGCACTGCATGTGGGCCGTCAGATCCCGCAATTCTCGGACAATCTGATTTCCCACCTCCACCTGTTCCGCCCGGAACGCCAGAGAGCGCATCAATCACTTCTTCAATTTATTTGGGCCAGGAAAACTTTGATCCACAACCTATGTAAAAACTGGTAAAAATAGAAGGGATGATGCGCCATTTAATTATCTCCTGCCTGGTGATACTCCTGGCGGTAATAGCCTGTAACTTGCCGGTGCAGACGCGCCTATGGCCCACACCGCCAACGGCGACGCCCTCCCCAACCGCGCGGCCTATAGAGAGCGTTACGCGCGCCGCCTCGCCCCCTGTCATCTACACGCCCGAAGCACCACCCCTGTTCGAGGCGGCCCCTTGCGCCTTCCCTATTCCGGCGGGAACCAACCCGGAATGCGGCTACCTGATCGTCCCCGAAAACCGCTCCCGGGTGGGCAGCCGCAGCATCCGCCTGCACGTGGCCCGCTTTCGCAGCCATGCCGCTAATCCTGCTCCTGACCCGGTCATCCATCTGGCGGGCGGGCCGGGGTCTTCTTCGCTGGCAGTAGCTCGCTATCTCTTCTCTTACGGCATGGGGGCCGTTCTCGAAGAGCGCGACCTGATTCTCTTCGACCAACGCGGAACCGGCTACTCTGAGCCGCGCCTCGACTGCCCCGAACGCCAGGAGATCACCCCCTGGCTGCTGGCCGGCGGACTGACCTGGGAAGTCAAAGAAAGCGCCATCCTCGACGCCTTTCACCGCTGCCGCGAGCGGCTGCTGGCAGAGGGGGTGGACCTGGCGGGTTACACCAGCGCCCAGAGCGCCGCTGACGTTAACGACCTGAGCCGGGCGTTGGGCGTAGCACAGGTGAACCTGTACGGCGTTTCGTATGGCACGCGTCTGGCGCTGACCGTGATGCGCGATTTTCCTGCCATCGTCCGCAGCGCTGTGTTAGACTCGGCTTATCCGCCCCAGGTGAATCTCTACACGGCCCTGGCTCCCAATGCTGGGCGGGCCTTCAGCGTATTCTTCCGGCGCTGTGATCAAGACACAACGTGCAGCGCCGCATACCCCTCGCTAGAAGCGACGTTTTACGAACTGGTTGATCACCTTAACGCCGTCCCCGCACAGGTGGAACTGGAAACCAGCGGAGACCGCTACACGATTGCGATGGATGGGGGCTTGTTGATTGATGTGCTGCTGGTGGGGCTGTATAACCCGGCAGTGGCCGCAACCATGCCGCGCATGATTGACGAGATCCGCCAGGGCGAATACAGCATTCTACGCGAACGGTTAAAGCTCTATTTTGACGACTCCGGCGCCTTGGGGATGAACCTGGCAGTGCAGTGTAACGAAGAAATCCCCTTCAGCACGCCAGAAGAAGCCTTTACCGCGGCGAATGCTACGCCGCCGCAAATTGCGGCCTTTTTTCCTTACAGCGTCCGCCCGCTTTTCACCGCCTGCCGCGAATGGGCCGCCTTGCCGCTCGATGACCGCGAGAATCAGCCTGTTCGCAGCGATGTACCCGCCCTGATTCTGGCTGGCGAGGTTGACCCGATTACCCCGCCCGAATGGGGCCGCGCGGCGGCCCAATCGCTGAGACACTCCACGTTCTTTGAACTGCCCGGCAACGGCCACTGGGTAACGCGCTCTTCTCCGTGCGCGCTGCAAATGGCTCTCGCCTTCTGGCTTGACCCTACCGCCCCCGTTCAGAATCGGTGCGAAGGATAGATTTGGAGTACAATCGCGTGCATGAACTCACTTTCAGGTAGGAACGCCGTGGACGATATTACCCTGATTCCCGCTTCCCCCGCCGAGCGGCCCATCCTCGAGAACCTAATGCACCTCTACCTGTACGACTTTACCGAATATACCGGCGAGGACGCCGATGAGCAGGGCCGTTTTACCGACGAACATCTGCCGAAATATTGGGTTGAACCCAACCGCTACCCTTTTCTGGTGAAGGTCAATGATCATCCGGCTGGGTTCGCGCTGGTACGCGCCGTTCCTGACCCGATCTCCGGCAAGCTTACCTATCATATGGCTGAATTTTTCATCATGCGCAAGTACCGCCGCCGCAAGATCGGCCGCCACGTTGCCTTCTCGATCTTCGACCGCTTTCCGGGGCACTGGCACGTGGAACAAGAGGAAAAAAACCTGCCGGCGCAAAGCTTCTGGCGCAAGATCATCGGCGAATATACCGGGGGGCGCTTCGAAGAATTCCGGCAGGCTCCACATCATCACCCCTACCAGGTGTTTGACGCCCCCGCACGCAAGTCAGAATGACCGTGTACGTTGACGAACTGCGCGATTACCAGGCCCTGCGCGGCGAGGGACTGCCGGGGCTGTGGTGTCACATGGTTACGGATGGCGACCTCGAAGAACTGCACGAAATGGCGCGGCAGATCGGCATCAGCCCGCGCCGCTTCCAGAACCATCCGCGCCATCCCCACTACGATCTGATGGCAACCAGCCGGGCGCTGGCGATCGCCTGCGGCGCACAGGAAGTATCAACCCGCACCCTGTATAAGATTTTATCCAATCGTCCGCTCAACGGCTCGGCGGCGAATCCGGTAAAATAACTTTTATGAACCAACCCTTTCCCCGACCACTCGATTATGCTCACCGCACCGATCCATTCCAGGAATCGGTGATCCGTGAAATGACGCGCCTGGGCGAAGAGTCTGGAGCCGTCAACCTGTCGCAGGGCCTGCCAGAGTTTGACCCCCCGCCCGCCGTCCTCGAAGCTGCCATTGAGGCCATCCGGCGCGGCGAAAACCAATACACCTTCCCCTTTGGCATGCCCGCCCTGCGCGCAGCCATCGCCCATAAGTACCAGACCTATAATCATATTCAGGCCGATCCAGACACCGATATCACCGTTACCTGCGGCGTGAGCGAGGCGGTGATGTCTTCGATTCTGGCGCTGACGGACCCCGGCGATGAAGTGGTGATCCTCGAACCCTGGTATGAGAATTACGTCCCCGGCTGCCGCATGACAGGGGCGATTCCACGCTTCGTGCCAATGCGCGGCCCCGAGCTGACCTTCGACCCCGCCGAACTGCGCGCCGCTTTCAACCGCCGCACCCGCCTGGTGATCCTCAATACGCCGCAGAACCCTACCGGCCGGGTGTTAACGCGCGCCGAACTGACAGAAATTGCCAGGTTGTGCCAGGAATTTGGGGTGGTGGCCGTGACCGATGAAATCTACGAGCATATCTTGTACGATGGGCGCGAGCACATCTCCATCGGCAGTCTGCCGGGGATGGAAGACCGCGCCGTGACCATCAGCGGGCTGGGCAAAACCTATTCTCTCACCGGCTGGCGCATCGGCTGGGCGGTGGCGCACCCTCGCCTGACGGCCCTCATCCGCAAAGTTCACGACTATATGACCATCTGCGCCCCGGCTCCGTTTCAGGTGGGTGGAATTACCGCTTTAAACCTGCCAGAAACGTTTTATACTCACCTGCGCCGCCAATACGACGAGCGCCGGCGCTACCTGTTAGCCGCGCTCGATCAGGCCGGGTTCCCCTACCGCATCCCAGAAGGCGCATACTATGTGATGGCCTATTTCGATCATCTCCACTGGGACCGCGAAAAATACAGCCGCCCACACTGGAACGAAGGCCGGGCCTTCGCTGAGTTTATGGCCCGCGAAGTGGGCGTGGCTGTTGTGCCGGGTTCGAGTTTTTATGAGGAGCGCGAAGGCGGCGCTCCACCCGCCGAAAAGCGGTGGGTGCGCATCAACTTCGCCAAGCGCGAAGAAACTTTACAGGCCGCCGCCGCTCGCCTGGCGCGGCTGGCCCGCCTTTAGCGCCGCATCGGCGAAATGCGCTCGCGCAGTTGGGGCATCACCGAGGGGTGGGCAATCAGGAGCGGCTCGCGGATCGGGCTGCCATCGAGCAGTGCGGCGGGTTGGAAGGGCTCCCCAGAGAGATAGGCGACTTCGACTCCCACCGCCGCCAGCACCGGCAACATCCCCGCCAGATCCCACAGGCTCACCCGCCGGGTGAGCGCGCCCACCGCCGCCCCGGTGGCAACATAAGCCAGATGCGCCGCGGTGCTGCCTAAAGAGCGGATGCGCGGGTAGGTGATCAGGAAATGCAGGTGGAAGTTGGACGGGACGCCCAGAAAAACCAGAGGGCTGTTGAGGTCAATCGGCAGCGCCAGCCGGATGGGGCGGTCGTTGTAAAACGCTTCTCGCCCGTTGCCCCAATACAACTCGCGGGTGACAGGCAGGTATAACCCGCCCGCAAAGGGCTTGCCATCGCGCAGAATGCCGATCGAAACGCCCCATACCGGCAGGCCGCTGGCAAACGCGCGCGTGCCGTCAATGGGGTCAATCACCCACGCGAATGCCGAGTCGCTTTGGGCCTGCTGAACCGCCGCCGATGCTCCCCCTTCTTCCGATAAGATTGCGTGTCCGGGGTAGCGCGCCGAGATCTGCCAGACCAGAAATTCTTCGACCTGGCGGTCCACTTCGGTCACAGGAGTGTGGTCGGCTTTGATCTCCGCCGTCATTTGCCCGCGCTGGCGGAGCGCAATCTGCCCGGCTTCGCGCAGGCAGGTTTTCAGGAAGTTAAAGTCAATCTCGTTTTCTTGCATCCATTCTTCTCCGGTTGAATATCAAACAGCACATCCATAGTTTACGCGCTATTTGAGGAAGCGCCTTCTTAAGTTAATCAACCTCCACCAACGCATAAGCATAGGGCCGCAGGTGAATTTCAGCCCGCCCATCCTGAAGGGCCAGGGGTTCACCGGGCCGAGCGCGGTAAGCCGCGGGCCGGGTTGCGGCTTCTAGAAAGGTCAGCTCATCCAGCCAGCGGGCGCGCGCCGTGCCATCGGGCAAGCCCTCGCAAACCACTGCCAATGAATGGGGAGTATGGTTTGCCAGCAAGAAGGCCAGGCGCGCCCCACTGCGCAACGCCAGCCCACTGACCGCCTGGGGCCGGTTCGAGACCAGAGGCCGGCCCTGGCCCTCTGCGTATGCGCCAGCATCCGCCAGGACGTAATAGAGTGGGAAAACCCCGCCCGGCAGCGAAGGAAAGGCCGCGGGCAGGGGCGAGCCTGCCTCTGTCTCCATAACGCCGCGCCAGCCGGTGGTCTCGTAATAGGTTACACTGGCAGCACCTGCCATCAGCATAGCGTTCAGGCTGCCCAGCGTCCAGCCCGCCGCGAACAGCGACATCTGGCGCGAATCCACCTGCGGCGGCAACTGCCCCGGCAGTGGTTCGGGCGCGGCACCGGTAGCGTAGGGGTTAAAACGCGGCTTGAGGGTTATCGGGCTGACTATTACCGGCAGTCCACCGGCATGGCGGCTGGCACTGCGCACCACTGCCGGCTGGGCTTCGAGAGTTTCCACCAGCGAAAGATTGTCAAAAGCATGAACCTGGGGGTTAATACTCACAGCCACGCGGTCTATCAGGTCTACTGGCTGGGGAGTGCGCCGCAAAAAAATAAAATCGGTATTCGTACCGGTTCCCAACGGCAAACCGTTCAACCAACCGGCCAGGTGTCGGCGCGCCGCCAGGACGGCGGCGCGGGTCGGCGAACCACCCTGATACTGCTCTCTGGCTGGATAGATCAGCCAGCCGCGCAGGGGAGGCCGCACCGCTTCCAACGCCGCGCGCAGCGCCGCCCAGCCGTCCTCTCCATCCTCTGGAACCAGCACAGCCACCTCTAACCCACAACCCAGGGCGCGCGCTTCGCCAGCGGCTTGCGCCAGACGAACGCGCAGGTCGGGAGCATCCAGAGGCAAATCAACGCGCAGGTGATCAAGGTTCAGGGCTCGCAAGCACTCCATCTCGCCGGTGGTCAGAGGCTGGCCGTGGCTTGCGCAGCCCAGACCAAGGCGAGGCAGAACTGCCCAGGGCATATCTGGGTCAAACCGCAGACAGGCCGCATCGTCCCTGTCGGTAACAGCCCATTCCTCAGATGCCGAGTTCGGGCGCTCGTCGCGCACTTCGATGACCACGCGCTGGCTCACGCACGTGCCCGCACGCATCTCCACCGGGTAAGGCAGAGCCAGAGGCGTACCGAAGGTCTTATAAGAGGCGTCCGTCCAGTTGCGCTGATCTTCCATCTCGAACACCTCACCTTCCAGGCGCACGGCCACCCACACGCCCGGCAGCGCTTCATACGCCAGCCCGGCCATATCCGCAAAGGGCAGCACCGGCTGGTCGGATGAAATCTCTACTGGAAAGCGGGCCTCTTCGCGCCGCCCGTCGCTGTGATCCACCACACAACGCTTCCCGGCCGCCGCCGCCGGGTGCAGTACGCAAAACCCGATGCGGTTTTTGAGGAAGGTTGAGAGTGCCTCGCCATTCATCTTAAAAATGATCCGCCCGCTGGCTTCACCGTGGATTTCTCCGCGCCAGGCAAAGGCAACCTCTCCCTGACGGTTCTCCACTTCATAGGTCACATGAAAACCGTCAGTCGTTGTCTCAATCTGCACATTTCGAAAGACTGGCGCAACCGTCCCCCAATTGCGGTCGCGCACAGCCACATAAACCCGCCGCAGCACTTCCACATCGCCCAACCGGATCGAGCGCAGGTCCCCCTGTTCATAAATCATCCCCAAGCGCCCGGCGCGCAGCGTCACCGGCTCGGGCAGCGGCTCCGCCTTTCCCACATACATCTCGTTTCTCGACAATGTCACACCACTACTCCCGGACGAATCCATATGGCTTTCCATCCTATTTTCATCCCAGCGGGGCAATCTCGCAAGGAATATTATGGATTTCTACCTCTTAAAGTGGTAATATGAAAGCGTTGGGTCCAGAACTCGAGAATCATTTGCCATCAGATATTGACAATTCGAGTGTAATCATAGAAAATACGCTCTTTGTGTACACCATCCATTCTAGTTCGGAAGGAGATTATGGTCGTTGAAAGAGCTCTTGAAACTGGGAGAACACTTTGTATGTGACCTCTCGGACTGTGATACGGCTCTGCTGCTCCAAAGCGAGCATGCGCGTGAGCTGTTCACCCAGGCCGTCCGGGAAAGCGGGCTGACCATCGTCAGCGAAGGTTTTTACCAATTTAGCCCTCACGGGTTCACCTGTTTCCTGCTGCTAGCCGAGTCTCATGCCAGTTTGCACGCCTGGCCGGAATATGGCTACTGCGCAATCGATATATTCACTTGCAACCTGCACCTGGACATCAACCCCCTGGTGCGCAAGCTTCAGAATCTGTTTGGCTGCGAGCGAATTACGGTACGGGCCGTTGACCGTGTCGCAGAGATTGTGCCGGTAAAGGAGATAGAATGACGACTGCGCCTACCGCGACGTCCTGCATCCAGTATACGACCATGACGATGCCAGAACCGGGCATGGAAGCCAAACCCCAACCGTGGGGGTGGCACCTGGTTCTAAACCTGTACGAATGCAGTCCCGACAAAATCAAGTCGGCTGATGTGATCTACGACTTCGTCGTTGAGCTGTGCGAACTGATCGAGATGCGCCGCTTCGGCGAGCCGCTGATTGTCAACTTTGGCGACGACCCGCGCGTGACCGGGTACTCGCTGGTTCAACTGATCGAGACCAGCAACATCTGCGGCCATTTTGCCAACGAGTCGAATGCGGCCTACCTGGATATTTTTAGCTGCAAGAAGTTCGACCCCGAAGTCGCCGCGGCGTTCTGCATTCAGGTCTTTGAGGCGAAGAAAGCCTCTGGTACCTTTATCTCCCGCGATTAGACCGCCTGTTCCGCCGGCGTGGATCCCTGCCTGTCCATAGGGGAGCAAGTCTCCCTATGGACAGGCAAATTAACCATCTGTCCTAGCCGCAACCCAAAGAGAGGGAGGATATGAGCGAAAACTGGCTGACCGAGCAGCTTCACCCGTATTATCGGAAGGCGCTGCGTTATACTGCCAAGCTGGCCGATGAGCAGACCCCTTACCAGCACATCGAAATCTACCAGACCGAATTTTTCGGTAAGGTGCTGGTATTGGATGGCATCATCCAACTGACCGAGCAGGACAACATGGGCTACCATGAGATGATTACGCACATCCCCATGTTGGCGGTCGGAAAGCCCCGGCGGGTGTTAATTGTGGGCGGCGGCGACGGCGGCAGTTTGCAGCAGGTCTTGCGCTACCCGACGGTGGAAGAAGCGGTGGTGTGCGAGCTGGACCGGCGCGTGGTGGAACTCTCGCGCGAACACTTTACCTTCTTTGGCGACCCCTGGGCAGACCCACGCGCCACCCTGGTGGTACAGGATGCCTTTGAGTACCTTCAGGCGCAGGCCAACAGCTTTGACGTGATTATCTCTGACACGACCGACCCGGTAGGGATGGCTGAGCGCCTCTTCAGCGAAGAGTTTTACCAGCAGATGGCCCGCGCCATCCGGCCGGGTGGGGCCATTGCGACCCAATGTGAGCAGATGTTCTTCGATGCCGGCCTGATTAAGACGATTTACCGCTTTGCCCAGAAGCTGGCGCGCAACCCGGCTTATTACTACGCCCTGATTCCCACCTACCCCGGCGGCGGCATCGGCTTTATGTATGTGTCTGATACGCACTGGACGGAGGGGTTGGGCCGCCCCTACCCGCCCGGCTCGATGAATTACCTCAACCCCGGCATCCACCGCGCGGCCTTCGCCCTGCCAGAGTTCTTTCGGAGGCAGTTAGAAGAAGAAGGATGAATGGATCCCCCCGCTAGATGGGGGATCCATTCATTTACTCGCTCTCCGTCAGAGGCTCAATGCCGTTCTGATCGAGCCAGCGCAGTGCCCCCTGGCGCATATGCGCATTTTTAAAGGCCAGCCACTGCTGCTGCTCGCGCGGAAAGCGGCTGAGAATGCTTTTAAAATTGCGAAACGCGCCTTTCACGCGGATCGCGTTGGCAAGATGGTTGCGCAGGGCGCGGTTTTCGAGGGTTTCGATAAAATTCTCCATTGCCCGATAGCCGGCGCGCCGGTCGGCCTGGCGGATTTCCAGATAGCGGCTGCCCTCGGCGGCGCGGACCTGGTAGGCTTCCAGCAGTGCCGGGTCCTCTTGATCGCGCACCACCTGGAGAACTGCGGCGCTGTCTTCCTGATCCACATCGGCATCTTCCAAAAGGTCCTCCAGTTCCAGCAGGATATCGTCCGTAACCATCCTAATCGCGCCGCTTTCGAGGTCGAGGTAGTAGTGAATCTCTGGGTCCTGGTTATCGAGCGCCAGTTCCAGCTCAGAGAGGTCAATGGGTAACTGCTTTTTGGGCTGGGCTTCCACCGAGTTTTGCCCCTTAGCTGGCCCGGAGTACGTCAACGCCATAGCCGCCCAGTTCCAGCGAACCAGACACCTGGGCGCCGGAGATCAGGCTGGAGAACTTCTCGCCGCCCAGGTCCACCGTAACGGGGGTGGCGTTGAAGTTCATCACAAACACGAAGCGGTTCTCGCCATCTGAGCGCACCTGGGCGCTGACGCCTTCAGGCAACGCGGCAGGCAGTGAGCGCATCAGGCCAAGGTTATCGGCCAGTTTGCCGTAAAAGTCCGACAGGAAAGCATCGCTGTTGCGCGAAGCCATGTAATACGCCTGGCCCTTGCCATAGGTATTGACCGTGAGGGCGGGGCGGCCAGCGTAAAAATCACTGCCGAAGGTTGCCAGCACGCGCGCGCCTTCTGGGTGGATGAGGGCGAAGTAATCGCGCGCCTCGTAGGAAGCGCTTAACCCCAATTCGTTGCCTTCCACCGGAATCACCTGATTGCGCTCGTCTGGGGTGAGGGTGTCGGTTTCTTCATCCCAAATGCCCAAAACCTGGCGCAGACCCCCGCCGGGCCAACCGCCCAAAAAGACCAGGTCGGTCTCGTCTACAATCCCCGACCAATAGGTCATCACCAGCGTACCGCCGTCGGCCACAAATTTACTCAGGCGGTCGGCCACGCCGGGCAGCAGCATATACAGCATCGGCGCGATCACCAGTTTATAGGGGCTGAAGTCACCTTCTTCTGAGAGGATATCCACCGGAATGCCGCGCCGCCAGAAGGGCAGGTAATGCGCGATACAGGTCTCGGCATATTGGCGGCGCTCGCGGCTGCCTAACCCCTGCATATCCTCGATTCCCCAGCGATTCTCCCAGTCATAGATGATGGCTACATCGGGACGGGTGGTCGTGCCGATAACCGGGTCTAACTTTTTCAGGATCTCGTCCAACTGCGCCACTTCTTGAAACACGCGGGTATTCTCATGGCCCACATGGTCCACCACTGCGCCGTGGAATTTCTCAGAACTGCCGCGGCTCTTGCGCCACTGGAAGTACTGCACCGTGTCGCTGCCGTGCGCCACAGCCTGCAAGCTGCTGAGGATGTGCATACCGGGCCGCTTGAGCTTGGGGATGGGCTGCCAGTTGGTGTTCGAGGGGGTCGATTCCATGAGCATAAAGGGCTTGCCGCCCTTCATGGAGCGGTTCTGGTCGTGGATAAAGGCAACGCTGGCCGCCAGTCTCCACTCTGAGGCGGTGGTGTGCCAGACGGGGTAGCTATCCCAACTGACAACATCAACGGCCTGGGCAAACCGGGGGTAGTTAAGGCCAGGAAACAGCCCCATAAAGTTGGTTGTGACTGGAATCTCCGGCGTAAAGCGGCGCAGCGGCTCAATTTCGCAGCGGAAGAAATCAATGGTCTGATCGGTGGTGTAGCGCTTCCAGTCCAGGTTCAGCCCATGCAGACCCATCTCTCCAATGGGGCTGGGTGATTCGATCTGGTCCCAACTGGTGTAGGTATGGCTCCAAAAGGCTGTCCACCAGGCGCGGTTCAGGCGGTCGAGGTCATGATCGTAGCGTTTGCGCAGCCAGGCGCGGAAGGATTCCTGGCACAGATTGCAGTGGCAGTCGCCGTTGTATTCGTTCGAGATGTGCCAGGCCAGCAGAGCGGGGTGATTCTGGTAACGTTGGGCCAGTTGGGCGTTGATGGCCTGCGTCTTTTCGCGGTAAATGGGAGAAGTGAGGCAGTGGTTATGGCGAGCGCCGTGCAGGTTGCGCCCACGGTCGGCGCGCACGCGCAGGACTTCGGGGTATTTCTGCGAGAGCCAGGCCGGGCGCGCGCCAGAGGGCGTCGCCAGCACGGCGTAAGCGCCGTTTTCGGCCAGCAGGTCCATCACGCAGTCTAACCAGGCAAAGTCGTAACGGCCTTCTTCTGGTTCCAGGCGGGCCCAGGCGAAGATGGCGACGCTCATGGTGTTGCAGTTCGCCAGTTTCATCAGGCGCATGTCTTCCAGCCAGACATCTTCGGTCCATTGATCGGGGTTATAATCGCCGCCGTGCAAAAAGTGGGGGAAACGAGGATGGATAGGGGGGTATTTTTGGATCATAAGAGTCCTCAGAAGGGTATGAGATGGTGACTGCCCACCTCATTGTACACCAGAAACAATTCGGTTCAATTCCAAAATACCCCGGCGTTCACTCCCATTCACTGAAATCCCAGTCCAACAACAACTGGCGCAGGGCGTTGCGGTTGGGGACTTCAAATTTGATTAGAACGTGCGATACGTGCGATTTGACCGTATCGGGTGAGATGCTCAGGCGGGCGGCGATCTGGCGGTTGGTGTAGTGCAGGCAGATCAGGGCGGTGATTTCCTGTTCGCGGGGGGTCAGGTTGTTCCACAGGTGGATGGCGTCCTGGCGGCGCACCTCGCGCCGCAGACCGTCTTCAACCAACTGGCCGGCGATTTCTTGGGGGCTGCGCTGTTCGCGGTCGGCGAGAGTGCGCAGATCTTCCAGGGTTTGCGTTTGAATCTCAAACGAAAAAGTGGGCCGCCTGGACGAGAACCAGCCCCGGACCCGCGCAATGATCCGCTGGAAGAGATACATATTTCGATTGTATAGAACATTCGTTCCAACGTCAAGCGGTTAAAGTTTTTTCACGCGGAATTAATCGGGACGTTTCAGGCCGGGCCCACCGAGAGCAATGAGCGGCAGGTATGTTACAATCTTTTTAGCCAGCGGAGACCTCCGCGCTGGCTGTATCTCGCCTTACGAAACTGCGCCCACTATGAAAAACCACCCACCTTTGACCCGCCTCACCTCTCTGATCAGCCTGACCCTGGTGTTTGCGCTTGCGGCGGGGGCCTGCGCGCCCGCCGCACCCGTCCCGGCGGCTTCACCCACGCCCATCCCCAGCCAGACGGACCTGCTCAAGACGATCTCGCCTACCCCTACCGTTCAGGTCACCCCACCGACCCCCTACCACACTGCAACGGCTACTCCAACCCGGGCGCGCCCTTCCCCGACGCCGACCATCACGCGCACGCCCTGGCCGGCAGACGCGCCTGGCCTGCGCGAGCTGGCGGAGAAGCGCGGCTTTGGGATTGGGGCCGCCGTGCAGTCGAGCCTTCTGGCCGGCGAAGAAGCCTACCGTCAGGTCCTCGCCAGAGAGTTCAACGTACTGACGCCAGAATGGGAGATGAAGATGTGCGTCATCTGGCCGGAGCGTGACCGCTGGGACTTCAGCGGCAGTGATGCCATTGTGGCCTTTGCCGAGGAACATCAGATGCGGGTGCGCGGTCATACCCTGGTGTGGATTGACTGCCTGCCAGAATGGATCGTTCAGGGCGGCTTCAGCAAAGAAGAGGCCACCGCTCTGCTTCAGGAATACATTTTTACCGTAGTGGGGCGCTACCGGGGCAAAATTGCTTATTGGGATGTGGTGAACGAATCCCTCGACCGCCCTCCCGCCTGGGCTGACCTGATCGGCCCGGAGTACGTGCGGCTGGCTTTCGAATGGGCGCATCAGGCTGACCCGCAGGCCCGCCTGTTCTATAATGATTACGACGCGGAAGTCATGAACAGCAAAGCAGACCGGGTTTACAACCTGGTGAAGGGCTTGCTGGCGGAAGGCGTGCCGATTCACGGCGTGGGTCTGCAAATGCACCTGAAAAGCCGGCTGGCGCGCAATTCGCTGGCCGAGAATATCGCCCGCCTCAATGCTCTGGGGTTAGAAGTTCACATCACCGAGTTCGACTTCCCCCTGCCTGCCGGGGTGCGCGACCCCTATGCCACCCAGGCAGAGGTCTACCGCGAAGCGTTCCAGGTTTGCCTCGAAGCCCAAAACTGCCCGGTGTTCGTGCTGTGGGGCTTCACCGACCGCTATACCTGGATCGAGAGCTTCTTAAAGACGCCCGACCCCCGGCCTCTGATCTTCGACCGCGACTACCTTCCCAAACCGGCCTACGAGGCGTTGTTTCAACTGTTAAAAGAGGAGAGGTAACCTGAATGAACAGTCATTCTAATAATCTACCGGGCGTGGTGGACGTGGCGGTGGTGGTCAACCCCGCGGCGGACCACGCGGCGGTGGCAAAGGCAGACCTGCCCGCCGGTACGCGCCTGGTGGGATTGAGCGGCGAGGACATCACCCTGCGGGCAGACATCCCGGCGGGGCATCGTTTTGCCATCCGCCCGGCGGCTGCCGGGGAGTGGGTGAAGCAGTACGGTCAGCCGTTTGCCATCGCCCGGGCCGAACTGCGGCCCGGCGACCCGGTCAGTGACGAAACGGTTGAGAGCGCCATCCCGCAAGTCAACCCGGAGAGCATTGAGGTACAGCCGCCGGCCCTGCCGCCCTGGGAAGGGCCGCTGCCGGTCTTTCAGGGGTTTCACCGGGCGGATGGACGGGTGGGAACGCGCAACTGGGTGCTGATTGCCCCAACCAGCAACTGCTCGAGTCATGAGGCCGCCAGCATTGCCCTGCAAGCCGAATTGGGCGGGGTGTACAGCCGCGAGCAGTACCCGAACGTGGACGGCGTGGTGGCTCTGCCGCACACGCGCGGCTGTGGCTGTCCGGACATGGCTCCGCCCGGCGCTGGCCCCAACCAGGTGAACAGCATCGTTGCCACCACCATGCAAATGCTGGGTGAGTACATCCGCCACCCCAACGTAGGCGCGGTCATCTTGATTGAACTCGGCTGTGAAAAGACCAACCTGACGGCCTTTAACCGCTTTATCCTGGGGCAGAACGAAGCGCCGGTGGGCCGGGTGAAACCGGTGCGCCCGGTGGATTTGGGAATCGTCTACGGCAAGCCGGTCATCAGTCTGAGCGTGCAGGGGTGCGGCGGCACGCGGGCCACCATCCAGCGCGGACTGCAACTACTACCCGGCCTGCTCGAAGAGGCCAACCGCGCCACCCGTGCGCCTGCGCCGATCAGCGCCCTGGCAGTGGGGCTGGAATGCGGCGGCTCAGACGCCTTCAGCGGGCTGACGGCTAACCCGGCCCTAGGGATCGCCAGCGACCTGCTGGTACGCGCCGGGGGCAGCACCGTGATCAGCGAAGTTCCCGAATTCTTCGGGGCCGAGCATCTGTTCGCCGCGCGGGCCGTTAACCGCGAGGTGGCCCGTCGGGTCTTTGACATGATGCAGCGCTACCGCAACTACGCCGCCCGCGTGGGCCGCAGTCTGGCTGAAAACCCCAGTCCGGGCAACAAGGAAGGCGGACTGCTGAACATCACGATTAAGTCGCTGGGCGCGATGGCAAAAGCCGGCACCGCCCCTTTGCAGGGGGTGATTGACTACGGTGAACCCTACTGGAAGCAGGGTCAGCGGGGGCTGTTCCTGATGTACGGCCCTGGCTACGACCCTGAGTCGGTTCCGGCGATGGTGGCGGCGGGCTGTCAGATCGTTTGCTTCACCACCGGGCGCGGGACGGGCCTGGGCAACGCCATTGCGCCTGTCATCAAGATCAGCTCGAATTCGGCCATGTACCAGCGCATGAGCGACGATATGGACGTGAACGCCGGAGAGGTTCTCGAAGGGGTCGGGCTGGCTCAGATGGGCCAGCGCATCTTCGAGGAAATCCTGGCGGTGGCATCGGGCAAGTGGGCGCGCGCCGAAGTCAACGGCCACCGCGAGTTTACGATCTGGTCTGAAGAGGGAATCACGTTATAAAGAGGAAGAGGATGCTCAGTCATTACAACCCGATCACCCTTGAAATCATCCTGCGCGAAGAACAACCTGGGCCGCCCTTCCCGCCGATTACTGAGCGCGCCGCCTGGGAGCGCATCCGCGCCAAGCTGGAGCCAGAAGAGCTAAGAGCGCTTCTGGCGCGGGCGGCTTCCGCGGCCCGCGAGCCAATCCCGCCTCTACCGGCTTCGCTCTGGCTGGAATGCCAGCGCACCGGCGAGCGCGGCGGCTATGAAACTCCATGCTACCGCCGCCGCACGCTGATGCGCGACCTGTTAATTGGCGAGTGTTTGGAAAACGCCGGGCGTTGGGTTGATCCACTGGTGGATGTGATCTGGGCCATCTGCGAAGAGAGCAGTTGGGTTTTTCCGGCCCATCACCCCGACCTGGCCGATGTGGACAACCCTTATATTGACCTGGGCGTCGCCATGACTGCCTTTGAACTGGCTGAAGCGGCGGCCCTGGCCGGGCCCATCCTGCCGCGCGCCGTGACCCGGCGCATCCGCTACGAGGTGGACCGCCGGGCCCTGGCCCCGTACCTGGCCCGCCACGATTTCTGGTGGCTCTACAGCCACCGCGACCGCCCGGTGAATAACTGGACGGCGGTTTGCAATGCCGGGGTAATGGCCGCCGCTCTCTACCTTGAGGACGACCCCGCTCGCCTGGCGGATATTCTCGCTAAAGGACTGCGCTCGCTGGATGATTATCTGCTCACCTTTGACGAAGACGGCGGTTCGAGCGAAGGGCCGGGGTACTGGACCTATGGTTTTGGCTACTATACGCTGATCGCCCAACTGGTGGAACAGCGCACCAACGCTCAGGTACGCCTGCTGGATGGCGACCTGCTGCGCAAGATCGCGATGTTCCCAGCACGCACCATACTCAGCCAGGGGATGTACGTCAACTTCTCGGACGCACCCCGTCAGGCCACGTTCATCAGCGCGATGCTCACTTACCTGGCACGCCGCCTGGAAATTCCCGAACTGCTGCAACTGGCCCGCGAGCAGCCCGGCGGGTTAGAGCATGATCTTAACTGGCTGGTGCGCTCGCTGGTTTGGGACCTGCCTACGCCAAACGGCTCGCGCATGATTCCGGCGCGCCACGACTGGTACAACGGCATGATGTGGATGTTCTCGCGCTATGACCCGACCCAACCCGACGCCCTGGTGCTGGCGGCCAAGGGGGGACATAACGATGAGATGCATAACCACAATGACGTGGGCAATTTCGTCGTCCACTACTGCCAGGAGTCAATCATTGCGGACGTGGGCTGTGGGCGCTATACGCTCCAATACTTCAGCCAGGACCGCTACGAGCATTTCGCCGCTTCCTCATTGGGCCATTCCGTGCCGGTCGTCAACGGGCAGATTCA
Source organism: Anaerolineaceae bacterium (assembly GCA_034434155.1). GTDB lineage: Bacteria > Chloroflexota > Anaerolineae > Anaerolineales > Anaerolineaceae > DSYU01. The sequence continues at coordinate 28,517 of DAOUAC010000085.1, forward strand.
GCAGGCCGGGCGGGAGCACGCGGCGCGGCTGATCGAGCACAGTCACAGCACTGAACAAGACTGCCTGCACCTGGAGATCAAAGACGCCTACCCGCCCGAAGCGGGCTTACAATCCTTGCAACGGCGGCTGGTATTTCACCGCGAGGCCCCCGCTGGCTGGGTGGAGGTAGAAGATATTTTCATCTTCCGAGATGGACCGGGGATGATCGAAAGCGCCCTGACCACGTTTGGACAGGTGGAATTGGGCGAAAATGCCGCCATCCTGCACGGACTGCGCGGGAGGCTGCGCGTGGGCTATGACCCTGAAATCGTTGGGGCGCGGGTCGAGCTATTTCAAGACGTTGATCTGGCCGATGGCCGGATGGATGTGCGCCGGGTGGTCTTTGCTCTGCTGGAACCGCGACAAGAAGGCCGGATTCGCCTGGAGATCGTTCCGCTATGAATATCCCTTCCCTGCATACCAACCATACCCTGCTCAACCACGCCTTCCGCACCGCCCTGGGCGACCTGATCGGCAACATTCAGCCCTTTCAAGACGGCCTGCTGGAAGAAAAACGCCCCTGTATCCTGGCCGGGCTGGAATATGACACCCCCTGGACGCGCGACGCCGCCATTAATACCTGGAATGGGGCCGGTCTGCTCTTCCCACAGGCCGCCCGTGATACCCTGCTTTCGGTATTAGAACGCCGGGCAGGGCGTATTGTGATCGGCGGGCAGTACTGGGACGCGATCATTTGGACCGCCGGGGCCTGGGCTTATTACCTCTACAACGGCGACCGCGATTTTCTGGCCCTGGCGCTGGAAGCGACGCGCAACTCGCTGGCTTATTTTGAGGAGACCGAGTTCAACCCGGCGACCGGACTGTTCCGCGGGCCGGCCTGCTACGGCGACGGCGTTGCCGCTTACCCCGACCGCTACGCCCAAACCGGCGGCTCATCCAGCATTCTGGATTGGCCCCGCTGCAACCCTGCCGACACGGCCCCAAAGGGGTACGGCATCCCTATGCAGACGCTTTCCACCAACTGCCTGTATTACCACGCCTACCGGCTGGCCGGGCAGATGGCCGAGGAACTGCGCCAACCGCCCGAATGCGGCTGGGCCATGAAGGCGCTCAACCTGAGAGATGCGATTAACACCCATCTGTGGGACGAGACCTTGCAGCGTTACCGCTACCTGATTGACCCCTGGGGCGCCTGCGATCACCAGGAAGGGTTAGGCAACTGCTTCGCGGTCTTGTTGGGCGTCGCCTCGCCGGAGCAAGCCGCGGCCGTCATCCGCAATCAGGTGATCACGCCGCAGGGCATCCCCTGCGTGTGGCCCACCTTCGAGCGGTACAGCCGCGGCGACCCGATGGCCTTTGCCCGGCACGCCGGGACGGTCTGGCCGCACATCCAGGGATTTTGGGCCGAAGCCACCGCACGCGCCGGGGCATGGGAAGCCTTCACCTTTGAACTGTACAAACTGGCCGAACTGGCCGTGCGCGACGGCCAGTTCGCCGAGCTTTACCACCCGATCACCGGCGAAATGTACGGGGGCATTCAGGAGGGCATGGAGCCGGTCTGGCATTCCTGCCGCCGTCAGACGTGGAGCGCTACCGCTTATCTGCGCATGATCTTGATGGGCGTTTGTGGGATGGACTTCTCGCCCCAGGGCATTACGTTCCGCCCGTATCTGCCGCCCGGCCTGACGGAGCTGGAATTAAACGGGCTGCCGTACCGCAAGCAGTGCCTGCACATTCAAATCGAAGGCGCAGGCGGGCGGATTGTGGAATTTGCGCGCAACGGCCGGCCCGGCGGACAACCCTTTTTGCCCGCCAGCGAAGAAGGGGAGCAGTGCATCTCCATTCGGGTGGCCTAGGAGATGCTCCCTAACCCGCTGGATTACGAAAGCTACTGGAATCAGGTATATGCCCAACCGATGTCCTTCTGGCAGGCGGCGTTGGAGGTGATCGCCCAGCGCCACCTGAACGGCAGCGGCGGCTGGCAGCGCGCCCGACTGGGGCGCAACGTGGTTTTTTTTAATCACCGCTACGTGCTTAAGCTGGGCCCGCCGTGCTGGCGCGGAGAAATGGGGCGCGAAGCCTTTGCTCTGACGTGGATCGAGGGGAAACTGCCGGTGCGCACGCCAGAGGTGGTGGCCGCCGGCGTGCTGGATGGATGGGAATACCTGGTACAGCGCCGGATGGCGGGGCGCAACCTGCTGGATCTGTGGAAAGACCTGAGCGCCCCTCAACGCGAGGCGCTGGCGGCCCAGCACGGCGAACTGCTCCAGGCACTCCACGGCCTGCCGGCCGCCGCGCTGGAGGCAGATCACCCCTTGTACTTCGACTGGGAAGCAATGCTGGCATGGCAACGCCGCGAGTGCGCCGCCGCCATGCGGACCGCTGGTTTCCACCCGGAACTGGTGGAACAGGTGAACGCTTATCTAGATGAAGCCGCCCCGCTGTTAGACGCTCCGGCCCAGATGGTGCTGCTGCACGGCGACCTCACCCATCTCAATCTGCTGGTGCAGCCCCAGGGCGCGGATTGGCAGATCACCGCGTTAATTGACTGGGGAGACGTAAAGATTGGACCGCCGGGGCACGAGTTTATTTCGCCAGCCGTGCATATGTACCGGGGCAGTCGGGCGGCCATTGCAGCGTTTTATCGGGGCTGCGGCGACTACGCCTACCCACTGCGCTACCGCCAGGAAGTGATGGCCCGCGCCATGCTGTACTACTCTGGCGAACTGTTAGAACTCTTTCAAAGCATTCGCGCCGCCAATTTTTGCAAAAATTGGGACTGCCTGGCAAAAATCATCTTTTAAGCAACCACCTGAATGCGCGCGCCCAGCCCTTCTAAGGACTCTTTCAGGTTTTCGTAGCCGCGCTCGATGTGTTCGACCCCTGCAATGGTGGACTGGCCGCGCGCCAGAATGGCGGCGATCAGATAGGTGAACCCGGCGCGCAGGTCGGGGACGAGAATCTCTTGCCCATACAATTGGGCCGGCCCTTTGATGACGCAGCTATGGCGGTAATTGCTGTAGCGGAAGCGGCAGGAAGACCCGCCCAGGCAGGTGTCGTAGAGGGCGATGTCGGCCCCCATCTTTTGCAGTTCAGAGACGTACCCGAAGCGGCTCTCAAAAACCGTCTCATGCACCACGGACATGCCCTCGGCCTGGGTGAGGAGCACCACAAAGGGGGGCTGCCAGTCGGTCATAAAGCCGGGGTGGACGTTGGTTTCGATGGCAATGGGCCGGAGTTTGCCCTGGTAGAAAAAGCGGATGCCGCTGTTCTCTACGGTGAAGCCGCCGCCCACCCGCCGGATGGTGTTGAGGAACGTCACCAGGTCCGTCTGACGCGCGCCGCGCACGAAGATGTCGCCCTGAGTTGCCAGAGCCGCGCAGGCCAGCGAGGCGGCCACAATGCGGTCGGGGATCACTTCGTGGGTCACGCCGGTCAGCTTCGAGACGCCCTCAATGACCAGGGTGCGGTCGGCGTTGTAGTCAATAATGGCCCCCATCTTCTGCAGGCACATCACCAGGTCTATGATCTCCGGCTCGATGGCGGCATTGCGGATAAACGTCCGCCCTTTGGCGATGACCGCGCCCAGGAGCAGGTTTTCGGTGGTGGTGACGCTGGGGAAAGGCAAGACGATTTCCGCGCCGTGCAGTTGGTCGCAGCGGATGTCGTAGACATCTCCGCGAATTTCCACATTAGCGCCCATTTTGCGGTAGCCGTCTAAGTGGAAATCCACCGGGCGCGGGCCGATGCGGTCGCCCCCGGCGGCAATGGGGATGACAGCCCGCCCGGTGCGGTGCAGCAGGGCGGGGGCCATCATAATCGCCAGGCGGTTGCGGGTTCCCAACTCGAAAGGCACTTCACTTTGGGTAATGGTGGGAGCATGGACGCGCAGGACATGAGGCGCGAGGAAATCAAATTTGGCTCCTACGGCCTCGCAGATGGCCTGCGTGATCTGGCTGTCGCCAATATCGGGGGCATTGGAAAAAGTGCAGGGTTGGTCGGTCAGCAGCGCCAGGACCATCAGCTTGGTGATTGAATTTTTGGCTCCGGTGAGCTGAATTTCGCCGCGTAAAGGCGTGCCGCCGTCCACTGTCCAGGTTGTCATGTCGCCTCCTGATGGTTTCGATTGGGTTGGTCTCCAGTATAACCGAAAATGGGGCCTGGCATTCGATTGACTCGGATTTGGATCCATGCTAGGATTGGCATGTCTCGTGAACGATAACGGGAACGATAACGATGTTAAACCGGCGTACCGTCACCATTAAGGAAGTAGCGCAGGCGGCAGGCGTTTCGACGCAAACGGTCTCGCGCGTGTTGAACGACCGCCCGGACGTTTCGCCAAGCACGCGCGAGCGGGTGCGCGGGGTGATCGCGGCGCTGGGCTATTCGCCTAACGCGCTGGCCCGCAGTCTGATTCGCGGGCGCAGTAACACCCTGGGGGTGGTCGGCTATGGGTTAGGGTACTACGGTCCGGCCCGCATTCTCACCGGGGTGGAACGCCGCGCCAACGAGATGGGCTACTCGCTCCAGCTCAGCCTGCTGCGCCGTCCAGAGACAAACACCGGCGAGACGGTTTTTCAGAGCCTGCTCGACCGCCGCGTGGATGGGATCATCTGGGCTGTGCCGGAAATCGGCGCGAACCGCGAATGGCTGGCGGGGCAAATCGCCACTCTGAGCGTGCCGGTGGTGGCGATCAACATGCAGTCCATCGCGGGCGCGCCCATGGCGGCAATTGACAACCGCTCCGGCGGGCGCATGGCGACCCAACACCTGCTCGATCAGGGCTACCGGCGCATTGGCATCATCACCGGGCCGCCCACCTGGTGGGAAGCGCAGCAGCGCGAATTAGGCTGGCGCGACGCCATGCATGCGGCCGGCATTGAGACGCTGGAAGACCTGAAAGTGGCAGGCGACTGGTATCCATCGAGCGGGGACTGCGGCCTGGAACAACTGCTGGAGCGCGCGCCCGACCTGGAAGCGGTGTTTGCCTGCAACGACCCGATGGCGGTGGGCGCTCTGCGGGCGGCACGCCGCCTGGGCCGCCGCGTGCCAGAAGACCTCGCCGTCGTTGGTTTTGACGACGTGCCAGAAGCCGCCTATTACCACCCTGCGCTCACCACCGTCCACCAGCCGCTGGTTGAACTGGGCGGTCAGGCGGTGGAGATTCTCAACCGGCGGCTGGCGCTCCAGGCGGCAGGGGCGGGCCCCCTCTGGCCGGGTGAAGACCAGCCGGAGCAGATCTGGCTGGAACCCCAGTTAATCGTCCGAGACAGCACCCTGGCGCACCGGAGCGATGACCGGCCCTGCGCCGCCACGAACAGCCAACCACCAGATTAATCTACACGACAGAAGGAGAACCGACCATGAAACCTGTAACCCTGGGCATTATCATCGGCAACCGCGGCTTTTTCCCCGATCACCTGTGCATCACAGGCCGCGAAACTATCCTGAAAGTGTTGAAGGAAGAGGGCATCGAGGCCGTTCTGCTGCCCGCTGACGCAACCAAAGCCGCTGGGAGCGTGGCTACTAATGCGGATGCGCAAATGTGCGCGGACCTGTTCAAACAGAACCGCGACAAAATTGACGGCGTGCTGATTACCCTGCCCAATTTCGGCGAGGAGCGCCCGATTGCCAACACCCTGCGCTGGTCTGGGCTGGATGTGCCGGTGCTGGTCCACGCCTTCCCGGATGACATGGGGCGCATGACCATCGCCGACCGCCGCGACTCGTTCTGCGGCAAGATGTCGGCCTGCAACAACCTGCTCCAATATGGGATTAAGTTCTCGCTGACCACCCTGCACACGGTTGACCCTGAAAGCGAGAGCTTCCGCCAGGACCTGCGCAAGTTTGCCGCTACCTGCCGCGTGGTGCGGGGCCTGCGCGGGGCGCGCCTGGGAGCCATCGGCGCCCGTCCGGCGGCCTTCAATACCGTCCGCTACAGCGAAAAACTGCTGGAGCGCACCGGCATCAGCGTGGACACCCTCGATCTATCGGAGTTGTTTGGCCGGGCCGCGCGCATTAAGTCTGACGACCCCCAACTGAAGGCCAAGCTCGAATCGGTGCGGGCTTACGTACCCAGCGGGGGCGTGCCGTCTGAGGCGCTCTTCCGCATGGCACGCCTGGGGGTGGTGATTGACAATTGGATGGCCGAAAACATGCTGGTCGCCAGCGCCATTCAGTGCTGGACGGCCATGCAGGAATTCTACGGCGTGGTTCCCTGCACTCTGATGAGCATGATGAGCAATACGATGGTTCCATCGGCCTGCGAGACCGATATTGCCGGGGTAGTAGGCATGTATGCCATGACTCTGGCCTCTGGCAAGCCCAGCGCCCTGGTGGATTGGAACAACAACTATGCCGATGACCCCGACAAGGGCATTATCTTCCACTGCTCGAACCTGCCCAAAGACCTGTTTGTGGAAGAAACGATCTCGGTGGAGGATGCGCCCAAGATGGATTACCAGGCCATCATCGCCGGGACGGTGGGCAAAGACAAGACTTACGGCACGGTGGTTGGACGGCTCAAATCGTCCCCCTTCACATACTGCCGCGTTTCGACCGATGACCTCAACGGGCGGGTGCTGGCTTACCTGGGCGAAGGCGACCTGACGGATGACCCGGTGAGCACCTTTGGCGGGTACGGGGTGGTGCGCATTCCGCGCTTCCAGGAACTGCTGGCTTACATCTGCGAGAACGGCTTTGAACATCACGTGGCTGTTAACCCCGCGCGAGTGGCCCCCGCTCTGAATGAGGCCCTCACCAAGTACATGGGCTGGAGCACCTACTACCACAAATAAGCGAAGGAATGGAACCATGAGCCAGAAAAAGTACGCGATTGGGGTTGATTTCGGGACCGAGTCGGGCCGTGCTGTGCTGGTAGACGTATCTAATGGGCAAGAGGTTGCTACAGCCGTTCACAAGTACGCTAACGGCGTGATTGATGAAAAACTGCCCGGCACGGATATCCGCCTGCCCCCCGATTGGGCCCTGCAAGACCCCAACGATTACATCGAGGTGTTCAAGAACGCCGTTCCGGCGGTCCTCAAGCAAAGCGGCGTGGACCCGGCGGATGTCATCGGCATTGGGATTGACTTTACCGCCTGTACCATGCTGCCGACCACGAAGGACGGCACGCCCCTGTGCTTTCTGCCTGAATGGCGCAACAACCCTCACGCCTGGGTGAAGTTGTGGAAGCATCACGCCGCGCAACCTGAAGCCAACAAGCTCAATGAAATTGCCGCCGCGCGCGCCAACGAGCCGGGCTTTGGCTTCCTCAACCGCTACGGCGGCAAGATCAGCTCGGAGTGGTTCTTCCCTAAAGTGTGGCAGATCCTCGACGAAGCCCCTGAAGTCTACCAGGCGGCGGGGCGCATGATCGAAGCCGCCGATTGGGTGGTCTGGCAGTTGACGGGGGTGGAGACGCGCAACAATACCACCGCTGGTTATAAGGCCATCTGGTCGAAGCGCGATGGCTTCCCGCCCAAAGAGTTCTTTAAGGCACTCGACCCGCGCCTGGAAAATATCGTCGAAGAGAAAATGACCACCAAGATCAGCAACATTGGCACAAAGGCCGGCGAGCTGACGGCAGAAGCCGCCGCCTGGATGGGCCTGAAGCCGGGAACGGCTGTGGCCGTCGCCAATGTGGACGCGCACGTGGCCGTTCCAGCCTCTACGGTGGTGGAAGCCGGGCGCATGGTCATCATTATGGGAACCTCGAACTGCCACATGGTGCTGAGCAACGAGGAACGCATTGTTCCCGGCATGTGCGGGTACGTGGATGAAGGCATTTTGCCCGGTTTCTTCGGCTACGAAGCCGGCCAATCGTGCGTGGGTGATCATTTTGCGTGGTTTGTGGAGAACTGCGTGCCAGCCGCCTACCAGGAAGAAGCGCAGCGGCGCGGCATGGACATTCACAAACTGCTGGAAGAGAAGGCCGCCGCCCTGCAACCCGGCGAAAGCGGCCTGCTGGCCCTGGACTGGTGGAACGGCAACCGCTCGGTGCTGGTGGATGTAGACCTGACCGGCCTGCTGATCGGCCAGACTCTGGCGACCAAACCAGAGGAGATCTACCGCGCCCTGATCGAAGCGACTGCTTACGGCACGCGCGTGATCATCGAAGCGTTTGAAGAAAATGACGTGCCGGTGAACGAAATCGTAGGCACGGGCGGCCTGCCGGAATACAACAAGCTGTTGATGCAAATCTACGCTGACGTGACCGGGCGCGAAGTGAAAGTAGCGGCCTCAAAACAAACCCCGGCGTTGGGTTCGGCCATGTTTGGGGCCGTGGCCGCCGGCAAGGCCAAGGGCGGTTACGACTCGATCTTCGAAGCCAGCCGGGCGATGGCTCATCTGCGCGACGAATGCTACCGGCCCGTCCCCGCTCACAAAGCCGTGTATGACCGCCTGTTTAAGGAATATATGATCCTGCACGATTACTTTGGCCGCGGCGGCAACGATGTGATGAAGCGGCTAAAGGCCCTTAGAGCGGAAGTTCTGGCCGGTAAGTGAGCAGAACGCCGAAGGTATTTTAGCCAACCGGGCAACGCTGTCAGGCGTTTTACCGGGTGAAAACAGCTTTGCTCCAACACGCACGTTATGCGTGTTGGAGCAAAGGCAATTGAGAGGGACGCATGTTACTGGAATCGATCCGCACTGAGTTGGTGAAGCTGCACCTGGAGCTTCCTAAAAACAACCTTGTCACCTGGACCAGCGGCAACGTCAGCATCCGCGACCCGCAGACCGGCTACGTGACGATTAAGCCTTCGGGCGTCAGCTATGAAGATTTGCGGCCTGAACACATGGTCATCCTGGACCTGGAAGGTAAGGTGATCGAAGGCACGCTGAAGCCCTCTTCGGATACTGCCAGCCATCTTTACATCTACCGCCACCGGCCAGACGTGTTCGGCGTGGTTCATACTCATTCGCCCTACGCCACCGCCTTTGCGGCGGTCGGCCAGCCTATTCCTGTGTATTTAACCGCCCAGGCCGACGAGTTCGGCGGGCCGATTCCGTGCGGGCCCTTTGCTTTAATCGGCGGGGAGCAAATCGGCAAGGTGGTGGTGGATTATATCGGTTCTTCTGTGGGCATTCTGCTGAAGAATCACGGGGTCTTCACCATTGGGCCGTCTGGCAAAGCGGCCGTGAAGGCCGCGGTGATGGTGGAAGACGTGGCCCGCACTGTCTGGCTGGCAAAACAGCTCGGCCAGCCCGATGAAATCCCGCCGGAGATGGTGGAGAAGCTCCATTACCGCTACACGCACGAGTACGGGCAGTAAATAGGGTAGAATCGTATTTAGAAAACATCCTCCATCACAGGAGCAGCCGGTATGCTTGAGCTTCCAGAAGACCGCTTCTTTGGACCTGATGAAAGACAAAAGGCCCTGGCAATGGAACTGTACCAGACCGTCGCCGGGCTACCCATCGTCTCACCGCACGGCCACGTAGACCCGCGCCTGTTTTCAGACCCGGATTACTCGTTTGGCTCGCCGGTGGATATGCTGATCATCCCCGATCACTATGTGTTTCGGATGCTCTACTCGCAGGGCATTCCGCTGGAGGCTTTGGGCATCCCCCGGCGCGATGGGACCCCGGTGGAGAGCGATCACCGCAAAATTTGGCAAATCTTTGCCGAGAACTTCCACCTGTTCCGCGGCACGCCTTCGGGCGTATGGCTGACCACTGAGCTGTACTCCGTTTTTGGGGTGCGCAAAAAGCTCAACGGGGATACGGCCCAAGAAATTTACGACCAGATTGACGAACAGCTACGATCGCCCGAATTTCGCCCACGCCGGCTGTACGAAAAGTTCAATATTGAAGTGCTGTGTACCACCGACGCCGCCAGCGACCCGCTCGATCATCACGGCAGGATCGCCGCTTCAGACTGGAACGGGCGCATCCTGCCGACTTTCCGCCCGGACCAGGTGGTTAACCTCGACACCGACAACTGGCACAAACACATCCAGGATCTCAGCCAGGCCAGCGGCATCCACATTCACAATTACCGGACGTTTATCGAGGCGCTCGAACAGCGCCGCGCTTACTTTAAGCGCATGGGGGCTAAAGCCACCGACCACGCTGTTACCGAACCATATACCATCGAACTGACCTACCGCGAGGCGGATGACATCTTCCAGCGCGCCCTGGCGGGCGAAGTACACTTAGATGCCCAATGCCGCTTTCGCGGGCATATGCTGATGGAGATGGCCCGCATGAGCGTGGAGGACGGCCTGGTGATGCAACTGCATCCTGGTTCTGTCCGCAACCACAATCATACGATCTATAAGAACTTTGGTCCCGATAAAGGGGCCGATATTCCCCGCCGGGTGGAATTTACGCGCAACTTGCAGCCGCTGCTGAATAAATACGGCAACGACCGCCGCCTGACGCTCATCCTCTTTACGCTGGATGAATCGCCTTATGCGCGCGAGCTGGCTCCACTGGCCGGTCATTACCCGGCCCTGCGCCTGGGGCCGCCCTGGTGGTTCCACGACAGCCTGAACGGCATCCAGCGTTATTTCGATCAGGTAATTGAGACGGCCGGCCTGTATAACACCAGCGGCTTCAACGATGATACCCGTGCGTTTGCCTCGATTCCGGCGCGCCATGACCTGTGGCGGCGGGCCAGCGCCAATTGGGTGGCAGGGCTGTTGGCGCGTAAGGTCATTGACCGGGCTGATGCTGAAGAAATGATCTACGACCTGGCATACCGCCTGGCGAAAAAAGCGTATCATTTAGACGGATAGACGGAGGCGACCGTTGAAAACTATCACCGGATACCTGTATTACCCTGATTCGCTGGCCTCTGACGGCAAGCTGACGTTCTTCATGGCGCGCAGTGAGGAGGACAACGTAAAATATCTGGGGATCATGGGCGAAAATACCGGACGGTTTCAGGGGTTCTACGAAACCGGCAGCGGCGCGCTGCTGTGCCCGCTTTCGCCTGGCAACGCCGCCCTGCTGCGCGAATGCCTGCCCTGGCTGCAACCGCAGCCCCTGGGGGTGCAACTCACCGCTGGCTTTGGCGACCGGCTGGGCCTGGCGACGCCGGGGCATATTCGGGCGGTGCAAAACACGGGCATTGCCCCCATCTTCGCCCAACAGTCGGTGCGTGAGAATGCCCGTACCCGCCGCACGCCCCAACAGGTGATGGATGATGCCATGTGGGGGGTGTTTCAATGCGGCTGGCGGCAGCCCTGGGGCGCAGACGCCGACCACCTGAAAACCCTCGAAGATATAGACGCCTTCTTCCAGGCCGGGTTTACCTTCTTCACCATTGACCCCGGAGAGCACGTTGATCACGCGGCCCAACACGACTCGCTGGACACGCTGCGGCAGAAAGTATCCACCCTGCCCTGGCATGACCTGCGCAGTTCCACCTGGGAGCAGTCGCAGTTGTACCTCAACCGCGTCTTTCAAGTAGAGGGCAGGGAAATTGTTTTCGACGAGTTCGCCTTACTGCGCGCCCTGGCAAAGTATGGGCGAGCCATTGCCCACACGCTAAAGATGGCGGATCACCTGCAAAAGCGGGCCCAGGGCGCTGGGCGCGGCTTTGACCTGGAAGTTTCGGTAGATGAAACCGATACACCCACCTCGCCGCTCGAACATTTTTATATTGCTTCTGAGTTAAAGCGCCTGGGCGTAACCTGCACCAGTCTGGCGCCGCGCTTTGTGGGCCATTTCGAAAAGGGCGTGGATTACATCGGCGACCTGGCGGAGTTCGAGCGCGAGTTCGCCCAACACGCCGCCATTGCCCGTCACTTTGGCTACCGCCTGAGCCTGCACTCTGGTTCCGACAAATTCAGCATTTACCAGATTGCCGCCCGCCAGACGAATCACCTGGTTCACCTGAAGACTGCCGGAACGAGTTACCTGGAAGCCCTGCGCGTGGTGGCGGCGGTGGACAGCGTGCTGTTCCGCAAGATCTTACATTTGGCTACTGAGCGATACGAAACAGACCGCGCCAGCTACCACGTTTCCGCGCAGGTCGAGCGGCTGCCCTCTCCCCACGCACTGCCCGACGCCAACCTGCCGGGCCTGCTCGACCAGTTCGACGCGCGTCAGGTCTTTCACGTCACTTTTGGCGCTACTTTAGATCGCTTTGGGCCGCAGGTGTGTTCCGTCTTGCGCGAGCATGAAGACAGCTACTACGAAACCCTGGCGAATCACTTTCAGAAGCACCTGCAACCTTTTGAGAAAACGGCTTAATGCGCTGGTGATGCTGGCCCTGCTGATGGCGGCCTGCACGCGCCCGGCTTCGACCGAGACGATTACCCTGCCTGCACCCCCCGGCCCAGAGCAGTGGATGGTTCAAATTGAGCGCGTGGAGATACAGGCCGGGGTCAGCATTGCAGTTAACGGCAGTGCCATTCTGCCGCCGGACGGATGTCTGCGCACCGAACTGCTCGAAAACGGCCAGCCGGTGGAGTGGTGGCCGGATGAGTCTTGCGTTGCACCCGACCCAAGCGGACAGTGGGAACTGGTCGTTCCCCTGGGCCGCGCCGGAGCGCCCAACGAGTTGAATCCACAAGCGGAATATGAAGTTCATGCCTGGTGGCCCGAAGCGCCGGAGCAGGTACAGGGCCAGCGGCGGATCGAATAGGCTGACGACCCTCTACGCATTCAAAAAAACCAACAATTTTTACGGACAAATCGTGCTTAATCGAGTATACTCAATTTCACTCGATAACTTACAGGCTCTAGAGGATTGTATACGGATGAAGCGCATCTTAGCATTTGGCAACCCGGTTTATGACATGATCGTCACGCCGGTACTCACCCGTAGAGACCGGGTCTTATCTGGCTGCTCCACGAACGCCTGCCTGGCCGCGGCCAAGCTGGGAGAACAGGGGATTTTAATCGGTACGGTTGGCGCGGATTTCCGCGAGACCCTGGAGCGCGACCTCAACAGCCGGGGGATTTTACACAACCTGATCGCCGCCCGGCAGACGGGCGGCTTTGGCCTGATCTATGACGCCCGCGGCGACCGCGAGCTGACCATCCTGGGCATTGCAGACCCTATCCCCAGTTCGGCGGATGGATATCACGATGTGGATTTTGTTTTGCTGGGGCCGATCCTGGGCGAGATTGACGCTGAGCTGGTGCGCAAAGTCCGCGCGAAAACGGATGCTCCCATCTTGCTAGACCCTCAGGGTCTGCTGCGCAGACTGCGGGGCCAGGAGATCATTCACGAGATGACCGACGCCTTCGTGGAGATTGCCGCCATGTCCACCATCGTGAAGGCGAATGAACTGGAGACCGAAGTCGTCACCGGCATCAAGCCGCGCGAAAACCCCGAACTGGCGGTGAAAAAGCTGCACGAATTTGGCTGTCAGATTGCCATTACCACCCTGGCCGATGCTGGCTCGATCATCTACGACGGCAGGCGCTACTACCGCATTCCACCGTACCAGGTCAACGCTATTGACCCGACCGGCGCGGGCGATACCTACGCGGCGGGATTCATGGTGAAATACCTGGAAACGCCCCAGGATCTGACGGCAGTGGGCTGCTTTGCCTCCGCCGTGGCCTCGGTGATGGTTGAAAACAGCGGTCCGAACTTTCCGCTGACGCGTGCCGAGGCGGACCGCCGCCAGGCGGCCTTGTTGAGTGGTCCGCTGGACCTGCGGTTATAAGGTTCACCTTTGAGGGAAGAAAAATGCTGACCCGATTCCGCGATTTGTATGAGCGCGTCACCATCCCCTTCGGCAAGGCCAGTCTGAATCTGCGCCTGACGCCCAATCACTGGACTTTGATCAGCTTTTTGTGTTCGGTGGCGGCGGGCATCCTCATTGCCCAGGGCCAGTTTTTATGGGGCATCGTTATGGTGCTGGCAATGAACCTGGCCGACATGATGGACGGCGCGACCGCCCGGGCCGGTGGGTCAGGCACGCCCTTTGGCACAGTTCTGGATCACGTGACCGACCGCTACGCTGAGTTCTTCGTCGTTGGGGGGCTGATGGCGGGCGGGTGGGTCTCGCCGGTGCTGGGGCTGTTCGCGGCCTCTGGCATTGTGATGGCCTCTTACGTGCGCGCCAAGGCCGAGTCGGTCGGGGTGAAGAAGTGCGTGGTAGGGCTGGCAGGCCGGCAGGAGAAACTGATTCTCTTGTACGGTGGGTTGTTGTGCTTCAGCGTTCAACTCACCTTTATCGGCCAGACGATGATCTTCCTGGCAGGAGCGATTTCACACATTACCGCGGCGCAGCGCCTGTTATATGCGCAAGAGCAAATCCTTGGCCCTAAAAAGTAACCTGGAAGAAACCGAACCTACGGCGTCACCCACCCCAAAGCCCTGGGCGCAGAAGCTTAAGAATGTGGGGATCATTCTTGGGATCGTTGCGATTTCGGTGGTTATTTTCATTTACCGCGACGAACTGCGCCGCCTGGCGAGCCTGGGATATGCGGGCATCTTCCTGATCTCACTGCTGATGAACACCACCCTGATCATGCCCCTACCTACCGGCATTCTCACGTCGGCGATGGGAACCGTTTATCATCCCTTCCTGGTGGGCCTGCTGGCCGGCACAGGCGCTGCCCTGGGGGAGCTTTCGGGGTATTTTTTGGGGCGCAGCGGCAGGGGGATTGTGTTGAACAAAGAACGCAGCTCGAAAGTGGAAGAGCAAATGCGCAAGTACGGGAACATTGGCATTGCACTGCTGGCATTCATTCCAAACCCGGCTTTTGACGTAGTTGGCATGGTGGCCGGGGCGCTTAAAATCCCCTGGAGCCGCTTTTTGTTTTGGTGTTGGATTGGCAAAACGCTTAAGATGCTGGCGTTTTCGTACACCGGTTCGTTCTTTAACTTCATGTAGAGGGTACGCTCTGGCTTTTTCCACCCTGGAGACGGCGGGAGGTAGGGAAAAGCATTAAAATTCGAGAGATTTTTAAGCGAGGAGGGCGAAAGCGAATGTCCATTGACCGTTACGGCATAAATTTTGATCTCTTTGGCTTGCAGTTTACACTGCACTTCTATGGGTTGATCATCATGACCGGGGTAATTGTGGCCTCTGTGTTAACCACCCGGCAGGCCAAAAAGCGCAACATCAACCCTGACCTGGTTTGGGACCTGCTGCCCTGGGTGCTGATCGGCGGCGTGATCGGAGCGCGAGTCTGGCACATTCTCACCCCGCCCCCTTCGATGGTGGAGCGCGGCATCACCACTGCTTATTACCTGACGCACCCGCTGGATGCCATTGCCATTTGGCAAGGCGGCTTGGGGATTGTAGGCGCGGTGATCGGCGGGGCGCTGGCCCTGTACCTTTACGCGCGCAAGCACGACATGAACTTTTTCACCTGGACCGATATGATCGCCCCTGGATTGGCGGCGGCCCAGGCTATTGGGCGGTGGGGCAACTTTGTCAACCAGGAACTGTACGGAGCGCCCACTGACCTGCCCTGGGGAATCTATATTGACCCACAGCACCGCATGGCCGGCTTTGAGAATTTTTCGCACTACCACCCCACTTTTCTATACGAATCGATTCTCAACTTTATTAATATGGGCATCTTGCTGTGGGTGGGTCAGCGCTACGCCGACCGGCTGAAAACCGGCGACATTTTCTTCCTTTACCTGATTATTTACCCGCTGATCCGCTTCTTCATGGAGTTTTTGCGGCTGGACTCATCTAAAGTGATCGGGATCAACATTAACCAATGGCTGATGCTGGTCACGGCGGTGCTGGCAGGCGCGGTGCTGTTGATCCGCCACCGCATGGGCAGGGCCACCCCCACCCCTGAAGCGCCTTCTGAGGGGGACAATGCGTAAAGGGCATCATGATCATCACGGAAGCGTTAACCAAGTGGTTTGACGATTTCCTGGCCGTTGACCGGGTCAGTCTGAACGTGGCACAGGGGCGCGTGCTGGCACTGCTGGGGCAAAACGGCGCCGGGAAAACAACCACTGTGCGAATGCTCTCATCAATTCTGAAACCCACTTCCGGCCGCGCCTGCGTGGCCGGTTTTGATGTCGTCAGCCAGCCGGAGAAGGTACGCGCGGCAGTAGGGGTACTGACGGAAAACCACGGGCTGTACGGGCGCATGAACGCCCAGGAATACCTGGAGTTCTTTGGCGCTCTTTACGGCCTGCCGCTGGCCGATGTGCGTGGGCGCATCCGCCGGTTGATGGAAGGCTTTGGCCTGGGCCATGCCTTGAAAAAGCGTTTGGGCGAATACTCGAAGGGGATGCGTCAAAAACTGGCCCTGGTGCGCGCCATGCTGCACGACCCGGCCGTCTTGTTGTTGGACGAGCCGACCTCGGCGATGGACCCCGAAAGCGCCCGCACAGTGCGCGATGCCATTCATTCACTCCGCTCGTCGGGGCGAACCATTTTGCTGTGTACCCACAACCTGGCCGAGGCCGAAGAACTGGCCGATCAGGTTGCCATTATCCGCCGGGGGCGGGTGATCTTAAATGACAGCATTGACGCCGCCAAACATAAGCTCTTGGGGCCGGTGGAATATGAAGCCCGGCTGGCCCATCCTCTGAACGGTTGGAATATCTCTCTGCCGGATGGGGTGGAACTGCGCGAGCGGGGCGAGAACTGGGTGCGCTTTCACATCCACGATCCCTGGCTGACCAACCCCACCCTGCTTCGCCAGATGCTCGACGCCCACCTGGAAGTGATCTCATTTCACGAGGTTCCGCGCAGTCTCGAAAAAGCGTTTTTAAATGCGCTCGAAATGGCCGCCGAAGGAGAGGGGGAAAGTCATGGCCGCACTGTCTAGAGCCTTATACCCGGCCTGGGTGATTGCCCGCCGCGAAGTACGCGACCAGTTCCGTGACTGGCGCATTATCTTCCCGGTGGTTGGGCTGACGCTCATCTTCCCGTTCATTATGAACTGGACGGCTGAGCGCATGTTTAATTTCGTCAACGAATACGGCGCAACGCTCATCGCCGACCGCCTGGTACCCTTTTTGTTGATGATCGTCGGTTTCTTCCCCATTTCGGTTTCGCTGGTGATCGCTCTTGAAACGTTTGTGGGCGAAAAAGAACGCGGCAGTATTGAACCACTGCTTAACACGCCGCTTAAAGACTGGCAAATCTATCTGGGCAAGCTGATCTCTTCCACCGTGCCACCGCTGCTTTCGAGCCTGTTGGGCATGGGCGTCTACCTCACCGGCCTGGCAATCAATGAGGTTCCCTGGCCGGAAGGGGAGATGCTGGCCCAAATTGTGACGCTGACCGTAGTGCAGGCGGTGATGATGGTGAGCGGGGCAGTAGTGGTTTCTTCGTATGCCACTTCGGTACGGGCCGCCAACCTGCTCTCCAGCTTTATCGTGATTCCATCGGCCTTTCTCATCCAATGGGAAGCCCTGGTGATGTTTTGGGGCAACAACGATACCCTGTGGTGGGTGGTGGTGGGGATCCTGACGCTGGCCGTGCTGTTGGTACGGGTGGGATTGGCGCACTTTCAGCGCGAAGAACTGCTGGGGCGCGACATTGACGTGCTGCGCATCCGCTACAGCCTGGGGTTGTTCTGGCGCTCGTTCAAGGGCGGAGCGCGCAGTCCGCTAGAATGGTATCGGCGGGTGCTGCCGGTCACCCTGCGGCGTCTGGCCCTGCCGTCGGCGCTTGTTCTGGGCCTGGTAATCGCCGGGATCATCATCGGCTGGCGGCAGGTAGAACGCTTCCCGCTGTTGATGGACCCTGAGCAATTCCGCGATTACGAGACGGGAATGCGCTCGGTGTTAGAGAATTTTCCGATCAGCGGCCCGGCGGCAGTGCTGGCGGTCTTCTGGCAGAATCTGCGCGTGCTGCTGCTCTCGCTGGTGTTAGGGGTGTTCTCGTTTGGGGTGGTAGGCGTTTTTCCGCTGATGATTACCATGGGCATCGCTGGCTACCTGCTGGGGCTGCTCAGCGCCAACGGCATCGCTGTGCTGCCGCTGGCGGCGGGTCTGCTGCTGCCGCACGGCGTGATCGAAATTCCGGCGGCAATCCTGGCGACCGCCGCTGTTCTGGAAATGGGGACTGTACTGGCAACCCCAACTCCGGGGCGGACGATGGGCGAGGTATGGGTGATGGCCCTGGCGAATTGGGCGCGGGTAATGGCCGGCGTGGTCATTCCACTGCTGATTGTGGCGGCGATGGTAGAAATCTGGGTTACGCCGCGCGTGGCGCTGTTGATTTTCCATTGAAAATGATGAGCCCTGGCGCGGCGCGGTTCTTGCAGTTGCGTTTAACAGACGGCGCGCGCTTTTGAAATAGCAGGCTTGGGAGTATCATAATTAGAGAGAGAAGCTTTCTCGCAGCAGCATCGAAGGAGGGCAGTCTATGGGGCAGGTGACGATACTGGGATCGGCCAGCGCAGTTCCAACGCGCGAACACGAGAACACCCACCTCTTTATCGAGGGCGGAGACCGGGCCATTCTGGTAGACACTCCCGGCAACCCGGTCGTCCGCCTGAAGGACGCCGGCATTGACCATGCCAGTCTGACCGACGTGATTTTGACGCACTTTCACCCCGATCACGTGTCTGGTTTTGCCCCCCTGCTGATGGATCTATGGCTGTTAGGTCGTAAAAAGCCTCTGACGGTCTTTGGCCTGGAATCGACCATTGACCGGGCGCAGAAGATGATGGGTCTGTACGGCTGGCACTACTGGCCGGGCTTTTACCAGGTGAATTTCATCATTGTGCCAAGCCACGAGATGGCTCCGCTGATTGATACGCCCGGTCTGCGCATCCTGGCTTCGCCGGTCAAGCATCTGGTTCCGACCATGGGGCTGCGCATTGAATTTGGCTCGGCGGATAAAGTGATCGCCTATTCGTGTGATACAGAACCGAGTCAGGTGGTGGTGCGGCTGGCGGAAGGCGCGCAGGCGCTGATTCACGAAGCCACCGGCGAAGGGGTGGGGCACACGTCACCGGAACAGGCCGGGCGGATTGCGGCTCAGGCTGGGGCTAAATCGCTATACCTGGTGCATTACCCCCCGGACATCGAAGATTTTGACCAGCTCATCCGAGAGGCACAGCGCACCTTCAGCGGGCCGGTGTACGCCGCCAGAGATTTTCAGAAAATTACCGTTGCGTAAGGGGTTCTTACCACCCGCTCAAGAAGACTTCCCATTCCTGGTTTTCAGAAAGATGGCGGCCAAACACGTAGCGCGCCGAACTGGGCGGCTGAGTGGGCTGGCGCAGAAGCCGCATATTGACTTCTTCGGGCAGTCTGCCGCCCTTGCGGTGGTTGCAGGCGGCGCAGGCGGCTACGACGTTGCTCCACACGTGCTGGCCCCCCAGGTGGCGGGGGATGACGTGGTCAATGGTGAGGTCGTTGGTGTGCTTGCCGCAGTACTGGCAGGTATAATTATCGCGGCGAAAGACTTCGCGGCGGGTGAGCTTTAGCTGGGGGTGCGGCCGGTGAACCATGGTTTCCAGACGGATCACCGAGGGGCGCGGGAAAGAAGCGTTGACGGTGTGAATCTCGCCCCTGCCGTTGATGACCAGGGAAGCCTTTTCAGCCAGCAGTAACCCAACCGCGCGCCGCATATCGCACACGTGGATCGGCTCAAAGTTAGCGTTCAGGACCAGAACAGGTGCTTGCATGGTTTCATCCTACTCGAAAGATTATAGCACGACTTCAACAAGCTCTCGCCCAGGAACGGGTTAAGGAAGTGTTGGGATTCACGGGAGGCAACCGATGAATGTGCTGATTGCGGGAGGGTCTGGGCTGTTAGGCACGGCCCTGGCGGAGGATTTAATCAAAAACGGCCATGCCGTCTGGGTGCTGACGCGCCGGCCAGAGGGCGCAACCCTGCCGCGGGGCGTTCAGGCAGTTGGCTGGGATGGCGCAAGCGGGCGCGGCTGGGAAGGGGTTCTGGAACAGGCTGACGCGCTGGTTAACCTGGTTGGGGAGAACATCGGCGCGCGCCCGTGGAGCAACGAGCGCAAGCGCCAGATCCGCGCCAGCCGGGTGCAAGCCGGGCAGGCCATTGTGGAAGCACTGCGCGGCGCGGCCCACCGCCCGCGCGTGCTGCTGCAAATTGCGGGAGTGGGCTATTACGGCCCGCGCGGCGATGAAATTGTTACCGAACAGAGTGCGAAGGGGAGCGATTTTCTGGCGGGCGTCAGCGAGGACTGGGAAGAATCTACCCGTGCGGCAGAGGCGTTGGGAGTGCGCCGAGTGGTGATGCGCTCCGCCGCGGTGCTGACGCCAGCCGGGGGCATCCTGCCGCGCTTTGTATGGCCGGTGCGGATGTTCGTGGGCGGGCCGCTCGGTTCGGGCCGCCAGTGGGTTTCGTGGATTCACATTCACGATCACCTGGCCGCCATACGCTTTTTGATGGAGAACGAGTCTGCGGTGGGGGTGTTCAACCTTTCTTCTCCAGGGCCGGTCACCAATGCGGAATTCATGCGCACGATCGCCCAAGTGTTGGGCCGCCCTTACTGGCTGAGCGCTCCGGCTTTTGCCCTTCGAATTTTGCTAGGTGAGATGAGCACCCTGGTGCTGGACGGTCAGCGCGTGATTCCACAGCGGTTGATGGAGATGGGCTTTCAGTTCGCCTATCCCGAACTGCGGCCCGCTTTGGAGGATCTGTTACGAGATACCGCCCAAAAAACTTGACATCTGCCGTTTCCCTGCTATACTTTTCAATATGAACGCGCAAAACCGCCTGTACGCCGCTTACGCTTATGCTGGCTCCGCACTTACGGAAGCCACTGGCGGCGCTTAAGCAGGCGGAAAACCCTCTCCCCTGGACAGAAACGCGAGGCCACTGGCCCCGCGTTTTTTATTTTTTAGAATGAAAGGAAGAGAAAATGGCGAAGAAAAGCCGGCCAGACATCGAAGAACAGGTAGCCCTGTTGATGCAGGGGACGGAATACGGCGACGACTCGCTACGGGCAGTGATGGAAAACGAGCTGCGCGAGCGGCTGTTAGAAGCAAAAAGCGAAGGGCGCAAACTGCGCGTGTACTGCGGCTACGACCCGCGCAAAGCCGACCTGCATCTGGGGCATACCGTCACCATGCGCAAGCTGCGGCAGTTTCAGGAGTTGGGGCATGAGGTCAATTTTGTCATTGGGACCTACACTTCGCTGATCGGCGACCCCTCTGACCACGATAAGCTGCGCCCACAGCTTACCCCGGCTGAGGTGGAAGCCAACGCCCGCACCTATGCCGAGCAGGCTTTTCGCATCCTCGACCCGCAAACCACCCGCGTGCGCTACAATGCCGAGTGGCTGGCGCGGCTCTCGTTTGCCGACCTGATTAAGCTGGCTTCGAACTTCACCATCCAGCAGTTTTTAACGCGCGAAGCCTTCCGTCAGCGCTGGGAGCGCGGCGAGGGGCTGTACCTGCATGAGATGTTCTACGCCATCATGCAGGGCGTGGATGCCTACACCCTGCAGGCCGACGTACAGGTAGGCGGGACCGACCAGCTTTTCAACATCGTCACGGCCTCGCGCAAGATCATGGCGGCTTTGGGGGCGCGGCCCAACATCGCCATTATCTTGGGGATTCTGCCGGGTACAGATGGGGTGGTGAAGATGAGCAAGTCGTTGGGCAATCACATTCCCATCACCGCCGCGCCGGAAGAGATGTACGGCAAGGTGATGAGCGTGCCAGACGCCGCCATGCCCGCATTTGCCCGCCTGGTGACGCGCTGGACGCCCGAAGAGATTGCCCGGCGCGAGGACGAACTGGCGGCGGGCCGCCTGCATCCGCGTGATGCCAAGATGCAGTTGGCGCGTGAGATCGTTGAGGCTTTTTACGGCGAAGAGGCCGCCGCCCAGGCCGAAGCCGCCTTTGTGCGCATCTTTCAGCAACGCAACGTTCCTGAAGAAATGCCGCGTTTTCCGCTTGGCGCAGGGCAGACGGTGATCGAAGTGCTGGTTGCCGCCGGGTTAGCTTCCAGCCGCAGTCAGGCCCGCCGCCTGGTGGAACAAAAGGGCGTGCGCCTGGATGGAGAACTGCTGTCTGACCCCCAAGCAGTTTTTCCTCACCCCGGCGTGCTGCAAGTGGGCCGGCGGCGGTTTGTAGCGGTTATCGGCTATCTCTCATCGGGTTTGGAGGGCGGCTGAAGCAGTACCTCGCCGATTTGTTCGGCCAGAGCGGGGTTTGCCTCTTCCAGCACCACTGCCACCGCCAGAGGCGTGCCCTGCCAGTCGGGGAGGGTAGCGGCCAGATACCAGGTGATGGGTGTTTGATTCGAGATGGCCCCCCCTAACGCTTCCCAATAGGGGCCGGTGGTCGTTGCGAGCGCATCCAGGAAGCGGGTGGGTCTGGCGGGCAAAAGGGTTTCGTGGGGGTTGCCGCCCGGCAGGATCACCCAGCCCTGCAAGGGGGTCTGCACAGCTCCGGTGATTCGTGGAGCCGGGCGCACCCCTTCGTTGTTGAACGCCGCGACCGCCAGGGCCATTTGCAAGGGCGTAACCACGATATTTTCCTGCCCGATAGCCGCCAGGGCCGGATCTTCCACGTGCAGGGGCCGCGACGGGGCCACCACTAAGGGGATATCGGGAGCCTGGTGAAACCCGAGGCTGAGGAACAGGGTTTCGAGGGTTGGGCTGCCGAGCCGCCGGCCAAGCTGAGCGAGAGCGCCCGGACAGCCGTTAGCGATCAGGCTGCCCCAATCTGCAACGGCATCGGCGGCAAGCGGGCGAGCGCACTGCCAACTGCGCCCGGCGCCGGTAAAACCGGCTTCGGCGGGGAGGGCCGGCAGTGTGCCCGCGCCGGTGGCATATCCAAACAGGAACGGGCCCAAAGCCGTGCCGGGGGGATATTCACCCTGAGTGGCGCGGTTCAGCAGGGGTGCATCCGCCGCCGACAACAGCCGCGGCCAGTCTTCATCAATGCGGTCCGGCTGTGGGTAAGGGTGTGAAGCCATCACCAGAATTTCGCCGTTGCGGCTGTTGAGCAGCACCACCGCGCCGCGATGACCCTCTAAAAGGGCATCTACCCGGCGCTGAAGGTCCAGGTCAATGGTTAAGCGGACGTTCAGGCCGGGCGGCGGCTGTCCATAGAGTAAGTTATCCCACCAGATTGTGGAGCTGGGGTTGCCGCGCAGGCCGCGCAGATAGGGATCGAGGGTCATTTCCAGACCGGCCAACCCGTATTGGAGCGAAACGTAGCCGGTAGTGCTGCTCAATGGGGGGTACTCATACACGCGCTGGTAACTACCGGGGACGCCAGTGGAATGGTCAATCAGCGCGTTGTTACGGTCAATGAGCGCCCCCCGACGGACAAAGCGGTCGTTGATGCTCCAACGCGGGTTATCGGGGCGCTGTACCAGGTTTTCGGCGCGCGCTACGGCCCACCAGCCGCCCGCCAGCGCCAGCGCCGCCAAGCCGGCCAGCAGTCCACCGCTCACCAGCAGATAAGGGCCGGGTTTAGGCAAAGGCGCCGGCAGTTCGTCTTCGCGGTGGCTGATGCGCAACAGCAGTAGAACGGCTACGAAAGAAGTGACCAATGACGAACCGCCATAAGAGACAAACGGAAGCGTCACCCCGGTCAGCGGCAGCAGGCGCAGGTTGCCCCCTGCGATCAGGATGCTCTGCGCCGCCAGGAGCGTGGCAATCCCGGCGGCCAGATAGCGCCGGTAGCTAGAAGGGGCATTCAGCGCGATGAAAAAACCGCGTCCGGCTAACAGCCCTACTAACAGCAGCAACCCGCTCGACCCTAACAGGCCGGTCTCTTCACTGATGGCGGCAAAGATAAAGTCTGAATGGGCTACCGGCACAATGCCGGGGCTGCCCAGGCCAGGGCCGCGCCCCAACACCCCACCCGATGCCACTGCCAGGACCGACTGGACGATCTGGAAAGAGCGCCCAGAGGGGTCTAGCCAGGGATTAAGCCAGGCGTCCACGCGGATACGCACCACGTCAAACAGGATATACCCGGCGACTCCGGCCAGCAGCAGTGCCAGCCCGCTGAACAGGAGCATGGTTTTGCGCCCCGAAGCCATGTACACGACGGCGGTATAGAGCAGGATGAACAGCGAGGCGGTTCCCAGGTCACGCTGAGCGGCCAGCAGTCCCAGAGCCGCACCACCCAGGATGAGTGTAGGGGTCAGCAGTGCCGGCAGGCTAAAATGCAGCGGCAGCCGGTCGGCCAGATAGGCCGAGAGGTACACCACCAGCAGAAGCTTCAACGGTTCGGAAGGCTGTAAATATACGCCGCAGCAGCCCAACCACAGGCGCGGGCCATCCCCGCCGGGGTAAGTGCCCACCCAAAAGGTCAGCGCCGTCAGCAGGAGCGTGCCGGTCAGCGAAAGGTATTTATAACGCCGCAGCCATTCCACCAGCCCGGGCAGGCTGGCCCCTACCCATACGACCGCCAGGCCCACCCCCAACCAGATGGTTTGCCGCAGTCCCATCTCTGGGCTGACGCGCCAAACGGCCAGCACCCCCCAGCCGCTTAGGAGAGCCACCACCGGAAACACGTAAGGGTCACGCTCTAACAGGCGGCCAATCAGGCGGCGGTGAACCAGGGCGCTGCCGATGAGCCAGACCACAAAGCCGATCCAATGGTCCCAGCGGTAGGGGGCATCCCATGAGCGGTAGCGGGCCGCGGGAGAGAACGTCAACGCGAGGGCGTAGAGCAACAGAAACAGAGCGGCCAACTGCATGAGGCGGCCCTGCTTGAGATCATTCGGCGTGGCCCGCTCTGGGATGAATAAACTCACAGGTACTTGCTCACCAACAGGTCCAACTTCTCGCGCGTGGCCGGGGGGATGCGGTCGCGCTGAGTGATGATGGCATCTCTGAGGGCGTGCTGGCAGCTACACTCTACCTCATCCGGCAGTGACGCCACCAGCCGCCGGACGGCCTCTTGGGCCGTCTCAGTGTTGCGCATCAGGGTGCGGATGACCATTTCGACGCTGACCGGCTCTGCGCTGACGTGCCAGACGTCATAATCGGTGACATGGGCCATAACGGCGTAGCACATCTCGGCTTCGCGCGCCAGAAAAGCCTCTGGGCTGGCGGTCATGCCGATGATGGACATGCCCCACTGGCGAAACGTGTTGGATTCGGCTTTGGTCGAGAAGCGCGGCCCCTCGATGGTGATGAAAGTCCCACCCCGGTGGACCGTCCCCCCGGCGGCGCGCACGGCCTGAAGCGCCCGCTCAGAAAGATCGCGGCAGAGGGGGTCGGCCACACCCACATGCACTACCAGCCCTTCGCCAAAGAACGAGCGCGCCCGGTTGCGGGTGAAATCAAAAATCTGATCTGGGATAACGATCTGACCGGGGGCGTAATCTTCGCGGAGTGACCCGCACGCGCTGATGCTCACCACGCGCCTGACCCCCAGCTTCTTTAGAGCATAGATATTGGCGCGGTAGTTCACCTCGGTTGGGGAGATGTGGTGTCCGATCCCATGACGGGCCAGAAAGGCCACGCGCTTCCCTTCCAGCAGGCCCACCACGACCGGCGCGCTGGGCCTGCCAAAGGGCGTATCTACATCCAGCGATTGGGCATCTTCCAGTCCCTGCATGGCGTACAATCCCGACCCACCGATTACTCCAAGTACTGGTTCCGGATTCATCCTAAGACTCCTATGGTTAAGGGTAATATTGCAACAATCTGGCAAACCGCCTGGTTAAGACGGTTTATCGGCGATGCTCACCAACAGGCTGACCTGACCCACGCGCACTTCATCGCCTGAGACGATTACCGTAGGGACGCTGACGCGCTCGTCGTTCAGGTACGTGCCGTTGGTTGAGTTCAGATCTTCTAACCACCAGTGATTGTGGTGATAACTGAGCCGGGCATGGCGAGAAGAAACGGTTTCATTGAGAATGGAGCATTCATTCGAGGCACTGCGCCCGATCACCACTTCGCGCGAGTGAAAGGTGCGCGCCTCTTGGGGTTCTTCATCCAGGCGGGTCAGCGTCAGCGCAGGGATACGCGGGGCGCTGATCGCCCCGGCCTGCTCACGCAGTTCCTTCCACAGCGTATAGAGCGCCCATCCGATGAAAGCGTACAGGCAAGCGACCAGCAGCAGGCGGATGACGAGAACAAGAATACCGCTCATAATGATGGTTCGTTGAAACCCTGGCGGCTGCGGCTGACCAGGCGAAACCTCTCCTTTTTATTTTATTCCAAAATCTCCGGCGAAGAAGGCGGGCGAGCGTCATAGGTCTGGGTAGATTCGGTGCGGTCGGTGTCATCTTCGGGCAGGTTATCTTCGCCATAGATGAGCGGCACGCCCGACAACGAGATGACATCGCCGGGTTTGAGCGTGTGTTGATGGATGCGGTGGCCGTTGACGGACGTGCCACCCGTTGAGTTTAGGTCAAACAGGATATACTGCCCGCGCACGGCGCGCAACTGCGCATGCACGCGCGACACACGCGGGTCTGGCAGTATCAGGTGGTTATCGGCGCGCCGGCCAATATTGACCACCGTGCGGTTGAGTGGAAAGACGCGGTTGCCGTCCACGATGAGGAAAGCATTGCGCGGGATAACCGCGGCGCTGTTCGGGTCACGGTTGAGGGGGAAGACGGCGGTCTGCCCCAGCGATTTGGGGTAAACCTCTAAAGCAACGACTTTTAGCCCATCTTCTGGCAGGGCAGGATCGGGCGCGAGGCGCAGTACCGGATCGCGTAAAAAGTCAATGCCATATTCACGGGCGGCCTCTTGCAGACTGCGGCCCATTTCTTCTAACAGATCGAGGTGCTTCTGCCAGTAGGCCAGACTGTGTGGATGTAGGTAAATGGTATATTCAAAGGGCGCAACCGTGCGGCCATCGGCCTCGGTCACGATATTTTCCTGGATGACGGCGACCAGTTGGTGCGCTAACCGCTGTTGGGCGTCACTGCGCGCGAACAACGACAGGCTGCCTTCGATCAGAGATTGCAAACGCGCTTCAATTTGGTCGAGTCTGGTTTTCATAGCTTATTATTATAACGTCTGGAGATTGATCGTGGTTAGATTGGAAGGTGAAGTAAAAGATTATTATAATGAATCTATGAATGGAAGCCGTTCAGGATTTGAGGAAATCGAGCATACTGCCGATTGGGCGCTGAGCGTGTGGGCGCCCGATCTGCCCCAATTGTTCGTCCAGGCCGCCCAGGGAATGTACCGGCTGATGGATGTGGTTCTGGCCGAGGGCGAGCGCCAGCAGCGGACGCTGGAACTGGAAGGGTTCGACCACGAAAGCCTGCTGGTGGCGTTTCTCTCGGAACTGCTGTACATAGGAGAAAGCGAGGGAGTGGGGTTTGACCGCTTTGAGATCACGCTGGAAGAGAACCGGCTGCGCGCCCAGATGGAGGGCGCGCCCATCGTGCGGCAGAAGAAAGAGATCAAAGCGGTGACGTTCCACAACCTGCAAATCCAGGAACGAGATGGGTTACTATGGACAACTATTGTATTTGACGTGTGAGGTGCAATATGGCATCCCTACATGATTTTGTGAAGATTTCCGATTATGAGTGGGAACTGGCGGCCCATTTTCGCCCGGGGGAGCGCGCGCCAGTGCGCTTTTTTGCCACCCGCGAACTGCTGGAAGACGCGCTGAACGATCTTTCCATCGAACAGGCCGCGAACGCCGCCGCACTGCCAGGCGTGGCCGGAGTGGTGGTGATGCCCGACGTTCACCAGGGCTACGGCCTGCCCATTGGCGGGGTGCTGGCAACGCGCGTCTCTGATGGCGTGATTTCGCCCGGCTCGATTGGCTACGACATCAACTGCGGCGTGCGGCTGTTGGGGTCTACCATCCAGTATGAGGAAGCCGAACCCTACCTGGATCATCTGGCGACGGCCCTGAACCAGCGCTGTCCCAGCGGTGTGGGGGCAAGCGGGGGGTTGAAGCTCTCGAATGAGGAGCTTGACCAGGTTTGCCGCGAGGGGGCGCGCTGGGCCTACAAGCACGGCATGGCTACTGAGCAAGATTTGCGCCATATCGAGGAAGGGGGGCGGTTGGAAGGAGCTTCTGCCGAGGCGATCAGCGCGCGGGCCAAAGAACGCGGGCGCACCCAATTGGGGACGCTGGGAGCGGGCAATCACTTCATTGAGGTGCAGGTGGTTGATCAGATTTTTGATGCCAACGCCGCCCAGGCGATGGGGCTGATCGAAGGCGCGCTGTGCCTTTCTATCCACTGCGGCTCGCGCGGCTTCGGGCACCAGGTCTGCACCGATTTTGTTCAGAGCTTCCAGGCGGCGGCCCGCAAGTACGGCATTCATCTGCCCGACCGCGAACTGGTGTGCGTCCCCTTCGACTCGCCTGAAGGCGAGACCTACCTGGGGGCCATGCGCGCCGCCGCGAACTATGCTTTTGCCAACCGTCAGGTGCTGACGCACCTGGCCCGCCAGGCCTTTGACGAGGCCCTGGCCGGCAAGATCAAAAACCGCCACCTGCACCTGGTGTACGACATCACCCACAACATCGCCAAGATCGAAACGCACCGGGTAAATGGGCAGGAGATGAAGTTGTGCGTCCACCGCAAGGGAGCCACACGCGCTTTTGGTCCCGGCGCGCCCGGCCTGCCGGCTGAATACAGCGCGATTGGGCAGCCGGTGTTAGTTCCCGGCAGCATGGGAACGGCCTCGTGGGTGCTGGTTGGTACCCCCGAAGCCATGCAGCGCTCGTTTGGCTCCAGCTGCCATGGAGCAGGGCGGGTGATGAGCCGAAGCAAAGCCAAGCACAGCGTGCGCGGCGAGGAGTTAAAGCGCGAACTGGAGCAGGACGGCATCCACGTGCGGGCCGGGTCAATGGCAGGACTGGCCGAAGAAGCCCCTGAAGCCTATAAGAATGTAGACCTGGTGATCGAGGCCGTCTCTGGCGCAAAGATTGCCCGCAAAGTGGCGCGGTTAAGGCCGGTGGCGGTGATCAAAGGATAGGGGCGTTTTTAAAATTCTTCCTCTCCCAAGTCCTCTGTGCTGATCGCCCCAAAGCGCGCGCGGGTGAGAGCGGCCAGGTCACGCACGGGCAGGCGGATATTTAATCCGCGCTGCCCGCCAGAGACGTGAATCTGCTCGAAGTTCTGAGCTGACTGGTCAATGACCACCTGAAAACCCTTGTTGATTAACGCCAGGGGAGAAATTCCCCCCGCTTGCAGGCCCGTAAGCTGTTCGGCCTCGCGCTGAGTGGGCAGGCGCATCTTCTTCTCTCCCAAAAAAGCGGCCAGGGCTTTGAGGTCCAACGAGCGGCTGCCGGGGACGAGCGCCAGCACCGGCTTGCCGGGCCTCTCGCGGACGGCGACAATGGTTTTAAACACCATTTCTGGCGGCGCGCCCAGGCGGCGGGCGGTTTCGAGCGCGCCCAGCTTTTCGGCGGGCAGTTCAAAGGCCGTGTAGGGGATCTTTTTGGAATCTAACAGGCGAGTAACGTTATTGGCAGGCATAACAGGTATGGTTAACGGTCGCTGTTAATAAAATTCGTGCATATAGGCCGGGCGGGGTGGAAGCATGGCACGCATGGCGGCGATGACTTCTGGCGAAAGGTTCCCCCAACCGCGTAGGGCGAAATCGGCGGGGTCAATGCTGCCGTACAGCCACGCCGAAAGGCCCTGGATGCTCACGGCCCCGTCTGCGCTACCGCCGCAGGACACTACCAGAGCGCCGCCCGCAGAGGCAAAGCGCCAGACGCCCTCATTCCAGGGGCAGTAGGGGTCTTTGACCTGTACGGTAAAGCTGCCCTCTCCGGCGGGGATGTCGTTCAGCCCGGACAGATCAATCACCCGGCCCATGGGGGGGTGCGCCAGCGAGAATTCCAGGGCGGGTTTCAGGTCTACCATCCACAACTGCGGCTGTTCCCAGGGCGGCAGGAAGATCTCGGCCTTTTCCACCTGATCCACGTGACGGGCGATCCACTCCAAGAGACGCGCCCGGGCCAGGGGAGTGGTGTAGTAGAAGCGTCTTACGTCAAACACCTTCTTCCAACGGGCCTCTTCCACAATGCGGTACAGCATGATGCCCGTCACCTGGTCACTCTCGCGCACCAGCAGCATCCAGGTATGGCTGTCTTGCAACTTCTCTTCCAGTTCGCCGTCTGCCACCGCCATGCCGTGAACGCGCTCGCGCATGGCTTGCAGGTAAGCCCGGTAAACATCCAGCCCCTCCAGCGCCGGGATGCGCTCCACGCTGCCCCCTAAATCCTGCTTGAGGAGGGGCGCAAGCGCAGACGTGGGCAGTTTAACCTGCACAGGGCACGTAAAACTGACGTACCCGAGGCGCTCGTAGAAGGACTCGCGGAAGGGGTACAGCCCAGAGACGGGAATACCCTCGGCGCGCATTTCGGCATAAGCCGCCGTGAGACCCTGGCGCACGTACCCCTTGCGGCGCGTTTCTGGAGCAGAGGCAACCCCCGCTACAGCGCCCATCCACGTAATTTTGCCGCGCACGTTTTGCTTCATGGGGGTATAGAAGAGCACGGCCGCGGGGCGGTCGTCTTCGTAGACGGCCAGGCAGCGTTCTTCGCCATCTTTTAAATTTTCCGCGATCCACTTTTCCCGCTCTGGCATGGGGGGCGTAGCCCCATAAGCATAGACAGCGGTGTGATAGACAGCCAGAGCCTTTTCCTGGCCTGTGACCTTGCGAATGGTGACGGTGGGCATCGGGTAGTTCCTTTTCAGGGCCTTACGTAAATGGGGTTTGAGTAAATCCAGCCGCGCTGTTTGCCGCGGTAGTTGATGAAACATTCCACCCGGTAAACGCCCGGCTGGGAGGTGATGTAGGTGCAAATATCGCGGTCGCGCCAGGTTTTGACCACCTCGCCGCTGCGCAGGAGGCGGCATTCCACTTTGTGCGGCAGGCGCACCTGAAAGGTCAACCCAGAGCCAACGCGGATCTCATCTCCCATGCTGGCAGAGCCATCTTTGCCCTGGGCGGTGAAGCGGAAGCCGCGCGTGGGAGCGGGGAGGTCGTAGCCCACAAAAGCGTGGCCCTTGCGGAGTGCATCCAGCACCATCTGGCGGTCTTGGACCAGGTCGGTCCCCAGGCCGCGCTCCACCAGGATGTGCGTATTGACGGCGCGGAAGTGAAAGCTGTACGGGAAGACGGTACGGCGCAGCGGCCCCAGGCGCATTTTCAGGGCGTGCGCATCGGACCCGCCGACTGCCACCACTTTTTGCCCGCGCGCGGTCAATTCGTCCCACTTACGCAGGGTTGGCGGAAGCGGGCCATGAGCAATTAATTGAGGAAAATAGACGTAGAAAATCCCCTGCCAGCGGTTTCTGACGACCCGCTTCAACTCGCTGAAACCATTCCACAGTTCGATGCCGGTATATCCGAGCGCATCCCAATCGTCCCACGAAATATCCGGCTCGTTGAAAGCGGGCAGTTCGGGGTCATAGGGATGAGCGATGAAGGCCAGCCCGCCGGCCTTGATGACCATATCAATCAGATTCTGGGGCTTACTGCCAAAAGGGGCCATCTCGCGGCCCGCGCCAAAGACCAGCAGGTGGCTCTTCTGCGGCTGGCGGGTGGGGTCGTGAACTTCTTCACCCACCAGCAACAGCACCCGGCGCGCTTCGCCGCTGGCCGGCTCTTTCATTCCCTGGAAATACCCTTCAACGTTCTGCACCAGCACGTTGTGATCGGTGACGATAACCACATCTACCCCGGCTTGCAGAGCGGCGTTGGCAATATCCTGGTGCGTGCCGGTTCCATCTGAGTAGACTGTGTGCATATGAAGATTGACAATTAATTCAGACATGATTGACGAATCCAGGGTTTGAAAGGTATAATCTCCAACTGGTTTCAGTTTACAGGAGGAACTCGCGTGACACAGTATTTGGATATTGCCCTGATTATAACGTCAATTGCCCTGATCGCCAGTGTGGTCTTACAGAGTAAGGGGGTTGGCCTGGGCGGGCTGACCGGCAATGACACCGGCGGCGTGTTCACCGCCCGGCGCGGCATTGAAAAGACCCTGTTTTGGATCACCATTGGACTGAGCATTCTCTTCTTCATCCTGACCCTGATTTTGGTTGTGGTGAAATAAACGCTGCTCACCGGTGCAACCATCGAATAGGAGTGGATCGGGGCGAATACCCACATAGGGGTAGTTCGCCCTTTTAATATTTTGCCTTATGAAAAAACTACGCTGGCAGTTGTTGATTATCTTCCTCACCGGCCTGGTGGTCGGCATTTTGCTGTTGGGCGAACAGCCGCAGACGTTGATCGCCCCGGCAGCCGAGGCTTCGCCCGAACCGGTTAAGGGGGGCGTTTATACCGAGGCGCTGATCGGCTCGCTGATGCGCCTGAACCCGCTGCTGAGTTTTCACAACGCGCCCGACCGCGACGTGAACCGTCTGATCTTCAGCGGCCTGCTTCGGTTCGATGGCAAAGGGATCGCTCAGGTGGACCTGGCGGAGGAGATGGGCGTCTCGATGGATGGGACGCTGTATAACTTCACCCTGCGCAAAAATGCCGTATGGCATGACGGCACGCCGGTAACGGCGGATGACGTGGTCTTCACCGTTAATCTGCTGCGCGAGGGGGGTGGAGCGATCCCGGCGGATTTGCAGGATTTCTGGAAGGAAGTGGAGCTGGTGAAGCTCAGCGACGATATGCTCCAGTTCCGCCTGCCAGAACCCTTTGCGCCCTTCCCCGATTACCTGACGTTTGGCATTCTGCCCAGGCATCTGCTGGACGGGCAGACTCTGGAAGCCATGATCGACTCGCCCTTCAACCTGGCACCCATTGGCACCGGCCCCTACCGCTTTAAAAACCTGATCGTGGATAACGGCAACATTCTTGGGGTGGCGTTGGAAGCCAACGAAGACTACTACGGCTCCAAGCCCTATATCGAGCAGATTGTCTTCCGCTACTACCCCGATTCGGCCAGCGCCTTGCAGGCGTACCGGGATGGTCAGGTGCAGGGCATTGGCATGATCTCGCCAGACGTACTCAAAGAGGCACTGGCCCAACCCAACCTGGGGGTCTATACCGCCCGCCAGCCGCAGTTGAGCATGGTGATGTTCAACCTCAAAAACCAGGATGTGCCTTTCTTGCAGGAAGTCAAGGTGCGCAAAGCTTTGATGATAGGGCTGAACCGCCAGTTGATCGTGGATCGGATTTTGCAGGGACAGGCGGCGCTGGCAAATGGGCCGATTCTGCCGGGGACCTGGGCGTACTACAGCGAGCTAAGGAGCGAACCCTATAACCCCGAAGCCGCCCGCGCCCTGTTGAAAGAGGCCGGCTATATCCTGGCTGCCGAGGGCGACGTGGTGCGCAAAAACAACAAGGACGTTTCGCTGACTTTCACTCTGCTCCACCCAGACGATGAGCAGCATACCCGGGTAGCCGAATATCTGCGCTCCAGTTGGGCCAAGCTGGGCGTGCTGGTGCAGCTTGAGCCGGTTCCCTACGACGTTCTGGTGCGCGACGCTCTCGAACAGCGTGATTATCAGGCCGCGCTGGTGGACCTGAACCTGGCGCGCTCGCCCGACCCCGACCCCTACCCCTTCTG
>DAOUAC010000086.1:0-15948 GCA_034434155.1 Anaerolineaceae bacterium
TCAGGGCAATATTCTGGTCAGCGAAGCCACCGTCCAGGCCATGGCCGAGACCTTCACCCGCGCCTCGGGTGAACTGGCGGACCGTTTGGTAGCCGCCCTCGCTGCCGGTGAGGCCGCCGGAGGGGATGCGCGCGGGCGGCAGTCGGCGGCGGTGCTGGTAGTCAGGCCTGGCGGCGGCTACGGGGGTTACAACGACCGCTACCTCGACCTGCGCGTTGATGATGATGAACAGCCCATCCAGCGCCTGGCCGCCCTGGTTGAACTGCATCACCTCTTCTTCAGCCGCTCGCACCCTTCCGAACGCCTGCCGCTTCAGGGCCGTTTGCTCGAAGAGCTTCAAGCCATCCTCGCCGCCCATGCCGGGCTTGCGGGCTACGAACCGGGCGTTTACGATGAAGCCACCCGCCGCGCGCTGGATGCCTTTGTGGGCCGCGAAAACCTCGAAGAGCGCGTTGATACGCGTGCCGGCCTCATTGATCCACCCGCTCTGGATTATCTCCGGCATAAATTTCGTTAAGGTGCTTCCTATGAACCCCTTTCAAATGTCTGTTCAGTCCTACCTCGCCGGGCGCGGTCTGCCGACCGGCGATGCCTACGACCTGCCCGCTTCGCCCCTGCGCTTCCCCGATGGCGCTCACTACCGCATTGAAATCCCCAGCGTCGAGGGGCCGCGCGTCTTTGCGGCCGTGCTGGAAGAAGCCGCCCGCCTGCGCGTACCGATCCACCGCATTTCGCAGGGCAGCGGCATTATGCTGCTGACCGATGCCGAAATCACCGAAATGGTGCGCCTGGGGCAAGAAGCAGGCACAGAAGTCAGCCTGTTTGTCGGACCACGCGCCGGTTGGGATGTTGGCGCTCAGGTAACAGCCACCGCCGGGCGCAACCTGGGGGCACGCCTGCGCGGGATGGACCAGGTTGTCTATGCCGCCGAAGACGTGACGCGCGCCTGCGCGTTGGGCATCCGCTCGGTTTTAATTGCCGACGAGGGCCTGCTCTGGCTGGTTGATCAGATGAAGCGCGACGGGCAACTGCCATCTGACTTAATCATCAAAGTTTCCGTCCAGATGGGCGCAGCCAACCCGCTGGCTGTGCGCTGGATGGAAACCCTGGGCGCTACCACCTACAACCCGCCCACTGATCTGACGCTCCCGCAGTTGGCCGCTTTGCGCCAGGCTGTGACACTGCCGCTGGATATTTATGTGGAAGTCCCCGACGATTTTGGCGGTTTCCTCCGCTACTACGAGATTCCCCAACTGATCCGCTCGGTTGCGCCGGTTTATATCAAGCTTGGGCTGCGCAATGCGCCCAATATTTACCCCACCGGCCTGCACCTCGAAGCAACCGCCGTAAACATGGCGCGCGAGCGCGTCCACCGCGCCGCCATCGCCCTCGATATCATCCGCCGCTACTGCCCAGAGGCCATTACCTCACCCCTGCCGTGTCAGGGCCTATAACATGGACATCGAAATTCTTAACCCTCACCGCCTTCTGTATTGGTGCGAGCGCCTCAAGATGCCGTCCGGCGCGGTAGAAGCGCTGGCACAGGTCTCCGCTGAGGTTTGCGACTCACCGGCCCTGCTCGCCAAATTCACCGCCTTCCACCACGCCACTGCCCTGCGCGGAGAGTGGCACACTGACTGGTCTCCCCTGCCGTTTGACCCCGAGGTCGAAGCTGCTTTGGGCCGGCGCGCTTCACTCTTTTATTTGCTGGCCTACCTGGCCGCCCTGCCCTACGCCTGGCAGGAATACAACCGCCTGGGCATTGACCCATCTATCTTCGACGCCACCCTATACGACCTGACGTTCTATACCCTTCAGGCCACCGATGTTCACGGCTACTGGCGCTTTGACCAGTTCATGTGGGTCTGGCGGCATCTCTCCGTGAAGCTCTTCCGACTCGGCCGCCTTCAATACATGCTCATCCCCTACCACGGCCATGCCACCGCTTTCCGAGACCGACAGAGCGGCGAGATTTTGCTGTTATGCGGCCCCACCATTCCCCTGCGCGCCGATGGCTGGGCGCAGGGGGCCGGTGGAACTGCCGCCGGGCCGGACGAGGCTACCTGGTACGCCGTCTACGAAGAAACCGCCGCTGGCTGGCACGGCAACCCTATTTGTCCCTATGGGTATGCCCTCAAAGAGCCGGTTTTCCTCCCTCGCGACCGCTGGGAAAAGATTCTTACCCAGGGTGATACCGTCCTCGACCTGCACATTCCGCGCGGTCACAGCCTGACGGCTGAAGAATGCCGCGCCTCTCTGCGCCAGGCCCACGATTTCTTCGCCCATTTCTGGCCCGATCAGCCCTTCCGCGCCGCCTTCTGCCATACCTGGTTTTTTACCCCACAGCTTCAAGCCCTGCTGCCGCCCACCAGCAGCATCGTCAACTTCCAGCGAGAGTTTTACCTCTATCCACATGCTGGCGGGCCGCAGTTCTTATGGTCTTTTGTCTTTGGCGAAAAATACCCCGACCGGGCCACCGCCCCGCGCGACACCTCCCTGCGCCGCGCCGTCCTCGATTGGCTGGCTCAGGGCAAAGAACTCTTCGATCTGCCGGGCGTGCTGTTTCATTCACCTGAAGAATGGGGGACACAGCCGTATATGCGCCGTTGGGATCGCCAGCGCCCGCAGGAAGGCCCGGTAGTGTGATACAATTGGCAGCCGTTATGAAAGTTTTGGTATCTCTTGCCAGGTTAGATCTTCCATGAAACTTTCCGTCGTCATCCCTGCCTACAACGAAGAATCAGCCATTAGAGCCGGCAAACTGGCTCAGGTCAAAGCCTGGCTCCGCCAACAACCTTTCACCAGCGAACTGATCGTCGTCAACGACCAATCGCAAGACGCTACTGCCCAACTGGCCGAGGCCTACGCCGACAAGGTGCTGACCATCCCTCACGCCGGCAAAGCCGCCGCAGTCATCGCTGGCATCCGCGCCGCACAGGGCGAACTGGTGCTGTTCTCCGATATGGATCAGGCCACCCCCATTTCTGAAACCCCCAAACTCCTCGAAAAACTGAGCCAGGGCGCGCACGTCGCCGCCGGAAGCCGGGGGCTGGTGCGGCGCGGCGCTCCGCCAGGGCGCTATCTGCTCAGTTGGGGCCAGGCCATTCTGAAATACATCCTCCTCGGCCTGACGATTACCGATACCCAGTGCGGGTTTAAAGCCTTCTCCCGCGAGGCTGCCTGTGACATCATTGATCACCTCGTGGTTTACGCCCCCCACCGCCTGGGAACCGTTCACGGTCCCAGCGTCACCAGCGGATTTGACGTGGAGTTCTTGTTCGTCGCCCAGCGCATGGGCTACTGCGTCTCAGAAGTGCCGGTTGAGTGGAATTACCAGCACACCCGCCGCGTCAACCTCTTCCGCGACGCTCGCCGCGGGCTTGGCGACCTCTTCAGCATCATTCTGGCCCGCCTGGCGCGCCGCTACCCCCGGCGCAAAAAGTGCCTGAGACCGCCGCCAGCCATCAGCCATCAGTCTTAAGAGGCTGTTCGCGGTTCGCTGAAAGATGACTGCTTTTCTGGAGCGTCTCCGGCACCAGCAGTCCAAACACAGCCGCCGCTACCACCCCGGTCGCGGCGATCGCCCACGCAGCCGGCCCTAACGCCAGCCAGTCGGCCACTCCACCCACCAGCAGCGGCCCGCCGGTTGAGCCAGCGTCTCCAATCAGGCTCCAGATTCCCAAAAATTCACCGCGCGCGTGTTTTGGAGCCAGGTCGGCTCCCAACGTCAGCATCACGCCAGACCCTAACCCGTTGCCCAACCCATTGAGCGCCGCCGCCAGGATCAGCCCACTCACACTGTTTGCCAGTGGAATCACTGCCAGCCCCAGGGCCATAATCAACGCTGAAGGGACGATGGCAAACTTGCGCCCCCAGCGATCCATAATCATGCCAGTAGGGTAGAACAGCGTCATATCCACCATTGACGCGATCCCCAACACCAAGCCAATCTGCTGTACGTCCAGGCCCAATACATTGGCCCCATACAGTGGGATGACCACGCCCGGCCCGGCCCGCACCATCTGCATCAGCGCTTGCCCCAGGCCCGGAAACGTCAACCGCGCGATCTGCTCGCGGAACGTCCGTCCAATCGAAGCCAGCGTCATTGCCTCGCCGCGCGGGGTAAAATGCTCCGCGCCGCCCGCGCTGTGATTAAACAGCGCAATCGCGCCAATCGAGAGCAGTACCACCAGCCCATACAACAGGAAAGGCGCGCGCAGGCCCCACCCCGCCGCCACCGCGCCGCCGATTAACGGCCCCACAAAGCGCCCGGCCCGGAAGGTTCCTCCCAACAGCGCTACCGAGCGCCCGCGCGTGGCAATGGTGATCGTCTCCGCAATATAGGTGTGCCGCGCCACGTTGTACAGCGATGACCCGTACCCAGCCACCAGACGCAGCGCGAACACCTGCAAAATATCTCTCGCCCAAAATAGGGCCAGGCACGACAGCGCAATGATCCCCAGCCCGATCATCATGGCTTTCTTTTGCTCCAACCGGCGCAGCAAAAAGCCGTTGGGCAGGTCGCCCAACAGCATCCCCAGCCCCTCGCCGGCCAGTGCCAGCCCTACCCACAGGTAAGCAACCTGAAAATCTGCCGCAAACAGCGGCAGCACCGGCGTAAGCATGCCCTGCGCCACCGAGAGCAGCAGGGCCGGCAGGTACAGTGGCAGAATTAATGGGTGGCGCATATTAACGCTTGAATATTCCCAATAGAGTCCCCTTCCAGCGGTAGTGCCTCCCAATGGCCGCCGCTGTCCGCGCTCGTCCAGATATGCCCGTCACTGAGGCCCACCAGCAGCCGGCCCTCGCACACTACCAGTGCATAGGGCATAGCGGTCAGCGCTCCCCCGGCAATGCCATCCGAAACCGGCTGCCAGGGTCCTTGCCCGCGCCAGCGGAAAATGCGCGCCTGTGCGTTCATCCCGCCGTGAGCCGGGCCAGGGCCGGTTGAAGCAGAAATATACCAGGTATCGGGATCGGCAGGGTCCACCGCCAACCCCCAGGCATAATGGCGGTCTAACCCGGCGTTGAGCGTTTCCCAGGTCAGGCCGCCGTCGCGGCTCCAGGCGGCGCCGCCGCCACCGGCTTCGTAGGCGCGGTTTGGGTCTTGAGGATGCCAGGCCAGGGCGTGCGCATCGCGCTGCGAGCCAGGGCGTTGATCGTGCCAGGTTGCGCCGCCGTCGGTCGTCAACAGCACGCCGCCCAGTTCAATTCCCACCAGCAGCCGCCCCGCCTGCTGCGGGTGAGGGGCCACCCAACGCACATGCGAAGTCCACGGGCGCGGCGGGAAGCTCCAGCTATGCGCCGATGGCAGTTCCAGCATCTGGTCGAGGGCTGTCCAGGTTTGCCCGCCGTCAGAGGAGCGCCACAATCGGCTGGGTTCGCAGCCCACATACAGGCTGCCATCCGCCGGAGAAACCGCCACCGCAAATACATCGGCCTGCGGCAGACTCAGGTGCTTCCAATGATCGCCGCCGTCTGCACTCTTCCACAGGCCGCTGCCGCGCGTCCCTACGTACACCGTTCCCGGCGCGTGCGGGTCAGCGCACAAACAGGTAACGTTCTTGCCCCGCAGGCTTAGTTGCACCTGCCAGCGCCCGCCCACCCCTTCCGGCGGCGAAGTACGGGCCGGTGGTAAAATGCGGGCAAAGGCGCTGCCGGTTACAGCATAGAGGATGTTCATGCACTCCTTTTCTGGGGGATGCGTCTTTGCATTGGTCAGAGGAAAAGCCAACTGCCGGGGTGAGGGGGGCACCCAAGCAGTTGTAAACGTAAGTGTACCCCCGCGCCATTATATCGGCAAGGCCGCTGAAATTCCAATCATGTTGCAATCCCTCTTACTGCATTGTAGAATCATTACAGGAATGGCGCCGCACGGGGTATTCCGCCCCTGCTCTGTGCGGCCCTGACCCACAGACCGGCGCGCCGGAGTGTGTTATAATCCGACCACCGCACCTTATCTTATTCAAGTCAAGCTAGAGAAATTATGGCCGAAGTAGCAAACGAAAATGAGATGAGTATTTGGGATCACGTCGGCGAACTGCGCGCCCGGCTGCTGAAAGGCATG
The DNA here is from genome assembly GCA_034434155.1 of Anaerolineaceae bacterium. Taxonomy (GTDB): domain Bacteria; phylum Chloroflexota; class Anaerolineae; order Anaerolineales; family Anaerolineaceae; genus DSYU01. The sequence continues at coordinate 6,068 of DAOUAC010000086.1, forward strand.
GGCGCGCTGGTGCTGACCACGCTCGTCTCGGTTTTTTTCCTCGGAGAGTCTTTCCTCGCCATCCTGGCCGAGCCAACCGGCGGCCTGACGGCCCTGCAAGCCATTGATCCCACCGAAAGCTGGGGCGTGTATATGCGCGTTTCACTGCTCTCCGGGTTCATCATGGCGCTGCCCATCATCGTTTACCAGATCCTCGCGTTTGTCGTGCCGGGCCTGTACGATAATGAAAAGCGCTGGCTGCTGTCAGCTATTCCGATTGCCACGGCGCTATTTATTTCCGGCGTGGCGTTTGCCTACTTTGTCATGCTGCCGGCGGCCATTCCTTTTTTGTCGAATTTCCTGGTGAAATCTAACTGGCGCGTGTCCACCTATGTGGAGTTTGTCACCAACCTGCTGTTTTGGATCGGCATGAGCTTTGAACTGCCGTTGGTGATGTTCGTGCTGGCGAAACTGAAGATTGTCTCTGCCGCGATGCTGTTGAAGCAGTGGCGCTACGCTGTAGTTGCCATTGCCCTGCTGGCGGCGGCGATCACCCCCACAGTTGACCCGGTCAACATGGGTCTGCTGATGGCTCCACTGTTTGCCATCTACCTGCTCAGCGCCCTGTTTGCCGCTCTCGCCCGGCGCTAGGAATCACCTTTTAATACTGACCTAACTTTTTGGCCGCCGCGTACATCGTCAGCACGTTCTCCGGCGGCACATCGCTCTGGATATTGTGCGCCGCCGAGAAGATATATCCCCCACCCGGCTTCAAGGCGTGCATCACGCGGGCTGCTTCGGCCTCAATCTGCTCCGGCGTTCCAAAAGGCAACACGTTTTGCGTATCAAAGCCGCCGTGAAAGGCCAGGCGCTCGCCGTAGGCGGCCTTCAGGCGCTCCGGCTCCATCCGGGCCGCTCCCGGCTGGATGGGGTTGAGAATCTCCACCCCGCACTCCAGCAAATCGGGGATAAGGGCAAAGACCGAGCCGCACGAGTGATGCCAGTACGCCGCGCGGGTAAACTGTTTGGTAAAAGCGATACGCTCGGCGTAATAAGGCTTCACCAGCGCCCTGAAGGCACGAGGCGAAATCAGCGGGCCGGTTTGCATTCCAAAGTCATCGCCAGAGGTTGTCAGGTGAATATACTCTCCAACGGCCTCATAATAGGGGCGGATAAACCGCTTCTGCAAGTCGAGGACAATATCGAAAAAGCGCCGCACGAAATCGGGGTCGCCGGCCACGCGCAGAAGAAAGTCATCAAAGCCGCACATCCAGCAGCCCAACTCCAAAACGCCGTAAACAGGGTGTTCGGCCACTACCACTACATCGGTTTCTTCCCACAGGCGGCGGGCCTCGGCGCGGAAGCCGTCTAACTGTGCCTGAGTAAACCAGCGTTCCGGCTCCGGCCAGGGGTAGCGGTCGAGGTCCGCGCAGGTTGCGCCCCGAAGCGGGCTGTGAACGATATCCCAATACTGGCCGGTCCAGGCGCGCTCAACACCCCACATGTCCACCCGCCGGTAGGGGTTGCCGCGCAGCGGGCGGTCGCCGGAGCCGATCAGGTCACCCACGCGGCGGAAGTCGATCTCCAAAGCCCGCAAAATACGCTCATCGAAGGCACGGTACGGCCCCGGCGGCGGCCCGGTAAAACCCAACAGGTTGCGCAGCCCGGCGGCCACCTTATCATCAATAGCCGTCAGCGATGTGCCGGCCAGATCCAACGGTACGCGGTCGGCTTCCTGGTGCGCCAGGATGCGGGCAAACCGCTCACGGGGGGTAAGAGAGGAAGGGACAGGCATCGCTAGAGATCCTTCCATGCCTTAAGAGTGCGAAGCCAGCGGCTGGTTTTATCCCAACGGCTTCACCCGATACCAGTAAGTATAGCATTCCCGAAATTCCAGCCCGGCGTACAGATTGAGCGCCGGTGCGTTATTCAACATCACCTGAAGGTAAGCCGTGCGCGCGCCCTGACGTTTCCCCCAATCAAGGAGGGCGCGAACCAGCCGCCGGGCGTGTCCCTGGCGGCGGCAGGCCGCATCGGTGACAATGTCAAACAGGCCCAGACAGCCGGTTTGCGCCACCCCCAGCCCGCAGGCTACCAGCCGTCCTTCCTGACGGATGGCGGCATACCCGGTAACCGGCGGGATGGCGGCTAAAATTTGCGCGTGCATGGCCTGGCGCTCAGGCGTCACCGCACTGAAACGGTTGAACGCGCTCAACCATTCTACGCCGGGCGTAGAGGTGATTTCCACCCCATCATGCGCGCCCCCAGCCAGTGGAAGCGCGGCCAAATCGAGCAGTTGAACGCTGGTAGGGGCATCCAGGGCGTAACCCCGCCCGGCCAGGGCTTCATCCAGATCATGCGGCTGGCTTGCAGCCGTCATTTTAAAACAAGGGGGCAGTCCGCGGTCTGCGTACAGGGCTTCGCAGGCGGCAATTTTTTGGTCCAGCGGCAGCGTGGAAGGATACAGCGGGTGAACCGAATTGGCGCGGCGGGTATAACCGTTGGCAAAGCGCAGCACCCAACCATCATAATGCAGCGTTTGCAGGGCGGGCCAGGCGTTGATAGAATATTCTTCAATGCAGCGAATCATGGAGTTCTCCGGGGCTTCGGATACTGAAAGGTGGGATACACAAATTTTAAATGATCTACACCAAATCTAAATACGATCATGGTATTCTTAATTTACAGTTTCGCGACCCAACCGCTAGAAGGATACCATGCCGCAGACGATTTTAGTTGTTGATGACCAATCCAGCGTGCGCCAGTTACTGCAAGATTACCTGACCGAACAGGGCTTTCGGGTGATTTTGGCGGCTGATGGGCAAACCGCCCTCTACACTGCACGCCGCGACCCGCCCGATCTGATCCTGCTCGATATTATGATGCCCAAGATGGATGGCTACCAATTCTTGCGCCAGTACCGTCAGGAACGCCAGACGCCCATCATCGTGATCACCGCGCGCGAGGAAGAAACTGACGCGGTGCTGGGCCTTGACCTCGGGGCAGATGATTACGTGGTCAAACCCTTCCGCATGCGCGAACTGGCGGCCCGCATCCGCGCAGTACTGCGCCGCCATGAAGAAGCCCCTCAACGCTTTGAAGTTCTACGTGCCGGCGAGATCGAACTGGACGAGCGCGCTCACACTGTCACCGCGCGCAGTCAGCCTGTTGCGCTGACGCCCATCGAGTTTGACCTGCTGGCAACGCTCATGCGCTCACCAGGGCGCGTCTTTACCCGCGCTGAACTGGTTGACCGGCTTGCTGGCAGCGGCTTTGGCGGGTTAGAAAACACCCTCAACGTTCACATCCGCAACCTGCGCTTGAAGATCGAACCCGATCCCGCCAACCCGCGTTACATCGAGACGGTTTTTGGTATCGGCTACCGCTTTCTGAGGGATGCGTGACGCGCTCGCTCGCCTGGAAACTCGTTCTGGCCTTTGCGCTGGTAGCCTTCACCAGCGCCACCCTGGTTTCGGCCTTCGTACGCCTCACCAGCGCCGACCGTCTGGCCCGTCTGATTATTGACCAACAGCGCAGCCGGTTAGAGCAGGCCCTGGCCGACTATTACCGCGCGCATGGCTCTTGGGATGGAGTGCAGGGGCATTGGCGCACACTGCTCACCCAATTAGAGCCGGGCGAGGTCAACCCCGGCGGCCCAGCGCCTTTTGATTTTAACCCCCGCGACCGGCGCAGTCTGTTTGGCCTGGCCGACGCCAATGGGGTGCTGTTGGTCTCGCCAGACCGCGACTGGCCGCCCGGCACGCGCTTATCCAGAGTTCAGCTCCGCGCAGGAACACCCATCCTGGTGGATGGGCAACAGGTGGGAACTCTGCTCGTAGCCGCCCGTACCCCTGGCCTGAACGCAGCCGAAACCCTCTTTCTTCAGCGCACCAACCGCGCTCTGCTGTTGGCAACCGCTGGCGCGCTGGTCGTTGCTCTGTTGGTAGGGGCACTGCTGGCCCGCACCCTCACCCGTCCGCTCCAGGCGCTCACCAGCGCGGCCCAAAAAATTGCCCAGGGGCAGTTAGAGCAACAGGTAGAGGTCAATTCGCAAGATGAGATCGGCGAACTGGCCGCCGCCTTTAACCGCATGAGCCAGGAAGTGGCCCGCAGTCACCGCGTACGCCGTCAGATGACCGCCGACATTGCCCACGACCTGCGCACGCCCCTTACCGTCATCGGGGGATATGTCGAATCGATGCGCGATGGCGTTCTTCAACCTACCCCAGAACGCTTTGCAATCCTGTACGCCGAAATCGAACGCCTTCAGCGCCTGGTGGGCGACCTGCGCATGCTTTCGCAGGCCGATGCCGGCGAACTGCCCCTTAACCCACAGGTCATTGACCCGCGCCAGATCTTAGAACGCGCCGCGCAGGTTTTTCAGCACCGCGCCGATCAACAGCAGATAACCCTTGCCGTCCAGGCCGGAGCCGTTCTGCCGCCCATCCGCGTAGACGAAGCCCGCCTGATGCAGGTGTTCGATAATCTCATCAGCAACGCCCTGCGTTATACTCCCCCCGGCGGGCAGATCACCCTGGGCGGGCAGGCCGCAGGCGGAAAAGTGACCCTCTTTGTGCGCGATACCGGCAGCGGCATCTCCGCCGAGGAACTGCCCTTCATCTTTAACCGCTTCCACCGGGGCGACCCATCGCGCCACAGCGGGACCGGCGAGAGCGGCCTGGGTCTGGCAATTGTCCGCGCTTTGGTTGAGGCCCACCAGGGCCGCGTTTGGGCTGAATCGCGAGAAGGGGCCGGGACGACGATCTGGATGGAATTTCCGGGCGCCAAGACCTGAAGCCTATCCCTCGGCCCCGCCTGCGCCGCCCGCAAGCCTGGCGCGCACCGTCTCGTGCATTTCCGGCACGGCCAGCCCCAAAATCCGGTCGCCGGCTTCAATCACCACGCTGCCATTGGGGATCACAAAACGATCCTGGCGGGCGATCAGGACGATCAGGTAATTCATGGGCAGGCCCAGTTGGAAAATGGCCTTTCCCACTGCCCAAGAATCCTCCGGTACGACCGTCTCGCGCAGTAATGCCTTCCAACCCTCGCGCGGAACCTCTTCCAGCGGGTAGACGGTGGATTCTTCGGCTGGCTTATCAACCTTCAACAGCCGGGCCGCGTGGCTGATGGTCGTCCCCTGCACCAATACCGAAGTAATTACCACAAAAAAGATCACATTGAAGATCAGTTCCGACTGCTCCAGACCGGCCAGGCGCGGGTAGGTTGCCAGGACGATCGGCACCGCCCCGCGCAGCCCTACCCAGGCAATCAGCGCCTTTTCACGGTTTGAAAAGCGGCTGAACAGCAGACCCACCCACACTCCGATAGGGCGCGCCACCAGGATCAGCACTGCCGCCAGCGCCAGCCCCGGCCCAATGACCCCCACCAGCCGCGAGGGGAACACCAACAGTCCCAGCGTGAGGAACATGAAGATCTGCATCAACCAGGCCAGGCCCTCGTAAAAACGCAGTACGCTGCGCTTGTGCAAGAATTCCGCACGCCCCAGCACCAGGCCCGTCCCATAGACCGCCAGAAAACCACTTCCGCCCAACAGGTTGGTGACTCCAAAGACCAGCAGCAGCACCCCAAACACCAGCACCGGGTACATGCCCGCATAGCCCAGCCGCAGCCGGTTGATGGCCGCCAGCAGCAGCCGCCCTCCGGCGTAACCGGTCACCGCCCCAATGAGCATTTGCCGGAAGAAACCAAGCGCCAGCGTCCCCAGGCCCTGCTCTGGCTGTTGAATGAGCCCAATCAGTCCCACCGTCAGAAAGACGGCCATCGGGTCGTTACTGCCCGCCTCCAGCTCCAGCAGCGGCTCTAAACGTCCTCCCAACCGCACCCCGCGTGAACGCAGCAGGGCAAAGACTGCCGCCGCATCGGTAGAGGAGACAATCGCTCCCAGCAAAATCCCCTCCAATAACGTCACATTTAATACCCAATGCGCCGCCAACCCTAACACAACCGCGGTAATCAACACCCCTACAGTCGCCAGCACCAGCCCGACCCCCAACACCGTGCGGACGCTCTCCCAGTGGGTGTCTAAGCCACCCGAAAATAAGATCACCACCAAAGCGATCATCCCCACAGCTTGCGCCATCACCGGATCGTCAAAGTAGATACCTCCCGGCCCATCTGAGCCGGCCAACATGCCGATCCCTAAAAAAACAAGCAGCGCCGGGATTCCGGCGCGGTCCGAAAGTTTGCTGGCAATCACACTTAGCACCAACAATACAGCAATTCCAACCAGATACGGCTCGATGGTAATCATGTTAATATTATACCCATTAAACAAAAACAGTGAGACAATACACTTGTACCCGGTTCGTGAAGTTCTACCTGGGTCCACCAATTTTCTCTTAAATTGAGGCCTGCCATGACAACCAATCCAGACTTGCAATGGTTTCTAGACGCGCGCTTTGGCATGTTTATCCACTGGGGTATCTACGCCATCCCGGCGCGCGGTGAGTGGGTAAAGCAGCAAGAGAGCATCCCTGACGCCGAGTATCAGCCCTTCTTCGAGACCTTCAATCCGGTTGATTACGACCCCTCCACCTGGGCGTGGGCCGCGCGCGAGGCCGGGATGAAGTACGCAGTAATGACCGCCAAGCATCACGACGGCTTTTGCCTGTTTGACTCGCAGTACACCGACTATAAAGCCACCAACACCCCCGCCGGGCGCGACCTGATCCGCGAATATGTGGAGGCCTTCCGCGCCGAAGGGCTGAAGGTGGGTTTTTATTATTCCCTGCTCGACTGGCACCATCCCGACTATCCCATCGCCGGCGATCCCATCCACCCGATGCGCAATCACCCACAGTTCAGCAACCATAAAGGCAATCTACCAGCCTACACTGAATACATGCACCGCCAGGTTGAAGAACTGCTCACTCAGTACGGCAAGATTGACATCATCTGGTTTGATTTTTCGTACGGCGAGATGCGCGGCGAAGCCTGGCGCGCCACCGAGTTGGTTAAGATGGTGCGCCGTCTCCAGCCCGGCATTCTCATTGATAACCGCCTGGGCGGCAACATCCGGGCCGCGGAGCCAGAAGTGTACGCCGGAGACTTTGCCTCGCCAGAGCAGATCATCCCACCCGAAGGCGTGACCAACGAGGCCGGTCAGCCGATCCCCTGGGAAGCCTGCATTACCATGAACGACCATTGGGGCTATGCCGCCGCCGACCACAACTGGAAATCCCCTCAAACGGTGGTGCGCGCCCTGGTGGAGTGCGTCTCAAAAGGCGGCAACCTGCTGCTTAACGTCGGCCCCAACGCGCGCGGCGAAATCCCTCCGCAGAGCTACGCCATCCTCTCAGAAGTAGGACGCTGGATGCACGAGAACGGCGCGAGCATTTACGGCTGTGGCAGCGCCGGGTTGCCCAAACCGGAGTGGGGGCGCTTCACACGCAGGGGCAATAAGCTCTACGCTCACGTGCTGGATCGGGGCATTGGGCCGGTGAACCTGCGTGACATGGAAGGCAAAGTAGCCTACGCCCGCCTGCTGGCCGACGGCTCTGAGGTGCGCCTCTCGCGCCCCTGGAACACTGCCGAGTTCCCTACCGATGCCTTTATCACCTTCCCAACCTCTGAACTGCCCGACCCCTGGGATACGGTGGTGGAGCTGACGTTAAAGAGCTAACACTGCATTCTTGGGATGGCGCGTTACTGCCGCGCCATCCCAAGGTGGCTTGCCGATAGCGGCGGCGCGCCGCCAAACCGCACTGAGGGCGACTTCCTCTGGCACGCTATGCTCACCGGAACAACACTTCGGCCCCGCGGCCCTGCTGGATCAGCGGAACGTAAGTTTCTAACTCCTGCTGCACGGCGGGGTCCGTCAGATCAAGAGTCTGGTGCTTCTCAGCGGCCAGGTAAGCCGCCATCACCAGTCGCTCAATCTCCAGGCCGTAACGCACCGGCAGCATCCCATTGCGCCCTGCCAGGAAAGACCGCGCCATATCCTCGTTTTCATCGGTATAACCATACAGGTCTGGCTCGTTGTACTGCACCGCCAGCAGTCCGCGCGTGGCCGTTGATTTCTCCAGCGCCAGTTCAGCGTCAGCGGCTCCTTGGGCGGCGGCGTCGCCGATGAAAATCTCTAACAGCGAACGCAGGGTGTTGATTTCAAAGGCATAGCCAGGACCCATTCCATCCATCATCAGACGCAGACCCTGTTTATCGTACATCCACGAATTCTGGATATTGGCCTTCACCAACTGACCTGTCTCAGGGTTACGGAAGGTAAACACGGCGCTGGCATAATCTTCCGCAGGCGTCTTGCTGTAATCCACCCCGCGCTCGCGCAGCAGCTTTTCGCGCCAGTAAGGCTGGCCCCACTTTAGCAGCCCCACCTCACAGCTCACACTGACGGGCTGCATAAAGGTCAGCGGCTTGCCAATGGGCGTCAGCAAATACCATGCCCCTGCGATGCTGTGACAGCCCATATCGTTCAGCGTTCCTCCACCCTGGCGCACCGGGTCCCAGAACCAGGCTTCGTGCGGGCCGCCGTGTTCCTCTGCCGAGCGCACCAGCATCAGCGGCCCCATAGCGCGCTGAACAGGTTCCAGTTGGGCGCGCTGTGCCTGAATGGGCTTCATGTGAATCTGGTTCTCAAAATAAGCGCTAAGCAGCCCCGCGCCTTCCACCAGTTCTACAATTCGGCGGGCTTCTTGCACGTTGCGCGCCAGGGGCTTCTCGAAGATCACGCCTTTAAGGGGCGCGCCTTTTTTCACCGCGTCCACAATCTGCTCGGTCATTTCTACGCGCAGGTGATTGGGCGCGTACAGGGCAATTGCATCCACATGGTTCGCCATCTCGGCGATTGTTGGGTAAACCTTCCCTTCACCCAGGCCCCAGGCCTGCACCTGCTCCGCCAGTTTCCCCGCCCGGTTCGGCGAGACGACGCCAGCAATTTCAACGTTCCGCACCGAGCGAAGCGCCCGCGCGTGAAAGTGCGCCACAAACCCCGCGCCGACCATTCCAATTTTTATAGGTTGCATGGGTCACCTCTCAGGTTTTTATGGTTTGTGTCCTCATTTTACATCTGAAATCAACCGAGCCATGCCAACAGCAGAATTGAATAGCCTTTTTCTCTATAATTATGGATGTCAAAAGAGCAAGCTCACTTTCCTGTGACCAGTGGAGGTTCTATGAATACCCAGGCGCTTGAAGCAAAAGCCCTTAAACTCGACAAGGCGGCGGCTTTTCGAATTAAGGGCGAAACGATCGAAATTGGCCGGTGCGTGGCCGGGGGCATCTCAGCCAACGGCAACGCCTCCATTGGCAACGCGCTGGCCGTTGGCGTCGCCGTCGGCGGAGATCTTACGTTAGGCAGCGGCGGCGCGCAGTTTTTAGCCGTTGGCCGCGATCTAAACATCCAGCAGGGCGGCGGGCAGTTCATCAGTGTGGGGAATAATTTCACCACCCAGCAGGGCGGTGGTCAGTTGGTCATCGTAGGAAATGATTTCACCACCCAAAAGGGCGGCGCGATGATCGCCGCCGCCGGGCAGATGAACGCCGCCAATGCCTTCATAGGGGTGGCCCTGGCAGGCCGGCTCAACCTCTCCGAAAACAGCCGGGTACTGATCACCACGCCCCAGGTCGCGCTGATCGGCCTGCTGGCCGGCGCAGTGATTACCTTGTGCCGGCTGTTTCTCCGGCGAGCCAGCAGCTAAGCGATTCTCTTTTTTGGCAAATTTTACAGAAAACCCGCCCGGCATTTCCTATAATAGAGGCACATAGCTCTCTACGGGTAGTTTTGGATGGATAGGAATGCCATGAAGGCGCGCGTCAAAGACCCCATCACGGCGCTGGCAGAAGCCGTGCAGCGGCTGTATGATCAGGCTGCTGAAAATCATACTCCGCTCGATCCGTCGCCGGTCTGGCAGGCGCTCGCGCAG
>DAOUAC010000087.1:0-24326 GCA_034434155.1 Anaerolineaceae bacterium
AAAACTGCCCTGCGTGTTCCCCATGCGCCCTGAGGACCTGCCGTATTACGATATCAACGCCAGGACCATCACCTACGACCTCTGGCACGGCTACCGGAAGCTGGAGCGAGACGGAGCCGCCCCGGCCTTCCCGTTTGGTTTTGGACTCAGCTACACTACCTTCAACTTCGCCAACCTGCGCCTGAACGAGGCCTCTCTCCAGCGGCAAGGCAGCCTGCAGTGCACCTTGGAAGTTTCCAACACCGGGCCAGTGGCCGGCGCCACTGTAGTGCAGTGCTATGTGGCTGTGCCTGGCTCGCGGGTGGAGCGCGCTCCGAAGGAATTGAAAGCCTTCCGGCGAGTAGAACTACAGCCCGGCGAGACGCAAACAGTAACGCTGACCATTCCAGTGAAAGACCTGGCATATTACGACCCCGATACAGGTTGGACGGTAGAACCAGGCGCCTACCGGCTAATCGTCGGCCAGCACTCGCTGGATCAACAGGCTCTACAGGCAGAATTCGCTATCCAGTGACCCTTTCGAAAGGGTCGTTCAGGTAGTTTGCTTCTCTCTCCCTTTCTCAGAGAGGGAGAGAGAAGCTGTGTTATGCTATCCCTTTATGCAGTCAAAATTTGCTTCTAGACTTTCTAAGAGGCTTTCGTTAGAATTTCTCTATGAAATTTATCAAACATAAGTTTGACAGGCATTATCACGAAAATATCGTATACCGTGAAAGCGCCAATTCACAGCGCAACCGGCAGCGACTGAAAACCCTGATGGAATACCGCCAGACCGGCCACCTCTTAGAAATCGGCTGCGGTAAGGCCGGTTTTTTGCGGCTGGCCGAGGAATACTTTAACGTAGAAGGGGTGGATATTTCTTCTTACGCCATTCAATCTATCCGCCAACACTTTGGCGAGCGTGTCAAGGTGATGAATATTGAGCAGCATAGGCTCCCCGCGCAAACGTATGATGTGATCGCCGTCTTTAACATTCTTGAGCACCTGCACCGCCCGCCTCAAATTGTTGACCGCCTGCATGCCGCTCTGACTGGCGGCGGCATCATGATCGGTTCTGTGCCGAATAACCAGGGTCTTGTGGGCGGGCTGATTACCCGCATCGGCAACTTCTTTGACCGCACTCATATTTCCACCCTGCCGCCAGATACCTGGCGGCGGATTTTTAAAAAGGCCGGGTTCCAGCAGATTGAGTTTTTCGGTGAGGTCACCTTTGGGCGCAACCACTGCCGCTACATCCACCGCAGTTTTTGGCCCAGTCTGGCCTTTAACCTGATGTTTGTCTGTCAAAAGTAATCCGGGCCGGGTTCTTCATCCGGGTTGATCCGGGTGCATTTTCTTCATCCTGATCTATCTGGCTTATCAACTTCCTGATACAATTGTAAAAGCTGAATTTTTATAGAAAAGCGGAATTCCGTGAAACGAATTGATCAGCGCACCCTTATTCTGATTGCCCTCGGCGTGGTGCTTGGAGCCATGCTCCTGCTGGCGGCTGCCCTCCCGACCCTGCAGATGGCCCCAGGTAAGCCCATCCCGCTCGAAAGCTTCCGCCCTGACATCGGCCAGGGCGTATCTGGGGATGGCCTTATGCGCGGCTTTGTGACAGTCCTGCGCATCCTTCTGTTCATTATATGGGGGCTGGTTCCGTTTTACATCATCTACCTGATCATCTCCCCCGAAGCCCGCAAGCAGTTGGTGCGCGACCTCGCCCGCCTGCTGCCGATTTTGCTTCTGTTGTGGTTCCTCTTGGGCAACAAACAAGGTCAGCAGATGTTTCGCAATCTCGACCTCCAGTTCCAGCCAGGCAACCCACTCGAAGCCTACCCCGCGCCAGAGACGGAACCCCTTGAATTTAACGCCAACCCGCCCGACTGGATCGTCACCGTCACCAGCGTGGTGATCGCCTTTGCCGTCACCGGCCTGCTGGTGGGGCTCGTTTATCTGGTCTGGCGCAACCGCGTGAGGAGACTGGCCGAACTGAAACCCCTCGAAGAGATCGCCAGAGAAGCTCAAGACGCCATCCACGCCATTCAGGCCGGCGGCGACCTGCGCGATGTGATTATGCGCTGTTACGCCGAAATGAGCCGGGTCGTCGCCGAAAGCCGCAACCTGCACCGCGGGCAAGATATGACCCCCCACGAGTTTGAAGTCTTCCTGCAGGGCCGGGGGCTGCCCCGCGAAGCCATCCACCAGATCACCACTTTGTTTGAAGCCGTCCGCTACGGTGGCTTTACCCCTGGACGGCAGGAAGAAAACCAGGCCATCAGCAGCCTGAATGCCATCGTCAACGCTTGCCGGAGGCCCTCTTGAACGGCCTGAATACCCGCCGATTGTTTGCTTTTGCCGTCATCATCCTGGTTGCCAGCATCGTACTGCTCTACTGGTTTCGGCCAGTGGTGCGCGAGGTCATCATCATCCCGCTGAGCTATTGGGCCTGGGTGATCGGCCTGTTCCTCGACAGCACGCCCCAAATTTTCTTTTGGGTCGGCGCCCTGCTGATTATCTTTATGATCGCCTGGCGCAGCTTTTTTGTGAAACAAAAGGTAATCGAAGCCGTAGAAAAAGTGCCCGATATCCCTCCACCCAGCGGACGGGTTTCGTACTGGGTCAACCGGGTCGAATTAATGCGCATGGGCAGTTATTACCAGTCCACCTTTAACGAGGCCCTCGGCCGCCTGGCCCTCGACCTGATCGGCTATCGTCACCGCATCTCTAACCGCCAAATTGAGCGCGGCCTGGTTCACAACACCTTGCGCCTGCCCCCTGAGGTGCGCGAATTCCTGCTCAAGAATGTGTTCCGGCGAGAGTTCGCCAAAATTAGCTATCTCACATACCTGTACCGCGCCATCCGTCTATGGTGGATGAGCCACGTGAACAAACTGCGCCCCCAGCGTGACCAGCTTGCACCAGAAGCGCGCCGCCTGATTCAATACATGGAAGAGGAGTTGGAGGTACATTATGACCATTCCGGTCGCTGAAGTCGCCGGTCTTTCCAGCCGCGTTATTGCCGAAGTAGAACGCGCGATTGTCGGAAAGCGTGAAGTCCTTGAAAAAATCATGACCGCCATTTTAACCAGCGGCGGCCACGTCTTACTGGAAGATTACCCCGGCCTCGCCAAAACGTTAATTGCCAACTGTTTCGCTACCGCCCTGGGTCTGGATTTTAAGCGCATCCAGTTTACCCCCGACCTTCTGCCCGGCGACATCACCGGCGGTTACATCTACGACCGTTCGGCCAATCAGTTCACCCTGCGCAAAGGCCCGATCTTTGCCAATATCATCCTGGCGGACGAAATCAACCGCGCCTCGCCGCGTACCCAATCGGCACTGCTCGAAGCCATGCAGGAATATCAGGTGACGCTCGAAGGTGAAACGATGCGTTTGCCGCAGCCGTTTGTCGTCATCGCTACTCAGAACCCAATCGAATATGAAGGGACGTTCCCCCTGCCCGAAGCCCAACTGGACCGCTTTATTATGAAGCTGTCAGTGGGCTACCCCTCAGCCAAAGAGGAACAGGAAATCTTGAAGCGCCGCCGCGAGAGGCGCAGCGATACCCTTAAGCTCGAGGCAATCACCGACGCCGCCGGTTTGCTGGCAATGCGCGAAACGGTGGAAGAAGTCTTTGTTGATCCAGACATCGAAAACTATATCGTCACCCTGGTAACGGAGACGCGCCGCCACCGCAAGGTGACGGTTGGTTCCAGTCCGCGTGGAACCCTGGCACTGCTCAAACTGGCGCGCAGTTGGGCTGCCATGCACGGGCGCAGTTATGTTCTACCTGACGATGTAAAAATCTTTGTGCAGCCTGCCCTCACCCATCGCTTGATCCTCGAACCCGACTTGTGGACGGACCGCACCGCCGCGACCGATGTGCTGGATGAAATTCTGCACCAGGTCCCTGTGCCTGTTTTACGGGGTGCATAATGTCTGGCCGCTTTCTGCTGTTAGGCAGCATCCTTTATATGCTGTTCTTCGCGGCTATCGCCACCCTGCACGGCGGGCCTATGATCCTGGCACTGCCTCTGGTGGTTTATCTGGGGATGGCGCTGTTGAACCGCCCGCCCAATGTGCAGTTGAAGATTGAGCGCATCATTGCGCACGAAATTCTGCCGTTCCGCGCCGAGACCAAAATTCGCCTGCTCATCACCAATGAGGGCGCTCACCTGGAAGAAGTTTTCATCCAGGATTTGCTCCCCCGCGGCATGCAGGTGGTGGATGGCGATACCATCGCCCTGGCGAGTATGCCGCACGGTGAGACGCTGGAGATGAGCTACACAGTCCGCGCTCCGCGCGGCGGCTATGAGTGGGAAAACGTTCTGGTGACTGCCGGCGACCATTTGGGGGTGCTGCGCCGCCGCCTCTACCTGCCCGCCCCTGGGCGGCTGATCTTCCTGCCGGACCCGCCCCGCGTGCGCAAAATCCTCATCCGTCCTCCCCGCACCCATGGGCATTCTGGCCCCATCCCGTCGCGCAAGTCTGGCACTGGGGTTGATTTTATGGGACTGCGCGAGTATCAGATGGGCGACCCGCGCCGCTGGATCAACTGGCGCGCCAGCGCCCGCCACGAAAACCAGCTATTCGTCAACCAGTTTGAGCAAGAGCGCATCGCCGATGTGGGCATTATCCTGGATGCCCGCCAGCAGGCCGATGTCGTCTTGCGCAACGGCGAAGCCCTGTTTGAACACTCCGTGCGGGCCACCGGCGCAGTCGCCGAGACGTTCCTCAATGACGGCAACCGGGTTGGACTGCTGATTTACGGCTTTGGGATGGAGCGCGTCTTTCCGGGGTATGGCAAAGTGCAGTACAAGCGCATCTCGCGTGCCTTGGGCCAGGCTCGCACCGGGCATAACTTCGCCCTCGAAAGCCTGCGCTACCTGCCCACCCGCTTCTTCCCTGCTGGCTCGCAGATCGTCATGGTCACGCCGCTGCAAAGCAATGACCTGCCGGCCTTTACCCGCCTGCGGGCCACCGGATACGAAGTCATGGTCATCAGCCCTGACCCGGTGGACTTTGAAGCGCGCGCCCTGGGCATCTACGGCGACCTGGCCTGGCAAATTGCCAAAATTGAGCGCGCCCTCCTGCTCCACAAACTCCGCCGCATGGGCGTCCGCGTGCTTGATTGGGACGTCACCAAACCCTTTGAACCGCTGGTCCGCAATGCTTTCAGCCGGATGCCTCCGGTACGGCGCACGGTGGTATCATGAAACTAATCGAGCGTGTTTTTATCCTGCATTTGCTTCTGGCAACCGCGCTGTTGGCGATTGCCTATGCCCTGGGCGGCTCGCTTGAAATCGCTTATGGGATGATCCTGGTGGGGGCGTTCTGGTTCTATACTAACCGGCGCAACGCGCACGGGATGGAATCGCTGTTGTTCATGACCTTTACCGTGGCTTCGGCGGCGCTGTTTTATTGGTTCAAAGCGCCTGGTTGGATGCCGCTTTTTGCCGTGGTAGCCGCTCTGGGAGCCTGGGACCTCGATTACTTCCTCCAACGCCTGAAAATCGTCACCCACGAGGGGCCCAGCCCGCGCCTGGGCATTGAGCATTTGCGCCGGCTGGCGCTGGCTGAAGGTCTGGGCCTGCTGTTGGGGATCATTGGCCTGACCCTCCACACCCAGATAAGTTTTTGGGTTGCCCTTGCGCTGGCGCTGTTGGCCGCCATCGCCCTGAGCCGTCTGATTGCCTTCTTGCGCAAAGAAATCTAAGGGATCTCTTTGGTTGTCGTGGTTTGCGGCTCCGCCGCCTACCCAAACCATAAAAACAAAATTTTAAGCGCCCTGTGACGCCCCGTACAGGCGCAAATCCAGCACCGGCAGCAGCCGCGTTTTACCCGCGCGTCCGCGGCCTTTGCCACCCAGGCGGATTAAAGCCTGCCGGTAGTGTTCTGGGCGCGCCTTCAATTGTTGGAGCGCCCGGCGCGTGAGCAAATCGGCCTCGTGATTGTAGCGCCGGGGTGTCCAGCTCCAATACGCCCGCCGGAAGTGGGCCGCCAGCTTGCGCGCCCGCCGGTATAGTGGTTTGATGCTGTTAGCGCTCACCAGCGCAAAACCCTGCATTTGATCAATCACCGACTTGGCATCCCCACGGATCAAGACAAATTCTGCCTCTGCCCCCATATCCAGCAAAGCTTCCAATCCTTCGATCAAAGCCAGGTATTCCGCCACGTTAGAAGAGGCATCTTTGCCGCGCACGTACCCCCCATGCCCGCGCGCGATCACCGTTTCGTTGCGCAAAATCACCCACCCGTAACACATAAACCCCGCGCTGCGTTCCAGGTGCATCTCTTGGGGAGCATCTCGATACAGACCGTCAAATTCCAGGGTCAGCATAGATCGTTTCCCTTTTTATGTATGAACAATGAGTCTCCTCCAGATTTTTAAATAGCAACAACCGGCGCGCTTGCTCCGCCGGTTGACCATAACAATCCATTGAGTTTTCCAGCATCTTGGACGGTTGATTCCCCTGCCCCTTCAGCGGCAAAGCTATCTTAGTGGGGTGATGCAGCCGTTCATGTTTCCTTAGATCATCATCCATTGCCAATATTGTGCGGGTTTTTAGGTCGTTTGTCAATGGATGACGCTTAACAAATTATTAAGCTTTTGTCAAGATACCCACTTTTTCTTTCTCGCTACCCCAACGCTCCAAAGATCACGGCGCTTTCGATGCCCACCAAAACCACCAGGAATGCCAAAAATAACAGCCACACCCACCACAACCAGGCCTTCTTCTGATGGCGCAGCCACGGAATTGACAGCAAATAGCCAAAGGCTACCAGCCCCAGGGTGGCCCCAAACCAGCGCAGGCGCGGCAGCAGCAGGGTTCGCGGCTCCACCTCGCAAAACGCAGCAGACACCGGGAACTCTACCCCCGTCTCAATCGTCGCCGCCAGGAAGATCTTCTGATCGTCCACGATAGGGATGGTATATTCCAATTCGCGCGTTTCGCCGGGGTTGAGGCGGATCTCCTCGCGCGTCACGCGGCTCCGGCTGCGCTCCGTCACCACATCCAGCGGCGCGCGATCCATGCTGATCTCCACCGGAACGTCTTGCGCCTGTTTGCCGGTGTTCGAGACCACCACCCATACCGTGGCTTCATCCGCGCCCCACAGATTGGGCTGGCAAGACAGCCGCTCAATCGCTGTGGTTGGGTACACGCGCTGAACAGCGCGGCTTTCGGGGTCTACAGACCACAACCAGGCCACCATCGGCCATTCTTCCCGCCACACGCTGAAAAGGATTTTCCCAGCGGCGGTCCAGGCCAGGTCAAATTCCTCCAGGTCGTTATCCGTCAACCGGATGGGCAAGCGGCCTTCCTCCGCCAGGTCGAGAACGAAAATTTCTACAGCTCCCGGCTCGCGCTGCCGGGCCGGAAGGCTGCCCTGCGCATCGCGCTGTGGAGGGAGCGTCAGCGGGGTGGGCGTGTTTCGTCCGACCGTATTTGTCTCTGGCCTTTCAACGGCCGCCAGATAAGCCACGCGCCGCCCATCTACCGACAGCACCGGCTCGCGTTTGCCAATCCCATCAGACGTGATCTGCTGTTCCTGCCCGGTTTCAAAATCATACACGAAAATTTCATCCGCAGCGCTGACGGGCGCAGTATATACCAGCCGCTGCCCATCCGCCGACCAGGACAGGTCCGCGAAGTAACTGCGCTGTGCCAGTTCTTCAGGCTCTTGTGCGCCGCGCATGGCGTAGAGCGTCCAATTACCCCCCGTATCGGAAGCTTCTGCGAAAGCCAGGCTGCTGCCATCATCTGAAACAGCAAAAACGGCCATCTGACGGCCAAACAAAAGCTGTTGAGCGCGATTATCACGGATTTCAAGCCGGTGATCGCGCACGGCAAATACTTCCATGTCGCGGTTGGGCGCTCCGGCCTGCAAAGAACCACTGTCGAGGTCCAGCGAATAGGTATTTCCCAACCAAAGGTTGCGGGTCTCATCCTCCGTAGGGACGGTCACGCCGCGCGCGAAACTGACCTGCCGCCGATTGATAGAAAGCGTATATAGGCCCATCACGGGGTTTCGTTCTGATGCAATCGTTGCGGCATCAGGAAGAAAGCGCGTATCAATGGTGAGAATGTAAGCTGCCAACAGGCGCACCAGCGCTGCCAGGATCAGGAGGAATGCACCGATAATTGCCAGGGTGCGGGCCGCTTGTTCGGGTTTCATGAAGATAACGCTCCTGTGCAAACGCAAAGATCAACAGACAACGCTGTTTTCGACACAAATTGTAACCCATATTTAGGGAGGTTCGTCGCTTATCCAGCCTTCGGCGGGGCCATCCAGCCCCGCTCGATGGTCGTGCGGTAATCCCAACCAGGGAACTCCGGATTGTTCACCCGGTAGTTCCAGAAGAACCAGCCCCGACAGCGGTTATAGTTAAGGAGTTGAACCGCGGCATAGGCGCGCATCAGCAGGTCTCGATTCCAGGCATCTAACCCTGCCAGCGATTCGCGCGGCAGCCCCAACGACCATTCTCCAACAATCGTGGGAAGCTGCCGGCTCACCTCATCCAGCTCCTGACGTCGCGCAATCGCAGCCTGCTCGATATGCCCCCAGCCGTCCAGGGCGCGGTCGCGCTCGGTGAAACACTGGTAAATATGCGTGTCGAGGATCACATTTTCATAATCCGGCGGCTGCATAAACCCCTGCCAGGCCCGCGAGCGGAATGAATCGTGGATGATAACGGCGGCCTTCTGCGGCGGGATGTGCTTGCGCACCCGCTCGTACCCGCGCAGGTAATAATCCTGCACAATGGCCAGGTCAATCTCGTAGTGCGGCTCATTGAGCAGTTCAATTCCTACCAAAGTGGGGTGGTCGCGGAAGTGTTCCGCAATCCGCTCGATGGTTTCCAGCGTGCGATCAATGTTCTCCGCCGAACGGTGCCAGTCCATTACCCCCTCGATGCCGCCGTTATCGAATCCGTTCTGACAGCCAGGCGCCGTGTGCAGGTCCAGAATCACGCCCAGGCGGCGCTCGGCAATCTGGCGCATCACCTCATCGAGTACATCAATGGAACCGAAATAGGGCTTACGGTCGCCAAACAGCCAGTGACCAATCGGCAGCCGCACCGTGTTGATGCCATGGGCCGCCAGCCAATCAAGGTCTTCTGCCGTGATGAACGTCTCCCAATGCTTGCGCAGGCGCTTTTCGACTTCCGCGCCCAACTGCTCGCAGAAGCGGGTTTCATCATGCCCCTGTACCCCTTCAAACAGATAGGGCGACATCCACCATTCCAACACAAACCAGCCCCCCAGGTTAACGCCGAAATACCGCTGTTCTTCCATGAATGCCTTCTCCTATGCGTAGTGTTTGCGTCTAAATCTACAGCGGCCAGATTTGCGCCATTAGCGCGTCTGCCGCCAGAGTAAAATCGTAAAATAAATTAAACCACAAGGGATCAGAAAGCCACCCAACACGCGGATCACCGCCCCAACCGCCAGCACCGGCGCGGCGGCGGAGAGGTCTGGAAAACGCTGGATTACCCCTGCCAGGTGATTCACCGACCCCAACAGCGCGAGCGCCCCAAACAAGACCACCCCCCAGCGCCGCACCCGGTACAACCCTACCCCTGCCAGCACCGCCGCGCTCCCCGCAAGGATGGCGCTCCCCCCCAGCACCCACCGCCCGCCTACTGCAAGCGCCGCGGCCAGCCAGATGCCGTACATCACCAGCCCGGCGCCAAGAATCCACAGCGCCCAGCATAGGGCGATCAGATAAGCCGGTCGGGAAGCGGAGCGCGGTTCATCCACGCTTGCATTATAATGGATCCACATCATTACCAGGAGGAATCACATGCCAGAGCAAAAGCTAAGAGTCGGGTACATTGGGTTAGGCCTGATGGGGAAATCCATCGCCCGTAACATCCTCAAAGCCGGTTTTCCCATCGTCGTCCACAACCGCAGCCGGGCCTCGGTCGAAGAACTGGCCGCCGAAGGGGCTACCCCGGCTTCTTCGCCTGTGGAAGTGGCCCGCCAGGTGGATGTGGTCTTTACCAACCTGCCCGATTCGCCGGACGTAGAAAGCGTCGTCCTCGGTCCAGATGGGATCATCGCCGGGGCGCACGAGGGCCTGATCTATGTTGACAACTCCACCATCAAGCCGGCTACGGCCCGCCTGATCGCCGCTAAACTGGCCGAAAAGGGCGTACCGGCGCTGGATGCGCCCGTCAGCGGGGGCGACATTGGAGCGCGCAACGCTACCCTCACCATCATGGTCGGCGGCCCGGCGGAAGCCTTAGAAAAAGTCCGCCCGGTCTTTGAAGCCATGGGCAAAAAGATCACGCACATCGGCGAAGCTGGCAGTGGGCAGATTGCCAAAGCCGCCAACCAGATTATGGTTGCGGCCCAGATGGTCGCTATGGGCGAACTGCTGATTTTCGCTCAAAAAGCCGGGGCCGACCCGCGCAAAGTCATCGAGGCGATTAAATCCGGCGCGGCTCAATGCTGGACGCTCGACACCAAGCCCCCGCGCCTGTTTGGCGGCAACCGCCAGCCCGGCTTTAAGGCGCGGATGCAGGCTAAAGATCTAAATATCGTTATGGACAGCGCCCGCGAGTTCGGCGTTCCCCTGCTCTCCACCGCTATTCACACCCAGCTATTTAACGCCATGGTGGAGAACGGCCTCGGAGAACTGGACAACTCCGCTGTGATCGCCATGATCGAACAGCTCGCCCATACGCATCTCAGCGAGGATGCGCCGGCCTAACCGGCAGCCATGCCCCGCGCCATCCATCTGCGCTCCATTCGCGCCCGCCGCGCCCGCCCCTGGCCGCAGCAGTTCCCTTTCAGCGTGCCCATTCTGGCGGCTCTGGATGAACTGCACTTCACCGCGCCCGTCACCTTCCTGGTCGGCGAGAATGGATCGGGCAAATCCACTCTGCTCGAAGCCCTGGCCGCCGCGGTCGGCTCGATCACGGTAGGCAGCGAACCGGTCAGCCGGGACCGCACCCTTGAACCCCTGCGCCTGCTGGCCCGCGATCTGCGGCTGACGTGGTCGAAACGCACCAAAAAGGGCTTTTTTATGCGCTCCGAAGATTTTTTCGGCTTCGCCCGGCGCATGGATCAGACGCGCGCAGAAATGCAGAACTACCTGGATGAAATTGAGCGCGACTATCAGGGCCGGTCGCAAACCGCCATTGACCACGCCCGAATGCCCTACCAGACGGAAATCGGCGCGATGCAGCAAAAATACGGCGAGGGCGTAGATGCGCGCTCGCACGGCGAGAGTTACATCCGGCTCTTCCAGGCCCGTTTCGTCCCCGGCGGCCTGTACCTGCTGGATGAGCCTGAAGCGCCCCTCTCGCCCCGCCGCCAGTTAGCCTTCCTGGTAATGCTGCACGAGATGGTCGAACAGGAAGCCCAATTCATCATCGCTACCCACTCCCCCATCCTGTTGGGCTTCCCCGGCGCGGTCATCTGGAACTGCGATGGCGGGCGCATCGCGCCGGTTGACTACGCCGACCTCGATCACGTTGCCATCACGCGCGATTTTCTCAACCACACGACCATGTACCTGAAAAACCTGGGCCTGCTCGACGCCAGCTAATGCCGGTTGGCCCAATCTCCGGTTCAGACGGCGGCCGCAGCCGCCGTGCTGGCGGCATCATCCTGCTGGAGCACCATCAATCGCAAGCACTGGCAGTTCGACCCATTCGCCCGCGTCTGGCTCCATTTCCAGGCGCGCCTGGTATTTGAAAAAGTCCGACAGATGCCCATGCTCCACGCCGGGCCTGAACCTCAGAATCGGGTGGCCCTCTGCTGTTGAAAAGACAAACTGCGTTGCCCAAAAATTGCCCGCCTTCCAGCGGAAAACGCGCCCGTTGGCAAAAGTTAGCTCGCCCTCGATGCCCATCCAGCTAGGCCGATAGATCGCCTGATCTACGTTTTCGTTCGCGCGGCGCACCGTTACGCGCGGCACAAAAAACCCCACTCGCTTAAACGACCAGATCCCTTCCGAGCAGTTCGCCACGGCCAGCGACCCCCATGCGCTCTGAAATTCCAGCGTGGCAAACACCTCCTCGCCGGCCCGTAATTCAAACTTCCGCTGCGAAAGTTTGGGCTGCACCCACTCCGGCTTTAATCCAATCGCCTCAATAAACTTTTCCACAACAACTTCATCCTATCGGGGCATTCGACCTGCCGCATCGGGCGAATAGTTTTGGGGTTTCTGGCCGCCGGCAAAACTTACGCCTCCTCAAAATAATCGAGATCAATGCGCTTGATCACATAATGTTCCACTTCGCTGACGCCCACATTATGATCAATCATTAATTGTGCCAGCCGCTCGCCATCGATCAATACAATTTTCTTCCCGATTCTACCGACAAAGTCATAGGCATCTGAGGAAAACCTCGATGTAGTAATCATTACGCCTTTGGTGGCGCGCTGTCCTTCCAGACTGCCAGCGAAAGCCTGAACAACCGGCCTTCCCACTGTGCCCTCCCAACGTTTCGCCTGAATATAAACGACGTCTAGCCCCAGCTTGTCTTCTTTGATTATGCCATCAATACCTCCATCACCGCTTTGTCCGACCGCCATTCCTGCATCCTTTAGCGACCCGCCATACCCCATAGCGACAAGGAGTTCAACAACCAACCGCTCAAAGAAAGCGGGGGAACATGCTTTCAGGCGCTCAATTAACTCTTGTGCTAATCCTGCCCGAATTCTCTGATAGCTCTCTTCAAGCAATTCTTCAGGCGTCTGCCTATTGTCTGCATCCGTAACTGGCCCCTCATTACCAATTGTCTCTTTTTCAGGTCTTGACCTGAATTCAAGGTATTCTGGGAATTGCTGTAAATACTTCATATTGATGGATGGCAAATTCTTACTGATAATTTCCTTACCGCGCTGAGTAATCCGAAAGCGGGCTCTACCCGTCATTTCTATTAAACAAGCCTTTGACAAATATGTTTTCGCCCACCCAACCCGATTCTCAAACTTTCTTTGTCTTCCACTAGGCAATAATTCAGAACGTTCTGATGAAGAAAGATTAAATTCCATTGCCAATTTCTCGACAATCTCATGGAGCGAGTGCTCTTGCTCGTCATTTATGGCCTTTAAGAAGGGAAGCATGAGAGTTTGGAAATCTGGGATGCTCATATATCTTCTCCAACAGGAATTTTTTGCTGATTCGTAAGCACTTAATATTATGGCACAAAATTCCTCACAGATCTCTTTTTCCCACTTAGATTCTCATGTTATCATATTCGTTAACAACTTCACCTAATCCGATCAAAAATCGTTGACGGATTACATCATTAGTGGTTAAATAGCCAGAATTTTACCGGAGGATTTTCAGATGCATAACGGTTCCTATAGAATCTTTAAAGATAAGGTTATTATCCGTATTAAGGACCGGTTGTGCGACACGCCAACCGAACTCCTGTCGAGCAAACTCTTTTTGCAGATTCTCACTCAGGGCATCACGAATCTCTCCCGGCGAAATTCCCGGCTGCTTGGCATCTTTGAAGACCCCACCGACATTGACGTAGACGACGTGCGCCTGCTCATTCAGACGCTCTCGTTCCTCACCAAGCTGCCCGCCGACCAGGTGATTCGCGTGTTAGATGGCTCGGCGCAGTTCTTCCGCAATCGCAGCCTGTTTAACGATTTTGTCGAATACCTCTACAACTACTGGCGAGAAATGCAGCGCCTGATTATCTGTGACGACTCGCACGACGACCGCCTCGACCAGCGCCCCTACCGCACCTTCAACCGCACCGTCGAGGCCCTTACTCACCTGGTGCGCAGCACGTACCGCGATATTCAAGAAAATATTACCGGCAACCACCCGCGCATCTATCGTCAGGTGCGCTCTGGCGCGGAGATCGCCACCATTGCCATGCCCAAAACCATCAACTATCCGCAGCCGGTCTACTACAAGCTGAACGACATCTCCGTTATCCGCCAGATCCTCATCTACCCGCCCCTCATCTTTACCCCCCCGATGAACAAACGCACCGGCGTCTTTGAACGGGTAGACCGCAACCCACTGGATTACATTGACCTGAACAAAGATGAATGGTTATGCTACCCGGCCAAAGTCGGCCCACTGCTGATTATGGTCTACTTCAGTATGACCTTCTTTGAACTCGGCTTTGCCATGTGCAACCTCTTTGAACTGGCCGACGACGAAGACCTGAAGCGCCAGCCCGACGCGGTTTACCTCTTTGGCGTACCAGAAAAAGATTTCCCCAACCTCGGCCAGAGCCAGACCATTTTCTACGATGATGGCAGTGTGGATGGCGTGCTGACCGCCGCTGTGCCAGATAACCCCCGCTACGGGTACTTCGGCTACCTCAAGAAGATGATCCTGACCCTGCACAACATCAAGATGATGAAGCTGGGCCGCCTGCCCTATCACGGCGCAATGGTCAACCTTACCCTGCGTGGTAAGGGTGATTTTTCCGTCCTGATCATGGGCGATACCGGCGCGGGCAAATCCGAAACGCTGGAGGCGCTCCGCGCCGTGGCCGGCGAAGAAGTGCAGGAAATCACCATTATTGCCGACGACATGGGTTCGCTGGAAATCGGGCCGGATGGCCGCGTGATCGGGTACGGCACAGAAACAGGCGCTTTTGTCCGCCTGGATGATCTACAACCCGGCTTTGCCTTTGGGCAGATCGACCGCACCATCATCATGTCGCCCGCTCAGGTCAACGCCCGCGTGGTGATCCCCGTCACCACTTACGAACACGTCATCAAAGGCTACTGCCCAGACCTGATTTTGTACGCGAACAATTACGATCCCGTGGATGAGCAGCATCCCATCCTGGAACGCTTTGAGACGCCCGAACAGGCCCTCGAAGTTTTCCGCGCTGGCGCGGTGATGAGCAAAGGCACAACCACTTCAACCGGGCTGGTGAAAACCTATTTCGCCAACATCTTTGGCCCCGAGCAGTATCCCGACCTGCACGAACCCCTGGCCCGCGCCTTCTTCCAAAAGTTCTTTGAGAACAAGATCTTTGTGGGACAGTTGCGCACTCGCCTGGGCTTGCCCGGCGAAGAACGCAGCGGGCCAGAAGCCTCGGCTCGTGCCCTCCTCGAAGCTTTGCGAAACGCCTGACCCTCACACCGCCAGATTGCTCCCACAAGCACATTGACCTGATAAATAGTGTGTAAATTGGAAAAACAACCCAATTTACACACTATTTAATCCTGTCTATCGGGTCAAGCGCCGATTAAGAAACTGCCCAAAGGTCTTGTTTTCACGGGCAGAGTGATCTACAATGCAGGTGGAGGTTCGTGTATGAAGAATTGGGGATTTTTGTCGGCGCTGATTGGCTTCTTCCGCCACAGCCATTTGCCCCTTAGCCTGCATATTGCCGACCCCAAGCACGTTCTTTTTGCAGCCGGGGCATTGTTTGGCGTTCTCTTGTATTTTTCCGGAATCTTCTTGGTGGTTCCGAACCTGATTTCCATCCTCTGGCCCTGGCGAATTAAAAATTTCTTTTCTACTTCGCTCAGCCATTGGTATCTGGTGCAGGATATTTCGTGGCTTACGGCCTGTAAGCTGCTCATCTTCCTGGTGGTTTTGTGGACGATCTTCAAAGGGATCCATTCCGAACTGCGTGAGTAGCCGCCTCAGCCATACAACCCAGATTACGCAATCTTCGCTTTTTGGCCCCTGACCCTGGTACAATGGGCGTATGGACCAACATCCCAGCGCCTTTGACCTCCTGGCATTAATCCCGGCCTATAATGAGGGCCGGCACATCACTCCGGTCATCCAAAAAGCCCGAACTTACCTGCCCGTCCTGGTAGTAGACGATGGCTCGAAGGATGATACCGCCGCTCAGGCCGAAGCCGCCGGCGCCCACGTACTGCGCCAGGTACCCAACCAGGGCAAAGGCGCCGCGCTGAAGGCCGGTTTTCGCTACGCCCTCGAACAGGGCTGTGCTGGGCTGGTGATGCTCGATGCCGATGGACAGCATGACCCCGATGAAATCCCCAAGTTTATTGACGCGTACACCCGCTCTGGCGCAGACCTGGTGATCGGCCAGCGCTCTTTCCAAAATATGCCCCCCGTCCGCCGCCTGGCGAACTGGATTGGAACCCAGGCGTTCTCATGGGCGATTGGCCGCTACATCCCCGATAATCAATCGGGCTATCGCTTGCTTTCCAGGCGCATGATCGCCGCCATGCTCGCCAGTCAGGAAAGCAGCTTTGAGTTTGAAGTGGAAATGATCGTCGAGTGCATCCGCCGCGGCTTCGCCATCGCCTGGGTCCCTATTCGTACCATTTACGGCGAAGAAAAAAGCCACATCCGCCCAATCCCCCATACCTACCACTTCTTCCGCATGGTCTGGCAAACTTACAAGACCATGCGCAGATCCAAACCGTCCTGACCGCCACCTCCGGCCCGAATTCTTGTTATAATCGCGCCATTCTATTGTTCTATAAGGAGCTATTCCATGAAACAGTGGGCTACACCACCCGCCATGCAGATTGACCCGGCCAAAAAGTACTTCGCCGTGATCGAAACCGACAAAGGCAACATCGAACTCCAACTGTTCCCCGAACACGCCCCCAAAACCGTCAACAACTTTGTGTTCCTTGCCAACCAGGGCTTTTATGACGGCGTCACCTTCCACCGTGTGATCTCCAATTTCGTCATCCAAGGCGGCGATCCTACCGGAACCGGGCGCGGCGGGCCAGGGTATGATTTTGAAGATGAAGTCAAGAACAACCCCCTCAAGCACGAGCGCGGCGTGATCTCCATGGCTAACGCCGGCCCCAACACCAACGGCAGCCAGTTCTTTATCACCCATTCTCCCCAACCCCACCTCAACGGCAAGCACACCGTCTTTGGCAAAGTCGTCCGCGGCATGGAAGTTGTCGATGCCATCCGCCAGGGCGATAAGATGAACGCCGTCACCATCCGAGAAGAGTAATCCCCACTTAAGCGTTGACCCCCGCCGCAAAAGGCGGGGGTCAACGCTTCATCTCTCTACCAATAAATATTTTCTGTACTCCCTGCTTACCCATAAGACAACCGGCTGGTTCAATTCAACCTGTAAACCAAAACCGTTAATGGTATCCGGTGTGCAGTGCTTTTCGGTTTCCAGCTTCATTATAAGAAAGCGGGTTTGCAGTTCCAACGGGTTGATCCCCTTTGCGGCATGGGATGTTTCCCGCCCGTTCCACGTTCAAAGAACACCTATCCCGCTTTGGGGAGGTTCCAAGACTGCTTCCCATGATTTCACGCTTCTTTACGGGGATTTCCCTACTCTTTACAGATCGTCCGAAGCCTTACCCAGCACCTTCATGGCGGCATGATGGCCGGGAATGCCGCTGACCGCTCCCCCTCTTTTGGCGCTTGAGCCGCACATTAAGACCTGCTCATAACGGGTTTCCACTCCCCATGTACCGGCCTCTGCATCCGACCCGGCAAAGGGCCAGGTCAGGTTCCCATGAAAGATATTGCCTTTGGGCAGGCCCAGGTCGCTTTCTAAATCCAGCGGCGATTTCGCCTCCACGCACAGGCGGCCGTTAGCGTCCACCGCCAGGCAGTCTCGGATATCCTCTTCAAGATAGGCATTGATGGCATCTAAATAATGCTCTGTTACTTCCGCGCGGACCCGGCCGTTATCCTGCCGAAACCAGGCATAGGGAACATCCAACCCAAACAGAGTCATCGTCTGATAGCCCCGGGCCTGTAAATCTGCCGACAAGATTGAAGGATCCGTCAGGCTGTGGCAGTATACCTCGCCGGGGATCACCTGGGGCCGCAGGCCGCTGTGCGCCGCCCGGTACGAAGCCTTCATCTGTTCGTAGCCTTCATTCAGGTGAAACGTCCCCGTAAACGCATCTCTGGCCGTAACGCGCCGGTCCTTCGGCTTAGGCAGTCTTTTCAACACCATGTTGACTTTAAACACCGAGCCTGCTACCTGTTCCTCTTCGTACACCCCTGGCAAACAGCGGTTGGCAACGTCAGAAGATACATTGAACAGGATAAACCGCCCCCGCACGGCCCGCTCCTGCTCGCCCTCGCGGTAATAGACCGTGCTGACCGGTAGAGCGTGGTCTACCTTTAGCACTTCCGCCGAAGTTTTAAAGAGAACACCCAACGACAGTGCTCTGGCCTTCAGCGCCTCCACCAGCGCCCCCATGCCCCCTACCGGCACGCGCCATTCCCCGGTTCCCTGGCCGATGGTGTGATAGATGAACGTCCGGTTTTGGAGCAGGTTAGGATCTTCTGGGTAGGTCGGAACGCCGATTTTGGCGTCGGTGAATACCGTCCCGCGCACTGTGTCATCGCTGAGATGATCTTCGATCAGGCAGGCCAGTGGCTTTTCCACCAGATATTCCCATGCCTTTTTTTCCTCACGCGTCTGAAACCGGCTTTGCAAATCGCGCTTTGATGGCAGGGGCATCATCAGCGTGGGCCAGACTTTTTGAGCGAAAATCTCCACCGTCTCCTGTAACTTCAAATATCCCTGGTATTCGCGCTCATCGCCGGTCAGCTCCACGAAAGACTGCCGGGTCACGTCCTCTGAGATGTTGCTGATCAGCAGGCCCCCAAACTTTTCGTCCCGCACCATCGGCGTATACGCTGCTATCGCCCTTCGGCGGATCTCCAGCTTGATTCCCAAATCCGCCAGAATCTTGCCCGGAAGCAGGCTGATCAGGTAAGAATAGACTGACAGGCGCGCATCCACCCCTGCAAACGCCTTTTTAGAGCAGGTCGCGCCCCCCATGTAATCGTTCTTTTCCAGGATGATCACCCGCTGACCCGCCAGGGCCAGGTAACAGGCCGCTACCAGGCCGTTATGGCCTCCACCCACAATCACCGAGTCAAAAAACGAGTGGTCGTTCACCGGATTGCACTCCCTTTTACTGTTTAAGCGAAACCGCAGCCTTAGAGCGGCGCGCAGACCGGTAAGCGCGCGGCGCAGTTTCCAACAGCCGCGCGTACAGCTCCTCATACCGCCGGATGGTATTCTCCAGGCTGTGGGCCACGGCCCTGGAACGGCTGGCAAGCCCCATATCCGCCCAGCGGGCCTGGCGTTCTAACATCCACAGCATGGCATCCGCCGCGGCCTCAACCCGTCCCGGTTCAAACAGCGTGCCGTTCACATCCGGCGTCACCAGTTCGGGCAGCGCCCTGGCATTGGCCGCGATCACCGGTTTGGCGGATGCCATCGCTTCCAGAGTCGCAATGCTTTGCAGTTCTTCAGGGCTGGGCATGCAAAACACGTCGCTCGCCCGGTACAGGTCTGGCAGGTCTGGCGCAGGCACATAACCCAAGAAGGCCACCTGGCTTTCAAGGTTCAATGCATCTGCCAGAGCGCGCAGCTCACTGCCCGCCGATCCCCGGCCTGCCACGGCCAGTTGAACCGGCGTTTGCACCTTCCGATAACGTGAGTCCTGGTGCAGCCGGGCCAGCCCGCGCAGCAGCAGGTCAATCCTTTTTTCGCGGTCCAGGCGGCCCACGTACAAGAACGTCACTGCTTCGGGGTTCAACCCCCACCTGTGCAGCACCGCCTCACGGTCGAACCCGGCCATCGGCTTAAACCAGTTGGTATCTACCCCACACGACACCGGAAAGATCGGAACGTCGATTTTTTGCCGCCCCAAAATGCGCGCCGCCGTTTCGGTGGGGGTCGTCACCATATCCACCTGGTGATACGTCCACAGCATTAACTGCCACAACACATAAACCTTGAATTCACGCGGCAGCGGCAGCCACGTGATATAAGGCAAGAGGTTTTCAGGCAGAAAATGGTTCGTCCCCATGATCGGAATCCCCATCTGGCGGGCGATCCGCACCCCATCCCAATTCAGAAAATAATGATCCTGAATGTGCAGAACGTCTGGCTGAAAGTCCTCGAGAATGGCGCGAATTTTGAAACCAGGAAATGGGTTTAAGAAGGCTTCAGGATGAAGCAGGCTTAGCGGGATGCTGTGCAGCCGGTGAACCTGCACCCCGTGGATCTTTTCGGTCTGGTAAGCAAACCCAGACGCCGGGACAATCACCGCCACTTCATGCCCGGCGCGGGCCAGGCCCTCCGCCAGGTGGATTGAAAAAATTGCCTGTCCATTATTTCCCGGGTAGTAGGTTTGTCCGGAAATTACAATTCGCATACTGCTCCCTGCCAGCTTTGTTTGGTTGATTTGGCGCTCACTGCTACTTCATGCGCTTCCGCAGCCGCGCGAGATAATAAATCATCACGGCCACGAAAGCCAGCGAGCCGCTTACAGCTATGATCTGGACGCCCCACTCTAACGTGCGCAAATACCGGCCAAAATGATATCCGAGGATAACCAGCGTACCGGTCCAGATCGTCTCGGCAATTGCCAACGCCCAGAACCAACGTCTGAAAGGCACGCGCGCCATGCCGACTGCCACCAGAGTAGGAATTGAAAAACCAAGCGTCAGTTTCGCCATAAAGAGCAGCTTGGGCGCATGGGCGATCACGTCGCCCTCAAGATGATCAATATGTTCCTTCTTTAGCCCAAACCACGATCCATACCGCAGCAGCCAGGTTGTTTTGCCAATGTATCCCAAAACATACCATAGATTATCGGATGCGAGATTCCCCAATGCGGCCGCCAAAAACACCCCCCAGGGTTTCATAAGCCCCGCAGAAGCCGCTACGGCGCCAGCCAGTGTTGCAACGGGGCCCTCGATGATGACAACGAAAGCCAGAAGAAGATAGGCCCATAAACCAAGGGGCTGGGTAAAATCGTAAGGCAAAGGTCAGGACCTCCGGGTAGACAATATAAAGCGGCCAACGCTCCGGAAGTCACTCGTTAGCCGCTCCTGGATAGAGATAAACCCCGGCCTACGCCCTCCCCCACTAGAGCGCACCTCCAGGTAAAATTTTATCATAATTATGCGTAAGTTGCGGGCGCGTCCACAACTTACGCATAATTGGGTCAACAATCCATCAAAACGCCGCCATCTGCTCGCGCAGACGCGCCGCCGTCTCCTGAAACGTCGCCAGCTTCTGGCGCTCGCGCTCTACTACTGCCGCCGGAGCGCGTTGGGCAAATGGGCCGCCCAACAGGTCTTCCAGACGTCGAATTTGCGCTTCGGTTTCGTCCAATTCCTTCTGCAAGCGCGCCCGCTCGGCCTGAGCATCCACCAGCCCTTCCAGGGGCAGGTAAATCTCAATACCCAGCACCGTCAGCGCAGCCGCATTTTGTGGGCGCTCGGCCAGGGCTTCGGCCAGCGTCATGTGCTGAGCGTCAATCCCGCCCAAGAAAGCAATCGCCTGGCGCTGAGCTTCCAACACGGCCAGCCGGTCTCCGGCGGCGATCAGCGCCGGAACCCTGCGCGCCGGCGGGACCCGCTTTTCGGTGCGCAGGTTGCGGATCGCCCGCACCACCTCTTGCACCAGGGTAAAATCAGCCACAGTTGCCGCCTCCCAGCCCTCTTCAGCGCGGGGCGTCGGGTACTGAGCGATCATCAGAGCTTCTTCCCAGCCCTGCTTTGGGGCGAAGGCCGGCCCTTTTTCCTGCGCGGCGCGCTTCAGGTGGCCCCACAGTTCTTCAGTCACATACGGCGTGAAGGGATGCAGCAGCCGCAGACAGGCATCCAGCACCCGCACCAGAGTCGAAGCGGTATAAAAGGCCCGGTCGCCGCCTTCGGCAAGCTGTAGCTTGGCAATTTCCACGTACCAGTCGGCAAATTCGCTCCAGAAGAAATCATAAATCTGGCGGCCAGCCTCGCCGTACTGGTAATTCGCAAACAGCCGTTCCACGTCGCGGATCAACCCCTGCAAGCGCGCCCACACCCACGAATCCGCCAGCGTCCAGCGCGGTTCGCCAGCGGGGGCCGCAGGGGCCTGCTCTAGCGCGCCGATCACAAAGCGCCCGGCGTTCCACAGCTTATTGGCAAAGTGAGCGTTGGCCTCCACTTTTTTGATACTCAGGCTCATGTCATTGCCGGGCGTCGAGCCGACCAACAGCGTAAAGCGCAGCGCGTCGGTTCCCATCTCGTTCATCACCACCAGCGGGTCAATCACATTGCCCTTGGTCTTCGACATCTTCTGGCCGTGTTCATCACGGATTAACCCGTGCAGGTACACGGTATGGAACGGCGGCCGGCCGGTGAACTCCATGCCGTCCATAATCATGCGGGCCACCCAGAAGAACAGAATATCATAACCGGTTTCCAGCACGGAAGTCGGGTAAAAATATTTGTAGTCGGGCGTTTCGTCCGGCCAGCCCAGGGTCGAGAACGGCCACAGGCCCGAAGAGAACCACGTGTCCAGCACATCGGGGTCCTGCTCCAGTTTTGAACTGCCGCACTTAGGGCAGTGTTGTGGGTCCTGGCGCGTTACAATCATCTCGCCGCAGTCCTGGCAGTACCACACCGGAATGCGATGCCCCCACCACAACTGCCGGCTGATGCACCAATCCTCAATGTTCTCCAACCAGTTGTAGTAGACTTTGGTAAAGCGTTCCGGCACAATGCGCACGCTCCCACTGCGCACCGCTTCGAGGGCCGCTTGCGCCATCGACTCAATGCGGACAAACCACTGCGTGGAAACCATCGGCTCCACAATTTCACCGCCGCGCTGTGAGCGCGGCACGTTAAGCAGGTAAGGTTCTTCCTTCAACACCAGACCGGCCGCGCCCATATCTTCCCACAGCTTCTTGCGCGCCTCAAAACGATCCAGACCGGCATAAGGGCCGCCGTTCTCGTTCACGCGCGCCAGTTCGTCCAGCACCCCAATCAACGGAAGGCCGTGGCGCTGTCCGATGGCATAGTCGTTGGGATCGTGACCAGGGGTGATCTTCAGCGCGCCCGTGCCAAAGGCGCGGTCCACGTATTCATCCGCAATCACCGGAATCTGCCGTCCCAGGATTGGCACAACCACTTTGCGCCCAATATACTTCTGGTAGCGCTCGTCCTCCGGGTGAACAGCTACGGCCGTATCGCCCAGGATCGTTTCAGGCCGGGTGGTAGCTACCGGAATGTACTCGCCGCTGCCATCCGCCAGCATATACTTGAAGTAATAGAGCTTGCCCGGCTCCTGTGAATACTCCACTTCCAGGTCCGAGACGGCTGTCTTCAACCCCGGCGACCAGTTAATCATGCGCGGGCCGCGGTAGATCAGGCCCTTTTCGTACAGGCGCACGAACGCCTCGCGCACAGCCTTTGAAAGGCCCGGGTCCAGGGTAAAACGCTCGCGATCCCAATCGCAAGAGGCCCCCAGCCGGCGAATCTGCTGAGTGATGATACCGCCGTACTTCTCTTTCCATTCCCAGGTGCGCCGCACAAACTCCTCGCGCCCCAACTGTTCGCGGCTCAACCCTTCTTTTGCCAGAGCCTTCTCTACCTGTAACTGTGTTGCGATCCCGGCATGGTCAGTCCCCGGAACCCACAGCGTCGGCACGCCCTTCATGCGGTGGTAGCGGATCATCAGGTCTTCCATGGATACAAACATGGCATGCCCCAGGTGCAGTTCGCCCGTCACATTCGGCGGCGGGATCGAAATGACAAAGGGCTTTTTGCTGGCGTCAAAGCCCGGCTTGTTTGGATCGTTGGACGGTTTAAAATACCCGCTCTCTTCCCACCACCGGTAAATGCGCTGCTCGGTGGAACGAAAATCATAGGTTTTGGGGAGTTCAAAGGTTGCCATATATCTCCAAAAATACAAAAACTCGCGCGCCTGCGCGGTCTTCTATCCTCTAAGCCTGGTTATTGGCCATTTCCGTCAGAATCGCCACGGCTCCCTGCACGAACAGCGGGCAGCGATCATAGAACAGGCCCGCGTCGCGGGCTTTCTGCGCCTCCGCGGGGTCGCGCAGGTCATAACCTAACAGGGCGGGGCAGTCGAGCGCACCAAAACGCTCCTGGAATCTCCGCATAAATTCCTGAACCAGCCGGTAGGTTTGCTCCTTTGCGGCTTTATCCTCTGGAGAGACCGCCCCATGCCGCAGCCCGATCACCATGACCGCGCCGGAAACGGCCCCACATAGGTTGCCCGTTCGCCCAACGCCGCCGCCAAACCCGGCCGCCGCGCGCAGCGCGGCCTCGCGCGTCAGCCCGGCCTCTTCGGCAAAGGCCAGCACCACCGACTGTGAACAATTCCATCCCTGCCGCATGTATGCGGCGGCCTGTTCGCTTTTATCAGTCTTTTCCATGCGTTCTCCGTTGCTGAATCTTTATCCAGGCAAAGCACCGCCAATCATATCATTTTCTGGTGAGATTCACCATTCTTTTGATCCAAAAAACTGGCATGCGCCTACGGTTCAATGCCCACCACCAGCCCTGGCGCGCCGCTTTCCATGCGCACCAGGCCCGGCTCCATCGCCGCGCCAACCGTCACCGAGCGCGCTCGCGCCACGCTGCGCAGGTCTGGCGCGGCGGCGCAC
>DAOUAC010000088.1:0-45650 GCA_034434155.1 Anaerolineaceae bacterium
CGCCCGCGCAGGTTGGGGTGATAACGCGGGGCTAAAGCCCCTGCTCAGGACGTGGAAGCCCCTGCGGGGCTGAAGATGAGAACCCCGCGAGGGGTTTGCAGGTGCTGAGGCGGGGGTTTCAACCCCCGCCGGACGCCGCCGCGCGGACGGGTTGGACGCGGGGCTAAAGCCCCTGCTCAGGACGTGGAAGCCCCTGCGGGGCTGAGGAAGAGAACCCCGTGAGGGGTTTCCAGGCGCTCGATTCCCGCCGCGCCCGGAACCCGACCTACAAGAAATCCGTTCAATCCGTTCCCGAAATCCGTTGACAGCTCTCCCCCTCGCCTGCGCGGACGGGATAACGCGGGGCTGAAGCCCCTGCTCAGGACGTGGAAGCCCCTGCGGGGCTGGGGATGAGAACCCCGTGAGGGGTTTGCATGAACTGAGGCGGGGGTTGGAAACCCCCGCCGGACGCCGCCAGGGATGTGGGGTTGAATTACAACGGATTGACGCTGCCGGAGCCGGAGATGTGGGTGCGCAGGGTGGGCGTGCCGCGGTAGCACATCTGCCCCGACCCGCTGATGCGCACCTCTAACGCGCGGCTGACGGCCAGGCTGACGCGGCCCGAACCCGCAATACTCACGTTGGCGCTTTCACTGGCGAGTTCCTCGCCGCGCAGTTCGCCCGACCCGCTGATGCGCGCTTCCACCTGGGGAACCGTCCCCGCCGCACTGCACTGCCCCGATCCGGGGATGCTCAGCTTGAACTGCCCGGCCTGTACGCTTTCGACCGCCACGCTGCCCGACCCGGGGATTTGTACCTCAAGCTGGTCGGCCTGGATGGAACCAAAGCGCATTTTGCCCGAACCCACCACGCCCAAGCGCAGTTCGCCGCCTGCCGCCTGGGGGCAGTTCACCGTCCCAGAGCCGAGGATTTTCACCTGATCGAGCTTGTGCACGCGGATGTGGTAGTGGATGGGCGGGTGAGAAAAGTGAAAGAGGTGGTCGAGCGGGTTTTTTAATCCCAGTTCCAGCCGGCCGCCGGTTACGGCGGTCTTCAGGCGGGGGAGCAGTTCGGCGTCGGTCTCGATGGTCATGCTTTCCTGCTCGCCCTGTTCGATCTGCACATCGCCCCAGCCTTCGAGGATGATTTCTGAGGCGTTGGGGATGTCGTACGTTTGCTGAATGGTAGACATAGATACACTCCCTTTAATTTTATTAATCAATATCATACGCCGTTTTTAAAAAAAGTCAATATTATATTTAATAAAATTTATATTCGGATATGTGAAATGAATTTTATTATTTAACCTTCCGGGCAGGCAGTCAGATTCAAGGTTTTCACCCCTCTAGGAATGCGCCTTCAAAAGGTGTAGGATATAAGTGGATAATTTGTATATGTAAGATCAAAAACTGATTGCCCCGCCTTTTCCCTATGGAGCGCCGCGATGTCATCTCCAAAAGCCTGTTCGCACACTCATCTGATTCAAGAAGTACAGCCCGCCGCCGACGGCTGCCAGGAATGCCTGGCGGCAGGCGATACCTGGGTAAACCTGCGCCTGTGTAAGATCTGCGGCCATGTCGGCTGCTGCGACGATTCTAAAAATAAACATGCCACCCGGCATTTTCACGCCACCGGACATCCCATCATCCAGTCCTTAACGCCCGGCGAGACGTGGATGTGGTGCTATGTGGATGAGGTTTCGCTTTAGGCAGGAAAAGGCGGTACCTATCCCCCGGTAGAACGGAGAACCCCACCGGGACCCTCAGCGTACGATGCGAAAAGACCGTTGAAAGGGTTTGCCGCCTGCCCACACGCACGCGGTGGCGATGGCCGGTTCGGAATCGGGTGAGATGGTCCACTGCCAGCCGCAGTGCCCATCCGCGTCGGCGGCCTGGTAGATGGGCGTGGGCAGGTTGGGGATCGGCTGGCCGGAGCTCATCACCCAGATGGTGCAGATTTGCCCCGGCTGTGTTTTAATGCGGATGGCGGCGGCCTGCCCGGCTTTGACTTCAGACGGCACGTATTCAAAATCTGGCGTGGGGAGCGCATTTGCCTGCGCGGCAGTGGAGCGCGGCGCTTTTGAGACCAGCGCGCGCCCAACCGCCTGGCCGCGATAGGCCGGGAAAGAGCCCCGGTTGATCTGCATCGCAACCAAAAAGCCCAGGCCGTAGGCCGCCAGGGCGACTATCAGAATGGTGACGAGACGATTGCTCATAATATTAATTCTACTCCAGATTTCGATAATCCAATAATTTTTTGTGCCAATGAACCAAAAAAACGAGAACGCCGTCCAGATTGGGGGAATTATCATTTACGCGAGAGGGGGGAGCAATTGGTAAAAGTACCTAATTTGCCAGGGTTAATCCCTTAATTCCATCGCTGTTTCAAACAACACTTTCACGTTCTCCCAGGCGAAGCCGGGGTCCACTTCCAGGTACAGCCATGAGCCGCCCTGAAGGCAGTCAAAAGCGTCAACCAGGCGGTAGAGATAATCGCGCACCTGAGAGGGGCGGGCGCGCTGCATCAGGTCGCCGCGGTCGGGGTGGAGCTGAACGGCCAGCCCCAAGGCGCGGCAGCGGCGGGCCAGGGCGGGCAGGTCAAAGAGCGCCAACTGCGGCCAGATGGCATCGGCCCCGGCTTCGCGCAGGTCCGGCAGCAGGCGCTCGATCTGCCCGCAGGAGTGAAAGAAAATGCGCTTGCCAGCCGCCTTGACCGGCGCAAAGAGCCGTTGGTAGCGGGGCAGGAAGAACTTCCGCCACGTTTTGGGAGAGAGCATCAGGCCCTGCTGTGTGCCAAAGTCATCGCCAACCGTCACAGCATCCACCCCGGCGGCCAGGGCGTTATCAATCAACACCTCAGAATATTCAACCAGCCGGTCGGCCAGGCGGTTGATTTCGGGCGTGTCGCGCGCAATGTCAATGAGAACGTCCTCAAAGGGGCGCAGTGACTGCATCGTCTCGAACAGGCTGACGCCCCCGCCCAGGTGAAAGTAACGCTGGCGGTGCTGAGCGCCTTGCAGGCGGGCGCGTTCGAGCGCCTCGCCCTGAAGGCGCTCAAGCGGCGGCAGGCGGTAGGTTTCCAGGCGGCTGATATCGGCCAGGGGGTAGCCGATGCGGTAGCCCCACACCCCAAACAGGCGGTATTCCCAGGTGGTTCCCCATTCATCGGTTTGGATTTTATGATAGCGCCCATCGGCGTCAAAATCTTCGGGGGGAACCACCGGCAGGGCCAGGTCTTGCAGACTGCCGAAATCATGCCCACAGCTTTGCATCAGATCGAGCAGTTTTTGCCCATGCTCAAACAGGCCGGCGGGCGAGGGGTGAATTTGCAGGGGGAGAATGTCTACGGGCCGGAAGTCCATGGCCGCCAGGATGCGCTCGCGTGGGATCATGAAGGGGCCTCTCTCATCCAATGGATGGTTGTGATCTTGAGTATAGCTCAGCTTTGGGAGGGCTTTATATAATATCAATCCATGAGATCACGATGGTTTGTCGAACCGGTTTATTAAAAGCGCAGAACTACTGAACTGATGGAGGAACCAAAGATGACCGACTGTATTTTTTGCCAGATCATTGCCGGAACCGCGCCGGCCAGCGAAGTCTACCGCGATGAGCGCGTGATCGCTTTTATGGACATTCGCCCGATCAACCCCGGTCACCTGCTGGTAGTGCCCATCCGGCACGCGGCAGACCTGGCCGGGCTGGACGCAGAAGATGGGGCGCAGATTTTCAGGGTGGGGCAGAGGCTGGCGGCGGCCCTGCGGCGCAGTGGACTGCATTGTGAAGGGGTGGATCTGTTCCTGGCCGATGGCGAAGCGGCCGGGCAAGAGGTGATGCACGTTCACCTGCACGTGATTCCGCGCTTTCGCGGCGATGGCTTTGGGTTCCGTTTTGGGCCAACGTATCGGGTTCAGCGCCCGGCGCGCGCAGAATTAGACCTGGCGGCGGAGATGGTGCGCGGCGCGCTGACGGGTAGGCCGGAAGATTAATGTAGATCAAAAATATGACTTGACATTTTGAAATTTCGCTGTAATATGTAGTTGCGCGACATATTATCGGGCGACATATCACAGTAAGATAAACAGGGGGAATTGGCCGGTGCGTACTGCTGAAGAGATCGAAGCCAATCTGCCGCTGAGCGAAGCGGCGTTCTTTATCTTGCTCAGCCTGGCGTCGGATGCCAGGCATGGCTATGCCATGATGAAAGATGTGCAGGAATTGAGCGGCGGGCGGGTGACGCTCAGCACGGGGACGCTCTATGGGGCGCTGAAGCGCATGTTAGAGCTGGGCTGGATCGCGCGCAGTGAGGAAGCCGCCGGGGGCGGGCGCGAGCGCAAAGCCTACCGGCTGACGGAGTTGGGGCGCGCCCTGCTGCGCGCGGAGGTCAACCGATTGGACCGGCTGGTGGCGGCGGCCCGGCGGCGAGCGGTGAACGGAGAGCAGGGATGAACGCGGACTGGCTGAGGGGGATCTACCGGTTGGCGCTGCGGCTGCTGCCGCGCGCGTTCCGCGAGGAATTTGGCGAAGAAATGGAAGCGGTGTTTGCTCAGGCACTGCAAGACGCGGCGGCGCAGGGCTGGCGCGCCCTGGTGCGTACCCTGGCGAGCGAGGCGGCTGGGCTGGCCGGTGAAATTGCGCGCCAGGCCGCCGCTTCTCGAAAAGGCCGCGAGACCAGCCCGCCCGCCTGCCGGGCCGCCAGCGAGCGCGAGGTTTTGCTAGGACTGGGGGCCTTTTTACTGCCCTTTGCGGCGCTGGCCCTGAACCGCGAAACGGCGGCGGCGCGCCTGGCAGATGTGGGCGTGGGGGCCATGCTGGCCGGGCTGTTGGTCATGGGGCTGGCGCGCGGACTGCCGCGCTGGTCTCTGCCCTACCTGGGGCTGGCCGCTGCCGCCGCCGCTTTTACGTGCCTGTTTCAATGGGGGGCAGATCTGCTCTCGCTCCCGGCCCTGGCGAGGTGGGGCCTGGTCCCTGGCAGTGCCAGCGGCCGTCTGCTGCTCCAGGCCGTTTGGGCGGGCCTGGCCTGGTTAATGTTGTTTGTGACCGCTGGCGCGGTGCTGGGCCTGTTAGCGCTGGTGGGGCGCTTACAGAGCCTGTTAGATCATCTGCGGCAGGATTGGACGCTGGCCTCGTATACGCTCTACAGCGGGGTGCTGGCGGGCCTGGTGCTCAGCCCGCTGTTGCCGCGCGCCGCGTACTCGCCCGGCCAAAAACCCTACTTGCTGTTGGCCGTTGCCTGCCTGGCGATGGGGGCCTGGCTGTACCTGGCCGAGAGCCGCACGCTGATGAAGTGGCTGGCACTGCTGGCGGGGGTATCGCTGGCTCTGCCGGCCTGCGCCCTGGGCGGCCTGCCGCTTCTGCCTGCTCTGGAGGGCCTGGACCTGCCAGAGCGGCGCCCTCTGTTGGAATGGGCCCTGCTGGCGGCGGCCCTGCTGACGCCCATGGTACTGCGGAAAAGCGACCGCCATGCGGTTGGGGGGAAAATCTGATGGATGCACAGATTCAATCACCCGCGCCCGCGCCGCGAGCCTCTCAGCCGCGGCCCCTGCGCTTATGGCTGGATTGGGTACTTGCCGCGCCTGCGGGAGCTATCGCGGCGCTCGCGCTCATGTACTTCCTGATTTTTACGGCCAAAGTCCTGGACCCCAACCTGAATGAAGATCGGGCGTTTGGCTGGGTGTTCATTCCTGGCATGGCGCTGGCGATTACCCTGGGGCAGATGCTGGTGCTGAGCCAGTTTATCCGCCGCCCGTGGGGCTGGCTGGCGGCCAACGGCCTGGGGTGGGCTGTCTGTTTGGCCGGGCTGGCGTGGGTCGTTCCTCGGGTCTCGGCGGTAGACGTGACCAACCTGATGCCGGTTTTCAGCCTGGCGGTGGGGACGGTATTGGGCCTGGCGCAGTGGCTTTATCTGCGGCGCTACTTCTACCGGGCAGGGTGGTGGCCGGTCAGCAGTGTGCTGGGCTGGGCCATGATGGGGCTGGTCGTGGGGGCTACGTTTACCTCGATCTTCGAGGTTGGTCTGTTTGGCCTGGCCCCAGCGGTATTCACCGGCGCGGCGCTGGCGTGGATGGCTGGCCGGCCGCGGGAGCAGAGGCAGAGATGAGCCGCCTGCGGCTGCCCGGCTGGCCGGTATGGGCAAACCTGGCGCTGGTGGGCCTGTGGATCTGGCTGTACCGGGCGGTATTTCCTTATTTTGCTGTGATTTTCACCCGCGAGGAATTCCGCACCAACCAGGTGGTACTGGCCGGGGCGCTGGCGCTGGTGGCGGTGCAGGCGCGCAAGGGCAGCCTGGCGGTGCGGTTCGACCGGCCCGCGCAACTGCGCCCGGCGGCGCTGGCAGTGGTGGCAGGGGCCTCGCTGTTGTATTTGGGGGTGGAACGCTTTTTAGACATTCACACCCTGGCGGCCAGTTTATTTGCCCTGGCGGGCTATGGGCTGTTGGGGCTGTGGATGGAGGCGCGCGCCTGGCGGCAGGGACTGCCGGCGGCTCTGCTGTTGGCGGGGGCACTGCCTTTTGGCGAGCATATGGAAACGTTTATCGGCTACCCGGTGCGCCTGGCGACCGCCCGCATGGTGCGTGATGGCCTATCCGCGGTGGGCGTGCAGTCGCTGGGGGTAGATACGATTTTGGTGTTTGAGAATGGGGTCTCGAAGGTGGATCTGCCGTGCAGCGGCGTAAAAAGCCTGTGGACGGGCGGGCTGTTCTTCCTGGCGGCCAGTTGGATTGAGCGCCGCCCGCTGAACCTGCGCTGGCTGCTGGCCGGGCTGGGGCTGGGGCTGGCTCTGCTGGCCGCCAACCTGGCGCGGGTGGGGGTGCTGGTGACGGTCGGCGAGGTGGCTGGCTGGCGTCTGCTGGCCGAACTACTGCACGTTCCGCTGGGCGTGCTGGGGTTTGCGGCGGCCTGCGGGTTCGGGTTGGTGCTTCTGCGGGGGGCGGGCAGTCTGCCAGAACCCGCGCCCGGTGAACCGCCTGCGCCAGCTTACGCCGCTGGCTGGCAGGTGACCGCTGGGCTGGCGGGGGTATTGGCGTTGATGGGGTGGCTGTACGCTCCGCGCCCACAGCAGGCGGCCCCGCCTGCTGTGACTTATACCTTCCCGTCCACCGTCATCACCGAGGCCTGGCCGTTGAGCCGTGGAGAGCGCGACTGGCTGGCCCAAGCAGGCGTGCATTCGGCGCAGCGCCTGCGGTTCCGGTACGGCGAACTCACGGGTTCACTGCTGTTGGTCGCCAGCGATACCTGGCG
Organism: Anaerolineaceae bacterium; assembly: GCA_034434155.1. Lineage (GTDB taxonomy): Bacteria > Chloroflexota > Anaerolineae > Anaerolineales > Anaerolineaceae > DSYU01. Next base: position 7,220 of record DAOUAC010000088.1, read on the forward strand.
GGCGCATCACCGCCCAGAGAACTGCTTTGGCGTTTACGGGTTGATGGTTGACCGCGAGGCGAGCGTGCTGGCGGCGGAGGGCTTTCCGGTGCGGCTGTTGTGGTTAAGCACCGGAAAGCAGGCCGGTCTGCTGACGGCGGCCTATTGGATGCAAGCTGGCGAGCGCGCGACGGATGATTACGGCGAGCGCATGTGGGCGGATCTCAGCCCGCGGCGCCAGCGTTGGGTGTTAGTGACGGTGCTGTTTGACCAGCCGGTGGACCCGGGGTCTGCGGCGGCGCGAGAATTTTACCGGATGGTGAGGGGAGCAGTCCGATGAATCAACAACGGGTGAGTCTCATAGATATTGTGTGCGGCGGCCTGTTCTGGTCGTGGAACGTCATCTTTCTGGCGTTTATGGTGCTGGGTTTTGCGCCCCGGCTTCTGCCAGAGCTGTTAACCGGGGTGCGCCTGGGCTATAACCCGGTGGGCTACCTGATCTTCGCTGTATTGTTAAGCCTGGCGCCGGTGGCGGCGGTGGTTTTGGGCGTTACAGCACTGCGCGGCCAGCCCAGAAGGCTGTTTGCGCTGGGCTATGTGGTCGAAGGGCCGCTGATGCTGTTGATGGCGGTGCGCTTTTTCGTCATCCGTCAGGCCAGCCCGGCCCTGAGCCTGCTGATGATCCTGGCCGGCTTGGGCATGTTGGCGTTCTTGTGGCTTCTGCTCGACCAGGGAAAGCGCCGCCTGCCCGCCGGGCTGGCAGTGGTGCGCCTGGCCGGGCTGACCCTGATGCTGTTGGTGAGCCTGTACGCCGCGGCGTGGATTGCTTTTTACGCGGTCCCGCTGTTTGGCGCGTTCTGGCAGTGGTGGTTAGACACGGTGCGGCAGCCGGGGGCATTCTGGCGCAGTGCGTGGGAGTTCATCCGCGAGCTGTTTCGCGAGAACCTGCTGTGGCTGCCGTTTTCGGTGTTGGGTTTCCTGTTACTTCTCTACACCAGCACCCTGTTTGTGCTGACGCCTATCGCCGTGCCGGTGTTGAGCGTGCGGATGTGGTGGCGAGACCTGCGGGCCCTGGCGCGGCGGCTGGGGTGGGGCGCGGCAGGGGCGGCGGCGGTGCTGGCGGCGGCGGCCGCTGCGGCGGTGTTTGTGCTGGGCAACCGCCAGCCTCAACAGCGGGCTTTTGCGCTGTTAACCCAGCCGCCCGCTACCGTACAGGCGGCGCGGGCGCTGGCCCAGCAAGAGAAGGCCATCCGCGCAGGGCTGTTGAACGCTTACCTGGCCCCGGTGCGCTACATCAGCGCGGTGGGCGAAGTGGCGCACGTGCGCGGCCTGTACCAATCTGTGCTTAAAATGGACCCCGAAGATGCGGCGGCGGTGGAACGGCTGTATTACGGGGTGGCGCGTCCGCTGTTGTACGACCCGGTCGAAGCCGGAACGGAAGAGGCCCAGCGCGCGCCAGCTTTCCAGCGCGAACCCCTCAAGGCGGCGCGCCTGTATCAACGCTACTTTGACGTGCCTATTGCGGAGGCCGAGCGCAGTGAAATTGTGCGGGCCGCCCGCCAGACCTGGTCGCCTGAAATGGCCCTGACCGCCTGGCAGGAAGTGGATGAGCGCGAAGTGCTGTTGGCCGAACAGCATATTGGCGTGACGGAGCACGGCGATTGGGCCGAAATAGAATTAATGGAGGTCTACCGCAACCAGACGTTTAGAGAGCAGGAAGTGGTTTATTATTTCAACCTGCCCGAAACGGCGGTGCTGACCGGGTTGTGGCTGGGGACTTCGCCGGAGCGCGCTCAGGCCAATGAATTCCAGGTTGCGCCGCGCGGGGCCGCCCAGCAGGTGTATAACGAGCAAAAAGTCGTCCGGCGCGACCCGGCCCTGTTAGAGCAGATCGGCCCGCGCCAGTACCGTCTGCGGGTGTTCCCGGTTCCGCCCAAAGTTCCCCGCTGGGAGACGACCGGCGGCCAGCCGACCATTTACGAGGGCGCGCCGCTGTACCTGTGGATGACCTACCGCACCCTGCCCACCCCCGGCGCGCCCCAGGCAGAAGCCTGGCCCCTGCCGCGCCTGGCGTATCACCGCAACGTGTATTGGGATGGGTCCACCCGGCGTGTAGTGAACGGCCGAGAGGTCAAATCTGGCGGGGCAGACTGGCTGCCTGCCGCGCTGGGGGCCTCTCAACCGCTCCAGCCAAAGGCTCACCGCGCGGATTTTGCCGGTGGGGTGAGCGTGGTGGCGGCGCCGGCCTCTGACGCGTCTGCGGACCTGCCGCGCGATGTTCGCCTGGCAGTGGTTTTGGATCGCTCGCGCAGTATGGAGGCACAGCGCGCGGCGGTGTCTGCGGCGCTGGAACGGATGCGGCAACTGGCCGCGCAGGGTGCGCAGGTGGATGTCTATCTGACGGCTTCCAGCCTGCGGGGCGAAGCGCCGCAGGTGAAACCCCTGGCCGAGATGAATGAAGATGACCTGTTTTTCTTCGGCGGCCAGAACCCGGCGGACCTGCTGATTCAGTACGAGGAACTGGCGGCGGGCCGTTCGTATGACGGCGTGCTGGTGCTGACCGACAACGGGGCTTACGAGTTAGGCCCGCGCTCGGTCAGGCCGGGCATCTCGCCCGCGCCGGTCTGGCTGGTGCACCTGGGGTCGGGAATCCCGCTGGGGTACGATGACCCCACGCTGGAGGCTGTGCAGGCATCGGGCGGGGGCGTGGCGGGCGGCCTGGAGGAAGCTCTACTGCGCCTGGGGGCCGGGCTGGAGGGGCAGGACGTGGTGGATGGCTACCGCTGGTGGGTGACATCCACCGCCGAAGCGGCGGCGCTGGCCCCCGATGCGCTGGTGGAAGACCCAGACGCGGGCGGCTTTGCGGCCCTGCTGGCGCGGCGCCGGGTGCTGGCGGAAATCCATGCCCGCCGCGGGACGATTGGCGACCCGGCTACCCTGGACCAGATTCATGCCCTGGCTCAACAGGTGGGGATGGTGACGCCGTATTCTTCGATGATTGTGCTGGTCAATGATATGCAGCGGAGACGGCTGGAGGCGTTGGCCGCGGATGAGGACCGCTATCAGCGCGAATGGGAGGCCCAAAACGCGGTCCCTTCGGGCAGTTCGCCGCTGACGGGCGTGCCAGAGCCGGAAGAGTGGCTGTTGATCCTCTCGGCGCTGGGGGTGCTGGCCTGGTATCTGCGGAAGAGGTTTGTACCCCAGGTGCGCCCTGGTATCCCCCAATAAAAAGAGATACGTTTGGTTTTTTTGAAATTGGCGCGGCGTTCACTACCGCGCCAATTCTTTTTTTATTCGGGTTTGGGTGGGGGGACTAAAAACATCCCCCAGAATGCTGGTTGATTCTGGGGTTTTCTTATAGAATAGAATCATCTTAATCCCCATAACGTTATTGGAACAATTCTTGCAGGGAATCGGGGTCAATACAGCTCGAGAAAGGGTTGAACAGCATGGCGGCCATCAAGATGAGTGGTTATTATTACCCCAACAAAATGGGGCGGATTTTTCTCATGGCGCTGGAAGAGGTGATGGGCAAGAACGGCTTGAATGCGATCTTGAACCTCGCCGGGATGGAGAAGTATATTGATAACTACCCGCCCGATAACCTGGAAAAGAAGGTGGATTTTGCTGAAATCGCGGCGATTCTGGCGGCTCTGGAAGAAACTTATGGGCCGCGCGGGGGGCGGAGTCTATCTCTGCGGGCCGGGCGGGCCCTGTTTTCGAGCGGCCTGAAGAACTTTGGCGCGCTGGCCGGGGCCGGCGACCTGGCTTTTAAGGTTCTGCCGCTGGATACCAAACTGCGGATTGGCGTTCCGGCCATTGCTAAGATTTTTAACACCGTCACCGATCAGGTGAGCAATGTTTCGGATCAGGGCGACCATTACATTTACACGCTGGAGCGCTGTTCGATGTGTTGGGACCGCACTACCGATAAGCCCTGCTGTCATACGGCGGTGGGCATCATCCAGGAAGCGTTGAAGTGGGTGAGCGGCGGCAGGGAATTCAAGATTGAGATGATTTCGTGCAAGGGCTGCGGCGACGATATGGGCCGGCTGAAGATTTATAAAGAGCCGCTTGAATAAGCTATCGTTATGGCGTACAGGCGTGTGCCGCCGGCGGGCAGAGTTGGCCGGCGGCACGTTTTTTTAATGTTGAGGGGCTGGCGAAGCAGAGGCAGTGCTTCTAATTGGGCGTAAATTGGGTTTACCCCCAATTCAGCACACGGCCGAATCAGGCCGGTTCAAAGCGGGCCTGGAAGAAGCGCAGGTACTTGGGCTCGTAGACCATCTTGAGGCCGGTGGCTTTTGCGCGGTTTTCGTACACGGCCAGGACCGACTCGGCGGTGACATCCATGTGGGCCTGCGTATAGACACGGCGGGGGATGGTGAGGCGTACCAGTTCCAGCTTGGGGTAGCGGTGCTGGCCGGTGTGCGGGTCGCGCCCGGCGCTGACGATGCCCCGTTCCATGGAGCGGATGCCCGAATCGAGGTACAGCTCGGCGGCCAGCGTTTGAGCCGGGAAGAGGTCTTGCGCGAGGTGGGGGTAGAAGGCTTTGGCGTCTAGAAAAACGGCGTGCCCGCCAATCGGCCGGACGATGGGGATGTTCCATTCGAGCAAGAGGTTGCCCAGGTATTCCACCTGACCGATGCGGGCCTGGATGTGATCATCCTGAACGGATTCCTCGATGCCGCGCGCCATAGCTTCCATATCGCGCCCGGCCATGCCGCCGTAGGTGTGCAGGCCCTCGAAGACAACTACCATATTGCGCGCCTCTTCAAACAGATCCCAATCATTCAGGGCCAGCCAGCCGCCGATGTTGACCAGAGCGTCTTTCTTGCCGCTCATGGTACAGCCATCGGTATAGGAACACAGCTCGCGCAGGATTGCGGCCACGCTCTTATCGGCATAGCCCGGCTCGCGCACTTTGATGAACCAGGCGTTTTCGACGGCGCGGGTGGCGTCTAAAATGATGCGGATGCCGTGACGGTGGGTCAGTTCGCGCACCTGGCGCAGGTTTTCCATAGAGATGGGCTGTCCGCCGGCCATGTTGACGGTGGCGGCAACCGAGATGTAAGGAATCTGATCTGCGCCCACTTTGCGAATGAGCGTCTCAAGCTTATCTAAATCTACATTGCCCTTAAAGGGGTGCAGGCTGTTGGGGTCGTGGGCTTCGTCAATGATCACGTCCACAAAATTTCCACCCGCCATTTCTTGATGCAGGCGGGTGGTGGTGAAGTACATGTTGCCGGGGATGAAACTGCCGGGCTTGATGAGGATGCGCGAGATGAGGTGTTCGGCTCCGCGTCCCTGGTGCGTGGGGACCAGGTATTTGTAGCCGTAATACTGCTGTACGGCGCTTTCAAGATGGTAATAATTGCGCGATCCGGCGTAAGCCTCGTCGCCCAACATCATGCCGGCCCACTGATAATCTGACATGGCGCTGGTTCCCGAATCGGTTAACAGGTCTATGTAGACATCTTCCGAGCGCAGTAGAAAGGTATTGTAGCCCGCCTCGGCGATGCACTGCCGGCGGTGCTCTGGGGTGGTCATGCGGATGGGTTCGACCATTTTGACTTTCCAGGGTTCGGCCCACGAGCGCCGCCCGCGCTGCTGGCCGGCAGTCGCTGGATGTCGATCTTCCGTCATGGTTGGCCTCCTTACGAGAGATGGTTGGGGTATGGGATCTGTGGGAGCGGCGCCCGGTGAGAAGGCGCGTCTCCTTAACATCCAGGGTGATTCTACTACACTCTGCCGGTGGGCGGCGGGGGTTCGAAACCCCTCACGGGGTTCTGGTTCTCCAACCCGCAGGGTTTCCACGTTCTGAGCAGGGGCTTCAGCCCCGCGTCCAACCTGCGCGGGCGGGGGAGAGCTGTCAACGGATTTTTGACACGGATTGAACGGATTGCTTGTAGGTCGGGTTCGGGGCGGCATGGAAACGCCAGGGCGGCGCACAAGAATGACCCTCCGCCGATACGCCCCCGAACCCGACATCTTCAACCAGGATCGGAGCGAAAGTGTCGGGTTCAGAGCGCGCTATGGCGGAGTCTCCAACTGTTTGCATGGTACTGGCGATCCCCCCAGCCCTGAACCTGACCTACAAGATGTAATCCGTTCAATCCGTTCCCGGCCCATTCTTATGGGCGGCCCATAAGAATGGGCTTAATCCGCTGACAGCTCTCCCCTCCCCCCCCAAGAAACAGCGGCCAGCCTCTTAAAGCTGACCGCTGTTCGCTCCATGCTGTTTTACCCTAACGGGTAGCGGGTGATTCTGGCCGAATAGAGAAGCACACTTACAATCGGAATCCAAGTCTTAATACCCTAACGGGTAGTAGGTGATTCTGACATGGAACGCGCGTACCGTGTTTTGATCGAGAAGATTTAACGTCTTAATACCCTAACGGGTAGTAGGTGATTCTGACATGCCGAGTCTGATGGCTGGTGTCCCTGCGAGGACGGGTCTTAATACCCTAACGGGTAGTAGGTGATTCTGACGATCCCAGGTGGCGGCGGTGAAGCAGGCGATCGGGGCGTCTTAATACCCTAACGGGTAGTAGGTGATTCTGACGCCTCCCCATTGAGCTTCCCCAAGAAACCGCTCGGTCGTAAGTCTTAATACCCTAACGGGTAGTAGGTGATTCTGACCCAATGGGAACGTCACCGTAAGAGAAGTGGATGACATCTCCGTCTTAATACCCTAACGGGTAGTAGGTGATTCTGACGGACGGCGCTTTGCTGGACGGCGCGCTGTTTTCGTCGTCTTAATACCCTAACGGGTAGTAGGTGATTCTGGCTTGCAGAATGGCGAGCTTGGCACTTTGGAGTCTATGTCTTAATACCCTAACGGGTAGTAGGTGATTCTGACTTAGTTTAAGGGCGGTTTCGATGAGCAGGGAAGTAGGTCTTAATACCCTAACGGGTAGTAGGTGATTCTGACAATTCATTGTCCATTTATGCTCTCCCTTCGAAATAAGTATGTCTTAATACCCTAACGGGTAGTAGGTGATTCTGACAGATATGGTGCGCGAAGGGACAATAAGCTCAGAAGAAAAGGTCTTAATACCCTAACGGGTAGTAGGTGATTCTGACATAACGCGGCCAGGGATATGTACTGATCGCATAACGGGGAGGTCTTAATACCCTAACGGGTAGTAGGTGATTCTGACCATCTTGAAAGCCCGCCTTGCGGGGGAAAACGTCCGGTCTTAATACCCTAACGGGTAGTAGGTGATTCTGACGCTCCCTGGTGGAGCGCATGATCCGCGCATCTTCCAATGTGGGTCTTAATACCCTAACGGGTAGTAGGTGATTCTGACCGAAATAGCCAATTTGGCCGGAGCCAACTTGAGCCAGTCTTAATACCCTAACGGGTAGTAGGTGATTCTGACGTAGCCTTTATCTGCTTCATGCCTGCCCTGTTTCGGTCTTAATACCCTAACGGGTAGTAGGTGATTCTGACCCCGCAACATCGAGCTTGTCGGTGTCGAACTGCCGTCTTAATACCCTAACGGGTAGTAGGTGATTCTGACGCAATCTTCTAGCACCAGGCGTAACAAAGCCGCTCGGGGTCTTAATACCCTAACGGGTAGTAGGTGATTCTGACATGCGCTTTGTAGGTCAAATTCCCCTCATCGCGGAGCTAGAAGTCTTAATACCCTAACGGGTAGTAGGTGATTCTGACCGCCAGGGTGCGCGACTCGCTGGCTGCCGGCAACCTGAGTCTTAATACCCTAACGGGTAGTAGGTGATTCTGACTAACCCGTTCAAGCGCGCGAATCGCGTGGTGGTTCGGGCTGTCTTAATACCCTAACGGGTAGTAGGTGATTCTGACGGAAAGTTCCCGCCGGCGTGCTGGCGGCAGGAATTTAGTCTTAATACCCTAACGGGTAGTAGGTGATTCTGACATGTCCTCGTGTGGGATAGTGATTTCGGGTGGCAATTGTCTTAATACCCTAACGGGTAGTAGGTGATTCTGACCTAATTGCAGTCGTTTGGGCATTGTTGGCTCCGATTTTGTCTTAATACCCTAACGGGTAGTAGGTGATTCTGACTTCAAGGCAAAGGTTCTCAGCACTTGGACTAGATACGTCTTAATACCCTAACGGGTAGTAGGTGATTCTGACCAACCTGCGCGAGGCTGACCTGCACGGGGCCGACCTGGTCTTAATACCCTAACGGGTAGTAGGTGATTCTGACTGCTCACCCGGTGGTGGGGAAGTATCCCAACCTGTGCCTTTATTATACAACCTGCTGTCTGGCTGTGCAAGTCTTTTTCCCTGGTTTTCTCCATTTTCCCCTTGTTTTCATCTTTTCTTCCCAAGTTAGAAAATTTTTGCGGACCCCCCCTCCAAAATGACCCAAAAACAGCAGTTTTAAGAGGGGGGGTCCGCAAAATCTACACAATCATCACCTCTGGCGGAGGGGTGGCCTGCCCTCGGCCGACCGTGCGGATTTTTTCACGGCAGTTTTCGCACAGCGGGTAAATACGCAGGCTGTCCTCTTCTTTTTTGAGGGTCTTGTTCACTTTTTTTAACAGCGTTTCGAGGTGAACAGGGGTAAGGTAGGCCTCAAAAACACTGCCCTGTACGCGCGCGCCCATCGCTTCCATGATTTTGGCGATCTTCGCGCGGCGGCGGTCATCGCTGATATCGTAGGCCAACAGGTAAAAAGCAGGTGCGCTCATGGCGGTTAGCGGAACCCCATACCGGTGTAGCCGGGTTGGCCGGAGCGGATGCGCTCGGCGATCTGACGGGCCTGTTCGATGATGCACTGGCGCAGGGGGAGTTTAACACCGCGCAGGGGATGGGTGAAGGTTGTGTTCAGGCGCTGTTCCCAGGCGAGCAAGAAGCGCCTGCGGCCCTCCTCGCTTAAGATCACAGGACGTTCTGGCGGGCCGGGGGAGAAGTCGGCGGGGCGTACCTGGCCGCCGCGGCAGCACCACAGAACCACGCCATCTACGACAGGGCGGAATTCTTCGACCAGGTCGAGGGCGAGAGCAGGACGGTTGTAGACGACCTCGTGGAGACAGCCGGCGAAGGGGTCTAAACCCACGGCCTGGACGGCGCCGGCGGCGAGCTGGCTGAGCAGTGTATAACCAAAAGAGAGCAGGGCGTTCACCGGGTCTGGAGGCGGGCGGCGCTGGCGGCCGTTAAAGCGCCATTCGGGCGCGAAGAACTGCCGGAACGCGCCAAAATAAGCCGCTGTAGCCGACCCCTCTAACCCGCGCAGTGCATCCAGCCCGGTCTTGCGCTCCACCGCTGTGATGGCGGCCTTCATCTGGTCGGCGGCGGCCTGCACAACCTCCTCGGGGGCCTCGTGATGATGGCGCAGAAGCAGTGCCCTCTGGTGCTGGAGTTTGGCCGTCACGAACCCCTGAGCCATTGCCAGGACGAAACCCGGCGCCGCCAGGCGGTCATACTGCGCGCGGCGCAGTTCTACGTGCGGGGTAAGCGGCCCGCTGAGCTGACCCCGATACTCGCCCCCTTCGCTGAGAAAGATCACCGGGATATTTTGGTCGAGGAACAGCCCGATGGCAGGCGTCGTCAGCCCCACGCTGCCAAACAGCACTACCTCTGAAACGTGGATGAGGGGTGTTTCGGCCAGCACCTCCGCGCCCGCACCGGTATCTGCTTCGCGCTCCACGCGCACCTTGCGGTTGTGAATGCGGATTTTGGCGTTCTGCTGGATGACGTACAGCGGGGGCATGGGTCATTCCTCCTCCACCATCCGGCACTGGCCCATGCCGTGCGAACAGCCGGCCCCCAGCCCGGCGTACCGGCTGAACTGCGCCAGCGCGCCCAACACGCTCATCCAATAGCGGTCGTAATTGAAGGTCGAAAAGGTCACCGTGCCAACTGCGCCTACCCGCTGGATTCCATCGCGCATGGGGACGGGACGGGTGTGCAGGTCGTAGCGCGTCACGGCCAGGCATTCGGCGGCGTAGCGGCGCGTCTCAGCGGGGAAGGCGGCAGGGGCGTAAGCGTTCCAGCGGTCCAGCAAACTGCCAAAGACCAGTTCGGGCAGGGGCAGAGGCACGTCGCGGCCCTGCTGGCGGAAAGCGGTGGGCGAGGCCCAGTGCAGTGCGATGCGGCGGGGCGGCGGCTGAGACGCAGTCAGGGCGCGCGCGGCCAGCATGTCGTAATCATCGGCCCCGGCCCAGGTCTGGTGATCGAGCTGTGCAGACACCGCCTCCACCACGAAGGGCCGGCGGTCCAGTTCGATGAGCGCTCCCACCCCCAGGCGGGCCGGGTCGCGCGCCATCTCCATCAGGCGGAGCGCCAGAGACCGCTCGAAAGCGGTGAAGCGCAGGGTGTAGGTGCGTTCTGGATCCACGCGCTGATCGGGAAAGCCCCCCATCAGAGTAGAGAAGGTATACGGGTGGGGGCCTTCACCATCGTGCAAATGAGCGGCCAGGTCCGGGTCATCGCGGGCGATTTGTTCGAGGAACAAGGCCTGGGCCGCCCGCCCCCACCAGGCGGGCGCGGGGAGGTCAGGCTGTGGCTGTGGGCGCAGGGTGAATACCAGGGCGATCAGATCAGGCATAGCGTCTTCTTCGAGCCTCATCGCGCACGGCCTGCAAATTGAGGATTTCGGCCACCTCATAGCGCGGCGGCAGTGCCCCGGCCACGGGCCGCAGGCGCAGAACCGGCGGGAAGTACCCTAACCGCCCGTGCAGTTCTGCCAGCACTAACCCGGCAATAAAATTCAGCGAAGGCAGGTTCACTAACACCTCTGTGCCTTGCAGTTCAGCAGAAGGGATCTCCAGGCGCTCCATCAGCGCCTGAAGCTGCGGCACAAACGGCTCAGATGGCTCGAACTGCACCGGCAGTTCCACCACCCGCGCCAGCGGCCGCCCGGCTAAGGCTTCCACCTGCTCGCGCTGTGCCGCAGTGAGAGGATGGGAGAAGTTGAGGAGGATCATGGCAAGACTGTCGGGAGGGGAAGTTGTTGGATACCTTCGACGATCTTTTGGATTTGCTTGATTAAATCTTGCGGCTCCAGATCTTGTTCACGCCAGCCTGCATGATCAATGTCATTCCGTACATCCATCTTGCCCCAAAGATCGAGAGCCGCTTCAGCGCCTTGAAAACTTAGCAGGCCCAGTCCCTGTGGAGGTTGGTCGTTTTTGCGAGCCCTTTGCAGACTTTTCCACTCTGCCGACATGCGTTCTTCGGTTTCTTTGCGTAGATCGCGGTCTTTTAAATTATCCAGGCCAAGATGGATCATAAACCAATTGACCAACCACTCACGCGCTACCGTCACCGCCTGCACCCAATGTTCACGGTCAATATACCATTCCATCATCAGGCGCTGTTTTTCGAGGGATTCGACGAGGTTCGCTTCATCAAGCGGATTTTCCAGCCCCAGAGGAGCGAAATTCTCTTGAACGGTCTTCAGCAGCAGGTTGAACGGGCGTGCCGCGGCAGCGCGGTCCAGGGCTGGGGCGGCCTTTTGTACCCTCTGCTCTAAACCAACCGTATTTTCCATCACTTGTGCCGGGCGAATCAGATGCAAAGCCTGTGAAATTGTGCTGAGTTGATTCGCCAGACTGCCCAGGGCGTTCACCTCATCCATTCGGGATGGGTCATTTTGGGCGGCCAGAGCCAGTGATTTGCGGTGACTTTTAACCAGCGATGCCAGATAGCGGCTGTCACCGGTTTGGTTAAAGCGGTCGGCGGCGGCGGCCCATTCGAGCAGTGACAGCATGGGGCTGAGGTCGAACATCGGAGCCTGCCCAGGCGAGACTTGGCGGCCTATGTCAAAGGCTCCATACAGCACGGCTTTTAGTTTAACGTGTAATCCAGATCGCAGGAATGCCGCGGCCATCAAACCTATCAGCGGGAAGGAACGCAGGCCGTTGGTAATATCGAAGGCCACTTCCTCACGTGGCCGAACGGAGTCGCTGATAATCTCAAAAATTTTCCATAATTCCTGGTCATTCTTTCCCAGGGGTACGTGCTTTGCTGTTACTGGTGCTCGATTGCCTAATTCTTCTTTAAAACTTGAGAAGACGTTTTGTTCGGCATCTTCTGTCAGAAAAACGATCACCTCTTCGGGTTTCAACATCTCACATGAAGCCACCGGAGAGAAACGGGTTCGTACCTGTTTATCTTGCCAGGTATACAAGGTGTTTTCATACTTCGCAACGCCCAAAAAAGTCAGCAATTTCATTCGTTTGCCTCCTATTGCAGTTATAGCTTTTCTGCCAGATGCCGCTTTCCCGCTCCCCCTCTCCGCTTGCGGAGAGGGGGCCGGGGGGAGAGGACCCATCCCAACTCACGCCATGCGGCATTCCACCAGCCACGCGCCCTTCTTATTGGGGTCGGGCTTCACCGCCACCACCTCGCACAGCACCGTCTCCCCTTCGCGCAGGCGGCGGGCGGGGGCGGGGATGATACCCGTCCACAGGTCGTCTCGCAGGTTGAGGAGCGTCACATAGGTCAGCGAGTCTCCTTGGTAAACTTCCCCGCGGAAGCGGTCGCCGGGTTTGGGGCGGTCTTTGAACTCGGTAAGGACGGCCGGCGGGGTCGGTTCAGCCGGGCGCGGTTGAGGGCGCGCGGGCGGTCCTGCCGGGCGCTCTGCCTGGGCCGGGCGCGGTTGAGGGCGCGGCGCCTCGGTTGGCCGCGCCGGTGAGGGAGCGGGCGGCTCCACGGCGGGCGGCGCGGCTTTAGCGCGCTCCGCCGCCTTGCTCCACACCCCCTTGGCGGGCCCAACTTCTTCAAACTCCACCAGCACCCAGCCGAGCGGGTAAGCCGGGGTTTCCACCACATTCTCGCGCGCGTCGCGCCGGTAGGCCACGGCCACCCGCCGCGAGGACGGGAAGATCCCACCCTCCACGCGTGCCGGGCCGCGGCCAGGGCCGCGCTTGAGGTGATACTCGCGGATGAGGGTCGTCAGAAAACCCTGATCCTGCGTCAGGCGGCTGCCGAAGGTCTTATCGTCCCAGCCGGTTCCCCAACCCAACTGCAAAACGAATTGATTGGGCGCGGGTTGGATGCGCTCTAACTGCTGGTAGAAGCCCAGCACGCGGTTGGCCCCCGGCACGTTTTGGAACCAGACCGCCTCTTGGCGGGCGCGCAGTAATGAGCGCGCGTTGACGATGGCCGGCAGACTCTCCAGCGCGCCCCGCCCGGTCAACTGCAGGCGGTGACGGCGGGCCCACTCGTTGAACAGAGCCAGGTCTAGCTTGGCTTCCATCTCAAAGGCCGTCTCTGGGCGGATGGCCTCCAGCTCGATGGGCGAGCCCAGCGAGCCGTTTTTTGCCAGGACGCGGGCGTTCAGCACCATCAGCCGGTCGGAGCCTACAGCATGGCTGTCGGAGACGTGCAGGGCGCGCAGGCTGTCGGTATTGGGCGATTCGCCGAACATCTGCCGCTCGATATTCTGGGCCGCCCACTTGGGCGAGCGGTTCAGCAGGCGCATGTCGGGCTTCAGTCCCAGGTCTTTCCACAACTGCCAGCCCAGGGCGGTGCGCAGTGCCCCCTTCAGACTGGAACCGGGCAGGTAGGGGCGGTCGAAAGCGTCTTTCAACTGCTCTTCTACCTGCGCCCCCTCGGCCTGCGAGCGCGGCGTCCCCTGGATGACGTAGCGGAAGAAGGGGCTGTCGAGCCGGAAATCCTCATCCTTCAACAACCGCGCCGGCGGCGTGGCGGCCAGTAGATCCACGAAGGCGGGGTCGTCGGTGCTTTGCGCTTCTAAGAAAGCGGCATCGTCAATGCGCCAGGTGCGCCCGGCGTGGATGGCGTAATCGTACTCGTGCAAGAGCGTCACCCCACAGCCGATGTGCAGGGGGGTGAGGGTGGTAATCTTCAGACGGTACAGGGCATAATCGGGCATGAGCTATCTCCAGCTTGCCGCCAGGGCCAGGCCGCAGCGGTACACCCGGTGGGGCAGCTGCCCGGCGGGGTTATCGTAATCGGGCGTCACGTCGGCCAGATCGCCGGCGGGCAGGTGGGGCAGGGCCACCAGCGAACCCTCGGCCAGCAGATGAACGCGCTTGCGCCGCTGAGCGGGGCCGTCGGGCGAGCGCAGCCAGCCGCCCACCGAAGTCAGCCGGTAAGCCGCGCCGGGGCTGGTCAGGCCGCTCACGTCTTGCGGGCGGGGGTGGTAGCGCGAGAGCAGGTAGGCCAGGCCGCCGGGGGCGGCGTCTGGCAGGTCGAAGGATTGACCGGCCTGAGCGTGGAAGGCCCCATAGCCTGAACTGCGCTCGCCGCCCAGACCGTCGCCTTCCAGCACGGCCAGCGCGCGCGCCAGCAGGTCTGCGGCGGCAGGGTCAGCGCGCCGCCAGGACACGCCAAACCACAGCCCGCAGTCCGCGCCGAAAGTGATGCGCCCGCTGTGGTAGATGGCCGAAGCCTGGTTCACCCGGTCCACCGTCACGCGGGGGACGGGGTCTTTGCTCCACACTTTAAGGGCGCGCAGAGCGTGGCGCTTGCCGGCGGGGCGCCGCATGTCGGCGGGCAGGTGCTCGATCTCTTCCACCGTCAGCCACAGTTCGCCGCCCTGCAGGGCCGCGCCGCCGTCTGGGCGCGGTTCGTCCGTCTCGCCAGCAGGGAAGAGGAATGCGTCAAGCCGTTGGCCGTTCAGAGCGCGCTCCAGCAGCCTCTGCGACAGGAAGCCGATGCGCTTGATGGCCTTCAAGCTCACGGGCGCGCCGCCTCCGCCATTGCCGGCCAGGAACGCGGGCGAAAACAGGCGGGTTGGATCGGCGGGCATGGGGAAGAAGCGCACCTGACCCGCGTAAGGGAAGGCCGAGGAAAGCAGGAAAGGCGGGTCCTGCGCATAGGCATTCAGAAACACGTCTACGTCGCCCCCGGCGCGGCGCAGTGCGTCCACCAGGGCGGCGAAGAGCGTGTCGGAAGGCAGGGGCAGGCCGGCCTCTTCCAGGTTCACCCCACGCGTACCCACCCGCAGGCCGCCGCGAAAGGTGAGGGTGTAGGGCGTCAGGCTGGGCATGGGGCTTTCCCTTTACAGGCCCAGCGCCTGGCGCACCTGCCCGCGCAGGCCGTCCAGCCCGGCGGCCAGTTCTTCCAGGGTGTCGTAGCCCTTTATTTCGCGCCCGCCGCTCAGGTAGTCGGCCCCGCCCCGCACCACTACCTTCAGGTTTTTCAGGCACACCTTGCCCGACCCGCGCGAGCCTAAGCCCCCCAAATAGTCATCTTCCAGCAGGCGCAGGCCCTCTACCAGGGTTTGCAGGCGCTCCACGTCTTTGCGCGGGTCGCAGTCATCGCCCGAATAAATGCTGTACACCAGCTCCGCCGGCCCAAAGCAGGTCCCCGCCGGCACGCGCTCCATCTGGCGCGGGTTGGCCGCCGACGTCACCCGGTCAATGGATACTTCAGTCTTGACCTCGGTAAAGGGCAGGTCGGTGTGGGCGTTTTTTAACCGCTCAGCGCTGTCCTCATTCATCATCACATCGCGCACCACCAGGCGGGTGGGGGTGGAAAAGTCGCGTTCGCCCGGCACGCCGAACACCTGGCACACGTCACAGCCCTGATAGTCACTGCGCCCGCGCGTGCGCAGTTCTTCGCCGCGCAGGTCCGCGCCGCATGAGTGGATGTAACCCTGGCCGATGCGCTGATTCTGGCGCAGGCCCTTATATTTCTCCAACAGCGAGCGCATCTTGCCCTTCAGCGACGAGCCGGGGATGTAGGGCCGGTTGGTGAGCGGGTCGCGGATGACGGTTTTATCCACCCCGCCGATTTCAATGCCCGTATCCGATCCGCCGATGTGCAGGCCCGTCACGGCTTCGATTTCAAACTGCACAAAAACCCGTCCTACCAGTTTAATTTGTTTGTTTTTCTCCACAATGCACCTCGTTCGTTGTCGCTGGCTAATTGCCGCCGTGAGCTTTATGATAGGCCAGAATGGCTTCAAAAAATTCGACAAACCGCCGGAAGTTGGCGTTTTGCTCCGTCTCCGTCTTGGCCTCAACGACCTTATCCAGGGCCCGTTGAAGGACGTCGACCAGTTCCTCTACGGCCCGCCCGCGCTCTTTGCGCGCGCGGTAGGCCATCTTGGGCTTAAGCAGGATCAGGCGGCGCAGGGCACGCTTGCGGGCTTCCGCGCCCATTTCCCACTCGGCCTCAATCTGGCGCACTTCGCCAAACAGCGCCCGGATCTGGCTGGTCGTCAGACCCATGCCCTTCAAACCGTCACCTACTTTGTCGGCGGTCTTCACCAGCACCTCGGCCCCGTTCTCGTCGGTGATGATCGTCTTGATGTCGTTGTCGCTTACCAGACTCATTCAAAACCTCCTGAAAGATGTGAACCACAGATGAACACAGATGAACACAGATTTACCCGGATCCAAAAGAAGAAAAACGCGCCCTCAACCCGGCCCATCTGGGTTTCAAATTCTTTACCTCGTCTTCAACTCGGCCCAGCGGGCGGCCAGGCCGATCCATTCGATGCTGGCGAAGCCTTGCTCTTTGGAGAGCAGGGCCTTATCCAGTTCCTTTACGGCCTCACTGCTGGTGCGGCGGATCGCACGGCGCAGGGTGTAGGCGGCCAGCCAGTTCCAGCGCCCGAACAGGCTCTGGGGCTGACCGCTGCGTGTCACATCCAAGCCGGCTTCGCGGCGGCGCTTGATTTCCGCCTGGTACATCTCCTGGAAGCGGATCAGGCGGCGGAGCAGGGGGTGGAGTTCCTTGTCTTCCAGGTAGCCGGCCAGATCAGAGACGGTGTCGAAGCGGCCCGCGTTACTGCCCTCGCGGCCCGCGCCGTTGACCGGCAGGCCAAAACGCTTCCAGGGGATGGATTGGCCGAGGAAGCAAACGGCATCTTTGCGGCGCTCCTGATCTCCATCCTGCCAGCGCATCTGCTTGGCTTTATCTTCGGCTTCGCCGGCCAGCCTGGCGGCCTGCGCCAGTGGGAATTTCTCGCTCACCAGCACCAGACCCGCCGAAGTGGTGATGCCCGGATGCTCACAGGCGTAGCGGGTGAGGTCCGCGCGGATGCGGCGGGCCAGTTCCACCACTGCGTCCCACGCGCCGGTGAAGAACAGGTCGTCGCCGCCAGCGTAGATAGAATACAGCCGGCTGTGATAGCCCTTTGTTGTGGAGGGTTTGCGGTTGATCTGTTCGGCCAGCGCGCCCACCCAGCCCTCGAAGTACAGCGACACGGCCAGGCTCAACGCCGCCACGCGCGCCAGGCTGGCGCCCGACTCTAGCCCTTTAGAGAAGAGCGTCCCCAGGTTATCCACGTCCATGCGCAGGGCCCCCAGCCGCTTCACCCCCTCGGCCTGCTGTGCCAGCAGTTCAAAGGGCTTAATATTGCCCACTTTCGGGCGCTCTTCCAGGGCATCCGTATCTTTCAGGTCGCTCTCCGTGACCAGCGGCATAACGTTTGCCAACATGCGCCGTCCAACGGGGCGGTTGGGAGCGGGGGCCAGGCCGGGCATGGCCGCGTCGGTCAGCGCCAGCAGTACCGCCGGGTGGCCTTCTGGCAGGGCCGGCGGGCGCTCGTGTTGGCCCAGCTCCACCCGCAGACCCAACATTCCCAATACCTCGGCATAGGGCAGGGGCTGTCCGCCTGCTAACTGCGCGGGGATATCCGGCCGGATGGGCAACAGGGCCAGCACGCCGGCGGAACGCAGTTTTTCGCCCAGCTCTTCATACGAAGAGCACGCCTGGCACTTGCGAACCGGCTCGCCCGGTGCGCGTTCTTCCACCTCGGGGTGGGGGTCTTCGCTCCCGCACACCGCGCAGGCCTGTTCCTCGTTGCCGCCGTGTCCCTGCGGCTCGAAGGCGCGCGCCAGGTCTGCGCCCTGGTCGGCAAACCGGCGGAGCTTTTCGCGCCCCAGTTCTTCCGTGAGGGCTTTCCAGCGCTGGCTGAGCGCGTCGCCGGAGAAGTCGCTCATGTCCAGTTCGACGGCGGCCAGCGCCATGTACAAGTCTCCGCGGTGGGCGGCGTAGAGGACGCGCCCCAGCTCCGCGCCGATGTCCTTAAGCCGGGGGCCATCGCTGGGGCGGGCCAGCAGATAAAAGTGACCCCCGCCCTGGTAGAGCAGGTTGGTGGCGGGCAGTTCCAGGCGGCGCAGGATGAAGCGGGCGGCGGCCTCGGTGAGCAGTTGCAGGTAGAACGAGCGCCCGCGCAGTGCCCCGCTGGCCCCCCGCGCGGTGATGGTATATAAAAATTCCTGCACGCCCGAAATATCACCCCCTACCAGCAGAGCGCCCGGCCGCCCCTTGCGCGTCAGGCTGTCTGGATCGCTCGCCAGCGACTTCAGGTCCTGGTTCGAAATCTCCCCTTCCATCAGGATGCAGGCCAGGGCCGCGGTGACGCGGGCGTAATCGTACAGGCTGGCGGCTTCTACCGGGCTGGGGACGCACCAGGCGAAACGCTGTAAGAGCAGAAGCAGTCCTTCCAGGTAGAGGGCGCGGTCGGTATCGGGGGGAGCAAAGGCCTCGGCCAGCCGGGCGGCCTGAGCCGCGGCGGTGTCCCACAGACTGCGCAGGGCGTGGCGGCCATCGTTCAGGGCCGGTTGTGGGAAGAGCACCTTTTCGTCCAGGCGCAGTTCGCTCAGCGGCCAGTAGCGGCGGTGGGGCGCGCTCACTTTGCCATCTGTTTTGACGCGGCAGAAGATCGAAAGCAGTTGAACGTCTTGCTCCGGCGCGGGCGCGGCGCCGCCTGCCGCCAGTCGAGCGGCCAACCGGGCGGCCAGCCCGGCGCGCTCGTCTTGGGCCTCAGCCCGCCAGGGCTTCGGCAGCCATTGGGCCACCGCCTGAGCGGGCGCTTCTACCCCGGCCCGTGCGGCAAACGAATCGAGGTTATGCAGCAGGCCGGCCAGCGCAGCGTTGAAGGTGGATGAGTCCATTCCGTCTCCTGAAAATTGCGTTTTTGATTTTGAGTATAGCCATTCGCAAGCTCGTTGTCATGCGGAATTTCCCGTAATTTGCGCCGATTCATCCCCCGGCAGTGAAAAGTAAGGGTACAGCAGGGCGATCAACTGCGCCCGGTTCACGTCTTCCAGCTCCCAAAAGTCGGCGGCTTTGGCGTAAGCGGCGCGGAGCTGTTGTTCTACCGTGCGCGCCGAAAGGTTCAGCCGCGCGGCGATTTCCTGGTCGCCCACCCCCTCGCGCACCAGCAGGGCGGCGGCGCGCGCCTCGGCGGGGGTGAGGGAATCTTCGACAAAGCGGGCGATGCGCCGTACGCGCCGCTCCAGGTTGAGGCGTTGGATGCGCTCGATGGCCTCCAGCGGGTCTTCCACGTGGCGCAGATGCGTAAGGGCCGGAGAGATGTAGTCGCGCAGCAGCACGGGGATGAGCAGTAGGCGCGCCTCGTCGCCCGGTTGGGGATGCAGGCGCTTGCTGGTCAAAAAATCGCCTGCTGAGTAAAGGTGATAGAGGCAGTCGCGCTCATCAAAGAGCAGTTGGGCCGTCACCATGGCGTAGACGGCCAGGTTTTTGCGCCCGCCAGCGATGGAGAGATGCACGCGCCAGTCCTTCAGCTTGGCTTCGCGCACCAGGCCGTAAAGGGCGCGCAGTGCGGCTTCGGCGGCTTGGGGCGTTTCCAGGTCACTGATAGGTTCATCCTCGGCGTAGATGGGGCAGAGGCGCAGCGGCGGCGCGCCGGGGCGAGCAGCGAAGTCGGCCTGTAAAACAGCCGGGGCCGAGGCCACCGGGCCATCGGCGGCCTGCGTATGCAGCACCCACACTTCGGTCAGACGTTCGCCCGCCTCAGAGAGCAAATCCGCCGCGGCGGTAACGACCTGCGGCTCGCTTCCTAACGTAGCGATTAAGATGGAGGGACGGGCGTGCAGCGGCATGGTGTGAAGCATTCGTCCGTTAGTGTGGTCTGACAATGGTTATATTATAGTAGAATTTTGAAAAGGCAAGCTGCATTTTAGGTTTTAAGGGGCCAGACGGCCCTCAACTGCGGTAGGCGGCGCTCACGTCTGCGGGGTACACGGCGGCGCGCAGGCGGTTGGCCCATTCCCGGCGGCCCAGAGCGGCCAGGGCGCGGGCGGTCAGTTCCGTCAGCCCAAACAGCGGCAGGGTCAGCGCGCTCCGCACTGCCAGCCCGGCGGGGCTGATGCGGCCCGCCAGCAGGTCAATCACCCCCTGCGTGCTGAAGGGGTTGAGAGTCCCCAGATAAAACAGCGGGCCCTGCAGGGCGTAAAACAACAGCGCAATCGGGCCGGTTATGGCGTGGCGCAGGCCAATTTGCCAGAACAGGTCGCGCTCGTAGCGCCCGATTTGCCCGCGCAAGATGGCCTGAGCCGCCAGCCGCCCGCTGTGAACTGCCAGGCGGATGCCCTCGCCCGAAAGCGGGTCGGCCAGGCCGGCGGCGTCGCCCACCAGCAGGGCGCGGGCCGTGGCGAGGCGCTCGCGGCGGGTGTAAATGGGGATGGGATGGCCGCGCAGGGCGGCGGGTTCGAGGTCAATCCCATAACCGGCCATCACGCGGCGGAGCGTCTGCTGTAGTTCGCCCGGTTTGGGGCGCAGTGCCGCAATCCCCACCGAGAGGTGATCATCCTTCGCGAAAATCCACAAATACCCCCAGCGGATTTCGCCAAAGAGAAACGCCATCTGGCCGCTGAAGCGGGCCATGACGGCGGGCGGAACCCGCGCCTCGACCTCCAGGGCGGCGGCCAGGGTGCGGCGCGGGCGCAGTCTCAGGGCGCGCGCCGTCAGCGAATTGGCTCCGTCGGCCCCCACCAGGTAGGGGGCAGAAAAACAGCGCCCATCTGTCGTTTCTACGATCACCCGGTCGGGCAGTTCGCGCACCGCGCGCGCCGCCGTCCCGCTGATGACCTCGGCCTGGCAGTGCGCCAGCAGGTGCGCGTCCAGCGCGTCGCGCATTACCATGCTCACCGCGCCCTCAGCTACGGGGATGACGACGGCCCGGTTTTTGTAATAGTATCCCAGACTGCGCGCCTGGGTGAATAAGACCGGCTCAAAGGAAAACGGGAATTGTTCCTGAAGGAAGCGCGGCGAAAGCCCTCCGCCGCAGGTTTTGTAGCGGGGCAGGCGTTCTTTTTCCAACAACAGCACCCGGCGGCCCGCGGCGCTCAAAAAATAAGCGGCCGCCGCGCCTGCCGGCCCGCCGCCTACGACAATACAATCATAGGTTATCTCGCCCGCTGGTGCGCTCACTGCCTGGTTGCCCTCCTGCGGATGATTATATCATTTTTGCCGGGGCGTCTAAATTCACGATATAATTGATGGTTGATAAGAATATTTGTGTCTATCTGTGATTCTACGAATCCCGCGAGGAATGCGATGCCACTCACGCAGCTACTGCAACTGGGCCTCCTTTGGGGGCTGGTATTCGGCGCGGTCTTTTGCGCCGCCATCCTCATCATCGGGCGGATCAACGCCGAGATGATCCTCAACGATTACCCGCCCGACATCCGCGCCCGCTACGGCCCGATGAGCGCCAAAACCCGCCGCCAGGCCAGCCTCGCAAGCCTGCCGCTGTTGGCCGCCCTGGCGGGGGTGATCTTCCTGGCCCTGGCGCACTTTCGCCAGGCGGCCGGCCCACTGACCTTCCTGCCAGCTTTCCTCTTCCTCACTCTGATCCTTCAGGTCTGGAATCTGATGGACCTGGTGGTGCTAGACTGGTTCCTGCTGATGACCCTCAGACCCCGCTTTATGATCCTGCCCGGCACCGAGGGCCTGGCCGGCTACCGCAACTTCCGCTTTCATTTCGTCAAGTTCCTCAACGGCCTCTGGCTGACGCTTATTCTTGCCGGGGTCATCACCCTGATTGCGCTGGCCGTGGAGGCACTGGTATAGCTCTTTGCGCCTCCGCAAAGAATGATTCTTCCTCTGTGGGTATAGTGCATGGAACCGATACGAGAGAAACCACAGATGAACACGGATGAACACAGATTTTTTTGTCTTTCTATCCGTGTCCATCTGTGGTTCCAATGCTAACCTGGTGTATTGGAGGGATTCATGGTTTCTTCTGAGACGCGCGCGGCGAAGCCGTTTTCGCTGCGGGCGGCGCTGCGGGCGCGTCACGCGGCACTGCCGGCGGAGCATGGGGCCTGGGTGTTCTTGCTCAGTCCGCTGACGATTGGGCTGGCGGTAGGCGGGCTGAGGCCGGGCAGTCTGGCGCTGATTCTGGCGGTGCTGGCGGCTTTTCTGGCGCGCCAGCCCCTTACGCTGGCGGTTAAGGCCCTCTCAGGGCGGCGGCCGCGCGGCGAACTGCCCACTGCGGCCTTCTGGCTGGCGGTGTACGGCGCGGCGGCACTGCTGGCGGCGGGGGCGTTAGCGGCCCTGGGCCACGCTTACCTGCTGTGGCTGGCCCTGCCGGCGGCGCCGGTGTTTGCGTGGCATTTATGGCTGGTCAGCCGCCGGGCGGAACGCCGCCAAATGCTGGTGGAGATCATCGCCAGCGGCGTGCTGGCGCTGGCGGCCCCGGCGGCCCTGTGGGTGGGCCGCGGCTACCCAGACCCCGCTGGCTGGCTGTTGTGGGGTTTGTGCTGGCTGCAAGTGGCCGGGACGATCCTCCACGCCTACCTGCGCCTGGCCCAGCGCGCGCTGAAATGCGCCCCCACCCCCGCCGAATCACTGCGGATGGGACGGGCCGCCCTGTTCTATAACCTCGCTGTCCTGCTGGTGGTCGTGGGCCTGGCGGCGGCGCGGATCGCGGCCCCTACCCTGCCCCTGGCTTTCGCCATCCAACCGCTGGAGACGGCCTGGGCCATCTACCGGCCCGCCGTAGGGGTGAAACCCACCGCCATCGGCGTGCGCCAACTGATCGTAAGCGTGATTTTTACCGCGGCGTTTCTCTTAACCTGGTGAGCGGGCCGCAGTCAGAGCTTCTGGCATTCGGGACAAAAGTAGATGCTTCCGCCCAGGTAGGGCTCTTTACGGATCTCGGCGCCGCATTCGGGGCAGGGCTGGCCGACGGTGTTCTTGCTGAGGACGGTCCGATACCCGCCCGTGTGCCAGAACAGATCGCGCTCGGTGTCGCGCCCGCCCTGCTCGGTCATGGCGCGCAGTACGTTCTTCACCGCCTCGAACATGGCCTGAACGTCGCCGGGGGTCAGGTCGGCCATCTTGCGGCGCGGGTGGATGCGCGCCGCCCATAGAATATCTTGCAGTACGCCGTTGCCCAGCCCTGGGATGCGCTGTTCGGTCGCCAGAAAGGCTTTGGCCGAGAGTTTGGGGGTCTCAGCGTTGAAGAGCGAGTCGAAGCAGGCGCGGTCAAAGGCCGGCGAGAGCGGCGAAGGCAGGCGCTTGCCGGCGCGGTAATCTTCCAGCCCGCCTTCTTCGGTTTCTTTAAAGCACAAAATCGCGCCCCACATCTGAATGTTAATGGTGAGGAAGGAACAGTCCTCAAATTCTAAGAGAAGTTGGTGCTTGACGGGGCGCTTTTCGCCCGCCGGGTGGTAGTGCAGCGGCGCGCCAAAGACCATCACCCGGTCGCCAACGCGGACTTCGATACTGCCGCCGTAGGCCGCGGCCTGACCGATGGCTTTGCCAGCCAGCCGCTCGTTGTACTCCGCCGGGTCGCCCGTGTACCAGGCGAATTTATGGGGCGATTGGTTGGCAACCGCGCTGAGGATGGTTTTGCCCTGCAGGGCGCGGTTCACCTGGCTGGCAATCACAACCGCTTCGGGTAATTCAATCATGGGGGGCCTCCTGAATAGGCAGTGCAGTGCGCATTTGGGTGCGTTTGTAATCAATATAGCACGGATGTTCGATAAATACAATATAGAAAAACATTGACTTTGTCGGTCGAAAATTATACACTGTGAACAGTAACAATCCCCTCAACCTGGTTGGGGAAAGGAGTAGTTCAGCATGGAACGACATCCGCTTGCCTGCATTCTGCCGCCTCATATGGTAGAACAGATCGTCGCAAACGGCACGCCTGAACAGCGCGCCAAAGCCATACAGACCGCGCAGGTCTCGGCTGAGCTTCGCGCTCAGCGCCGTGAAATGGCCGAGGTCGAAAGGCCGCCCTCTTTCGAGGTTCCCGCCGCCGCGCCCGTCTTACAGCGCCGGGTCTATTCGGCGGGCAACCGTTCTGGCCTGCCCGGCCAGTTGGTGCGCGGTGAGGGCGCGCCCCCTACCAACGACCCCGCCGCAGACGAAGCCTACGATGGGGCCGGGGCCACCTATAACCTCTATTGGGAAGTCTACCAGCGCAATTCCATCAATGACGCCGGCATGCCCATTGATTCCACCGTCCATTACCAGGTGGGGTACGACAACGCCTTCTGGAACGGGATGCAGATGGTTTACGGCGACGGCGATGAAGACCTGCCTGCCGACCAGCGCCTGTTTAACCGCTTTACCATTTCGCTCGACATTATTGGTCACGAACTGGCCCACGGCGTGACGCAGTATACCGGCAACTTAGCCTACGTCAGCCAGCCTGGGGCACTCAACGAGTCGTTCTCCGATGTGTTCGGTTCGCTGGTGCGCCAGCGCACGCTTCATCAGGATGCCGCCGCCGCCGATTGGATCATCGGCGCCGGGCTGTTCACCGCCAACGTGCGCGGCGTGGGCATTCGTTCCATGAAAGAGCCGGGGACGGCCTACAACGATCCCGTCCTGGGCAAAGACCCTCAGCCCGCCCACATGCGCGATTACGTAAACACCCCGCAGGATAACGGCGGCGTTCACATTAATTCGGGCATTCCCAACCACGCTTTTTACCTCACCGCCGTTGAGATCGGCGGCTTTGCCTGGGAGAAGGCCGGGCGCATCTGGTACGCCACCCTGTGCAATACCATCCGCGCCAATTCTAATTTTCAAGACGCCGCCAACCTCACCTACCGCGCCGCCAGCGACCTGTTTGGCAAGGGCAGTCTCGAACAGCAGGCTGTGGCGCACGGCTGGAACGGCGTGGGGATTACGGTAGAGGACGTTGACACCCCGCCCGATACCCGCCCCGGCTGTCTGGCAGGCGTGATGAAGCTGTTGGGATTAAGATGAAGATCTATTTTGAACGCACCGGCGGCCTGATGGGCCAGCATTTGCGCGCCGAGATTGACGCCGACCGCTTAGACCCTGCCGCGCGCCGCGAACTGGAAGAACAGGTGGAAACCGCCCAGTTCTTCACCGCCGCTCTGCCGCCCGCGCCTCCTCCCTCCGGCGCGGACCGCTTCCATTACCGGGTTGAGATCGAAGCGGGTTCTCGCCGCCGCGCCATTGCCGGCGGCGAGAACGACTTTCCAGAATCCTTCCGGCCCCTTTTGCGCTATCTCGAAGTGCTGGCGCGCCGTTCCTGAAGCCTAGCCCCTCAGCCACGCCTCCAGCGGCTCGCGGTGTTCCTCTTGATGGTGATTGTACGTGCCTTCTAAGACCGCCGCTAACGGGTAGCCGCCCAGCCAGGCGTATTGGCCGGGGGTCAGCAGGTTGGGCTCGGGTACCGCCTCGGCCAGTTCTAACAGGCGCTCAAAGCCACTGCGCCAGTCGCGGTAGACTGCCTCCCAGGGGCGGTTGCGGTGTTGATCGAAAATCCAGGCGTTAATCGCCTCCAGGTCTTCTTCGGCGTTGGGGTTCAGGTGGGCGGGCCAGTCCGGCAGATGCGGCTCGCCGCCGCTCAGGGCCGCCTCCATGCGCGCCAGCGTGCGCCGCTGCCAGGTCATCAGGTGGGCGACCACGTCTTTAACCGACCACCCCCCTGGGAGCTGCCGCGCGTTGATCTGCTCTTCGTCCAGCCGGTTTAGCAGTTCCTGCCAGCGGCCAAATTCCTCGTTTAACATGGTTACCAATTCACTTTTGTTGTTCATCCTGTCGTTCCCTGTATTCCGTGGATTAACACCTCAATCAGCCGCCGGAAGCTCTCGTCCAGGTCGAGGGGCAGGCCAAAGCCGCCGGCGATCTCGATGGAAACAAAGCCGTGAACGGCGCTGCGCAGTGCCCGCACCGCGTGGATGGCATCTGCGCCGCTCAGGCCGAGCGATTCGACGACCGCCAGGACGGGCCGCACCACCTGGGCGGCGGCGGCCGCCAATTGGGGGTCATCGCGGCTGGCGGGCGGGCGCTGTCCGGCCTGATACAGCCCTGGATAGGCTTTGACGTAGGCGCGGTAGGCCTGGGCCAGCGCCAGAATGCCCTCTGGTCCGGCCCGGCCTACCGCCGCCTGGGTGAGCTGTTCGCTTAACTGCCGCCAGTTCAGCAGGGCCAGCTCGCGCCATAGTTCTTCCAGGCCGGCTACATGGTTGTAGAGCGAGGGCGGGCGGATGCCCAACCGCAGTGCCAGGGCATGGATGGTTAAACCTTCGGGGCCGGCGGCGTTGACCAGCTCAGCCGCGGCCTGGATGACGGCGGCGCGGTCGAGCGGGGGACGGCTAGCGGGCGGTCTGGGCAACGCGGGCCTCTGGCTGGAACGTTTTCAGAAAATCCAGCACCAGTGGAATGGTCACATCGGGCATTTCGACGTGGGGGTAGTGGCCGGCCCCGGCCACCATGTGGCAGGTTCCGTGCAGGCGCTCGGCCACCCAACGGGCCTCGGCCTCCGGCGGTTTAAAGTCGGGGTCCTGACTGCCCATCACCACCAGGGTGGGAACGGTGACCCGCTCCAGCCGTTCTTCAGATGCGGCTTTCGAGGCGTACATCATTTGGTGGAGGGCTTCCATGCGGCCCGGCTGGGCCAGGTTGGCCCGGATGGCCTTCAGATAAGCGGACCAGTCGGCGGGCTTGCGGGTGGGGTAGAGCTGATCGTAGTACCAGGCCCACAGCGCCGGTCCCCACGGGCGGGCGAACATCACCGCCAACAGCAGGCGGAAAAACGGCCCGAATTGGCCGTGAACCGCCGGGCCGAGCAGTACCAGGGCGCGCACACGGTCGGGGCCTTCGGCGGCGGCCCATACAGCCGCCCCGGCAGACATGGAATGACCCACCACCACCGCGGGGCCGCCGCCCAGGTGGTTAATCAGCGCCAGGATGTCACTGCCGACTCCGGCAACGGAGTAGTCTTTCCAACCGGTGCTCGATTCGCCGTGGCCGCGAATATCCAGGGTTGCCACGCGGAAGCCCGCCGCCGCCATCTGCGGGGCGAGGAAGCGGTATTGGCCGCGCAGGTCACCGATCCCCGGCGCGCAGACGATCAACGGGCCGCTGCCGGTAACGTCATAGGCAATTTTGCCTTCGGGAACGTTCAGAAATTGGGTGTTCATGATATCTCCACAAAACTAATCTTATTTGTATAATAACAAATAAGATTAGTTTTGTCAATCCCCCAATTTGTATATAAATTATCTCATTATTTTGCGTTTTTAACCGGAGCGTTATTCGCGCCCGCTTGCTCTATCGCGCCCGCTCGCTTTATCGCGCCCGCTCGCTTCATCGCGCCCGCTCGCTTCATCGCGCCCGCTCTTTTGCCGTGTTTAGCCCCACCGCCTCGAGGATGAGTGCTTTTAACGCTTCCTCATCTACCGGGTCGTTTTCGTGGAAGTCAATGGCACGAACCGTTCTGCTGTCCAGACGCGTATTGAAGAGCTTCTGCGGATCTTTCATCTGAGCACCTTTGGGGAAGGTCAGCCGCACTGCGTTCTTGAGGATATCGGCGATGCAGATGTTTCCGTTGTGAAACCAAACGGGGACGCCTTCCGGTCTTGAGGGCTTTTTCCACTTCACTTCTTCCACCACGCCAGGATCCGCTTGCTGGATCAAAGCGCGCAGCCGGGCTAATTTCTGACCGCGCCAATCGCTCTGCCTTTGAATGATGGCATTGATCTGTTCCGATGCGGATTTTTCTTCTGAGGAATGATTCATACTTGCTTTCATGCGCATCTCACCGCCTTCTTTACCTCACCCAAAAGTCAACTGGGTCGTTTACCGAGTTTTGTGTAAATTGCAGGGCGCAGCCTGCAATTTACACAAAATTTGAAATACTACCGTCAACTAGGGCCTTACGCCAGACAGGCTAAAAGATATCACTTCCCAACTTTGGAAATTTTGGATTGAAACCGCTCGGGGTGTGCGGAACCATAGCCCCAGACATCCAGCTCTGGTAGATGGACACCTTTGCCGTTGAGTATGGTCGTGATGTCTGTACGATGGGCAATGCCATGATAAACCACAGACATGAATATCAGCCGCACCTGATAATCGAATGTCCAGCCATTCCCTTCTTCATGCACATTCTGAGTGGTTGGGACATTCTGAAGGGTATCCAGCAGTGCATTATTCAATGCCGCTTCGTATGCCGCCATTTGAGACAGGCCTGGATGATCTTCCCAACGGAAATCTGGTTCCGGGTAAATCCCATGGATCCGCTTCAAAAAACTGCTCTCTGCTTTCAAAATATGCGCAAATGTTTGGAGAATAGATCCATACGAGCCTGGGCTGCTGGCTGTCATCATTTCATCCCTTAAGCCCATGCAGATGGCGATCAGTTCTTGATTGGCCCAGTGATTATATTGGAAGAGTTCTATCATGGTTGGTTCAGGTTCAGCGGACATAAACAGTTTCTCCACCGAGATGTTTTTGCTTTGCTGCTGGCTTTGGTTCGATGAGCACGCCATTTTTCGAGAGATTGGGTTGTGGGGTAGGTGCGGTTGTCCAGCATGCCGCACAACAATAATGGCTTAGGAAGACGCTAAACTTCCAGTGGTGATTGCGCCTGCCCGCTCGTAATTTACGACAATAACGCCAACCGGGGTGACGATGCTTTCCGTCACTCTGAACGCCATTGGGAGCGTACCATTGGCAAACAACCGCTTTCCACTGCCCAGCGTTACCGGGTAGATCATCAGCCAGAACGCATCAACCAAATCATGCCTGATCAGCGTCTGAAGCAGATGACCACTTCCCCAAACGTGCAAGTCTGGTCCAGGCTGTTGTTTGATTTTGGCGATTTTTTCTGGGATATCTCCGTTTAAGAACACGGATGGCCGCCATTCGTGGGACGTCAGGGTATTCGAAGCGACGTACTTGGTCGCCGCGTTGACGCCAGGCCAGGCATCCGCATGGCGCGGCCAGTACGGCGCCCAAATTTCAAAAGTTTTGCGCCCTAACAACAGATCGAACGGCAGGCTCATCTGCCTTCTCAGGGCCGTTCCGAGAACAGGGTCAGAATAGGGGGCGATCCACCCGCCATGCGTGAAGCCGCCGCTGGGGTCTTCATCTGGCCCGCCTGGGGCCTGGATAACACCATCCAGAGAGATATGCTCAAGCACAACGATTTTTCTCGTCATTGAGTTTCTTTCCCGACCTGATACCGCAGGTAAACCATGCCGTTGTGAAAGCGGCGTTCTTCCAACAGCTCTAACCCCAGGCGGAGGTGGTTCGGGAGCGCAGGTTTGCCGGCGCCTATCGAAACCGGCGCGAGGAAAAGCTGGCATTCATCAATCAACCCGGCCTGGAAGGCATGAGCGGCCAGGTTTGGCCCGCCGATGAGAACATCCTGCCGGACCGTCTTTTTCAATTGCCGGACGGCTTCGGGGTCGAAGACCCGCTCCATCCGCGTCTTGCGGGTAGATACCTTCTCCAGCGTTGTGGAGTAGACGATCTTATCGGCCGCCTGCCAGATCTCCGCAAAGTCTCGATAGACGGGGGCAAGAGCGGCTAAGGTAGGGTCCGTCTCCCAAACGATCATCATTTCATACATCCGGCGCCCATAGAGATGTGTGCCGGCGGGGCGTTCCAGGTTGTTGATGAAGCTGTGCACTTCCTCGTCTGGTTCCGCCCAGTCGAATTTCCCATCCATATCCTCGATGTAGCCATCGAGTGACGTAATTGCGGAATAAATCAGGCGAGCCATGCGCTAAATTTCCTTGCGGATAAACTTGACCCACCGGGCCTGTTGGTCAAATTCAACGACCCTCCAACCATTGTTGAGCCAGGCTGTGCGATGGCTCTGGATCTTGGGTTTGACATTGGTCCACCAGGTTTGCAATCTGGCTGCAGATTCTGGCAAAGCGGAGCCCAGAATTGCTTCGACCTGGTCAAAGGTTAATTCGATCTGGTTGGCGGTCATCGGCCGGTTGCGGAACCACGCCTCCAGGGGTAAATACTTTCGAAACTCCGGTTTTTTTGCCACAGTCCCTTCCTCCTGAGTTAACAAGGGTGATCGTTTTGACCATCGCCTTCATGGCTGATGCTGATGATCGGCAGCGTTGGGCATGCCGACTGCTCAAGCGGTGATCGAAGCGCGCTGTTTGTCAGCCACATCAATATCAGTATAGATTATTTGTTCTGATATTTCAAGAATTTGGATAAATATTATCTATTATGAGATTCAAAAAAACGCCGTCTTGCGGCCTTGAACCATAAAGATAGATTACTGCCGCAAAATCTTCTCCAGGGTTTTCCCTCTGGCTAACTCGTCAATTAACTTATCGAGGTAGCGTAGTTCTCGCATGATGGGGTCTTCGATGTTTTCCACCTGGACGCCGCAAACCTTGCCCTTGATCAAAACCCGCGCCGGATTGAGCTGTGGGGCTTCTGCAATGAAGGTTTCAACGTCTGTTTGCTTTTCCAGTTGGGCTTCGAACGCTTCCTGGCTGTATCCTGTTAGCCAGCGGATAATTTCATCTACTTCGGTTTTCGTGCGGCCTTTTCGCTCCGCCTTCGCGATATATTCGGGATAGACCCTTGCGAAACTCATGGTATAGATGCGGTGTTTTTTCATAATACAAATTGTACCCTCTATGTGGCAATTAAGGATCGAATTTCGCCGGGCCGTACCGGTCCAGGACGGTGCGGAAGATCAACGAGGAATGGCAAATCGGCAAAGTCTACTTATCTATTTATGGGATAGATTTTGATTCAAGCTCCCCGGCGAGGGGGACTGTGACGGTGGTCCTCCTTGTCTCAATCCCTTTATGGGATAGATTTTGATTCAAGTCAACCGGACGCGCGTAATCCGTCATACTACCAGGTGTTTCAATCCCTTTATGGGATAGATTTTGATTCAAGCTACCGTTGGTCTCTATGCCGACGGAAACACCGTTCTGTTTCAATCCCTTTATGGGATAGATTTTGATTCAAGCACTTTCGAAGCCCAAGCAGAAACTTTTCAGCATCAGGTTTCAATCCCTTTATGGGATAGATTTTGATTCAAGCCTGGTCGGTAGGCGCAGGCTGTACGAAGGTCAAGAACAGGTTTCAATCCCTTTATGGGATAGATTTTGATTCAAGCGTCTGCCGTCCAGGGCCGGGGTGGTCCCCTGCTCACGTTTCAATCCCTTTATGGGATAGATTTTGATTCAAGCACAGATCGGGTAAATCACGGCGGCAGTGCTCCCAAGTTTCAATCCCTTTATGGGATAGATTTTGATTCAAGCCGGGCCACTTTCCGACACCGGAAATCGAGGAAGAGGTTTCAATCCCTTTATGGGATAGATTTTGATTCAAGCCAACCCCGGGAATATCGTAACGCCGTGGCCGCGCGTTTCAATCCCTTTATGGGATAGATTTTGATTCAAGCTTGAGCCTGATACTGGGGTTGGTGCGGAGCTGCCTAGTTTCAATCCCTTTATGGGATAGATTTTGATTCAAGCCCGCCCGGGCCAACCATTTAAATCAAGCCGTACTCGTTTCAATCCCTTTATGGGATAGATTTTGATTCAAGCCACCACGATAGCACTACCCCGATCTAGGCAAACAGTTTCAATCCCTTTATGGGATAGATTTTGATTCAAGCGGTTGAGCGGACTGCGCGAAGGATTCAGCGAGTACGTTTCAATCCCTTTATGGGATAGATTTTGATTCAAGCGCTGTGCTTGTGACCCCAACTCCCCCTACCAGGATGTTTCAATCCCTTTATGGGATAGATTTTGATTCAAGCATCAGCCCAGATACTACGACAGTTAGACAATAACCGAGTTTCAATCCCTTTATGGGATAGATTTTGATTCAAGCCACACGTGTGGTTGTACAACGATGCGACCTGTAGGTTTCAATCCCTTTATGGGATAGATTTTGATTCAAGCTAAACGGCCTGGTAGTGGGCGCCGAACCGATCTTGTTTCAATCCCTTTATGGGATAGATTTTGATTCAAGCCCGAGCGGGCGCTGCTGGCCCGCAAACGTGAGCGAGTTTCAATCCCTTTATGGGATAGATTTTGATTCAAGCGACAACACGAGCTCAGCCTGATACCCCGGCGTTGGGTTTCAATCCCTTTATGGGATAGATTTTGATTCAAGCATGGAGCGCCGCCAGTACGGGCTGCTATTTATGGCGTTTCAATCCCTTTATGGGATAGATTTTGATTCAAGCTCGGGGGCATCCTTTTTGGCAGCGCCGATCATCCGTGTTTCAATCCCTTTATGGGATAGATTTTGATTCAAGCACGTGTGCTTCGACCGCGGCGACCAGGTGACGTGTGTTTCAATCCCTTTATGGGATAGATTTTGATTCAAGCGACCGGTGCTGCTGTTTCGCGGCTTACTCCCCGCATGTTTCAATCCCTTTATGGGATAGATTTTGATTCAAGCACGAGCACGCCCATGCCGACCACCACGCGCACCAGGTTTCAATCCCTTTATGGGATAGATTTTGATTCAAGCATACAGCGGCCAGCCGGGTACAGGCCCACAGCATGTTTCAATCCCTTTATGGGATAGATTTTGATTCAAGCTTAGAGCCTAAACTTGGTGAAGAGGCTGAACGGGTGGTTTCAATCCCTTTATGGGATAGATTTTGATTCAAGCCCAGGCCAGCAGGCCCCCGTCCAGGGCGGCCAGGCCGTTTCAATCCCTTTATGGGATAGATTTTGATTCAAGCGTGGGGCGCAATTTCCGGGAAACGATAAGCGCATGTTTCAATCCCTTTATGGGATAGATTTTGATTCAAGCCAGGTTCCACTGGGCGCGCCGGGGCTGCGTGGCAGGTTTCAATCCCTTTATGGGATAGATTTTGATTCAAGCCTCACATCTTCGGTATAGGTGCGGCCTGGCAGCAGGGTTTCAATCCCTTTATGGGATAGATTTTGATTCAAGCCTGGTGATGAGATGCGCCGCGCCATAGTCCGATGGAGTTTCAATCCCTTTATGGGATAGATTTTGATTCAAGCGTGGTACTGGCCGATAGCCGGCCATGCGCGAGACTGTTTCAATCCCTTTATGGGATAGATTTTGATTCAAGCGCGGAGATGGTCGTCCGCGGATTGTTGGAGCCGGTTGTTTCAATCCCTTTATGGGATAGATTTTGATTCAAGCCAGGTGATCCAGGACGTGCTGCGCGTCGGGCGGGGGGTTTCAATCCCTTTATGGGATAGATTTTGATTCAAGCCCGGCGGCGTGGGAGGCAGGGCAGTTCAACTACGAGTTTCAATCCCTTTATGGGATAGATTTTGATTCAAGCGGCGTGCTCGCGTACTTCAATTATCTCCCATTCAGGGTGGTTTTTCAAGGGAAAGTGGAGGAAAATCGGCTTAAGAGTTTTGAAAAACCGGCTGTAATGGGGATCAGAGGCCTGTTTTTTTCCATCCAAGCGCCGCCCGCGAGCGATCGGCTGGCAGCAGGTTTGGGAAGTGTAAGATAAAAAAGAATGTCGAGATATGGCGGCCTTCATGGTTATTTCCCGTAGATGTAGGGGGGGTACGCTGCGAGCGGCAGCCGGGTTTTTCCACCCCGCTGCGCCGCTCGCAGGCCTAGAAGCTAAACCATAAAATGTGTAACCTCCTGAGGAGCTGGAGAGCCAATGGTCTCAACCGCCTTCAGACACTCGGCACAGAGCGGATACAGGCGCAGGCTGTCTTCCTGAGGGTTGATCAGCTTTTCCAGCTTATGTTGCAGAGCCACCAACTGTTTATCAGTGAGAAACAGCTCGAATACACTGTACTGCGTCCATTGACCAAACCCACATAATACCTTATGGACCTTGGTCCGGCGGCGGTCAGAGGGAATATCATAGGCGACAAGATAGAAGGCACGTTTGGGAACAGCGCCAGCCATGTTTACCTCACTTTAAATGGGGGATAGGGATCGATCTCACCCAGCAGGTATTTGGCCATCAAGCGGGCCTGCAGTTCCAGACAGCGGCGGTAAGTGGCCTTATACCCAAAAACCGGGTGCACAATCTCGGTGCTCATGCGTTCCTCAAACTTGCCCAGAAAGGTGCGCCGCCCGGCGTCAGTCAGCCGCCAGGCGCCTAATTCAGCTTTGAAGTCGCCGCCATTTAGAATGTGGTTGTTAACCAGGGTTAGTACCGTCGAATCGACCACCGGAGCGCGAAATTCTTCCATCAGGTCGAGCGCCAGGGCAGGTTTGCTGTATTGAGCGGAATGCAAAAAGCCAACATAAGCATCCAACCCAACCGTTTGCAGTGCACCGGCTGCCTGGTGCAGTAACAGCGTATAGCCGTAAGAAAGCAGGGCGTTGACCGGGTCGCGCGGCGGACGGCGGTTGCGCTCTTCAAAGGTCAATGCCGGGTCGCCGCGCAGCAACCGGCCAAATACACCAAAGTAGCGGGCTGAGCCGCCGCCTTCCAGTCCCAGCAGACTGCCCCAGGTACTGCCGGCTTGCGGGCGGCTGGGATCGGCCGGCGGAGAGCCGTCACTTTCCAGTGCTTCTACCTGACCAATCAGCCCGTGCAGAGCCTCGGCTGCCTGGGTGATGGCATCATCGTTTAATTTGCGGTTGCTCCGCAGCAGCAGTGTGCGCTGGTTGGCCAGTTTACCTGCCACAAATGCTTTCGCCAGAGAGAGCGCGCGGGCGGGGTCATCGTGAGCGCGGAATTGGGCCAGCCGTAAGAGGCTGTTGCGCGAGTTGGGCGGCACGACCTGCCCGCGAAAGGCCCCGTAGGGCGAAAGGAAAGTGATCTGCGCATGCTGTTCCAGCAGGGAAGCCAGTGCCTGGGCCGTCACTGTACTATCGCCGACGATAACAACCTGGTCGACTTTAATCAATGGGATGCGGATTTTGCGCGCTTCGCGCTTCAATTCGCGGTTGGCGGGAATATCAATCAGCAGCGTGTCGCCGTCCTTTTTGACCAGCGAGTAAGGTTCCGTAACATAAAGTGCTGTCATTGCGTTCCTCATCATGAGCCGGTGTATCAAGATCTGATCAACAGGCACAGTTCCACCACACCAGCAGCTTCCCTGCGCCGGCGGCAATACGGTGTTATGGAACTGGCTAACGGCAGTCAGTCGCCCGGCTGGTGGATGCGAGCCGTGCGGCATGGTAGGCTGAGGCCTTTCAGCCGCCGCACTTCATTTGGCAGGCAGACGGGCTCCAGACTGCAGTCGCGGCATTTGCGCGGGTGATCGATGGGATCTGGCAAACGGCCCTGTTCGATCAATTCGCGGGCGCGCTGAACGGCAGCCAGGGTGCGCTCGCGCAGTTCAGCGGTGAATTCGACCATTTCCCGCCGCCGCGAACCGAAGTAAAAGACGGCTCCACGCGGCACGGGCTGGCCGCTGTGCTCTTCGAGGCACAGCGCCTGACCACACAACTGCACGTGATCGCTGATCCACTGCCCCATGCGCCCCTTTTTATATTCAATGGGATAAAGCCTTCCGTCTGGCGGTGATTCTTCCACCACATCCGCAAACCCAGCCAGCCCCAAGCGTTCCGACCAGACATACACCTGGCGGTGAACCAGCGTCTCCGCGTCCTTTTCCTGCCCGGGCTGGTGCGTGCTGTTGTGGATCAGCGTGCCCTCCAGTACATGAGCGTTGACTTCCATCTCACCCAGCACATGCATCAGGTAAAAACGGCGCTCACAGTAAGCGATCTGGTTGAGCATCGAGAGCGGCAGGTAGTCCATCTTAATCGTCCTCCAGATAGACGCGCGGAATGCGGCGGGCCTGGCCCATTCCCTGTGTCGTCTTGCGCCCGATACCGCAGTAGAAGGCCAGATCGGCCAGCAGGTTCAGCGCACGGGCCAGCGGAGCGTCACTTTCATCCATCAAGACATACTCGATCTGTCCCACCGCACCTAGCTGGGCCTTGTTTTTCAGGCGAAACGCCCGGGTTTGCAGGTTGAATGTCCCCGGAGCCAGCTTTTCCTGGCAGTAGCGGATGACGGTGGAGGCAGTGTCTTGGCCGGTGAGTGTCTGCCAGGCCCGGGCTAAATTGGCAAAAAGCAGGTCAGCAGTGGGCAGGGTGGAGACGCGCTGATCGCCTAACCCGAAAGCAGTAGGTGAAGCCAGTTCAAAAGCAATTTTGCGGGGAGCCGGTTGATCGAGGCGAGCTTGCAAGTCGCTCAGTTCAGCGCAGCCTGCCCACGGGTGACTGCCGGGCGTGGTATGGACTTCTGTGACCAGGAAGGGAATATCGCCCAGGTGCAGGGTAGGACGCGCCGGGCCAAATAACAGGCGCTCGATCACCAGATGAAACAGGCGCGGATCGAGCAGGGTCAGCCGCAGATGGCAGGTCTGCCCGGCCTGGACCGGCACAGCGGCAGTACTATCACGCGGGCGGGTGGGGGCGGGCAAGCCGCCCACCGTGCTCACGGTGAACGGCTTGCGCTGATCGGCATTATGCAGCCAGGTGGAGAGAGCGGGATCAACCGCCTGTACCAGGTTGAGGAAGGCTGCATGCCCGTATTGGCCCCCACCGTAAAGCAGGGTCCCACCTTCCAGCGCGATGAGATGAACGACCGAGGCATACAGATCAGGCATGCTGCGGCTCCCAGGTAAAGCGATACTGCATGCCGGCGGGCAGTGTAACTTTACGCCCACCAACATCCGCAAACCACCAATCTCCCCTTATACGGGCATTTTCTGCCAAACTGGATGGCGGCATGGAAATCAAATCAAATACGAGCAGGCTGCCGGGCGTATCCAGCGGATTAATGGGCAGGCTGGCGACCTGTTCCTGCTGGGTGAGGGGGCGCGCTTCGGCTGAGCCCAGGCATTCGACCAGGGCTTTGCTTCGCCATAAGCCCATGCGTACCCAGCGCGGCAGTTCCAGCGGCTCAGGAGATAGTACGGCAAATTCAAACTGGCTGCCGACTGCCACCTCTTTGGCGCGTCCGTAGCTGGGCAGGTTGAGTCTGCCCTTCTCCGATTTTGCGTGATAGGCGTTGTCGGCAAACTTGAAGGTGTTTAACTGGTAGCGCACGAGCACGCCGCGGGCCGGGGTCACATAGACCCTCTGCTGATTGAGCGGTCCCAATTCCTCGGCATAGCGCGGGACCTGCTGTGGTTGGAAATAAGGCGCAGTGGCAAGGCCCAGCGCATAGGTCAGGGCATAGTTGTGCAGGTGGCGCCCGGTCTCATACAAGCGGCCTGCCTCGCGCGTGGCATAAAACAGGTTTTCGTGAAAGGTCAAACGATACAAAGCGAGGCGCATGACGGCCTCCTACTTGCCCTTGCGTGCGGCTTTTTCGCCTGTCTTGGCACCCCAGGCTGCATGATAAGCGCGGCTGTCTTGGAAGGCGCTGGCTAACAGGCGTTTGATCCCTTCCTCGCTGTGCGTCTCAGCGGCCAGGGATTGCAGGTAAGCGGTGAGGGGTTCGGCCATCAGGAACGCATCAGCGCCCAGGCCGTCCTCAGCCAGCAATGCGGGGATGATGGTCTGGGCCGCCTGGAAGGCCGTCTGGGGATCGACCGGATCGGGTGGGTTAATCTTCTGGCTTTCCTGCAGGCAGTCGTACAGGCGTTGGGTAAAGCGCAGGTTCGAGAAGATCTCCCGGTCAGCCAGCACGATTGCCACGATTTGGTTGTCCATCCGCCCGGTGCGGGTAGTCTGTGCGCCGTAGCGCCGCGCCCGGCGGATATTTTCGACCACGTAGCGGAAGAGCGGGTAGGTCAGGTCGCGGATGGTGACCACCGAGGGAAAGATCACCTGCGGCTGGACGTGATCCTGCTCATTGATGCGGCTGGCGACCTGCCCGTTGCGGGTCATGGTGCCGTCTTCATACGGCGCGTTGAGGGTGAACGTCTCGTGCGACTGGTCGAAGCTGGTCAATGAGAAGGCGGTATCGGTAATCACCTTTGACTTCTCCGAACCGCTGTCGCCGATGGCAAAACCGTAGCTGATGCAGTCGGGGCACAGGGTGCAGAACTGCACGTTGTAGTCACAGATTGGCAGACCGTCCGTGCCGGTAATTTGTTTATCTCCGCCCGCATCTCCGCTGAGGAACCCATAGCGGCGGAGCAGTTCGCGCCCCACCAGGCGCTCGGGTGTGGACTGCTTGCGCTTGAAGATCGTCAGGCGCGTAAGCGGTGTGGCATCCTGCAGCCCGGCGCGAACGCGGGCGGTGTTCAGCTCGCCATCGGTCTGGAACAGCGTGTAGGAATCGGTCACACGCAGCATGATGATATGTGCATAGTAACCCATCGGTTTGCCGGGAACGGCTTTGGGGAACCAGTCGGTATTCAGCGTTTGCATGTTATCCTCCAATGTGCGTGATGTGAATGGTGTGTTTATTCGATTTCAGTTGAGTCTTCTTCTGCTTCCACCTGTTCGCGCTCGGCGCGGTCGCGGGCGGCTTCTTCCAGGTAGACCGCTTCACAGGCATTCTTGAGCAGATTGAGCTGTTTGCCGCGCAGGGCACTGCGGTCACCGCGGAAGGCCTGATAAAAAACATTGTTGACGAAATAGGCGGCGAACTGACGCATCGCTTCCTCACGGCTGGCGTGGTCACT